>CAWEDS010000026.1:0-119395 GCA_963807845.1 uncultured Gammaproteobacteria bacterium
ACCCGGGCTCAGAATGTCACCTACCTTCATCGCTATTGCTGTATTGACACTGGCCTCGCTGGCGATCGCCGCGGCCGCGGTGCTGCTGTGGCTTTCACGGCGCCGGCTGATGCGGCGCGTAACCCGACTCAACGATGAAATGCTGGAAGCGTCGCGAGGATGCCTCGGTCGGCCGACGCCTGACGGTGCCGGACGATCCGGAATCGGCGCAACTCGCGCACACCGTCAATCGCCTGTTCGACGCGCTGGGCGAACGCGACGAGAAGATCCAGGACCGCGATCGGCTGTTCACGGATTTCGCCCGCACCTTGCCGGAGATCGTCATCATCCACGACGAAAAGATCCTGCTGGCCAATGAGTCTGCCGCGAGCCTGATCGGCCTCGAGTCGCGAGCAGCTGGTCGGTCGCGAAGTCGCGGACCTCGTCAAGCCGGCGTATCGCGCACTGTTTCGCAATACCATGGCGAAACGGCTGGCCGGCGAAAACGTGCCGCAGCGCCTCGAGATCCAGCTGATCAATGGCAACGAGTCCGGGCTGTGGGTCGAGGCGCAGAGCTCCAACATCGAATTTCATGGCCACGCCGCGATCCTGACGGTCGCGCGCGACGTCAGCCATCGCAAGAGTCTCGAGGTGTCGCTTGGCGCGCAGCAAGCGCCAGGCGCAGTACACGCTCGAATCGATCGCCGAGGGCGTGATTACGACCGACAACGACGGCCGTATCGACTACATGAACGTGGCGGCGGAAGCGATGATCGGCACCAATCGCGATGATGCCGCCGGCCACCGCGTCGGCGAGTTGTTTACGCTGGTCGACGACGCCGATCGCCGGCCGCTCGGCGATCCGGTCGAACGCTGTCTCGCGATGCGGCGCCGCGTCAACATGGGCCGGCGTGCGGTCATGGTCAGCAGCGACGGCGAGCACGAGCATTCGGTCGAGATCACCGCATCGCCGATCCGCGGGCCGGGCAACAGCATTTCCGGGAACCGTCGTCGTGTTTCACGACGTCAGCGAGCTGCGTGGCCTGACGCGGCAGATGAGCTACCAGGCGACGCATGATCCGCTGACCGGCCTGATCAATCGTCGCGAATTCGAGCGCCGCCTCGATGAGGCGATGGACTCGGCGCATGCCGAAGAGGCCGTGCACATGCTGTTCTACATGGACCTCGATCGCTTCAAGGCGGTCAACGACAGCTGCGGCCATCTCGCCGGCGACAACATGCTGCGCGAGGTCGCCGGCCTGATCAAGGAGCAGGTTCGCGATTCGGACTTCGTCGGCCGACTCGGCGGCGACGAGTTCGGCGCGTTGCTGATCGGCTGCCCGATCGAAAAGGCGCGGCAGATTGCGACCGATATTTGTAACGCCGTCGCCGACTATCGCTTCGTCTGGAAGGACAAGATATTCAATATCGGCATTTCGATCGGCCTGGTCGAGATCAGCCACGCCAGCGGCACGCTGCAGGACGTCATGAGCGCGGCCGATTCGGCCTGTTACGTGGCCAAGCAGCAAGGCCGCGGCCAGGTGCATGTCTATTCCGCGCGCGACGAGGCGGTCGCGCGCGAGCGCGGCGACATTCAGTGGCTGCGGCAGCTGCAGAGCGGCGCTGCACGAGGACAGTTTCGAGCTGGCCGTGCAGCCGATCATCGCGATGAGCGGCGGCGCCGACTCCGGCCCGTCCGTCGAGGTCCTGATTCGCCTGCCGGACGAGCCAGAGCCGTACGCCGACTACGGCGGAGTTCCTGCGGCCGGCCGAGCGCTACCAGCTGATGCCGCAGATCGATCGCTGGGTCGTCAACGCGACGCTGACGGCGATCTCGGGCGGCGAGATCAAGCTCGCCGAGCGCACGCAGCTGCGCGATCAACCTGTCCGGCCAGACGCTGGGCGACGAGTCGTTTCTCGGTTTCGTCGTCGAGGCGCTGGATCGCTCCGGCGTCGCGCCGGCGTCGATCTGCTTCGAGGTCACCGAGAGCGCGATCCTGTCGAACGTGCAACATGCGCAGCGCTTTATCGAAGTGCTGCACGGCATTGGCTGCGAGTTTTCGCTCGACGATTTCGGCAGCGGGCTCGGTTCGTTCTCGAGCCTCAAGCACCTGCCGATCGACTACCTGAAGATCGACGGCACCTACACGCGCAACCTGACGATCCGACCTGGTCAACCAGGAAATGGTCGCGGCGATGATCAAGCTCGCGCGCACGATGCAGTTTCGCATCGTGGCCGAGCAGGTCGAGCACCAGGAGGATTTCGACTGGCTGCGCGACATTGGCGTCGATTTCGTACAGGGCATTTCATCGACGCACCCTCATTGCTGGGTACGCTCCGGCGGCCGCCAGATTTCCGAACACCGGAATCCTTAAAAAAAAGCCGCCGGGCACGAGCACCCGGCGGTTCTTGTCAGTGCCTTTGGCTGGCTGACTCTACAGCAGCGGCACCATCAGCAGCGCAACGATGTTGATGATCTTGATCAGCGGGTTGATCGCCGGACCGGCCGTGTCCTTGTACGGATCGCCAACGGTGTCGCCGGTGACAGCGGCCTTGTGGGCATCAGAGCCCTTGCCGCCGCAGTTGCCGTCTTCGATGTACTTCTTGGCGTTGTCCCAGGCACCGCCACCGGCGGTCATCGAGATCGCGACGAACAGGCCGGTCACGATCGTGCCGAGCAGCAGGCCGCCGAGCGCTTTCGGGCCGAGCACCAGGCCAACGACCAGCGGCACGCCGATCGGCAGCAGCGACGGCACGATCATTTCCTTGATCGCCGCCTTGGTCAGCAGGTCGACCGCGCGGCTGTAGTCCGGCTTGCCGGTGCCTTCCATGATGCCTTCGATTTCCCGGAACTGGCGGCGCACTTCCTGGACGACCGCGCCGGCGGCGCGGCCGACGGCTTCCATCGCCATCGCGCCGAACAGGAACGGCACGAGGCCGCCGATGAACAGGCCGATGATGACCAGGTGATCGTTCAGCAGGAAAACGGCATCGATACCGGCCTTCTCCAGCGCGTTGGTGTAGTCGGCGAACAGCACGAGCGCCGCGAGGCCGGCCGAGCCGATTGCGTAGCCCTTGGTGACGGCCTTGGTCGTGTTGCCGACGGCGTCGAGCTGGTCGGTGATCTTGCGAACTTCGGGCGGCAGTTCTGCCATCTCGGCGATGCCGCCGGCGTTGTCGGTGATCGGGCCGAATGCGTCCAGCGCAACGACGACGCCCGTCATCGACAGCATGGTCGTTGCCGCGATGGCGATGTTGTAAAGGCCGGCGAGGTTGTCGCCTTCCGGCGCCAGCGCGAACGCGCCCCAGATGCTGGCACACACCGCCAGTACCGGCAGCGCCGTGGCTTTCATCGAAATGCCGAGGCCGGCGATGATGTTGGTCGCGTCACCGGTCAGCGAGGCTTCGGCGATCGTCTTGACCGGTTTGAATTCCGTGCCGGTGTAGTACTCGGTAATGACGACCATCGCGGCGGTCAGTGCGAGGCCGATCAGCGCGGAGAAGTAGATGCCCTTAGCGTTGCCACGTGCCGCCCATCATCATGTCGGTGATGAAGTAGAACGCGACTGCCGCGAGTACGCCGGACACGATCATGCCCTTGTACAGGGCGCCCATGATCTTGCCGCCGTCGGAGGTCTTGACGAAGAACGTGCCGATGATCGAGGCGACGATCGAAACCGCGCCGAGCACCAGCGGGTACACCACGGCCTCGGTACCGAAGCTGACGGCGACCAGGCCGCCGAGCAGCATCGTTGCGATGATCGTTACCGCGTAGGTTTCGAACAGGTCGGCTGCCATGCCGGCGCAGTCGCCGACGTTGTCGCCGACGTTGTCGGCGATCACGCCCGGGTTGCGCGGATCGTCTTCCGGAATACCGGCTTCGACCTTGCCGACCAGGTCGGCGCCGACGTCAGCGCCCTTGGTGAAGATGCCGCCGCCGAGTCGCGCGAAGATCGAGATCAGCGAGCCGCCGAACGCGAGGCCGACCAGCGCGTGAATCGCATGGTCGATCGTGGAACCCATCTTCAGCAGGATCATGAAGTAGCCGGCAACGCCGAGCAGGCCGAGGCCGACGACCAGCAGGCCGGTGATCGCGCCGCCGCGAAACGCGACGTTCAGCGCCGGGTTGACGCCGTTCCTGGCGGCTTCGGCGGTGCGCACGTTGGCGCGAACCGACACGAACATGCCGATGTAGCCGGCGAGGGCGGAGAAGATCGCGCCGATCGCAAAGCCGATGGCGGTCGCCCAGTCAAGGGCAAAGCCGAGCACGACAAACAGCACGACACCGACGATGCCGATCGTGGCGTACTGGCGATTCATGTAGGCGTTCGCGCCTTCCTGAATGGCGGCCGCAATTTCCTGCATGCGGTCGTTGCCGGCGGCTGCTTGAGAATCCAGTGCGTTGAGATTCCGCCGTATACGATGGCTGCAATACCGGCACCAATCGACAGCCATAGGGCCATCTCGTTAGACATCAGATTTTCTCCTGAACTTGTTGCGAGTTGATCAAACGACGCCGCCATCGCCAGGCGCTCGCGCCAGCGTCAGAGCTTCGTTTGGTGAAAATCCCTATTGTTATTATCTAGGGCGCTGCGGGTGCTCCCTGACTCCAGAACCGAAAGGCCGCCGGAGTCCCGCCCGCAACAGGCGGCGCATCATACCACAAATTTGACGCCAGTCTTAGGCTTCACCGGGCGCCCTTTAAGCTTCGCGACCTTCGGTAAGCCATTGATATATGGAGGATAATTTTCGCCTTTGATCAGCGGTTGCAGGTAGCGGCGGCACGCCTCGGTGATGCCGAAGCCATCCTTGCTGATGTAGTTTCGGGGCAGCATTTTTTCCTTGTTCGCGATCCGCACCAGCGGCGCGGACTCGATCTTCCAGCGATACGGTTTGTCGGACACGCGCTTGATGACCGGCATCACGGCCGTTTTGCCTTGCAGCGCAAACTTCACCGCGGCCTTGCCGACCGCGTAGGCCTGCTTCACGTCGACGTCGGAGGCGATATGGCGCGCAGAGCGCTGCAGGTAGTCGGCGATCGCGTAGTGGTACTTGTAGCCGAGTTTCTCGCGCACCATGTTCGCGACGACCGGCGCGACGCCGCCGAGCTGGGCATGACCGAAAGCATCGCGGGTGCCGGCTTCGGCGAGGAATTTGCCGTTCGCGTAGGCGGCGCCTTCGCTCACGACGATGACGCAGTAGTCGTACCGGTTCACGCATTCCCGAACGCGCTTCAGGAAGTCGCGCTGCCTCGAACGGGATTTCCGGAAACAGGATGATGTGCGGCGCGTCTTCGGGGTTCTTGCCGGCAAGGCCGCCCGCGGCGGCAATCCAGCCGGCGTGTCGGCCCATGACTTCCAGGATGAAGACCTTTGTCGAGGTCTTGGCCATCGACAGCACATCCAGGGCCGCCTCCTGCGTCGAAACGGCGACGTACTTGGCGACGGAGCCGAAGCCGGGGCAGTTGTCGGTGACGGGCAGGTCATTGTCGACGGTCTTCGGGATGCCGAGGCAGGTCACGGGAAAGCCCATGCTCTTGCTGATCTGCGACACCTTGTGCGCGGTGTCCATCGAGTCGTTGCCGCCGTTGTAGAAGAAGTAGCCGATGTCGTGGGCTTTGAAGACCTCGATCAGGCGTTCGTATTCGGCGCGGTTTTCGTCGATACCCTTGAGCTTGTAGCGCGCGGAGCCGAAAGCGCCGCCCGGCGTGTACATCAGGGCCGCAATGGTCGATGCGCTTTCCTTGCTGGTGTCGATCATGTCTTCGGTCAATGCACCGATGATGCCGTTGCGTCCGGCGTAGACGTTGGCGATCTGCTTCGGATGTTTGCGCGCGGTCTCGATGACGCCGCAGGCGGTGGCATTGATGACGGCGGTAACACCGCCCGACTGGGCATAAAAAGCGTTCATTGCAGACATGTTGGTTTTCCCCACGTTGATTTTTTTTGAGCGCCAGAGCATAGCGGAAACCGCATCGGGGATCATTGCGGATTTCCGAATAGGGCCTTCGTTGTGCATTGACCTGCATTACGGATAGCCGGTAGCGTGTTCGCGCCCGTCGCTTGGCGTCGGGACCCGGTGGATTGCCGGTATTTTTTGACTGTGGGGAAGGAACGATGCGTATCGTATTGCTGGGCGCGCCCGGCTCGGGCAAAGGCACGCAGGCCAAAAAGCTCATGGCCGAGAAGAATATTCCGCAGGTATCGACGGGCGACATGCTGCGCGAGGCGGTAGCGGCCGGCACGCGGTTCGGGCGCAAAGCCAAGTCCGATCATGGAGGCCGGCGACCTGGTGTCCGATGACGTCGTACTCGGCATCATCAGCGAGCGCCTGGCGCAGCCGGACGCAGCGGATGGATTCATCCTCGATGGCTTTCCGCGCACGACGCAGCAGGCGCTCGATCTTGAGGAGCTGCTCGACCAGATGGGCACGCCGCTCGATACGGCAGTGCTGATGGACGTCGATTTCGACATCCTGATGAAGCGTTTGACGGGCCGCCGCACCTGCTCGCTGACGGGCAAGCTGCTGAACGTGTATTTTTCGCCCCCGGAAGAACTCGACGAATGCACCGATGCCGGCGGCGAACTGGTGCAACGCGAAGACGACAACGAGGAGACGATCGGCAATCGCCTCGAGGTCTATCGCAAGAACACCGAGCCGCTGATCGAGTTCTACGAAAAGCGCGACAAGCTGACCACGATCAATGCCGAGGGCACGATCGACGAGGTCTACGAGCGACTGCTCGCGGCGCTCGACCCGGCTTGATCGATCACGCCGGCTGCCGTCCCGGCCAGGCGCAAACCGTGTTACAGCAGGGCGAGCAACTCCTCGCCGATGAGGTCGCGGCGCCAGCCGGAAAACACGCGTGAATCGCGGCTGCCGGAAACAATGACGGCGGCAAGCTCGCGTCTTGAGGCCAGCGTCTCGGCGGCGATGCCGAGCTCGTCGGCACACCGTTTGACGCAGGCTTGCAGTGATTTCAGGAGCGCTTTTTGCTGTTCGTCCGGCGCTCCGGGAGGGTCGTAGCGGTCGTCATCTGTCGCAGACTCCGCGATCAGCTGCAGCAAATTCTCGCCCGCGCGGGCCAGCAGTTTGGCGGAGATTCCTTCGATTTCAGCCAGCTCAGTTGCGGACGCCGGGCGGCGGCAGGCGATATCGAGTAGCACGTTATCCCGCATGATCCACTGGCGCGGCCGGTTCCGGCGGATGGCTTCGGCTTCTCGCCACACCGCAAGCCTGGCGGCCGCCGTACGCCGCTGACCGCGGAAGTTTCTTGCGCCTTTCAGGCGGTCTACGGCCTGTTCGGCGTCGGTGTCATAGAGCTTCGCCTCGAGCAGCAGTGCCGAGTCCTCGCGTGCCCAGTCCAGTCGACCGGCACGCTCGAGCTGTTCGCCGAGCTGCTCGTATGCCGGCAGCAGGTGTTCGACATCCTCGGCCGCATAGTCGAGAAACGCCTCCCGCAGCGGCCGTTTCGTCCAGTCGGCGCGTGTGTGTGATTTCGCCATGTCGACATCGAACAGTGTCCGGACCAGGTCCGCGTAGCCCATTTGTGGCGGGTGACCCAGCAGTCCGGCCGCGATTTGCGTATCGAACAGGGACTCGGGCATCGCGCCGGCGGTTTGCGAGACGACCTCGATATCCTGGCGCGCCGAATGCACAACCCACTGGCGCGCGAACAGGGTGCTCCAGAATGCCGCTTGCTCGTTGTCCGTCAGGGGATCGACGCAAAAAATCTCATCGCGCGTCGCTATCTGCACCAGGCAAAGCTGCGCGAAGTAGGTTTTTTCACGCATGAATTCCGTGTCGACCGCAACCGTGTCCTGGCCGGTCAGGCGGGTTATCAGGGTATCGGGGTGTTCGACAAACAGAAAATGGGGCATCGACAGGCCGCAGGTGATGTTCAGTATCGGAGGTTAACATGCGATCATCGCGACAACGCAACGCAGAGATCCGGTGCCGGCCTTGTTTGCACTCCTAGAAACGCTTTTCGATATCATTCGCCTGCGAAAGGGACCGGATGCGATCCCGTATTCGACGGTCCTGTTCGTCATTATCGTGGCAATGTGGTTGCTCGCCGGGGTGATCATGACGTTCATGATGGCGGAGCTGGATGCCAGGGATTTCGTCATCGGCACGGTTACCGGGCTGGCTGGCCTGTTGTGCTATTCGGTGATCGTCGTCCTCACCGGACATCGGGCGCGCCTGCTGCAGGCGATCATGGCCCTGCTCGGCTGCGGCGCCCTGATCAGCCTGTTTTTCGTGGCCGGCACGCTCCTGCTGAGCCCGTTCCTGAGTGGCAACATCGTCAACTTCGTCGTGTCCCTGGTGCTACTGTGGACCGTGCCGGTTGAGGGTCATATCATCGCCAGGACGATCGAGCGGCACTGGTATGTCGGCGTTGTTGCCGCCATGGCCGTCTTCATCTTTCAGCTGTTTTTGTATTCAGCCATGGATCCTTCCACCATTCCTCCGGCCTGAGACGACATGCACGTACACATACTCGGAATCTGCGGGACGTTCATGGGCGGTATCGCCGCGCTCGCGCGAGCGGCGGGCCATGAAGTCACCGGCTGCGACACGAATGTCTATCCGCCGATGAGTACGCAGCTCAAGAAGCTGGGCATCGAGATTCATGAAGGGGTTGACGCGGCGCAGCTCGACGTCGGGGCGGACTGCGTGCTTGTCGGAAACGTCATGAGCCGTGGTGTTGAGGTGGTCGAGGCGCTCTTGAATCGCGGTATGCCGTATCGATCGGGGCCGCAGTGGCTGGCCGAGAACGTGCTCAATGACCGGCATGTTTTTGCCGTCGCAGGAACGCACGGCAAAACGACCACGTCGAGTATGCTCGCCTGGATTCTGGACGATGCAGGTCTTGAGCCCGGATTCCTGATCGGCGGCATTCCGGGCAATTTCGGCGAGTCTGCCCGTTTCGGCGGTTCGAAGTATTTTGTTGTCGAAGCGGACGAGTACGACACGGCGTTCTTCGACAAGCGGGCGAAGTTCGTGCATTACCGTCCACAAACCCTGATCTTGAACAACCTCGAGTACGACCACGCCGACATCTACAGCGACCTCGACGCGATCCTCTGGCAATTTCACCAGCTGCTGCGGACGGTGCCGGGCGACGGGCAAATCATCAGCAATGCCGCCGATAAAAATCTCGGGCGCCTGCTCGAGATGGGTTGCTGGACGCCGGTCGAGACGTTCGCCGCCGGCGGCGACGCCGACTGGTCGGCGGAATTCTCGGGCCAGGGAGAACGGCGCTTCGTGATGCAGAGCCCGAAGGGACGGTCGGCGGAAACGCGCTGGCAGATGGGCGGTATTCATAATCTCGAGAATGCGCTCGCGGCGGTGGCAGCCGCGGCGGCGGCGGGCGTTACGCTCGAGCGAGCGGTCGATGCCATGTCGCGATTCGAGGGCGTCAAACGTCGCATGGAACGCACGGCAACGGTCGCGAATATCGCGATCTATGATGACTTTGCGCATCACCCGACCGCTATCCGGAAAACCATCGCGTCGGTCAAGAGCCGTTATCCGGGCCACCGCGTGGTCGTTGCCATCGAGCCACGCTCCAACACGATGAAACTCGGCGTGCACAACGCGACGATTGCTGATTCGTTAAAAGAGGCGGACCTGGTCTGGGTGTATCGCCCGGACGATATGAGTGACGAGTTTGCCGATGCGCTGTCAACGCTGGGGGCAAAGATCCGCCTGTTCGGGGACTACGACCAGCTCGTGACCGACATGTCGACCCGGGTATTGCCCGGCGACCAGGTGGTATTCATGAGTAACGGCAGTTTCGGTTCAGCTCGGCAGACCCTGACCGCTGTATTGCAGCGAACCCGCGGCGGCCACTAGCAGCGGCACCGCTTTGGCTACCCCGGCGAACATGAACGTACCTCTTTTTCCTCTACGCACAGTCCTTTTTCCGGAGGGACCACTGCCGTTACGCATCTTCGAGTCGCGCTACCTCGACATGATCAGTCACTGCATGAAAAAAGAAGTGCCGTTTGGCGTCGTATTGATTCGTGAAGGCAGCGAGGCGGGTGAAGCGACAACCTACGACGTGGGCACCCTGGCGAGAATCACGGACTGGTACCAGGGCAGCGACGGCCTGCTGGGCGTTACGGCCGTTGGCGAACAGCGGTTTCGCCTGTTGTCCCGAAGCCGGCAGGCGGATGGCCTGACGGTCGGCGAGGTTGAGCTCATTGCCGCCGAACCCGACATGCCGCTGCCTGACGAGTATGCGGCACTAAAAAAGATCTTGAACAGCGTGCTTGACGATCTGGGGCGCCTGTACGAGTCGCTTGAGCGTCGCTACGACGACGCCGTCTGGGTGACCTACCGCCTCGCAGAGATCCTGCCCGTCGACCTGGAGCAGAAACAGCAATACCTGGAAACCAGCGATACGAAAAGCCGGCTCCGGTCCATCGACGAGCTGATCAACTCGGTGAGCAGCTAGCCGGTACTACGTATACAACCACGCGTTGCGGGCCGTTACCATCGATGGCGCGGTGAACTATTCAGCGCAAGCATTGCCTTGCCGGATGCGACGCTGGAAGTCGGTCTTGACGCGATTTCCGCTGACCATGAGGCGACCATCGCTAATCCGAACAACGCGCTGTTCCGGATCAATAACTTCAATGACGTACAGCGCGACGTTTCTTCAATTTTCGCTGAATGGAATCGTACCGGGACGCGAACCGATATCGAGACAGGCCTGCGTGTGAAGCGCGTCGCGACCTCGGCTGGTGCTGTCGATGCCACCGGCATGATGGGCATGATGGCGAGCAGCGTGTCCGCTTTAGCCGATGCATTTAATTCGGCTGATCGTGACCGGGTTTTCGTATCGACCGACGTAGTGCTAAAGATCCTGCATCATGTGGACACCGACACGGCATGGCGATTTGAAGTGGCCAGCAAGACTCGCGCACCGTCCTATCAGGAGCTGTATTTGTGGCTGCCGCTGCAGGCGACTGGAGGGTTGGCCGACGGCCGAAGCTACACCGGCAGCCTTGACCTCCGCGAGGAGCGTTCGCGCGAGATCGCGATCGGTCTCGATGGGCAACGTGCCAATGTGACTGTATCGCCGCAGTTGTTTTACAAGAAAGTCGACGACTACATACAGGGCGTGCCAGCCAACAACGTGGTCGCCATGATGAATACCGCAGAGCCGGTGCTTGCATTCCAGAACGTCGATGCCGAGATCTGGGGCGCCGATATTGCATGGAAGGTAGACCTTGCCGAGCGCGTATTCATTGACGGTATCGCAACGTTTGTGCGTGGCCGGCGCACGGATACGCCCGACAACCTCTATCGGCTGTCACCTGCAAACGCGAGTTTCGGCGTTTCCTGGCAGCCCAACAACTGGTTGTTGACAGCGCGGCTGGCCGCCTATGCGAAACAGGACAGGGTGTCGGCGTATAACGGCGAAGTGCCCACACCGGGGTACGCGTTGTCGAGTCTGATGGCGAACTGGACGCCAACAGAGTCGATACGATTCGAGGCCCGAGTGGACAACCTCTTCAACAGGACGTACCAGGACCACGTCGCCGGCACTAACCGGGCGGCCGGATCGGACCTGCCGATCGGCGTTCGTCTCTATGGCACCGAGAGAACCGTATCAATGGGGGTGAATTTCAGTTTCTGATGCTCGCAAATACCCGTTCTGCTGCGGCGATCGTGGCATCGATTTCACTGTCGCCGTGTGCGGCCGAAACGAAACCCGCCTCGAACGCGGATGGTGCGAGGTAGACCCCTTCGTCGAGCATGCCGTGGAAAAACCGCTTGAAATAGTCGACGTCGGCCGCCGCAACCTGTGCATAGCTCTGAACCGGGCCGTCGTCGGTGAAGATCATGCCGAACATTCCACCGACGTTCTCGGTGGACACCGGGACACCGGCGTGCGCTGCCGCCTCACGAAGGCCGTCGGTGAGGCGTTGTGTCGACGCGCTCAGCGCCTCAAAAAAACCGGGTTGATCGATTTGCTGCAAAGTGGCGAGGCCTGCGGCCATAGCGACCGGGTTACCTGACAAGGTGCCGGCCTGGTAGACCGGTCCGTCGGGGGCAATGCTCGCCATGATATCGGCGCGACCGCCGAATGCGGCTGCCGGCATGCCGCCGCCTACCACCTTGCCGAGTGTCGTCAGGTCCGGCACCACCCCGTAGACGGCCTGGGCGCCGCCAATCGCTACGCGAAAGCCGGTCATGACCTCGTCAAAGATCAGGATCGCGCCCGCACGCGTGCACTCTTCCCGCAGCGTCTCGAGGAATCCGGGAACCGGTGGGATCATGTTCATGTTGCCCGCGATCGGCTCAACGATAATGCAGGCGATCTCATCGCCCAGCTCGCGAAGAGCGGTACGAACGGCGTCCGGATCATTGTAGGAAAGCGTAATCGTGTGTTCGGCAAGGCCAGCCGGCACGCCCGGCGAGCTCGGCACGCCCAGTGTCAGCGCGCCTGATCCGGCCTTGATGAGCAGTGAGTCCGAGTGCCCGTGGTAGCAACCTTCGAACTTCACGATCTTGTCGCGACCCGTGTGGCCGCGCGCCAGCCGAATCGCACTCATGGTGGCTTCTGTGCCCGAGCTGACCATGCGCACACGCTCGATCGACGGGACCAGGGCGCAGATTTTCTCGGCGATCGTGGTTTCCAGCACACACGGTGCGCCGAAGCTGAGACCCTGTGCCGCGGTTTCCGTAACGGCCTTGATCACCGCGGGGTGGCAATGCCCGAGAATCATCGGGCCCCAGGAGCCGATGTAGTCGATGAACTTGCGGCCATCTTCCGCCTCGAGCCAGGCACCCTTGGCACTTTTGAAGAATACCGGCTCACCGCCCACGCCGGCGAAAGCCCTGACCGGCGAGTTAACGCCTCCGGCAATTACCTGTCGCGCGTTGCTGAATAGACTCATTAACTTTCTCCCACAGAGCGGCGCATGCTACCGAATCGGAGCGGTCTCACTCAACTGGAGAATTTTCACGCCCTGCTTCTCGAGCAGGCTGGGTACGCCTTGATCGCCAACCAGGTGCAGTGCTCCAACGATAACCAGGTAGTCGTCGCTATCGTCGAGCAGCTCGCTGATCTGAACGGCCCAGCGCCGGTTGCGCCTGGTGAGCAGTGATTCGTTCAACTCCTCGTGCTGCGCGAAACTGTCCAGTAGCTCCGACGCGAGTATTTCCAGGTCACCGTATCGCCATGCGCGGATCATCTCGTCGACCGACTCGCGAATGGTGCCGCTGTCCTCGAGTGTCTGAATCAACAGCTGGCGTTGCGCATCCAGCGACAAGCCGTCGAGAAAAGCGACCTGTTGCTCGATCGTCTCAAGACCCTCGATCGGCTTGCCGTCGCCGGCGGCCCGCTCGGTCAAATGCATTTCCACGCCAAGGGCCGGATTAAAACCGATTCGATACAAAGCCATCATTTCCACGGTTATCGCTGCGAGCCACGGCTCGCTGCTCGCCAGCAGGTCCAGCGGAATATCATTGGCGCGGGCGGCGTCGGCGGCGCGCAGGTAAAGATCCTCGCCCATCAGGTCGCGCAGCGTCGTACCGTCACGCAGTACGCCGTTCTGGTTGAACAGTTGCTGCGCCGCGACGCCGTCGAGATCGTCCATATCCAGCTCCATGATCAGGACTTCGGCGTCGTCATAAGCATCGTCAATCACAGAACGGCAGCGGATAGTCCGCAGAACGCAGCAGGTGAATTGAGCCAAGCAGGTAGACCGAATTGCTGAGCCCTTTGGCCTGCCACAGGGTCACCGGGTGCGCGCCCGTGTCACCCCAGCACGAGACGGACAGCATCAACAGCAGTGCGCTGCAGAGCGGCTTACGCATCGTCAAGCCAGATCAATTCGCTGTCGGTACTGCCATCGCGCCGCAGGGTAATGCGACGATAGGCGGGAGGGTTTTGGTCGACCGCAAATTCGTCACTGCCCGGCAGGAACTGGCGGCAGGTCGACGGTGTGGCGAGGATGCGTATGCCGGCGTGTTCGGCATCGTAGGGCTGGTGCACGTGACCGAACGCGACCAGGCGCACGCGCTGCAGTTCGGCAAGGTGCCGCAGGAATGCGTCGCCGTTCCGGAGCCCTACGGTGTCCAGCCAGGCGCTGCCCATCTCGATAGGCGGGTGATGCAGGCAAACCATGACGTGCTCGGCCGCGCTGCGTGAAACGGTATCGGCCAGTCGCTCAAGCTCCTCCTCGGTGAGAAAACCGCCTGCGTCATTCTCAACGCAGCTGTCGAGTCCGACCAGCAGCCAATTGCCGATCTCTTCATAGGCGCAGTAGGAAAACGGCGGTGCAGCACAAACCGGTTGCATCAGCGCGCGCACGTCGTGGTTGCCCGGGACGCAGTGCATGCGCATCTTCAGCGGCAGCAGCAGGTCGCGAAATCGGGCGTAGGCTTCCGCCGAGTCGTCCTGGATCAGGTCACCGGTAATGATGGCGCGATCGGCGCGCCAGCCGGAATCGACGTAATGGTCCAGTACGCTTTGTAAAGAAGCCTGCGTGGCTACGCCACGCAGGCTGGCTTCGGCTTCGGCGAAAAGATGCGGATCCGTCAGGTGCAGAATCCGTATCGAATCGCCTTGGGCTGCATCAGGGTTAGCTTGAATATGCAGGCGTCCTTAGTAGCGGTAAATCTCCGACTTGTACGGGCCGTCTTTGTCGACGCCGATGTACTTGGCTTGCTCGTCGGTCAATTCCGTAAGCTTGGCGCCGACGCGACCCAAGTGCAAGCGCGCCACCTTTTCGTCGAGATGTTTCGGCAGTACGTAGACAGAGTTGTCGTATTTATCAGCATTGTGCCACAGCTCTATCTGCGCGAGCACCTGGTTGGTAAAGGAGTTGGACATGACGAAACTCGGGTGCCCGGTGCCGCAGCCCAGGTTAACGAGGCGACCTTCGGCCAGCAGGATGATGCGCTTGCCGTCAGGGAAAATGATGTGGTCAACCTGCGGCTTGATGTTTTCCCACTCGTACTTCTTCAGGTAGGCAACATCGATTTCGTTGTCGAAATGCCCAATGTTGCAGACGATTGCCTGGTCGCGCATGCGATCCATTTGCGGGCCGGAGACGACATGGTAGTTGCCGGTTGCCGTTACCACGATGTCGACCTGGTCGCAGACATCGTCGAAGTCGACAACGCGATAGCCTTCCATCGATGCCTGCAGGGCACAAATCGGGTCGACCTCGGTGACCCAGACGATAGCGCCAAGCGCTCGCAGCGACTGCGCCGAACCTTTGCCAACATCGCCGAAACCGCAGACGACCGCGACCTTGCCCGCGATCATGAGGTCGGTTGCACGCTTGATGGCATCAACGAGTGACTCGCGACAGCCGTACAGGTTGTCGAACTTGGACTTCGTGACAGAATCGTTGACGTTGAACGCCGGGCACTTCAGCGAGCCCTCGGCCATCATTTCGTACAGTCGTTTTACACCGGTCGTGGTTTCCTCGGACAGGCCCTTGACGTTTTTCATGATCTCGGGATACTTGTCGTGCACCAGCATCGTCAGGTCGCCGCCATCATCGAGAATCATGTTCGGCTGCCAGCCATCCGGGCCGTTGATGGTCTGCTCGACGCACCACCAGTACTCGTCCTCCGTCTCGCCTTTCCAGGCGAACACAGGAATACCGCGCGCAGCGATCGCGGCGGCGGCGTGATCCTGGGTCGAGAAGATGTTGCAGGACGACCAGCGAATGTCTGCGCCGAGTTCGGCCAGCGTTTCGATCAGTACCGCCGTCTGGATCGTCATGTGCAGGCAGCCGGTCATGCGCGCGCCTTTCAGCGGCTTCTTGCCTTTGAATTCATCGCGCAGCGCCATGAGGCCCGGCATTTCGGTTTCGGCAATCGCAATTTCCTTGCGACCGAAGTCGGCGAGCGCGATGTCGGCAACCTTGTAATCGTTCTTCTTGAGGGCAACGGCTTCGCTGCTCATAGTGTTTCTCCTGGTCTCTATAGGGTCACAATGTCAGTTCAGGCTGCCGCTTCTCTCAACAGCTCGGCTTTGTCGGTTTTTTCCCAGCTCAGGTCGAGGTCTTCCCGGCCGAAATGCCCGTAAGCCGCTGTCGGGCGGTAAATCGGTCGGATCAGATCCAGCATGGACAAGATGCCAAACGGAGTCAGATCAAAATGCTCGCGAATCAGTTCCGTCAGTTTTGTATCCGTTTGTTTCCCGGTGCCGAACGTGCTGACACTGATCGAGGTTGGTTCCGCTACGCCGATCGCATAGGACACCTGGATTTCGCATCGCTCGGCGAGTCCGGCCGCAACAATGTTCTTCGCAACGTAACGTGCCGCATAGGCTGCCGAGCGATCGACCTTGGACGGGTCCTTGCCGGAAAATGCGCCGCCGCCGTGACGCGCAGAGCCGCCATAGGTGTCGACGATGATCTTGCGCCCGGTCAGGCCGCAGTCGCCCATCGGTCCGCCAATCTCGAAGCGGCCGGTCGGGTTAATGTGGTAGAGCGTTTTCGACGTGATCAGCTCCGGCGGGGATGATCGGCTTGATGATCTCTTCCATGACGCCCTCGCGGAGGTCAGCCATGGACACGTCGGGATCGTGTTGCGACGACAATACGATCGCGTCGATCGCAACGGGCTTGCCGTCTTCGTAAACGAAGGTCACCTGGCTTTTGGCATCGGGGCGCAAATACGGCAGCGTGCCGTTCTTGCGCACCTCGGCCTGGCGACGCACGAGACGATGCGAGTAGGTAATCGGTGCCGGCATCAGCACGTCGGTTTCGTTGGTGGCATAGCCGAACATCAGGCCCTGGTCACCGGCGCCCTGTTTTTCGGCTGAATCACGATCCACGCCCTGGGCAATATCCGGGGACTGTTTGCCAATGGCATTGAGAACGGCGCACGACGCGCCGTCGAAACCCATATCCGAGCTGTTGTAGCCAATTTCGAGCACGGTCTTGCGGACGATGTCTTCGATATCGACCCATGCCGTGGTCGTGACTTCGCCGGCGACGATGGCCATGCCGGTCTTGACGAGGGTCTCGCAGGCAACGCGCGCGCTTTCACGTCCTGCTCGAGGATCGCGTCGAGGATGGCGTCGGAGATCTGGTCGGAGATCTTGTCGGGGTGGCCCTCGGAGACCGACTCCGAGGTAAACAGGAAAGAATCAGTCATTGGATTTAGGGTTCTCGTAGCAGACGGTGGCGCATTGTAGCCTTGAAGCGACACTCCCGTAACAGCGAGAATGCCCGCCTCGTCACGTGCGAACTGGATCACGTTATTAAACGCCAGAACGTCGGCCAACAAGAAAGGGCTTATGTCACAAAAAGCAACGATTGCCGGCCAACCGGCGCGGCGGGATCTCGCCAACGCCATCCGGGCGCTCAGCATGGATGCCGTGCAGGCGGCCAATTCCGGCCATCCCGGTGCACCCATGGGCATGGCCGATATCGCCGAGGTCCTGTGGAACGACTACCTGAAGCACAATCCCGGCCAATCCGCTGTGGCCGAATCGGGACCGTTTTGTCTTGTCGAACGGCCACGCCTCGATGCTGCTGTACAGCCTCTTGCATCTCACCGGTTACGCGGCTTTTCCGATTGAGCAATTGCGTAATTTCCGGCAGCTCGGCTATCGAGACCGCCGGCCACCCCGAATACGAACGCGACGGGCCGATCGAGACGACGACCGGGCCGCTGGGCCAGGGCATTACCAATGCCGTCGGTATGGCGATGGCCGAGAAAATGCTGGCCGCGGAGTTCAATCGCCCGGAGCTTGACGATTGTCGATCACCGCACCTGGGTATTCCTCGGCGATGGTTGCCTGATGGAAGGTATTTCCCACGAGGCCTGTTCGCTGGCCGGGACACTCAAACTCGGCAAGCTGATCTGCTTTTACGACGACAATAATATTTCGATCGACGGCGAGGTCGACGGCTGGTTCACGGACGATACGGCCGGACGATTCGAGGCCTATGGCTGGCAGGTCATCGCCGATGTCGACGGCCATGACAGCGAGGCGATCGCCGCGGCGATCGAACAGGCCGTCGCCGACGCGCGACCGGCCGACGCTGATCTGCTGTAAAACGACCATCGGTTTCGGGTCGCCAAACAAGCAGGGCACGGCGGCCACACACGGCGCACCGCTGGGTGAGGACGAAGTGGCGGCGGCACGCAAGGAACTCGGCTGGGAGCCTGCGCCGTTCGAGATTCCGGCGCGATATCGCCGCGGCCTGGGACGGCCGGGATCGCGGCGCCGGCGGATGAGCTGCCTGGAACACGGCCTTTGGCGCGTATAACGGCGCAGCATCCGGAACTCGCCGCCGAGTTCTGCGCGACGGACGGCGGGCAAGTTGCCATCGCGGCTGGAGCGCAGTTCGCCGACAAGGCGATCGCCGACATTGACGGCGGCCGGCGAGAGCATGGCCACCCGCAAGGCGTCGCTGGTCGCGCTGAATGCGTTCGCGCCGACGCTGCCGGAGCTGGTCGGCGGCTCGGCGGACCTGACCGGTTCGAATCTGACCAAACACAGCGGCTCGAAACCGGTGTCCGGCGATGATGCGCACGGCAACTACATCTAGTTCGGTGTGCGCGAGTTCGGTATGTCGGCGATCTGTAATGGTCTGTCGCTGCACGGCGGCCTGATTCCCTACGAGGGCACCTTTCTCACTTTCTCCGACTATGCGCGCAACGCGCTGCGCATGGCCGCGCTGATGAAGATGCAGAATATTTTCGTCTACACCCACGACTCCATCGGTCTCGGCGAAGACGGTCCGACGCATCAGCCCGTCGAACACACCGCCTCGTTGCGGCTGATGCCGAATATGAGTGTCTGGCGCCCCTGCGATACGGTTGAGACCGCCATCGCCTGGCGTTATGCGATCGAACGCCGTGATGGCCCGACGAGTCTCGTGCTGACGCGACAAGGATTGCCGTACCAGGCACGCAGCGCCACGCAGCTCGCTGATGCGGCGCGTGGAGGATACGTATTGAAAGACACCGACGGTACGCCCGATATTATCCTGATTGCGACCGGCTCGGAGGTTGCTGCTCGCGCTGTCTGCCGCCGAGGTGCTGTTGAAGGAGCGCATCGGGGCACGCGTCGTGTCGCTGCCCTCGACCGATGTCTTCGATACCCAGGATGCGGACTACCGGGAGTCGGTATTGCCCCGGGAGGTCACGGCGCGTGTCGCGATCGAGGCGGGGGTCACCGACGGCTGGTGGCGCTACGTTGGCACAAACGGGCGCGTGATCGGGCTGGATCGTTTCGGCGAGTCAGCACCGGCTGAGGAGCTTTTTGAACATTTTGGCTTTTCGACTGATAACGTTGTTTCGGTTGCGAAGAATCTGTTAGGCAAATAACTGGAGAGTAGTCCCAATGGCAATCAAGATCGGCATCAACGGTTACGGCCGCATCGGGCGCAACATTGTGCGCGCAATACATGAGTATGGCCGTACCGGCGAGTTTGATGTGGTTGCGCTCAACGATCTGGGCGATGCGAATACCAACGCCCATTTGACGCGCCACGATACCGCACACGGTAATTTCTCCGGCACGGTCGAGGTTGATGGCAATGACATTATTGTCAACGGCGATCGTATTAAAGTATTCGCCGAGCGCGACCCGGCCAAGCTGCCCTGGGGCGAGCTGGGCGTCGACGTGGTCTTTGAGTGCACCGGCCTGTTTCGCACGCGGGACACCGCAGGCAAGCACATCGAGGGCGGTGCGAAGAAGGTTATCCTGTCGGCCCCGGGCGGCAAGGATATCGACGGCACGATCGTCTATGGCGTCAATCACGACACGCTGACCGCCGATCACAACATTATTTCGAATGCGTCGTGTACGACCAATTGCCTGGCACCGCTGGTCAAGCCTCTGCACGAACAGATTGGCGTCAAGCACGGCATCATGACGACGATCCATGCCTATACCAATGACCAGGTCCTGACGGACGTGTTCCACAAGGATCTGCGTCGTGCCCGATCCGCGACCATGTCGCAGATCCCGACCAGTACCGGCGCCGCCGCTGCTGTCGGGCTGGTGCTGCCGGACCTGAACGGCAAGCTGGACGGCTTCTCGATGCGTGTCCCGACCATCAACGTTTCCTGCGTCGATCTGACCTTTGTCGCTGAGCGGGCCACGAGCGTTGACGAGATCAACAAGATCATGAAGAAGGCCAGCGAAGGCGCCTTGAAAGGCGTGCTCGCCTACAACGACCAGCCGCTGGTGTCGGTCGACTTCAATCATGACCCGGCCTCGTCTACGTACGATGCGGGCCTGACCAAGGTCATGGAGGGCACCCTCGTGAAAGTATTGTCTTGGTATGACAACGAGTGGGGCTTCTCCAACCGGATGCTCGACACGACGGTCGCACTGATGAAGGCCGGCTAAGCAACTTAGGTTTCGGAGTTCGCATGACCATCCTCAAAATGACCGACATGGACCTGTCGGGCAAACGCCTGTTCGTCCGCGAGGACCTCAACGTGCCCGTCAGTGACGGCAAGGTAACGAGCGATGCCCGTATCAAGGCGGCCCTGCCTACGATCAGGGCCGCGTTGGCGGCCAATGCGGCCGTGATGCTGGTGTCGCACCTTGGCAGGCCGACCGAGGGCGATCCACAAGACGAGTTCTCGATGCAGCCGGTGGCCGATCGCCTGGCCGAACTGCTGGGGCGCGACGTGCCGCTGGTGCGTGACTGGATTGACGGCGTCGACGTGAACCCGGGCGAGGTCGTACTGCTGGAGAATGTGCGGTTCCTCGCGGGTGAAAAAGCCTGCGATGCGGCGCTCGCAAAGAAGATGGCGGCACTTTGCGACATATTCGTCATGGATGCGTTTGGCACCGCGCATCGTGCGCAGGCGAGCACTTACGGAGTCGCTGAACACGCCCCGGTTGCCTGCGCCGGACCGCTGCTGGCAGCCGAGCTCGATGCCCTGGGCAAAGCGCTCGATAACCCGGCGCGTCCCTTCGTTGCGATTGTTGGCGGGTCCAAAGTCTCGACCAAGCTGACGGTGCTGGATGCACTCGCCGGCATTGTCGACTGCCTGATTGTCGGTGGCGGCATTGCCAATACGTTCATCGCTGCGGCGGGGCACGACGTCGGCAAATCATTGTATGAGGCCGACATGCTGGATGTCGCGCGCCGTCTTGCTGCCGATCAGAGCGACCGGGCCGAGATCCCGGTGCCGACCGACGTTGTGGTCGCGAAGGAATTTTCCGCAGAGTCGCCCGCATCGATCAGGAAGATCGACGACGTTGCCGCTGACGACTTGATCCTCGACATCGGACCGGAAACCGCGGCGCGATTCAGCGAGATACTGGGAAGTGCCGGCACGATCATCTGGAACGGCCCCGTCGGCGTGTTCGAGTTCGACAGTTTCGGCGAGGGTACCCGTATCCTGGCTGAGGCGATTGCCGATAGCGCCGCATTTTCAGTCGCCGGCGGTGGCGATACGCTGGCGGCGATTGACAAGTATGGCGTACGCGAGCGGATTTCCTACATTTCGACCGGTGGTGGCGCTTTCCTCGAGTTCGTGGAAGGCAAGAAGCTGCCTGCGGTAGAGATACTCGAAAAGCGCGCCTCCTGACGGTTCAGGAAGCACAAGGCATGCGCGTCACCGCGATCGCGCCACACCGCTGAAAGCGGCGGCGATCCCGGCCGATGGCGGTGATCGGAACCGTCTGAACAAACGTCTCGAGGTGATGCCGGGTGGTCGCCTAGGTTGGCCAGGGTCCGGTGACGGCAAGCGTCGTACCGGGGTACTGGATGTTGACGAACAGGATCTTGCCGTCGGGTGAGAAGCACACGCCCGCCACTTCCGAATCGGAATAGGCGTTATCGGCAATGGCGTACTGCTCGCCGTCGGGTCGTATACCCACGAGTCCGCAATGATCGGCGGTGTCTTCGCAAACGACCAGGTCACCCCACGGCGCCATCGTAAGGTTGTCGCAATTTCTGAGCAGCGCGCGTTCACCCGCCTCGGCGATCAGCGTCAGGGATCCGGGCTTGTCTTTTTCTCCTGCCGTGCCCTCAAACGGGCTCGGCGTGTACGTGAACACCTGGCCGAGACGGGCAGGGCCGCCAATGGTGCACGTAAAGGCGAAGCGATCCCCGGCAGCGCACAGTCCTTCGCCGCGCGCGAACGTCGCGGCACCGCGGGCGGCGCCTCGCAACCGCAGGTCGTTCTCGACGGGGTCGACGTTGTCGAGGTCAATCCAGTACGTCGGCAAGGGCCTGTTCAGCGGTGTTTGCGGTTTGGCGGACCAGTTGTGCGTCATCGATGAGCTGTGGTCGCGAATCGCCAGCGCCTGCAGGCGACCGCCGTCGTGCAGCTGGCCGGGCGTATCAGGGATGTAACGATAGAACAGGCTGTGAGTCCGGTCTTCCGTCATATAGACGATGCCGGTTGCCGCATGCACCGCACAGGCTTCGTGCTCGAATCGGCCCATTGACTTGATCGGCCGGGCGGCAATCGAGCTCGTCGGCGCGGGAAGACACTTCGAAGACGTAGCCGTGGTGCTGGTCGCGCGTAATCTCATTGCCATACTCGATTGCGGACCCCCGGCACTTCAAAACACTCCTCGCAGCTCAGCCAGGTACCCCACGGGGTCGGCCCGCCGGCGCAGTTGATTTCGGTACCCGCGAGGCTCAGGAACTGTCTTTCGGTTTCGCCCGTCAGCGGGTTGTAGATCGTTGTCGTCGTGCCGCCCAGTGCCGGCGTCTTGTCGCCACCCCGGTCGTACACCTTTGCCCGTGTCGTTTCAGGCAATTCGGCATACGCCTCGCCAAAGGCGCTTGCCCTGGAACCAGTGGGTGTTCATTTCGTGATTGCAGATCAGTACGATGCGGCCGTCCTGACCGTCGAAGGCCGCCATCCCGTCGTGCGCGCCGGGTACCCGCAATCCGTCGCTCATTGCCTCACCGGCCCGCGATACCACCTGGTAGGAAAAGCCTTCCGGAAGGTCCAGCAAGCCGTTCGGATCTGCTCTGAGCACGCCCTGGTAGCGGCGTGGCGGCACAGGACTGCGACATCGCGGGCAGAGCGGCGGCGGCAGAAATGCTCTGGATGAATCGGCGTCGGTTCAGCATGGGGTCGGCATCACGTTAACGTACGGGAACGGCAGAATAGCGCCTGCAGGTGACGATATGAAGACATCGCCACCATTTCATGACACCGGCGGCTTGCCAGCTGTGCAATAATCGCCGCCATGCGAAGACGAACAAAGATAGTCGCGACGCTCGGGCCCGCGTCGGATGACGCGAAAACCTTGGGCCGTATGATCGAGGCAGGGATGACCGTTGCACGCCTCAACTTCTCGCACGGCGATGCGGACGAACACCGGCGCCGCGCAGCCTTGTTGCGCGAGGCGGCAAAGACCGCTGGCCGCGATGTCGGCCTGCTGGGTGACCTGCAGGGGCCGAAGATTCGGGTTCGGCGTTTCGCGGATCACAGTGTCGTTCTCGAGGATGGTGCGCCGTTTTTTCTCGATAGCACGCTCGGACTGATGGATGGCAACGAGGACGGCGTCGGCGTTGCGCTGGACACCCTGCACGAAGACCTGACGGTCGACGACATTCTGTTGCTGAACGACGGCATGATTACGCTCAAGGTCGACCGTATTGAAGGCACCCGGATTCATACGACGGTCGTCAACGGCGGCATCCTGTCCGATCACAAAGGCATCAACCTCAAGGGCGGTGGCCTGTCGGCGGCGGCGCTGACGGACATCGACAAGGAGAACATCAAGCTCGCGGCTGAACTGGAGGCAGATTTTCTGGCCGTGTCTTTCGTGCGCAGCGCGGCAGGATGTTCTGGAAGCCAGGCGACTTTTCCAGGAAGCCGGCGGACGCGGGTCTATCGTCGCCAAGATCGAGCGCACCGAGGCGGTCAGAGATATTGATTCGATTATCGAGGCCTCCGACGTCATCATGGTGGCGCGTGGCGACCTCGGCGTCGAAATGGGTTATGCCGAGCTGACCGGTATTCAGAAGAAACTCATTCGCAAGACGCGCAAGGCGCACAAGATCGTGATTACGGCGACGCAGATGATGGAGTCGATGATTCAGAACCCGATTCCGACGCGCGCCGAAGTGTCGGACGTTGCGAATGCCGTGATCGATGGCACTGACGCAGTCATGCTGTCCGGCGAGACCGCGGTGGGCAAATACCCGGTCGAGGCGATCACGGCGATGGCCGAAGTCTGTGTCGGCGCCGAGAAATTCCCGCTGACCGCCGGTCGAACGTCGCACCGCCTGAACGATCGCTTCGAGCAGGTCGACGAGGCGATCGCGATGGCCACGATGTACACGGCCAATCACATGACGGTCAAGGCGATCATCGCGCTGACCGAGTCCGGATCGACGACGCGCTGGATGTCACGTATTCGTTCGGACATTCCGATCTACGCGTTCACGCCGCACGAGGCGACGAGTCGACGCGTCGCCTTGTATCGCGGTGTTTACCCGGTCTCGTTCGCGATCAACGTCGAGAATCCACGGCGACTTTACCAGGATATATTCAACACCTTGCTGCACTACAAGCTTGTCGAAGTCGACGATCTGGTCATTTTTACGAAAGGCGATCTGGACAATGTGTCGGGCAGCACCAACGCGATGAAGGTGTTGAAAGTTAAATCAGAAGAATGAAACGTTTGTTGTTTCGTCTGCTCTTCGGACTTGCTGCTCTGGCCGTCATCATCGCGGCTTTGATAACCTTGACCCTGCGCGCAAGTTTGCCGCAAATCGATGGCGAAATTGCTGTAACAGGCCTGTGCGGACGGGGCAAGCATCGCGCGTGACGCCGACGGTATTCCGCTGATTACGGCGAAGAATCGAACGGACCTCGCATTTGCCACCGGCTTCGCTCACGGCCAGGATCGCTTTTTCCAGATGGATATGATTCGCCGGCAAGCCGCAGGCGAGCTCTCGGAAATCGTCGGCAGAGTCGCGCTTGATACCGACAAGCGCTATCGGTTTCACCGTTTTCGCAGCAGGGCAGAAGACGTTATAGCCAACGCGACGGGCAGCGATCGTGCGCTGCTTGAGGCGTATGCCGATGGCGTCAATGCAGGCCTGCAAGGCCTCGGCGCCCGGCCGTTCGAGTATTTCTTGCTGGGCGATGAGCCGCGTCCATGGGCAGCCGAAGATTCCGTGCTGGTCGTATTCGCGATGTACATGCAGCTCAACGACGCGCGAGCGATCAAGGACGTGCGACGCGGGCTGGCGCACAGGGTCTTGCCTCCGTCGGTCTATGCGTGGATGTATCCGCAGGGAACACCCTGGGACGCGCCGCTGATGGGCGAACCCCGCTCTGTTGCCGCTATCCCCGGTCCGGACGAATATTCGCTTCGCGATATCCCGGATGAGTCTGAGCCGGCGGCCGGAGCAGGGGCGCTATCCGCTGCGTGGCAGTAATAACTGGGCGGTGGCCGGCGCGCTTACCAGGAGTGGCAAAGCGATCGTGGCCAACGACATGCATCTTGGCCTGAGCACGCCGAATATTTATTACCAGGCGCGGCTGGTCGTCGAAGGTGAGGAGAGCATCGACGTGACGGGTGTCACCCTGCCTGGGGCACCGTTCGTTATCGCGGGCAGCAACCGGCGGGTCGCCTGGGGATTCACGAACAGCTATGGCGATTGGAGCGATGCCGTCGTCCTGCAGCCTGGCGCCACAGCCAACACCTATAAAACGCCCGATGGCGAACGCGAGTTCATCGAGTATCGCGAGGCAATCGAGGTCAAGGACGGCGATCCCGTCATTTACGTTATCCGGGAGACAGTGTGGGGGCCCGTACTTGACGACGTCGACTATCCGGACGGCGAAGTCGCGGTGAGCTGGATCGCGCACAAACCGGGTGGCGTTAACCTGCAGACTGATCGACCTCGAAAAAGCGACCTCCGTTGAACAAGGTGCTCGACATAGCGAACTCGATGTCGATGCCGCCGCAGAACTTCGTCACGGGCGACGTGGACGGCAATATCGGCTGGACCATCGCCGGCAAGATCCCGATAAAGACCGATTTCAACGCCATGCTTCCTGCAGACTGGAGCACCGCGCACGGCTGGCAGGGTTGGCTCGATCCGACGGACTACCCGCGAATCGTCAACCCGGAGAGTGGTCGTATCTGGACGGCAAACGCGCGCGTTGCCGATGCCGAGGCCTTACGAATCATAGGCGACGGCGGCTACGATCTCGGCGCTCGAGCCCGTCAAATCCGCGACGGACTGTTTTCGGCAGATACTTTCGAGCCGGTCGACATGCTCGCTATTCAATTCGATGATCGTGCGCTGTTCCTGTCGCGCTGGCGAGACCTGTTGCTGCAGGTGCTCGACGATGAGGCGGTCGCCGATGATATCGAGCTGCAGGAATATCGCCGCCTCGCCGAACAATGGATACCGCGTGCTGTGCCGGAGTCGGTCGGCTACCGGCTGGTGCGTGCTTTCCGACTTGAAGTCGAAAGACGGGTCTTTCACGCGCTGATGGCACCGGCGAGAGAGGCCTACGGCGAGGACGTCGTACTGCGGCGCAGCAACCAGTTCGAGGCACCACTCTGGTCACTGGTTACCGAGCGGCCGGAGCACATGCTGCCGCGTGATTACGCGAGCTGGGATGAACTGTTGGTGGCCGCCGTACGGCAGAACGTTGACTACTTTCATGACAACTATGAGGGCCCGCTGGCGAGCAGGACCTGGGGAGAAATTAACACCGCCGCTATCCGTCATCCGCTGGGTCGCAGTGTTCCGCTGCTCGGGGGCTATCTCGACATGCCGGCCGATGCGCTGAATGGTGACCTCGACATGCCGAAAGCGCAGGGCCCGGCGTTTGGCGCGTCGGAGCGATTTTCCGTTTCCCCCGGCGATGAGGAAAACAGCATTATGCACATGCCGA
Source organism: uncultured Gammaproteobacteria bacterium (assembly GCA_963807845.1). Lineage (GTDB taxonomy): Bacteria > Pseudomonadota > Gammaproteobacteria > Steroidobacterales > Woeseiaceae > UBA1847. The sequence goes on from CAWEDS010000026.1 coordinate 26,831, forward strand.
CGGGACAGAGCGGCCATCCGCTTTCGAAATTTTACAACAAGGGCCACGGCGACTGGGTCAAAGGCTTGCCGAACCCTTTCCTGCCGGGACCCGCGGCGTACAGCCTTACTCTGACTCCCCTGCAACGGTAAGATAGATGGCAAGCCCGCCACGGAAACCCTGATGACAGACAAAAAATTCACCGGCACCAGCTCCTATATTGCAACGGACGACCTGAAGATGGCCGTGAACGCGGCGGTTACGCTGCAGCGACCGATACTGATCAAGGGAGAGCCCGGTACCGGCAAGACGCAGCTGGCGCTGGAGGTGGCGAGTTCGCTGGGTCTGCCGCTGTACGAGTGGCATATCAAATCGACGACCAAGGCGCAGCAGGGTCTTTACGAGTACGACGCCGTGGCACGGCTCCGGGATTCCCAGCTCGGCGATGACCGGGTGCACGATATCGCCAACTACATCGTCCGCGGCAAAGTCTGGGAGGCGTTTGAATCTGAGCAGCAGCCGGTGCTGCTGATCGACGAAATCGACAAGGCCGACATCGAGTTTCCCAACGACCTGCTGCGGGAACTCGATCGTATGGAGTTCTACGTGTACGAGACAAAGCAACTGGTCACGGCACGTCACCGGCCGATCATTGTCATCACCAGCAACAACGAAAAAGAACTGCCCGACGCGTTTCTGCGGCGCTGCTTCTTTCACTACATCAAGTTTCCGGACAAGAACACGATGACCGAAATCGTCGATGTGCATTTTCCCGGGCTGAAGAAAAACCTGCTGCAAGAGGCACTTGAACGCGTTTTACAAGGTTCGCGACGTGCGCGGCCTCAAGAAGAAGCCCTCGACATCCGAGCTGCTGGACTGGATCAAGCTGCTGCTCGCCGAAGATATTCCACCGGAAGTACTGCGGGGCGATGACGCACGCAACGCGATTCCGCCGTTGTACGGCGCACTGTTGAAGAACGAACAGGATGTGCACCTGTTTGAGCAACTGGTATTCCTCGACAGGCGCTCGAACCCGCAGTAATTGCCATGCTGATACCGTTTTTCTACAAGCTGCGCGAAGGCGGCATGAAGACGTCGATAACCGAGCTGTTGACGTTGCTTGAAGCAATGAAGCGCGGGCTTGCCGGTCAAAGCGTTGACGATTTCTACTATCTCGCCCGCGCAAGCCTTGTCAAAGACGAGGCGAGGCTCGACCTTTTCGATCGAATTTTCGGCGCCTACTTCCAGGGAGTCGACGACTCGTTTCTGCAGCTGGTTGAGGACGTCCCCGAGGATTGGCTGCGCCGTCAGGCTGAACTGTTTCTCTCTGAGGAGGAGCGCAAACAGATCGAAGCAATGGGTGGCTTCGATGAGTTGATGAAGGCCTTGCGCGAGCGACTGGATGAACAGGATGAGCGTCACGAGGGGGGCAATCGCTGGATCGGCACTGCGGGAACCTCACCCTTTGGTGCCTACGGTTACAATCCGGAGGGCGTTCGAATCGGTCAGCAGGGCTCGCGCAATCGCAGTGCCGTCAAGGTGTGGGACAAGCGGGATTACCGGAACCTCGACGATTCCGTCGAGCTCGGAACGCGCAATATCAAGGTTGCGCTACGACGACTTCGAAAATTTGCCCGCGAAGGCGCGGCGGATCAGCTGGACCTCGACGACACGATTGACAAAACGGCGCGCAATGCCGGTTTTCTCGACATACGAATGGTTCCGGAGCGGCACAACGCGGTGAAAGTATTGTTGTGCCTGGATATCGGTGGATCAATGGATGATCACGTTCGAATCTGTGAAGAGATGTTCTCGGCGGCGAGCAGCGAATTCAAGCATCTGGAATATTTCTATTTCCACAACTTCATCTACGAAAGCTTGTGGAAAGACAATCGGCGCCGGCACTCCGAGAAAACGCCGACAATGGATATTGCGCACAAGTACGGTTCGGATTACAAGCTGATCTTTGTGGGTGACGCGACAATGAGTCCCTACGAAATCGTTTATGCCGGCGGTAGCGTTGAGCACTGGAATGACGAGCCCGGCGCTGTATGGATCAAGCGTTTGCTTGATACTTACCCCAAGGCCGTCTGGCTCAACCCGGAACCCAGGCAGCGTTGGGACTTCACACCCTCCACCAAGCTCGTCAGGGAAATCATGGACGATCGCATGTATCCGCTAACGATCGCCGGGCTCGACGACGCGATCAAGTCGCTGCACTGATGATTGTGTCGGGCGGCCTGCTGCCGCGCCCAGCGCTTTCAAATCTGACAGCACTTCAGCCGCGTGTTCCGACGGCTTTACTTTCTCATAATGCTTCGCGATGTGGCCGTTCGGATCGATAATGAACGTCTGGCGCTTGGCGACGGTCATTCCGAACATACGAGTTTTCACGCCGTAGGCGTCAGCCGTTGTGCCGTCCGTGTCCGCCAGCAAGGGGAAGGGCAAAGAATGATGCTCGGCAAATTCCAGGTGCGAATCGACGTCGTCCAGGCTGACGCCGAGGATCTGGGCGTTCAAGTCCCTGAAGTCGAAAATGTTGTCTCGAAACTGGCAGGCTTCGGTTGTGCAACCCGGGGTCTGGTCCCTCGGGTAGAAGTAAAGAACAATCCAGCGCGCGCGGTAGTCTTCGAGCGAGTGCAGCTGCCCGGTTTGATCCGGCAGTTCAAAGTCGGGTGCCACACTGCCGGCGGCGGGCTGGCTGCTCGCCGAGCCGCTGGGCGCAAGCAGCAGCGCCACGGTGATGGTCAGGACGACCAGAGATATGGTAACTATCTGTTTCATATAGATTTTTTAATCTCCGATAATGAGCCGCAGGTCTTAGCTGCGACGGCTTCAATATTATACGCTGTAGCATTAACACCGCGACAGCGAGACCGAAGGCAAACCGAGCTGAAGCAATGACCAGGTCCGATAACGACATTAGAGCCGCGCTCGTGCTGCCGGGCGGTGGCGCTCGTGGCGCCTTTCAGGTTGGCGTACTCAAGGCCGTAGCCGAACTGCTGCCAAGAAACAGTGCCAACCCGTTCCAGGTCGTCAGCGGCACTTCGGCGGGTGCCGTAAATTCAGTCGTTCTGGCGTCGCGGGCGCAGCACCTGCGATCGGCGATCGCCGAACTGGAGCATGTGTGGGGGCATTTTCGCTGTCACCATGTTTACAAAACGGATCACCTGACGATGCTGAAGAGCAGCCTGCACTGGCTCGCGTCCATCGTGCTGGGCGGCTGGCTTGTCGGGGCGCCGAAGTCGTTGCTGGACAATGCACCACTGCGTGAGCTGCTCAATCGCAACGTCCATTTTCCACGCATTCGTGACGCGATCGAAGCGGGTCATCTCGATGCGGTTGCGGTCACGGCGGCTGGCTATTCGTCGGCGCGCTCAACGTCATTTTTTGAAGCGGAAGAAACCCAGCCGAGCTGGGAGCGAACCCGTCGTATGGGTCGCCGCTCTGAATTGAACATCGATCACATAATGGCCAGCATCGCGGTGCCCATGGTGTTTCCCCCTGTGCGGATCGGCAACGAGTATTTCGGCGACGGTGCCATGCGCCAGGCAACACCACTAAGCCCGGCGGTTCATCTGGGGGCGGACAGGATCCTCGTTATTGGCATTCGCGATGAGACCGGCGACCAGTCACCCGATACGGGTCCGGAATCGCCGAGTTTTGCCCAGATTGCCGGCTACATGCTGGACACGCTGTTCATGGACGGTCTCTACTCCGACCTGGAACGCATCACGCGTATTAACGAGTTGCTCGACGCGGCTGCGGGCAGCAGGGTGTCGCAACCGGCATCGCAAATGCGGCCGATTGATACCATGCTGATCGTGCCCAGCGAGGATTTGCGGGTCATCGCGTATCGTCATCGCAAAGAACTTCCGTTCGCCATACGCGCATTGCTGCGCGGCGTCGGCGGCAGCAGCCCCGGGGAGAATCGGCTGTTGAGCTTTCTTTTGTTCGAGAAGGCGTATACACGCGAACTGATCAAGCTCGGCTATCGCGATGCGATGAAAGTTAAAGACGAGCTATTGGACTTTGTAAGCGGTGCGCCGGTGCCAAGACTTTTCGCGCCGAACTGGATCAAGAAGGATCTGAGCGCGTTTCAGCGCGAGAACTAGCCGCTCTGCGCACCGTGTTGCCGCGGCGCCCGCGGGTCAGGGGTCGTGCGACTACTAACCGCGCGACACCGCTTCGCTCGCCTCACAGCAAAAAAGCGGCGCCCAGCCCGAGGAACGCGCCGTAACCGACGACGTCGGTGACGGTCGTTAACACGACGCCGCCTGCCAGCGCGGGATCGACTCGCAGTCGCTTCAACAGCAGCGGAATGCTATAGCCAGCCGCTGCGGCAATAACCAGGTTGATGACCATCGCTGCCGCAATGATAGCGCCGATGCGCCAGTCGCCAAACCACAGGTACGTGAGAATGGCGACGACAATCGCCCAGCCAAAGCCGTTAAGAACACCGACCAGGACTTCCTTCTTCAGAATGCCGCTGGCATTGCTTCGATTGATCTGGCCGAGAGCGATGGCGCGAGTGATGATCGTCAACGACTGGCTACCGGCAACGCCGCCCATGCTCGGCACGACAGGCATCAAAACGGCGAGCAGGACAATCTTGTCAACCGTCGTCTGGAACAGGTCGACAACGGCCGCCGCGAGAAACGCCGTGCCGAGATTGACGCCGAGCCAGAGTGCCCTGCGCGTCGCGCTCTTCACGACAGGCGCGAACATGTCGTCCTCTTCGTCCAGGCCGGCCGCGCTCATTAGTGAGTGCTCGGCTTCATCTCGAATCACATCAACGACGTCATCGACCGTAATACGACCGAGGACCCGGAAGTCGTCATCGACGACGGGCGCGGACAACAGGTCCCGGTTTTCGAACTCCCAGACAACCTGGGTCGACGGCGTATTTGCTGGAATCGGCTGGATCTCAGTCGACATGACGTTGGCGACCATTTCATCCGGATCCCGGGTCAACAGACGTGACAGGAACAGCGCCCCGACATACTTGTTGTCGCGGCTGACGACGAAGATTGAATCCGTGCCATCGGGCATCTGGCCGACGGCTCGCAAATAGCGTGCCACGACTTCGAGCGTCACGTCGGGGCGCACGGTCACGATGTCGACGTTCATCAGCCCGCCGGCGCTCTGCTCGTCGTAGGCCAGCACCTGCTTCAGGCGTTCGTGGTCCTGTTTGTCCAGTGACTGGATGACTTCCTGGGTGACGGCCTCCGGGAGGTCGGCGAGGAGGTCGGCGAGATCATCGACCTGCATGCCCCCGGCAGCGGCGACGAGCTCTTCCGTGGCCATGCCTTCGATCAGGCTATCGCGAACTTCTTCGGCAAGTTCGACAAGGACGTCACCTTCGATCTCGGAACCGACGATTTCCCAGAGCATCGCCCGGTCCTTGCGAGGCAAGGATTCGAGCAAACGCGCGACTTCGGAGGGGTAGAGGCTGTTTACCATGATCCGGGCAGACCGCATCCGCCCGCTGTTGAGGCGTTCTTGCAGTAGCTCGAGGTTAGCCTTGGTGCTTTCGCGCGCTTCCATGCCGGCGAAGTTTAGCAGCTTAGTTCGGGTTCAGACGATGTCCTGTCAGGCTGTTGTGGCGTATGAGCACGGGATCGTGTTTTTCGCGGAGCGCTCTGGCAAGCGCTTCTGTGAGGCAGACCGAGCGGTGCTGGCCGCCGGTGCAACCGATCGCAACGGTGAGGTAGCCGCGCCGCGTTTCCAGGTAACGCGGGATCCAGCGCTCGAGGAATTGTCGTATGTCGTCGAGCATGGAGACGAAAGCGGGTTGCCGGTACAAAAAATCGGACACCTCCTGATCGAGCCCTGTCAGGCCGCGCAGCTTTAGCGTCCAGTAAGGATTCGGCAGGCTCCGGAGGTCGAATACGAAATCGGCATCCGCGGGTATACCGTACTTGAAGCCAAAGGATTGAATCAGTACGGACAGGGTGTCTTTTTCACGCCGATCCACACGCTCGCCTATGACCCTTGCGAGATCGTAAATGCTGATCGTCGAGGTATCGATGATCAGGTCCGCGCAGTCGTGAATTTCTGTCAGGATTTCACGCTCTCGGTCGATCGCTGCGTGCAGCTCGGTGCCTTGTTCGGCCAGCGGATGGCGGCGCCGGGATTCCCCGTAACGCTTCAGGAGAATGTCGTCGCTGGCATGCAGGAAAATAATTTCGCTGCGGACGTCCTGGCTCTGCAGGTCGCGCAACAACTCGGGGAGCGACAACAGGTCCTCTTTGCGAGCGCGGGCATCGACGCCGACGGCCAGGAGTTTGGCAGAATCCGCGCCATCAGACCGAACCTCCCTTACCGCCGCCTCCAGCAGCCGTACGGGCAGATTGTCTATGCAGTAGTAGCCGAGGTCTTCCAGTACATGGAGTGCAACGGTCTTGCCGGACCCCGAAAGGCCGCTGAGAACGATCAGCCGCAGTTCTTTTGACACGGCTCTTCAGGCGTTGCCGGCGGTACGTTCCCGACCAGGGCTGCGTAGAGATCGCTGCTGCTGTTGACGGCGCGGAGTCGTTTTCGAAGCACTTCGTCCGCCAACAGATCGGTCACCAGCTTGATATCGCCGTGATGGCTTTCGTTCATCTCGAGCGGCACGATCATGCCGAGGACCAGGTCGACCGGTTCACCGTCCGCCGCGTCGAAATCGACGGGCTCAGAGAGTTTGATCAGGGCGGCCGTGCTGTTTTCGATGCCCTCGACACGGCAATGTGGAAACGCCGCGCCCCGATCGAGGCTGGTGCAGCCGAGCCGTTCCCTTTCTATCAGAAATTCGAAAATCATCTCGCTGGGGATCTCAGGGTATGGCCGCACCAGCAGCTCGCTCAATATCTCGAGACAATGCTTCTTGCTGCGCGCCATTGCATTGCAGAGCACGCCGTCTGGTTGGATGATTTCTTGCAGCGACATAGGCTTCAGGCTAACTTCGTGCGGACCGGGCAACGCGAGCGTCTCACTGTTCGCCCCCGGGGTCAGGCGAACTTGCTCTTGTTCCTGTCTTTTGCATGATGATCAACGAGCTTTTCCTTGTATTTTCGAACACGTCGCTCGAGCTTGTCCACGAGTCCATCGATCGCGGCATACATGTCTTCTTCAGTATGTTCGCAGAAAATTGTACCGCCGTTTACCTTGGCGGTTGCCTCGGCTTTGTGGCGAAGCTTTTCTACGGTCAGGATACATTGGACGTCAGACACGATATCAAAGTGGCGTGCAATCTTTTCGATTTTTGACCCGACATACTCTCTCAGAGAATCGGTAACTTCGACATGATGGCCTGAAACATTCAACTGCATAATGATCTCCCGTGTTTTTTATTGCGGTCTATTCCAGTGAGTGCCGACGCGTGGCGGGCGAAACCCTGGAGAATGATGCGGATCTGCGGCGGTGTGGTTCACTCCTTTTCAATAAACGGTGTGCGAGGTTCCGGTTACCTTGTTTCACGATGCCGGCGATCGCTTGACGCCGGGATATTCATACCTTCACGGTACTTCGCGACCGTCCTTCTGGCAACTGAAATGCCGTCCTCTTTTAGTAAGTTTGTGATCTTGCTGTCGCTCAGCGGCTTTTTCGGATTCTCGGCACCAATCAACTTGCGGATTTTCGCGCGAACCGAGGTCGAGGACTGGTCCTCGCCGCTCGCAGAAGAGAGGTGACTTGAGAAGAAGTACTTGAACTCGAAGACGCCACGCGGCGTGTGCATGTACTTGCTGGTCGTCACTCGTGAGATCGTCGACTCGTGCATGCCGATTTCCTCAGCGATATCCCGCAACACCATCGGCTTCATGCTCTCGTCGCCGTGCTCCAGGAACTCGGTTTGCCTCTTGACGATACTGGTCGCGACCTTGAGCAGGGTTTCGTTGCGTATCTCGAGGCTGCGAATCAGCCAGCGCGCTTCCTGAAGTTGCGACTTCAGCGCGGCGTGCTCGCCGCTGCCGCGCAGCAGTCTTGCGTACTGCTGGTTGACCGACAGGCGCGGCACGCCGGTGGGACTGATTTCGACCTGCCAGCGATTGTCGATTTTGCGTACGAACACATCCGGAATTACGTATTCGGTCGATGGCGGACTGATTGCCAGCCCCGGCTTGGGGTTGCATCCTCGCACGAGGGCAAGTGCGTCGTGCAGGTCATCTTCCGTGGTTTGAAGCGTACGGCGCAACTCGCCGTAATCGCGATTCGCCACCAGGTCGAGATGATCCGAGGCAATGCTCAGGGCGAGTTGCAGCCCCGGCGTTGCCCACTCAAGTTGGCTCAGCTGCAGGATTATGCACTCGGAGATGGAACGTGCGCCGACGCCGACCGGATCCAGACGCTGGATCTTGGTCAGGGTCCGTTCGATCTCGGTATCGGTAACCGCCGTGTCCTTGTCCAGGCTTGCGCGAATTTCCTCGAGATCTGCCCTCAGGTAGCCGTCGTCGCTTATTGAGTCGATGAGGGCTTCGCCGATGATCACCTCGCGCGGCGAAAAGTGTTCCATCTCCAACTGCCAGAGCAGGTGTTCACGCAATGTCTGGCCGGATTCGTCGGCAAACTCGCTGACGGGTCGTCCTTCGCCATTCCAGCCGCTGTCCTGGCTGCGTTCGGCAGCCCGCGATTGCCAGAGATCGTCAGCCTTGATCGCCTCGACTTCGGCGGTCGTTTCGGCACTGGTTTGTGGAAGCTCCGGGAGATCCTCCATTTCCAGCATGATGTTTTCCTCGAGCGCTTCCTGAATCTCCGCATTCAGGTCGAGGATCGGCAGCTGCAGAAGGCGGATAGCCTGCTGCAATTGCGGCGTCATCGTAAGCGACTGACCGAGTTTTAACTGCAGCGAAGGTTTCAACATGAGTGTCGTTTACTCTATGGGCAATTTACATGTAAGCAAGGGCTACAGGCCATGATTTTGCCTCAGAGTTTGAACTCCTGTCCGAGATACACCTCTCGAACGTGCTGATTTGCCAATATGTCCGCCGGCGCCCCGGCTGCGATCAGGATGCCGTCACTGAGTATATAGGCATGGCCACAGATTCCGAGCGTCTCCCGAACATTATGGTCAGTGATCAGCACACCGATATCCCGTTCGCACAGGTGACGGATAATGCGTTGAATGTCGAGCACCGAGATGGGATCCACGCCTGCAAACGGTTCATCAAGCAGTATAAAAAGCGGGTTGGCGGCCAGTGCGCGGGCGATTTCGACGCGACGCCTCTCTCCGCCCGACAAACTGATTCCTAAGCTGCTGCGCACGTGACCGACATGCAGTTCGTCGAGCAAATTCTCGAGTTCCCGCTCGCGACCGGCGCGATCAAGGTCGTCGCGTGTCTCGAGAATAGCGAGGATGTTCTGTTCCACGGTCAGCTTGCGAAATATTGAAGCCTCCTGCGGCAGGTAACCCAGTCCGAGTTTGGCGCGGCGGTGCATCGGCTGTGCCGTCAAGTCCTTGCCGTCGAGCAGTATTTTTCCGCTGTCCGCGACAATCAGGCCGACGATCATGTAAAACGCCGTGGTTTTGCCTGCGCCATTTGGCCCCAGCAAGCCGACAACCTCACCACTCTTTATTTCCAGGGAAATATTCTTGACGACTTTGCGAAGCTTGAAGCTCTTCGATATATCCTGAACGCTGAGGATGCTCATGGATTGCCGTCTTCAGCCTCCGGGCTCGCTGGCGTGGCGGCCTCTTCGCTTGCAGCACTGTCGCCGTTTTTCGGCGTGTAGGTAATCCGCACTCTGCCATCCTCGCTGCCGGTCGAGTCCGCGTTGATGCGTTGCTCGGTAATGTCATACACCAGGAAGTTCGAGGATATCTGGTTGCCACCCTCGTTGATGGACGCATTTTCGGAAAATTCGATAATGCCGCCGTCGACGTCGTAGGAAAGTTTGCCTGCCTCGGCGTAGGTGACCTCGTCGCTGCCGGGCCGCTGCAGTCGAAACGTCGCCGGCGAGCCCGTTACCTCGGCACGCTGCAACTGGTACTGCAGGAACGTCAGGTCGGCAGCGTCGCATTCGATGTGTCCGTTCTGAATATCGATAACGACATTGCCGGAAAACTTCCAGGTACCGCTTTCGCCCTCGATGTTGGTTGCGCGGCCTTCGTCGGCTTCGATGCTGGTACGGCCCTGGGACAACCGCAAGCCGGTGAAGACGATCATCGATGTCTTGCCGTCGAACGAGGTTGATTCAGCGTCGATATCCCACGGCAGGCGCATATCGAGGTCCGCCACCTGCGCGGCGGCGAGTGGCGACAAGGTCAGTGCCAGCAACAGGCAGAGGTAGCGTAGCAGGCGTTGTCATTCTAAGGCGCGATCTTGCCGCGAACATTCGACTTGAGTTCGATTCTGTCATCGTTCAGGGATGCTAGCATGCCGGTCGCCGTGAGGCTGCGTGCGCCGATTCGAATTTGTACTCTCTGGTCCGTTTCGGCCAGGAAACGTTCCGGATCGAGCTCAAGGTATTGTGTCCGTATTTCAGTCTCATCGTCGCCAGCGGCGCTGTTGCTGGTCGCGCGAACGTGACCGCGCAGCGTGATGCGTGGGTTGTTTTCGCTCAGCGTCGCCGCATCGGCAACGACCGTCCACGGGATGTCGCTTTCAGGTGAGTAGCGAATCCGAACATCGGTAAATTCAATGCGCAGGTCCGATTGTTGCTCAGCGTGACCGGCCTCGATCTGGTACAGCAGGTTGCCGTTTTCGCCGGTGCCGAGAATACGCGCCGTCTTCAGGTAATAGCCCTGGTGCTCGCCCTCAACGGGGCGCTCGCCGGCGTCGGTCTCTGCGGCCGGACGGGCCAGGTACCAGCTGCCCAGCGCGCCGGCGCCGAGCACGGCAAGCAGCGCCGTATGCCGTGCACTAATCACCGGCCAGACCTTGCGCTGCGAGCAGCAGCTCACAGACCTCGCGCACCGCGCCGCGGCCACCGCTTGCGGCCGTGGTGTGGTCACAGCGGTCCTGAACCTGACGCACCGCATTGGCAACGGCGATGGCAACGCCAACGTGTTGCAGCAACGGCAAATCCGGGATGTCGTCACCGACATAAGCGCATTGAGATGCCGACAATTGCAGCCGCTGGATGATGTCGTCGAAGGCAGCAATTTTGTCCGCGCATCCCTGCACAACATGACGAACACCAAGTTCACTCATGCGTTTTTCAACAGCGGCGGACTTTCTTCCGCTAATCACGGCAACATCGATGCCGTTGTCCAGCAACTGGCGAATGCCATAGCCATCCTGGGTATGGAATGCCTTGGATTCAACGCCGTCATTGGAAAGGTAGAAGCGACCGTCCGTGAACACACCGTCGACATCAAATGCTGCCAGGCGGACGGCGGCCAGTTTTTCCGTAAGGCGGCTCACATCAGTCCTTCGCGAAACAGGTCATGGATATTGAGCGCACCGACCAGCGTGCCGTGCTCGTCTGCGACCAGCAGCGAGGTAATCTTGTTCTCTTCGAGCAGGTGCAGTGCTTCCGCTGCGAGCATGTCGGCCGAGGTCGTCTTGCAGTTGGCGTGCATGACATCGCGAATGACGGTGGTGCGAATATCAGCGCCCGTATCCAGGGTCCGCCGCAAATCGCCGTCGGTGTAGATACCGAGAATGCGCTTGTTCGCGTCGACAATGGCCGTCATGCCGAGGCCTTTGTCCGTCATTTCGAGCAGCGCGTCGCGCAACGTCACCTCAGGCCTGACGGCCGGTATGCGATCGCCACTGCGCATGACATCACTGACCCGCAACAACAGCCGCTTACCGAGGCTACCGCTGGGGTGTGACCTGGCAAAATCCTCCGCCGTGAAACCACGATTCTTCAGCAGTGCCACGGCAAGTGCGTCACCCATCGCGAGGGTCGCCGTTGTGCTCGCCGTAGGGGCGAGGTTCAGTGGACAGGCTTCCTCGGCAACGCTGATGTCAAGGTGCGCGTCGGACGCCTTCGCTATGGTCGAACCGGGGTGACCCGTCATGGACAGTAATTTCGCCCCCGTGCGTTTGGCGAGCGGCAGAATCGTCACGATCTCCGCGGTTTCCCCGGAGTACGAGATCGCGAGCAGCAAATCGTGCTTGGTGATCATGCCGAGATCGCCGTGACTGGCTTCCGCGGGATGCATGAAGAACGCCGGTGTTCCGGTCGATGCAAGGGTCGCCGCGATCTTTTTGCTGACGTGTCCGGACTTGCCCATGCCGGTGACCACGACGCGTCCGCTGGTGTTCATGCACAATGCGCACGCCGCGATAAAGTCGTCGTTCAGGCGAGACTTCGAAGCTGGCAACGGCGCGTGACTCGATGTCCAGAACGTCGGCGGCCAGCGTCAGCAATTCGTCGTTTGTCAGTGAGTCTGGCAAGAGTGGTCCCCTGGGAGCGGGCGGCGTCAGGAGCATGGCAACACCATGATCCTGCCCTGGCTCTATTCTATAGGTTTTGCACTACCACGTAGGTGTCGTAGGCAAGAAAGGCCGTCAGCAATGCCAGCCCTTCGGGTCGGGACAGCTGGGCTTTGCCGTCATAATCGTACGTCATCGCGTACAGGACCAGGGTAAACGCGACCATGACGAAGATGTGCAGTGACAGCACGGAGGGCGCCAGCGCCGAGGGTTCGATCACCGCCGCGACGCCGATAACGGCGAGCAGGTTGAAAATGTTCGAGCCGACGATATTGCCGATAGCGAGGCCGTACTCGCCTTTCAGGGCGCTGGCCAGCGAGACGGCAAGTTCCGGCAGGCTCGTGCCGAGTGCGACGACCAGGATGCCAATGACAACCTCGCTGACGCCGAGCAGCTCGGCTATGCCGATTGCGCCTTCGACGAGGAGTTCGGCGCCGACCAGCAAAGTGCCGAGACCGACAACGAGCCACACAACGGCCATGCGCATGCTGACGTCGCTGGGGATCTCTGCCTCAAAGTCACGCTTGATCGGGTCGTTGACGGCGGACCGCAGCCCCAGTCGAACGAGCCAGAACATGACGATGATCAGTCCGGTCAGCATCACGATACCGTCCACCCGGCTCAGGTAGGAGTCCAGAAACAGCGACACGGTCAGCAGGGTGACCGCCAGCAGCGCCGGCATCTCGCTCTGCAGCGTGGCTGATTCCAGTTTTATCGGGCAGATTATCGCGGTGACGCCCAGCACCAGGCCGATATTCACGATGTTCGAACCGATGGCGTTGCCGATGGCGAGGCCGGGTTCCTGCTGTGTGGCGGCAACAATCGACACGAGGATTTCCGGCGCCGAGGTTGCAAACGCCACCACGGTCAGGCCGACCAACAGTGGCGCGATGCCCAGGTTGCGCGCCGTTGCCGCGGCCCCGTGAACAAACCGGTCCGCACCCCACGTGAGAAGGGCAAGGCCGGCAATCACAAATAGAATATTGCCTAGCATAAACTGTCGAGTTCGAGTGAATGACGGGCAAAGACCTTGTGTCTCGCCATGCGCCGAGAGATCGACTCCGGCACGGTATGATACACAATCGCAGTCCGGCGTTGGGAAGCCGCCGATATTGCGGTTACACTGCGCCCCCCGAGCTGTTTTAAGAAAGGGCGCCCCTATGGACCCAACGGAAATCGCACCGCTGATCGAGGCTGGTTTCGCCGACGCGATCGTGAAAGTGGCCAGTGCCGACAATTCGCACTTCGAGGCCCTCGTGGTTGCGGCCGAGTTCGAGGGCAAGCGCCCGCTGGCTCGACATCAATTGGTCTACCAGTGTCTTGGCACCCTGGTGGGCAACGAAATTCACGCGCTGTCTATTACGGCGCTGACGCCCGATGAATGGAGGGTCAGGAGCGCCGGCGCACCGGCGTGACGGGACCGTAACGCATTGGACAAACTCCTTATCAAGGGCGGCAAAACCCTGTCAGGAAAGGTCGCGATATCCGGCGCAAAAAATGCGGCGTTGCCGATCCTTGCCGGTACCTTGCTGGCGTCCGAAAAGTTACGGATCAGCAACGTACCGCATCTCAAAGATGTCACGACAATGCTGTCCCTGCTGCAGATGATGGGCGTGGAGGTCACGGTTGACGATCAGCTTGGCGTCGAGATCGATGCGAGCAACGTTGTTCGTCGCGAAGCGCCGTATGAGCTGGTAAAGACAATGCGGGCGTCGATTCTCGTGCTCGGCCCGCTGCTGACCCGTTTCGGCGAGGCGGATGTGTCGCTGCCCGGTGGTTGTGCTATCGGTGCGCGGCCGGTCAACCTGCACGTCGCCGGCTTGCAGGCGATGGGCGCGGAGGTCACCGTCGAAAACGGATTCATCAAGGCCCGCGCGCGCCGACTGCACGGTGCACACATCGTTTTCGATACGGTGACGGTGACGGGCACCGAGAATTTGCTGATGGCCGCCGTGCTGGCCGACGGCGAAACCGTCCTCGAAAATGCGGCGCGTGAACCGGAGGTAACGGATCTGGCGCATTTTCTCGTCTCCATGGGTGCCGACATCCGGGGAATCGGCAGCAGTACGCTCACGATTCATGGCGTGGAACACCTGGGTAGTACCGATTACACGGTCCTGCCTGACCGAATCGAGACGGGGACCTACCTGGTGGCGGCGGCGATGACCGGTGGTCATATCCGGACGCTGGGGGCGGCACCGGAGACCCTCGAAGCCGTCCTGATCAAGCTGGCTGAAGCGGGCGCGCACATCGAAACCGGGGCTGACTGGGTCGATATCGACATGCAGGGCCGCCGGCCGCTGGCGATTGACCTCCGGACGGCCCCCTATCCGGCATTTCCGACCGATATGCAGGCGCAGTTTTGTGCCATGAACGCGATTGCGGACGGCGTGGGCACCATTACCGAGACCATCTTCGAGAATCGCTTCCAGCATGTGCTGGAGATGCAACGCATGGGCGCGGATATTCAGCTTGAAGGCCATACGGCGATTTGCACGGGTGTCGACACCCTGACGGCCGCGCCGGTGATGGCAACGGATCTCAGGGCCTCCGCGGGCCTGGTGCTGGCGGGGTTGGCGGCGCGCGGCGAAACGCTGGTCGACCGCATCTACCATGTGGATCGCGGCTACGAGCGAATCGAGGAAAAACTCGGCCAGCTGGGCGCCGAAATCCGGCGCGTGGTCTAGCGCTCGCCTATCTTGGGTCCTTGGGACGTTCGCCGGCGGTCACCGTTGTCGTGAAGCGCTCGCCGTCGCGCAGGCCGGTAATCTCCACCGTGTCGCCCGGCAGGGTGCCGGCGGATATCAGCAGCGCCTGTCGCTGCGAAAAAACCGGCTCGCCGTTCATCATTAGGATCACGTCGCCACGCCTGAGGTCCGCCGCCGCGGCCGGCCCGTCGGGATAGACCTCGACCAGCAGGATGCCCGTGTCGTTGTCGATACCGAGCGCCGCGCGTTCCGCGTTGGCCAGGTCATCGGGCACCAGCCCCATATACCCGCGAATAACGCGGCCGTTCTGCTTGATCTGCTCTACCACGCCCCGCACCAGGTCAACCGGGATGGCGAAGCCGATGCCCTCGGTACCGGGGTCCTGAGCCAGTACGGCGGTGTTGATTCCGACGAGCTCGCCCCGCGTGTTGACCAGCGCGCCACCCGAGTTGCCGGCGTTTATCGCGGCGTCGGTCTGAATGAAATTCTCGAAGGTCACGAGGTTGAGCAGTCCGCGACCCGTGGCGCTGACGATGCCCTGGGTTACCGAGGTGGTCAGGCCGTAGGGGTTGCCGATCGCCAGAACCACGTCGCCGGTGCGCAGCGCGGCCGACGTGCCCAGCTGGATCGCGGGCAATGCGCCGAGGTCAGCCCGTAACACGGCCAGGTCGGTCTCCGCATCCACGCCGATGATCTCCGGCTCGGTAATCCGCCCATCGCTGAGCTGTACCCGGATTTCGGTGGCGTCGGCAATAACATGGTAGTTGGTGACCAGGTAGCCCTCGGTATCGAGGATGACGGCGGAGGCGAAGCTCGTGTCGACGCGAAAGCGGGTTCTGGCATCGGGCGCGTCGCTGTCCTGGACCAGGCGTTTTGCGTAGATATTTGCGACGGAAGCGGCGCTCCGGTCGACCGCCCCGGCAAAGCTCAGGGGTTGGCCGCCCGAATCGCGGAAGCCGGGCATCAGATCCGGCCTCAACAGGACGACAAGGAATGCGACCGCCAGCCCGACGATGATCGATTGCAGCAGGAAGACGAAAATTGATCTCGAATCGGCCACGCGTTGTCCCGATGTCCTTGTTCTATCTGGCAGCTAGCCAACTCTGATACGCGCCGTGTATAATACGCCGTGGGTCCGCACCTCACCCCCGACGTAACAGTTATCCTGACGGTAAACAGGGCCTGCTGCAAATCTATCAGTTTCGAAACAAAGCAAAAAAACTCGCTGACATAGCGGCCGTCAAAGAGACGGCGTTTAGGAGTGCCCGATGACCGAAGACGACCTTGATCGCAACAGGCGTCATTTTCTTACTGTCGCGACCCTGGTGACCGGCGCCGCCGGTGCCGGCATGGCCGCAATCCCGTTTCTTTCGTCACTACAGCCGAGCGCCCGGGCGCAGGCCCTGGGGGCGCCCGTCGAGGTGCCGTTGGGGTCGCTGGAGCCCGGAGAGCTGGTCAGGGTATTGTGGCGCGGCAGGCTGGTTTTCGTTTTGCGACGCACCAAAGAGATGCTCGCCAACCTGCCGAAAGTCGAGAGCGAACTGCGTGACCCTGATTCCGAGGTGATCGAGCAGCAGCCCGACGTACGCGGCGAACGGCACGCGCTCAGTCAAACCCGAGTACCTGGTGGTCGAGGGGTCTTGCACGCACCTCGGTTGCGCGCCGCTGCAGGACTTTGACGTGCGCCCGGCCGAGGGCTGGGAGGGCGGTTTCTTCTGTCCCTGCCATGGCTCAAAGTTCGACCTGGCCGGACGCGTTTTTAAAGGCGTTCCGGCACCGACCAACCTGCGGGTGCCGCCGTATCGGTTTGTCCGGGACGATCTGATCCTGATCGGCCAGGACACGGGAGCAGCGTAATGGCCAGAATTGAAGCAGAAGTGGGCAAGCCGCAGGGCGGACTCCTGAAGTGGATCGACGATCGCTTCCCCCTGACCTCGACGCTGAAATACCACATCACCGAGTACTATGCGTCGAAGAACCTCAATCTCTGGTACGTCTTCGGGGTGCTTGCGTTCGTGGTCCTGGCGATCCAGTTGTTGACCGGCCTGTTCCTGACGATGAATTACAAGCCGTCAGCGACTGAAGCATTTGCCTCCGTCGAGTACATCATGCGCGACGTTGAGTGGGGCTGGCTGATTCGTTACATGCATTCAACCGGCGCGTCGTTCTTTTTCATCGTCGTGTATTTGCACATGTACCGCGCGATGCTCTACGGGTCTTACAAAAAACCCCGCGAATTGATCTGGCTCATCGGCATGTTGATCTTTTTTGTCCTGATGGCCGAGGCGTTCGCCGGCTACCTGCTGCCCTGGGGGCAAATGTCCTACTGGGGTGCTCAGGTGATCATCTCGCTGTTCGGCGCCATCCCGTGGGTCGGTGAAGCGCTGGTTGAGATCATTCGCGGCGACTATTCCATATCCGATATCACGCTGAACCGATTCTTCGCACTGCACGTAATCCTGCTGCCGCTCGTACTGATCGGTCTCGTCTTCGTGCATATCGTGGCGCTCCACGAAGTCGGGTCCAACAACCCGGACGGCATCGAGATCAAGAAGAACAAGGACGCGAGCGGCAAGCCGCTTGACGGCATTGCGTTTCATCCGTACCACACGAGCAAGGACCTGGTGGTTATTGTCGTGTTCCTGATGATTTTCTCGAGCGTCGTGTTCTTTGCGCCGGAGATGGGCGGGTATTTTCTTGAACATGCCAATTTCGAGCCGGCGAATGTCACCGCGACGCCCGAACACATCGCGCCGGTCTGGTACTTCACGCCGTTCTACGCGATTCTGCGCGCCGTTCCGGACAAACTCTGGGGTTTCATACTGTTCGGTCTTTCCGTGGTGCTGCCGGTGTTCCTGCCCTGGCTCGACCGGTCCAGGGTCAGGTCGATTCGATATCGCGGCTGGATTTACAAATCGGCGTTGGCGACATTCACGGTCACGTTCCTCGTTCTCGGATGGCTGGGGACGATGCCTGCGGAAGGACTCTACGTGTTGATGGCTCGTATCTTCTCAGTGGTGTACTTCGCATTCTTCCTGCTGATGCCTTATTACACGGCGATTGACAAGACGAAGCCGGTGCCGGACAGGGTGACCTATCATGGTTAAGCCAGGGAAACTCAGAAGCCTGATCGCGCTCGGCGCGCTGTTCATCGCCATCGACGGATACGCGGCGGGTGGCAAGGTTCACCTCGAGCCTGCCGATATTGACCGGGGAAACACGTCGTCCCTGCAACGTGGCGCGCGCAACTTCATGAACTACTGCTCAGGCTGCCACTCGGCGCAGTACGTGCGATACAACACGGTCGGCAAGGAACTCGGGCTATCGGAGGCGCAGCTGATTGAAAACCTGATGTTCAATGCCGACAAGACGTTCGAGACGATACAGGCCAGCATGTCGGCTGACGAGGCGAAGCGCTGGTACGGGGTGGCGCCACCCGATATGTCGCTGATCGCGCGGTCCAAGGGAGTAGACCACATTTACACTTTCCTGAAAGGCTTCTACGTCTCAGAGGACAGCCCGACCGGCGTTAACAACCTGGTGCTTGCCGGCACCAGCATGCCGCACGTGCTTTGGGAGCTGCAGGGCTACCAGACCGCGAATTTTTCGGAGCTCGTCAACGACGATGGCTCCGTCACCAGGACGTTCGAAGGATTCGAAATGTTGAGCGCGGGTTCGATGGACGCGGAAGAGTACGATGAGTTTGTCCGCGATACGACCAACTTTCTGGCGTACATATCCGAGCCTATTCGATCCGATCGTCGCAAGCTGGGCGTCTGGGTGCTGATGTTCCTGATATTCTTCTACATCCTCGCCTCGATGCTCAAGAAACAAATCTGGAAGGATGTAAGCTGATGGCAGTTGTGCCCAATCGACGATCTGTAATGACCCTGTTTTCGCGGCCGACCGATATACACAGTCACCGTGCCCGCCTGGTTCTCGCTGAAAAGAACATCAACATCGAGATATCGAACGTGATCGGTCCGGATTTACCTGAGGATCTGATGGACCTCAATCCTTACCACACGGTGCCGACGCTGGTGGATCGTGACCTCACGTTGTACGACTCGAGAGTGATTATCGAGTATCTCGACGAGCGCTTCCCGCATCCGCCATTGATGCCCGTGGACCCCGTGACGCGCGCGCAATTTCGGCTCGCACTGTTTCGTATCGAGACCGACTGGTATTCGATAGCGGAAGAGGTGGAAACCAGCAACGACGGCAAGCTTGGCACCAAGTCTCGCAAACTGCTGCGTGAGAGCATCCTGCAAAGTAATGAATTGTTCGGGGCACGGCCTTACTTCCTGAGCGAGGAGTTCTCACTGGTCGACTGCACTATTGCGCCATTGCTATGGCGTTTGCCGGTGTACGGTATTGACCTGGGGGCCAAGGCGGCGCCGATAGAGGCGTACATGAGCCGGGTATTTGCACGGCGCTCTTTTCAGCAAAGCCTCACGGAACTCGAGCAGGAGATGCGCCTGTAGACAACGGCCTGGAATTCCCGGGCCAGCTTATGTCTAGTCTCCAACCCTACGGCGAATAAATGCTAAACTAGGTGCCACCGCAGCGGCCAAATAAAAATAGCAGTGGACAATCCAAAGCGATCAAAAAGACCTTATCTCGTTCGTGCAATGCACGAGTGGATGGCGGCCAATCACCATACACCGCACATCGTTGTTGATGCTGCGATTTGATGGCGTCAGCGTGCCGTCCGAGCATGTGAAGGATGGCAAGATCATCCTGAATATCAGCGATTCAGCGGCGCATAACCTGAAGCTGAATAACGATGCCATCAGTTTCCGGGCGCGTTTCGGCGGTGTGCCGTTCGATGTCTGGGCGCCGATGCAGTCGATCCTCGGAATCTACGCGAGAGAGACCGGCCAGGGCATGATCTTTTCGCACGACGCGGAACGCGTGGAATCGCGCGACCTGCAGACTGACATCGAAGAGACGCGTTCGCGCCCTCACCTTACTATTGTAAAATAGTCTCAGGCGTCACCCAGCAACGTGGTGTCGATCAGATCGCACAGGCAGTGAATCATCACCAGGTGCACCTCCTGGATTCGCGCCGTCCGCGTTGCCATAACGCGAATTTCCACGTCCCCCTCGGCAAACACGTCGGCCATGCGGCCGCCGTCACGGCCGGTCAGCCCAACCACCTTCATGCCGCGCTCATGCGCGGCGGCAACAGCCCGCATGACGTTCTCCGAATTACCCGACGTTGAGATCGCCAGCAGAACGTCGGGCGCCTTGCCGAGCGCCCGAACCTGCTTGCTGAAAATCTCTTCGTACGCGTAGTCGTTGCTGATTGAGGTCAGCGTCGAGCTGTCGGTGGTCAGCGCGATGGCCGGCAGTCCGGGCCGTTCCCTCTCGAAGCGATTGAGGAGCTCCGAGGAAAAATGCTGCGAATCCGCGGCAGAGCCGCCGTTGCCGCAGCACAGGATCTTGCCGTCGTCGAGCAAGGCTTCGCTCATGAGGCGACCGGCGGCGACGATGCTCTCGGGCAGTTGCTCTGCTGCAACTTGCTTCGTAGCAATACTTTCGGCGAAGTGATTACGAACGCGCGTGACGGGATCCATGGTTTCTCCAGCGGCGATGTGTTCGAGCGGATTCTATCAGCAGTTGCCGCGGCGGGCGCAGCTACCCACCGATCAACGGCAAGCGCCGGAATGGAAGGGACCACTACAATGTCGAGTCAGCGGGCCGGAACGCGTCCTTGATCCACTCGATCGATGCATCGTCGTGTCCGGTTATCGCGACCACGTCGAAACGCATCGTATGCTGAGCGAATTCGCGTGAACTGGCGACGAACAGGGCTGCCGTCCGCAACAATTTTTGCTGCTTGCGATGATCGACGGTGAGGGCAGGGCTCGAAAATCGCGTCGAGCTGCGGCAACGGACCTCGATAAAGGTAAGGCAGTCGGCGTGCAGCATGATCAGGTCGATCTCGCCGCCGCGGCGGCGGAAGTTCCGGGTGACAGGCTTTAGCCCCTGGCGCAACAGGAAACGCTGCGCCAGGTGTTCGGCCTTGTCGCCTAGCGATCCTGAGCGCTTTCGTCCCACGGTGACTGGTCGGCAGCGCCGGGCTGCATTGATTCAGCGGCGTCGCTTAAGTCCTGAATGGGGCCGCCGTCCGCGTTGGCGTGCGGCAAGGCGACAACGCTGCCATTCTGGAACTGCGCCCAGGCGAGGCGTCGATGGACGCGACCGCCCGCATCGAGAAACAGGGCGCCTGTCGCGCCATCGATGTCCAGCGGCTGCCCTGCCCGCGACGCAGAAAGCGCGGCGACCAGGGCGTAGGCATCAAAGCCCATTGCGTGCAGGCGCGCGAGGCGGCGCTCCTCGAGGCCAGTACGTGGCGAACTCGTCGGGAAGACTCGCAATCCAGGGTTGCGGGTCAACGACCCAGGGTGCATCGGCAAACATGATGCCGTTGAGATCGGTGTTGGAGCGGCCGTCCATTGCATTGACCGACGACGTCGAATAAACCGGCAGGTCCCCGGCGTAGTGAAATTTCAACTGTGCCTTCAGCAGGCGGCCGGCCGGCGCATCGGTGGCGAGAAAGATAAAGTCGGCATCCTGGCGTCTGCGCGGATCGAACTGCAGGTTGCCGCCGAGGTTTGCGCGCATGCGCTGGTAACGCGTGACGCTGCCGGTAAGCCCCATCAGGTTTTCGATCTCGTTCGAAAAATCCTGGTTACCCGGCGTATAGCTGCGATAGTCGAGCAGGCGACCGCCGAGGCCCTCGAACTCGGTCGAAAAGCTGGTCAACAAGCGCCGGCCCCAGCTGTTGTTGGGGACCAGCGCAACGGCCCGCGTATGGCCGTCGCCCAGTGCGCGAACGGCCGCCGACATCGCCTCGTCTTCGGGCGCGAGAGCGAACTGATACAAACCGGGCGGCGCAAGCGCGTCCTCGGGCAAATAATTGAGCGTCAGGACCGGGACCGGCACGAGTATGTCGTTTGCCAACTCAGTGACGCTGTTCTTGAGCAGGGGCCCGACAACGAACTCTGCACCGTCAGCCACTGCGGCGGCATACGCGGCGCTGGCGCTGCCTTCCGTATTGACGTCATAGACGCGAATGCTCTGCCGGTCATCGAGTCCGGCTGCCGTCGCAAAGTAAGCGCCGAGAAAACCGTTCTGGACGGCCTTGCCGGCGGCGGCGGTCCTGCCCGACAGCGGCAGCAACAGCGCGATCTGCCGCGGGTATTCGAGCAGCAGGTTGTCCGGCACTTCCAGCGCGCCGATCACCGTCATTGCCGGGTGCGTGCCGTTGGCTTCGCGCCAGCGCACGATGCCGTTGCTCCAGCCGATCCCTTGCTGGCCCGTGGACGCGGCGAGCGAGCCGATGGTCAGCCAGCCGCGCACGACAGGGTCCGTTGCCTGTTCGGCCGCGCGCCGCAAAACCTGCGGATTACTGACCAGCAAGCCCTGCCACAGGCGCCGGCGGCTTTGCTCGATAGCGCGATCGTCGGTGATCCAGGATTCGCGCTGCATCATCAGCTCAATCGCGCGCGCGGGATCCTGTTTTTGAATCCAGGCATCGGCTCGCAGCGCTTCAACGCGCAGGCGGTCGCGACGCGGCAGCGATGCGCGACTGAGCGGCTCCAGCAGGGCCAGCGCTTGATCCGCCGAGCCGGCATACAGCAACAAGGCCGCCGAGTTCGTCGTCCAGAGGGCGGACAAGCTACCGCTGTCAGGCTGGGTAACGCTGGCAAACGCATTCTTCGCCCGCGCCACATCGCCGGCGTCGAGCCATTGTTCGACGGCGAGGAGCGTGAGCCGGTCTCGCTCCGCGCCAAGAACTCTCACTGGCGAGTACGATGTAGGCGCTGGCGGCCTCGGCATGTTCGCTGTTGCGAGCAAGGCGATCGGCACGGTCTTCGCCGCTGCCGGTCAGCCCGGCAAGCCCTGTGGTTTCACAGCCGGCCAGGGCGAAAAGGGCGAACAGCATCGCGAGGGTACTTGCTACTCGGCGCATTTCGCGGGCAGGATGTCGACTACTACTCATCATATTCGTGTAAACCGGAAAAGGTCGTGCGCCAAATGAGTGGCACACTGTTTATCGTTGCAACGCCCATCGGCAACCTGGAAGATCTGACACCGCGAGCACGCCGAACGCTAACCACGGTGGATCTCATAGCCGCCGAGGATACCCGCCACACCGGGCGATTGCTATCGCATATTGGCAGCAAAACACGGCTTTTGGCCCTCCACGATCACAACGAAGAGCAGGTGACGCCAGAGCTTGTTGCGGCACTCATGGCGGGACAATCGGTAGCGCTGGTGAGCGATGCCGGCACGCCGTTGCTCAGCGACCCCGGCTTCCGGCTGACGCGCGCCGCCCATGCCAGTGGTATTGCGGTGTCGCCGATACCCGGTGCCAGCGCCCTGACCGCGGCGCTTTGTGCCGCAGGATTGCCCACCGACCGCTTCTGTTTCGAAGGCTTCCTGCCGGCGAAGCAGGTCGCCCGGCGCCGAGCGCTCGATGCGCTGGCCAGCGAGACGCGTACCCTGGTGTTCTTCGAGTCGGTGCATCGAGTCCGGGATGCGCTGCACGACATGGGTGAAAGTTTTGGCACGGAACGCGCGGCGTTTATCGGCCGGGAGCTGACAAAGCTGCACGAGGAGTGTGTTCGGGAGACCCTCGGTATCCTGCTGGCCCGGATCGATGACCAGCAGATCACCAGCAAGGGCGAGTTCGTGATCATCGTTGCCGGGGCAGACAAGGCCGCCTCGACGTCGCTCGACATCGATCGCCTGCTGGGTGAGCTCGGCAAGCGGCTGCCGGCGAACGACGTAGCCAAACTATCCGCGGCCGTTACCGGACTGAAGAAAAACGCCCTCTACGAGCGACTGCTTGAACTGAAAGCAGGCAAAAAATAGGCGCCGCCCGCCGAACGCCCGCCGGCCCGGGTTGCTTCAGACCGCTGCCAGTGAAAAATCGGGCCGTTGCTGCCGGGTGGTCGCCGGTATCGTGTAGAATCCTCGCCCGAGAAAGCCGGAGTCGGCCAGGCAATCGCTGCAGCAATGCAGAGGAAAGTCCGGGCTCCTTCGGACAGGGCGCCAGGTAACGCCTGGGGGGCGTGAGCCCATGGAAAGTGCCACAGAAAATATACCGCCGGGCTTGTGTCCGGTAAGGGTGAAAAGGTGCGGTAAGAGCGCACCGCGCGACTGGTAACAGCTCGTGGCACGGTAAACCCCGCCCGGAGCAAGGCCAAATAGGGGAGTAGCGGGACGCACATCTCCCCCAATAGGGGAGATAAGGCGCTCCCGCACCGTCGGTTCCGAACGGACTCCCGGGTAGGTTGCTCGAGGTAGCTGGTGACAGCTATCCCAGATGAATGGTTGTCTTAAGACAGAACCCGGCTTATTGCTGGCTCCGGCTTTCTCACCCCCGCCCCAGACGCCTGTTACCCCTTCGCGCGTGATGCAAGTCCCGTCATTGAGGCGGCGCGGCCGCTGTGCCCGGCGACTGCGCAAATCGGTATCAAAATCGGCTGAAACAGAGGACTGTCGCGGTTTACCGACCCGTTTCTAATGCTCTTGTCGAAGAACACGCTGTAAGCAACTGATTTACCTCGCGCGAAAGTCGCCACATTTCGCCCTTTTTCAGCCACCGGATAGTCCCTAAGTCACTGTACAACAAAGACTAATTGCTTTTGTTTATTGACGGTCGTCGCGGCCGCCACCTATAGTGTTGAAAAGTGGATAAAAGTGGGAGGAAAGGGGCTGCCAGCCCGTGATTCGTGCGAAATGCGCGGTGTCGGTGGCGGACCCGGTCGTTGTGTTTCGAGGGGCTACCAAAGTCACATTGGACGCCAAAGGGCGTCTGGCGATGCCGACCCGTTATCGGGAGCGGCTGACGTCCCGTTGTGATGGCCAGATCATTGTGACGGTCGATAAGGATCACTGTCTCCTGGTTTATCCGTTACCCGATTGGGAAGAACTCGAACGCAAGCTTGTTCGTCTTCCCAGCATGAACAAAGCCGCGCGTCGCATTGTGCGGATTATGGTCGGTTATGCGACCGAGGTCGACATGGACAGCAGCGGCCGGATCCTGGTGTCGCGAGAACTGCGGGATTTCGCCGCGCTCGACAAGAACGCGATGCTGATCGGGCAGGGCAACAAGTTTGAATTATGGGATGAACCAACCTGGAACGAAAAGCGCGATGCGTGGCTCAGCGAGGACGACGACGGCGATATGCCGGCGGACCTCGAGTCGATCTCGTTTTAGGTTGCTGTACATCCGATGAGCAGCAACGCGCATGTGCCGGTGCTGCCAGGACCGGTCCTGAAAGGGCTGAAAATAAAACCAGACGGCTGCTACGTCGATGCAACCTTCGGGCGCGGTGGCCACAGCGAGCAGATTCTGAAGGAGCTGGGTGCCAACGGCCGCCTGATCGGAATAGATCGGGACCCGGAGGCAATAGCGACAGCGGCCGAAACGTTCACCAACGATCCTCGGGTCGAATTGATTAAGGGGTGTTATGCGCAACTTGAAACATTCATTGACGAAAGGAAGCTCATGGGCGGGATCGACGGACTGCTCCTCGACCTGGGCGTCTCGTCACCGCAACTGGATGAAGCGAGTCGAGGATTCAGTTTCCTGCGCGACGGACCGCTCGACATGCGCATGGACCCGGACTCCGGTGTGTCCGCCCGCGACTGGCTCGCGACTGTGGAAGAAGCAGAGTTGAAAAAAATTCTCTTCAGGCTCGGTGACGAACGGCACGCGGCACGCATCGCCCGGGCAATCGTGACGGCGCGGAGCGATAGCACCGATTGAGCGTACGACGAGAGCTCGCCGCGCATCGTCGCGTCCGCCGTGCCGCTGCCCTATGGCAAACCGAGGCCTGGCAAACACCCGGCGACGAAGACGTTTCAGGCCATACGAATTTTTATCAACGCCGAACTGGAACAGCTTGCCGCCACCTTGCAACAATCGGTTGACGTGTTGCGACAGGGCGGCCGGCTGTGCGTGATCAGTTTTCATTCGCTGGAAGACCGCATGGTCAAGCGCTTCATGCGAGATTGCTCGCGTGAGCCCGAACCGTATCGTGGTATGCCCGTCGATTCCGCGATGAATTTCGCCCGAAGCTGAAGGTTGATCGGCAAGGCTGTCACGGCGACAGCCGAAGAAATTGCACAGAATCGACGTGCCCGAAGCGCGCGGCTGCGAGTGGCGGAGCGGATCCTGATGCGGCCAGCTCAGTCAGCGCAGACGGCGTTTTTCGTGTTCATGTTCGCTGTTGCGTGCGTGAGCAGCGCTGATGCGCTGGTCTATACGAAGCACGAATCGCGCAAGCTGTTCGTTGAGCTCGAGACGCTAACGCAGGATCGTGATGCCTTGAATATCGAATGGGGTCAGCTGCAGATCGAGCAAAGCACGTGGGCGCACGCACGCGCGAATCGAGCAGGTCGCTACGGAAGAACTGTCGCTGGTGCGGCCAGCGTCGACCGATATTTACGTGATTGAACGACAATGAGGCGCGGCGCAGAAACAAAGCGAAAATCGCAGCGACGCTTTGTGGTCCGGGTGCTCGCTGGTGCTGGTGTTCTTTGGCCTGTTTGCGTCATCGCTGATCGCACGCGCGGTGCACCTGCAGGTACTCGACAAGGACTTCCTGAATCGCCAGGCCGATACGCGTCACCTGCGTACCGAAACGATCGTGGCGCACCGCGGCGCGATTACCGATCGACACGGCGAGCCGCTGGCGATCAGTACACCTGTCGACAGTATCTGGGTCAATCCCAAGGAATTCGCCTCCGCAGTAGACAAGGTGCCGCAGCTGGCGCGTGCGCTCGGGATCGAATCGCAAACGCTGATGCGACGAATTACTCGCAGCATGAACAAGGAATTCCTGTACCTCAAGCGACACCTGAACCCGGAACAGGCAGAGCGGGTGCTGGCGCTGAAACTGCCGGGCATCAGCGTGCAGCGCGAATACCGACGTTACTACCCGGCGTCCGAGGTCACAGGGCACCTGATTGGCTTCACCGATATCGACGACGCGGGCCAGGAAGGGCTCGAGCTCGCCTTTAATCACTGGCTTGCCGGTGAATCCGGCGCCAAACGCGTCTTGCAGGACCGGCTGGGTCGCTCCATCGAGAACGTCGCCAGTATCCGCCCGGCACACAATGGCAAAGAGCTCACGACAAGCATCGACCTGCGGCTGCAATACCTTGCGTACCGATCGCTGAAGGCGGCGATCAAATCGTATGAAGCACGTTCCGGGTCCATTGTCGTGCTCGATGTTCGCACGGGCGAAGTGCTGGCAATGGTGAATCAGCCAACCTACAACCCCAACGATCGTTCGCAGTTCGCCGCCGCGCGTTATCGCAATCGCGCCATCACTGACATCTTCGAGCCCGGTTCGAGCATCAAACCGCTGGTGGTCGCGGCGGCTCTGGAAAGTGGCCAGTACCGTCCCGGAAGCACGGTCGACACGGCGCCTGGCTTCGTGACGATTGGCGCGAAGACGATCGAAGACCGTCACAATCTCGGTCGCGTCAGCCTGACGACAATACTGGCCCGATCCAGCAACGTCGGCGTGACCAAGCTTGCGATGACGCTCGAGCCCGACCAGCTCTGGGAAACCATGACGCGGTTTCGGTTTCGGGGCGCTGACGACCAGCGGCTTTCCCGGCGAGTCCGCCGGCATGCTGACGCATTTCAATCACTGGCAGCCCATCAGCCAGGCGACACTGGCCTATGGCTACGGCGTCTCGGTTACGCCGTTGCAGCTTGCGCAGGCCTACGCGGCAATCGGCAACGGCGGCAAGTTGCGACCGATTTCGCTGGTCCGGCTGGAACACACCCAGGACGGCGAGCGCGCAATTTCCGAAGAAACCGCGCTCGCGGTGCGGCGCATGCTGGAGGAGGTCGTGCGACCCGGCGGCACCGGTACGAAGGCCGCGATCGACGGTTATCGTATCGCCGGCAAGACCGGCACCGCGTGGAAATTCGCGGCCGGTGGCTACTCCGAAGACAAGTACATCTCGATATTCGCGGGCCTCGCGCCGGCCAGCGACCCGCGCCTCGCGACGGTTGTCATGATTGACGAACCGCGCGGCGAGCTCTACTACGGCAGCGACGTCGCGGCACCGGTATTCGCCGACGTTATGGCGGAGTCGCTGCGACTGCTGGCCGTGCCGCCCGATGCGATGCCCGTACGCGAGCCCGGCGATGCCCTGCAGGCAATGGCGATCCGGGCGTCGAGGCAATGAGTATGCCTGCCAAGCAACAGCCTTCGGTACCGACCCTCGCGGACTTGTTGCGGGATTACGCGATTGCGCCGGCCATCCCCATTCACGGCATCGCCAGCGACAGCCGTCGCCTTGGTGAGGGCTTTTTGTTCCTCGCCTGCAATGGTGCGGGTCGTCATGGTCTCGATTTTCTCGATGACGCCATAGCGGCGGGCGCCAGCGCCATCGCCTACGACTCGTCCACCGCGCGTGCGCCAGCGGCAGCCGGCCTGCCGCTGATTGCCGTTGACGGCCTGGATACAAAGCTCGGGGAAATTGCCAACCGCTACTACGGGCGGCCGTCGGAAGCCCTGCGCGTCATCGGCGTCACGGGAACCAACGGCAAAACGACCGTCGCCTGGCTGGTCGCACAGTGCGCGCAATTGCTGGGCGAGCGCTGCGGCTACATCGGCACCCTGGGATACGGGGTTGGTGAGATTCATGAGGCCGACGGGATGACGACCCCGGCGGCCGTGGAACTGCATGGCCGGCTTGCCGGTTTCGTCGAGGAGGGCGCTCGCTTCGCTGCCATCGAGGTGTCATCGCACGCACTCGCGCAGGCACGCGTGGCCGGCGTGCGATTCGAGGCCGCGTTGTTCACCAACCTGACCCGGGACCATCTCGACTATCACGCCGACATGCAGGACTATTTTGAAACCAAGGCGCGCTTGTTCCTCGAGGCCGATACCGCCGCCCGCATCGTCAATGTCGATTCTGAATACGGTGCCCGGCTGGTGGAACGCTGTGGACTCGAGGTCATTACGGTCTCCACCCGCTTCGATCGTGTCGCCAACGGCAGGCCGTATGTATTCGCGCGTTCCGTCGTAGCCAATGCGCACGGTTCGGCCGTCGCGTTTGTCAGTTCGTGGGGCGACGGGCGCTTTACGTTGCCGCTACCCGGTGATTTCAATGTCGCCAATGCGATGCTGGCGCTTGCCGTCATGCTGCAGCAGGGTGTGTCGCTGGACGCTGCCTGCGACGTATTGTCGCGCGTTCAGGCGCCGCCCGGGCGCATGCAGCGAGTGGCACGGCCGGGTACCCGTGTCTACGTGGATTACGCCCACACGCCCAACGCGCTCGACGTCGCCCTGTCCGCATTACGCCAGCACAGCCGGGGGCGGCTCTGGTGCGTTTTCGGTTGTGGCGGGGATCGCGACCAGGGCAAACGAGCGCTGATGGCTCGTTCTGCCGAGCGACTGGCCGACCGCGTGGTCGTCACCAGCGACAATCCGCGCACGGAGACGCCCGGAAAAATTATCGAAGACATCCTGGCCGGGCTGTCCGCGCCGCAGGCGGCAACAGCGATCGAGGATCGCGCGGCCGCCATCGCCTGGACGATCCAGCAAGCCGCCGATACCGACGTCGTGCTGATCGCTGGAAAAGGGCACGAGGACTACCAGGAAAGCGGCGGCAAACGGCTGCCTTTTTCCGACTACGAGATGGCGGCGGCGGTGCTCGACGCGATCGCGAACGGTGACCGGTCATGATGGAATCACTGCTCGAGGCCGCGACCGTCATGCAGGGCGTACTGCACGGTCAGGACCGAAAATTTCGCGGCGTCAGTACGGATACCCGTACGCTGCGCGAGGGCGAACTGTTCTTTGCGTTGAGCGGACCCAACTTCGACGGCAAAGACTATGTCGGTGCAGCGAAAGCCGCCGGCGCTGCCGCCGCCGTTGTCGCTGGCACGGTGGATGAAGACCTTGCAGCAAATCGACGTGAATGACGCTCGCAAGGCGTTGGGTCGATTTGCCGCCGCGTGGCGCGAGCAGCACGATCTGAAGGTTGTCGGGATTACCGGCAGCAATGGCAAGACCACGGTGAAGGAACTGGTCAGGGCCTGTCTCTCCGAGCGTGGGCCGACGCTGGCAACGCAGGGTAATCTCAACAACGATATCGGCGTGCCGCTGATGTTGGCCCGGATCGAGAAAAAGCACCGCTTCGGCGTGTTTGAGATGGGCGCCAATAACGCCGGCGAAATTGCCTACCTGACGGCGCTGGTCAACCCGCAGGTCGTGTTGCTGACCAACGCCGGTGCCGCACACCTCGAGGGCTTCGGCTCGGTCGAAGGTGTGGCCAGGGCAAAAGGCGAAATCCTGCAGAACGACCCGCGGCCGGAAGTCGCGGTACTCAATGCCGATGACCCGTTCTTCGACTACTGGACTTCGCTGGCGGCCGGCAGTACGTGTCATCAGCTTTGGACTCGAATCAGCGGCCGATATCCGGGCGGATGAAATCGTAGTCGGTGTGGAGGAGTCTCATTTTCGACTGCGGTTGCCGGAGACGGACATCGTTGTGCGACTGCCACTGGCCGGCATTCACAACGTGCGCAATGCCTGTGCAGCAGCAGCCGTCGCGCATGCGCTCGGCATCACGCCAAAGAAAATCAAGGTCGCCCTGGAGAAGGCCGGTCCCGTTAGCGGCCGGCTGCAGCCGATGCATGGCATCAAGGGTGCGACGCTTTTCGACGACAGTTACAACGCGAATCCGCGTTCCGTTGTGGCGGCCGCCGAATTCTTGTCGCGATTGTCCGGCGAGCGCTGGCTGGTTCTCGGCGACATGAAAGAACTCGGAGACGACGCGGTGGCGCTGCATCGCGAGGTCGGCGAAGCCGCACGTGCAGCGGGAATCGATCGCCTGTTTGCCGTTGGTGATTTGTCGCGCCACGCCGTGGAGGGATTTGGCGAGCACGCCGGCTGGTACGCGAGTATCGACGTCCTGGTGAACGAGCTGCGTGAAGCACTGAAGCCTGGTGTCAACGTGCTCGTCAAGGGTTCCCGCTCGATGCGCATGGAGCGCGTCGTTGAAGCGTTGCGCGACATCTCTCCTGAGAGGCGCAAGGCCTGATCATGCTGCTCTATCTCACAAAATACCTGTCGCAGTTCGAGTCGGGCTTCAACCTGTTCAACTACCTGACGATGCGGGCCATTCTGGGCGCGCTAACTGCTCTCATCATGTCGTTCATCATCGGTCCGCGCATGATCAAACGGCTGAGTGTTAACCAGATCGGACAACCGGTGCGCGACGACGGGCCCGAAACCCACTTGCTGAAAGCGGGTACGCCAACGATGGGCGGCGCGATGATCCTGGTTGCGATCGCCGTTAGCACCTTGCTGTGGGCGGATCTCGAAAACACCTACGTCTGGATAGTGCTGTTCGTTACTTTGTCCTTTGGCGCCATCGGCTTTGTCGATGACTACAGGAAACTCGTATTGCAGGACCCCGCCGGCATATCGGCGGCGCAAAAACTCTTCTGGCAGTCTAGTGCGGCGATCATTGCCGCCATTGCTCTGTACGTCACGGCAACCGATGAGGTGCAAACTTCATTATTGATCCCGTATTTCAAGGATCTGGCCATACCCCTGGGCATGTTTCAGGTTGTCGTGACGTACTTTTTTATTGTTGGCTTCAGTAATGCGGTAAACCTTACTGATGGTCTTGACGGTCTGGCAATCATGCCGACCGTGCTGGTCGGCGGTGCGCTGGGCATCTTCGCGTACGTTACCGGAAACATAAATTTCTCCGGCTACCTCGGCATCCCCTATGTCGCGGGCACCGGCGAAATACTGGTGTTCTGCACGGCACTCGCGGGCGCTGGTCTCGGCTTCCTGTGGTTTAACACCTACCCGGCACAGGTGTTTATGGGCGACATCGGAGCGCTGTCGCTTGGCGCCGCGCTGGGCGTCGTTGCCGTCGTCGTCCGTCAGGAAATCGTACTCGCCATCATGGGCGGCGTCTTCGTCGTCGAAACGCTGTCGGTCATCATCCAGGTTGCCTCATTCAAGCTGACAGGCAAACGTGTCTTTCGCATGGCGCCGATTCACCACCACTTCGAACTGAAGGGCTGGGCGGAGCCCAAGGTCATCGTTCGTTTCTGGATTATCACGGTCATCCTCGTGTTGATCGGGCTTGCGAGTCTGAAAATCCGATGAGTACCGCGTACGCCAACGTGAGCAAAGACCTCGTCGTCGGACTCGGCGCAACCGGCCTGTCCATCGCGCGGTATCTGCGCAGAGCGGATATCGACGCGATGTTCTTTGACAGTCGGGAGCAGCCTCCCGGCATCAAGGAACTGGGCAAAGTCTGGCCGGGCGCCAAGGTGTTGCCAACCGACGCGTCCCTGCCTGCCGGAATTTCCCGGATCATCGCGTCGCCCGGCATTTCCGACCAGCACCCGCTGCTGTCGAACGCCCGTCGGCAAAATATCGAGGTCGTGTCCGACATCGAACTGTTCGTGCGCGAGGCGCAGGCGCCCTTCGTCGCCGTCACGGGTTCCAACGGCAAGAGTACGGTCACAACACTGCTTTTCCACATGTGCCGCGCAGACGGGCACAAGGTACTGGCGGGCGGCAACCTTGGGGAGCCCGCGCTCGATCTTCTGCAGCAACCGACGCCCGAGGTTTACATTCTCGAACTCTCGAGTTTCCAGCTACACCGTACGCACAGTTTGCCGGCCGCCGTTGCGGTACTTCTCAATGTATCGCCGGATCATCTGGACTGGCACAGCAGCGAAGCAGAATACCGGGACTCGAAGTACCGCGTTTATCGCGAGGCCGGCGAGGCGGTTATCAACCGTGCCGATGCCGAGGCGGCGAACTTCACGAGCCACTGCGAACACGTCGTCAGCTTCGGTCTCGACGAACCGGCCGATGGCCAGTACGGGCTTCGCAAGGAAGACGGCGAGACGTTCCTCGCGCGAGGCGAGTCCCTGCTGATCTCCGTTGCCGATCTCGCACTGTACGGTGTGCACAATCAGCTCAACGCACTCGCGGCACTCGCTGCCGGCGATCTTATCGGGCTGCGACTGCCGGCTATGTTGCAGGTTCTTGCAGAATTTCCCGGACTGCCGCATCGCATGCAATTTGTTGCCCGCGTACGCGCCGTCAACTACATCAACGATTCCAAAGCCACCAATGTCGCGGCGGCTGTTGCTTCGATCGACTCCATCGACGGCATGCTGGTGCTGATTGCCGGAGGCGACGGCAAAGGCGGTGATTTCAGCGAACTGGCCGGGGCAGTCGAGGGCAAGTTGCGTGCCGCAGTGCTGATCGGCAAAGACGCCAGGAAAATCGCCCATTCCCTGAGGACGGCCAGGCCGGTTCATTTCGCGAAAGACATGGCCCACGCGGTGCAGATGGCGGCGGCGTGCGCGGAATCCGGCGACACGGTGCTGCTCGCACCGGCTTGCGCCAGTCTCGATCAATTTCAGAATTACATGGCGCGCGGCAATGCATTCCGCGACGCGGTGCGAGCGTTGCAGCGATGACGATGCCGAGCGTAACGATGCCTTTCCCGGTTCGCCTGAGGACCGAGCTTAAGATCGACTCCGTGATGCTCGGTATCGTGCTGGTACTGCTGCTGGGTGGTTTCGTTATTCTCGCATCGGCATCGATCTCGATTTCCGACAATGCCGCCGGCAATCCGTTTCACTATCTGCAGCGACAGTTGCTGGCCGCAGTCATCGGCGCCGCGGCCGGCGGCGTGTGCCTGCTCATTCCGATGCAGGTGTGGCGGGGGCTCGGTCCCTTGCTGCTCTTGCTGGGGTTGCTGCTGCTGGTTCTCGTGCTGGTGCCCGGCATCGGCTACGAGGTCAACGGCAGCCGCCGCTGGGTCCGGCTGGGCGTCATCAACCTGCAGGTGTCGGAGCCTGCACGCTTGTGTTTCCTGCTTTACCTTGGCGGTTACCTGGTGCGTCGTAATAAAGCATTGCGCGAGCAGTTCACCGGTTTCCTGCACCCGATGCTGGTGCTGACCCTGGCCTGCGCGCTGCTGCTCAAAGAGCCGGATTTCGGCGCCGCGCTGGTGCTGCTCGCGACTGCACTCGTCATGCTTTTTGTCGCGGGCGCGCGTATCCGCGACTTCCTGTTGTTTTTCTCGGCCACTGTGCTGGCAATGGCGGCCCTGGCGGTCGCTTCGCCGTACCGTATGAAGCGTCTCACCGGCTTTCTCGATCCCTGGGCGGACCCGTTCGACTCCGGATTCCAGTTGACGCAGTCGCTGATCGCGATCGGCCGTGGCGAGTGGTTCGGTGTCGGCCTTGGCGACAGTGTGCAGAAACTTTTCTACCTGCCCGAAGCGCATACCGATTTCGTGTTTGCGGTTTTTGCAGAGGAGTTCGGGCTGCTGGGATCGTTGCTGCTGATCGGCCTGTTTCTCGCACTGCTCTGGCGGATTTTCAGGCTGGCGATGCGGGCATCGAGTGCCGAGCGTTATTTCGAAGCGTACGTCGCCATCGGCATCGGCACCTGGCTCGGACTGCAGTCGTTTATCAACATCGGCGTCAACATGGGACTGTTGCCGACCAAGGGCCTGACCTTGCCGCTGATCAGCTATGGGCGAAGCAGCCTTATCGTTACGATGATCTGCATCGGCCTGTTGTTTCGGATTCACCATGAACTGGTTGTCGATGCAAAGCCTGTCAATCGCAAACGAGGTCGCGGTAAATGAGCGCGCGACCGATTCTCGTGATGGCGGGCGGCACCGGTGGCCACGTGTACCCGGCGCTGGCTGTTGCGAGGGCGCTGCAGGCCCTGTCCTGTGAGGTCGTCTGGCTTGGCACTCATCGCGGCCTGGAATCGCGCGTCGTGCCGGCAGCGGGTATCGATATCGAATGGATCAGTGTGCGCGGGCTGCGGCGAAAGGGCGTACTCGCGATGCTGCTCGCGCCTCTCCAAATCGGCTGGGCATTGTTGCAATCGCTCGGTGTCATTTTTCGCCGCCGGCCAGCCGCCGTACTCGGTATGGGCGGTTTCGTCAGCGGTCCCGGCGGCCTTGCCGCCTGGTTGACTCGCCGACCCTTGCTGATCCACGAGCAAAATGCTGCGGCAGGTCTTACCAATCGTCTTCTGGCGCGTCTTGCCCGGGTTGTGCTGCAAGCCTTCCCGGGCAGTTTTAATTCCTCGGTCCAGGCGGAGACCGTCGGCAATCCGGTACGTGAGGACATTGCCGCAATAGCGCCGCCGGCTGAACGATATACCGATAGGGAAGGGCCGATACGATTGCTGGTCGTCGGCGGCAGCCAGGGCGCGCTGGCGCTCAACCAGGCACTGCCGGCCGCGCTGGCCGCGCTGGCGCCGGATGCGCGACCGCTGGTGCGTCACCAGTGCGGGGCGCGCACCCTCGACGAAGCACGGCAGGCCTATCTTGATAGTGGAATCGAGGCCGACCTGGTGGCCTTTATCGACGATATGGCAGCGGCATACGCCTGGGCCGACCTCGTGGTTTGTCGGGCAGGCGCACTGACCGTTGCCGAGCTCTGTGCGGTTGGGCTGCCCGCCATATTCGTGCCGTACCCGTCCGCCGTCGACGACCACCAGACCGCCAACGCGCGACCTATGGCGAACGCCGGCGCTGCCGTCATTATCCAGGAGTCCGAGCTTTCACCCGCGGTGTTGGCCGGACTGCTGCGCGACTGGCTGCAATCGCGCGAGGCCCTGCTCTGCCGCGCCCAGAATGCGCGCGCACTGGCGACGCCCGATTCCTTGCGGCGCATCACCGAACTTTGCCTGCAACAAGCGGGGGTGGCGCAATGAATCCGCCTTTGATCTGCTGCCGAACGTCGCTCAGGGAGGGCAGCATGATCAAGCGCATGCGCCGTATTCACCGCGTGCATTTTGTCGGTATTGGCGGCTCGGGAATGTCCGGTATTGCCGAAGTCATGCTGAGTCTCGGCTACGCCGTGCAGGGCTCCGACCTGCGGCCGAACAAACCAACACGGCGCCTGGAGAACCTGGGCGCCACCGTATTCATCGGCCACGCTGCTGACAATATTCTGGATGCAGATGCCGTGGTTGTCTCCAGCGCGGTCGATGAAACCAATCCCGAGGTTGCGGCGGCACGACAGCTGCTGATGCCCGTTGTAAGTCGCGCCGAGATGCTGGCCGAGCTGATGCGCTTTCGTTACTCGATTGCGGTTGCCGGGACGCACGGCAAAACCACCACGACCAGCCTTGTGGCCAGCGTACTGGCGGAAGGCGGCCTGGATCCGACGTTCGTCATCGGGGGCAGGTTAAAGAGTGCCGATGCCAATGCTCGCCTTGGACAAGGCGAGTACCTGGTTGCCGAAGCGGATGAGAGTGACGCGTCTTTCGTGCACTTAAAGCCAATGCTCGCGATCGTCACCAATATCGATGCCGATCACATGTCGACCTACGACGGGGATATCGAGAAACTCAAGAGCGGCTTTATCGAGTTCTTGCACAACCTGCCGTTCTACGGTTTGGCCATCGTTTGCGGTGACGACCCCGGGGTGAATGACATCCTCGCAGATATTGGTCGATCGGTTACGACCTACGGCATCGATGAGGACGCGGATGTTCGCGCCGTCAATATCAGTTTTGACGCAGGGTGCACGGAATTCGACGTCATTCTTAAGAATCGTTTGTCCGGGGAGCACGGTTCGAAAGCTCGTCGCGGCGAATCCGGTCAGGAACCGACGCACGAAGACAGAGCGGACGAGGTGTCACCTCACATGCACGTGGCACTGCAGCTACCGGGGTTGCACAACGTGCGCAATGCGCTCGCCGCCATCGCCGTCGCCGAGGAACTGCAGGTGGCCGACGAGGCAGTGGTACAGGCGCTGCTGGCGTTCGAGGGTATCGATCGACGTTTCCAGAGCCTCGGTGAAGTCCGCACAAGCGCGGGCAAGGTGCTGTTGTTCGATGACTACGGCCATCACCCCACGGAAATTGCGGCAACGCTTGCCGCTGCGAAAGCGGGCTGGCCCCAACGGCGCGTCGTGCTCGTATTCCAGCCGCATCGCTATACGCGCACACGCGATTTGATGGACGATTTTGCCGCCGTGCTGTCGGCCGCCGATGTGTTGATCCTGCTCGATGTCTACGCCGCCGGCGAAGACCCGATCGCCGGTGCCGATGGCCGTTCAATGGCGCGCGCTATTCGCAGCCGCGGTGCTGTAGAACCGGTGTTCGTCGAATCGCTGGATGAACTGCTGCCGGTGCTAGAGGGCCTGCTCGCAGACGGCGATCTCGTTCTCACGATGGGTGCCGGCGATATTGGCGCGTATGCCAGCGGCCTGCCGAAACAGCTCGGCCAGGGCCCGTCTCTCAAGGTGCACTCATGATGGTTGCCGCCAGGGATCTCAAAGTGCAGGGGGAGCTACGTTTCGGTGAACCGATGAGTCGGCATACATCGTGGCGCGTCGGTGGTCCCGCCGAGACTTTCTTCATTCCCTCAAGCGTCGAGGATCTGGCGGCATTCCTTGCCGACCTCGATGAGGCAACACCGGTCTTCTGGCACGGCGTCGGTACGAACCTGCTGGTTCGGGATGGGGGTATTCCCGGTGTCGTCATTTCGGCATCCCGAATTCTGCGGCACCTGGAAAAAAGTGACGATCAACTCGTGACAGCGGGTGCCGGCGTTCCCTGTACCCAACTGGCACGACAATGCCTGCGCTGGCGGCTTGGGCCCTCCGAGTTCTTCGCCGGAATTCCAGGCACCGTTGGCGGGGCGCTCGCCATGAATGCCGGCGCCCATGGTGGCGAAACCTGGGAGCGAGTCGCGTCCGTCTGCACCATCGACCGCCACGGCGAACGGCACACGCGCCTGCCGGCGGAATACGTCATTGCTTACCGCAGCGTGCAGGGGCCGTCCCGGGAGTGGTTTCTTGAGGCAACGTTTCGCTTCGACGCGGCCGTGACACCGAGCAGAGACAACATGAAGGCCATGCTGGAGCGTCGCAAGACTACCCAGCCGCTCGGCCTGCCAAGCTGCGGCTCCGTGTTCCGCAATCCTCCCGGCGATCACGCCGCGCGCCTGATCGAGTCGGCGGGGCTCAAGGGCCACCGTATCGGCGGTGCCGAGGTCTCCACAAAACACGCCAATTTCATTATTAACCGCGAAAGCGCGTCCGCAAGCGATATCGAAGCGCTGATAGAACACGTCCAAGACACCGTGCTCGAGGTGCACGGTGTCAATCTCCAGCACGAGGTACGGATCGTGGGCGAGGCCACCCAATGATGTCTGCCGTGAACACTCACGAGCAGCGGCACGCCATTGCCGACGCGCACGATTTCGGTCGGGTTGCAGTCTTGCTGGGCGGAAACTCGAGCGAGCGGGCCGTGTCCATCGAGACCGGTAGCGCAGTGCTCGAGGCGCTCCTGGAAAGGGGCGTCGATGCGCACGCCTGGGACCCGGCGGAAAACACGATGGCGCAATTTGCGAACGCCGGCTTTGATCGCGCCTGGATCGCGCTGCACGGTCCCGGCGGCGAGGATGGCGCCGTACAGGGCGCACTGCAATGGTTCGACACACCGTACACCGGCAGTGGCGTTATGGCGTCGGCGGTCGCGATGGACAAGGTAAGAAGCAAACATCTGTTTCGTGCCTGCGGCATCCCGACGCCGGACTATGAGGTCATACGCTCGCAAGCTGATGCAGCGGCTGCGGCTGAACGTCTTGGCTACCCGCTCATCGTCAAGCCGTCGGGGCAGGGGTCCAGCGTCGGCATGTCAAAAGTCATCAAACGCCAGGAGTTGCGCGCGGCGATCGATCTCGCGCTGCAGTTTGATACGGCGATCTTGCTCGAAACCTGTATCGAGGGAGCTGAGCTGACGGTTGCTGTCCTGCAGGGCCGCGCGTTACCGAGTATTCGCATCAAAACGCCGCGCGTCTTCTACGACTATCGGGCCAAGTACGAATCAGAACGCACCGAGTACCTCTGTCCCGGTACGACGGATGAGTTCGAGGAGCAACGCTATGCCGATCTCGCCGTGCGGGCGTTCGATGAACTTGGCTGCGCCGGCTGGGGGCGCGTGGATTTCATGGCTGGCCCCGAAGGCCAGCCGTTGGTGCTCGAAGTCAACACGGTACCGGGCATGACCAGTCACAGCCTCGTACCGATGGCGGCAAAACAGGCAGGGGTCGATTTCAATGAACTCTGCTGGCGCATCCTCGAGACGAGTTTCAGTAGCGGCGCCTGCGCCGATACAGTTGGAGTAGCAGCAAATGGCGCGTAAGCAAGCCAGGCGTCGCAAGCCAAAAAGCACGCGACGAATCCAGTTGCCGACAATTCGAGCCGGTCGCGTGGTCGCGCCACTGGTCGCGATCGGCGTAATTTTTGCGAGTTACCAGCTTAGCCTCAAGATGCTGGATCGTGAGATCTCGGCCATTGAGATTAACGGCCCGTTTCAGCGCGTCTCGGCGCTGCAAATCGAAGAGGCGATCAGCGACGAAGTCGAGGCGGGCTTTGTCGGTGCCGACCTTGGCCGAATTCATGCACTCGTCGTCGCCTTGCCCTGGATCGATCAGGCCAGGGTAGCGCGGCGCTGGCCGAGTCGACTGTCGATCGCCGTCACCGAACAGGTACCGGCTGCGGTCTGGGGTGACAGCGGCCTGCTCAATACGCGCGGCGCGTTGTTCGTCGAATCGAGCCGGCACCCCCCGGCCGAGTTGCCGCGCCTGAGCGGTCCGAACGAGCGATCGGCAGAGGTTGCGTCACGCTACCTCGCAGTGCGGGAGCAACTGATACCGGTTGGTCTCGACCTGCGGCGGGTGCATCTCGATGCGCGCGGCTCCTGGGCCATGACGCTGAACAATGGCGTCGAGGTGCGGCTCGGGCGCCGGGAAATCGACAGTCGTACCGACCTGTTTCTCGACGTCGTCGCCGACATCATTGCTGCTCGTCCGCAGGAGATCGACTACGTCGACATGCGCTACGACAACGGATTTACGATCGGCTGGGCGGACGGGGCCAACGCGCCGGACGACAATCCACGACGCAGCGACCAGGCAATGCTCGCCGCGAGGAGTACGGACTGAATGTCCAAGCGACCTGACAAGAACCTTATCGTCGGGCTCGATGTTGGCACCTCGAAAGTCGTGGCAATCGTCGGCGAGCTTAGCGAAGACGGCAATATCGAAGTTGTCGGGATCGGCTCGCATCCTTCACGGGGACTGAAGAAAGGGGTCGTCGTCAACATCGAGTCGACCGTGCATTCGATTCAGCGCGCGGTGGAAGAAGCCGAGCTGATGGCCGGCTGCGACATTCATTCGGTGTATGCCGGCATTGCCGGCAGCCACGTCCGCAGCCTGAATTCGCACGGCATTGTCGCCATTCGCGACAAGGAGGTCAGTGCCGGCGACGTCGATCGGGTCATCGATGCGGCACGCGCGGTCGCCATTCCGGCCGACCAGAAGATCCTCCATATCCTGCCGCAGGAGTTT
The DNA here is from genome assembly GCA_963807845.1 of uncultured Gammaproteobacteria bacterium. Classification (GTDB taxonomy): domain Bacteria; phylum Pseudomonadota; class Gammaproteobacteria; order Steroidobacterales; family Woeseiaceae; genus UBA1847. The sequence continues at coordinate 67,314 of CAWEDS010000026.1, forward strand.
GTCATCGATAACCAGGAAGGCATACGCGAGCCGATCGGCATGTCAGGCGTGCGGCTGGAAGCAAAAGTGCACATGGTGACCGGCGCGGAAAGCGCGGCACAGAACATTGTCAAGTGCGTACAGCGGTGCGGACTGGAAGTCGAAGACATCGTTCTCGAGCAGCTGGCATCGAGCTACGCGGTACTGACCGACGATGAGAAAGAGCTGGGCTCATGCATCGTCGACATCGGTGGCGGCACGACGGACATTGCCGTATTCCTCGGCGGCGCGATTCAACACACGGCGGTGATCCCGATTGCGGGCGACCAGGTGACGAACGATATCGCCGTTTCCATGCGTACACCAACGCAATACGCCGAAGAAATAAAAATCAAGTACGCCTGCGCGTTGTCGCAGCTGGCGAACCCCGACGAGACTATCGAGGTCCCGAGCGTCGGTGAACGACCGCCGCGCCGGCTTGCTCGACAGACGCTGGCGGAGATCGTCGAGCCCCGTTACGAAGAACTGTTCGGCCTGGTGCGGGATGAGCTGCGCCGCAGCGGTTTCGAGGAGCTGATCGCGGCGGGCATCGTCATTACCGGCGGCAGCGCAAAGATGGAAGGCGCGGTAGAGCTGGCCGAGGAGGTATTTCACATGCCGGTCAGGCTGGGATCGCCGCAATACGTCGAGGGGCTAACGGATGTCATTCGCAATCCGATCTATGCCACCGGCGTTGGCCTGCTTTTGTACGGCAATGAAAATCTGTCGCGGCGCGATCGGCGAAGCACGCCGATCGGCGGCAATCTGGGTGAGGTCTGGGGTCGCATGAAGTCATGGTTCCAGGGCCATTTTTAAAAAACGGGGTTTTAGTGAGTACCCCACAGGGAAAGTAAACAAGCGGAGGAAGTCTCAATGTTCGAATTAATGGATACGCACAGCTCGACAGCGGTGATCAAGGTCATCGGTGTCGGAGGCGGCGGTGGCAACGCCGTAGCGCACATGGTGGACGCCGGCATCGAAGGCGTCGATTTTATTTGTGCCAACACGGATTCGCAGGCGCTCAAAGGATCGCGCGTGCGCACATCGCTGCAGATCGGCTGCAACATCACCAAGGGACTCGGTGCCGGTGCCGATCCGGATATCGGCCGGCAGGCGGCAATGGAGGATCGCGACCGCATCATCGAAGTTATCGAGGGCGCAGACATGCTGTTCATCACCGCCGGTATGGGTGGCGGTACCGGCACCGGCGCGACGCCCATCGTTGCCCAGGTGGCCAAGGAGCTTGGCATCCTGACCGTTGCCGTCGTCACGAAACCGTTCCTTATGGAAGGTGCCAAGCGCATGCAGATTGCCGAGTACGGCATCGGCGAACTGGGCAAGTATGTCGATTCACTGATTACCATCCCCAACGAGAAGTTGTTGGCGGTGCTGGGTGGTGAGACGACGTTGCTGGACGCGTTCCGATCTGCCAACCAGGTGCTGCAGGGCGCGGTGCAGGGTATTGCAGAACTGATTACCCGGCCCGGCCTCATCAACGTCGACTTTGCCGATGTCCGCACCGTCATGGCCGAAATGGGTATGGCGATGATGGGATCCGGCGTGTCCTCCGGTGAAGATCGTGCGCGCGAAGCCGCCGAAGCGGCCGTGTCGAGCCCGCTGCTCGAAGACATCAACCTCGCGGGTGCCAACGGTATCCTGGTTAACGTTACGGCCGGTATGGACCTGTCGATCGGCGAGTTCCAGGAAGTGGGCAACACGATCAAGGAATTCTCCTCGGAGAATGCCACCGTTGTCGTGGGCACCGTTATCGATCCTGACATGACCGACAGAATTCGCGTCACCGTCGTTGCAACCGGCTTCGGCAAGCAGGCCGCGAACTCCGAATCGCCAATGCGAATCGTCCGCCGGCCGACCGAGGAAAAGGAGCCGAACTACCACACGCTGGACAAGCCGACGGTACAAAGGAAACGAGCGGTGGGTGACGGCCTGGATGGAGCCGCATTGCAGGAGGAACTGCTGGACATACCCGCGTTCCTGAGGCGCCAGGCGGACTGACCCGCCAGTGCCGACGGTGCTACTCACTCACCGTTGGTGTTCTACCTCCGCTTTGTCGGCCCGGATGCGTCCGGGCCGACACCCCCGGCGCCCCGCGAGTCGGCGTCCGTACTTCACGAACAGCTCGCAGGCCCCATCCTAAGGCATTGAATTATTGTTGAGTTTTTGCCTCCTGTGATAAAGTTGAAGGGTTATGCTGAGACAACGCACGCTCAAAACCACCATTCGCGCCACCGGTGTCGGCTTGCACACCGGCGAGAAGGTTTACATGACGCTTCGCCCGGCCGCAGTCAATGCCGGCATTTCGTTTCGCCGGGTAGATCTCGAGCACCCCGTTGATATTCCCGCCGACCCGCGCCTCGTTGGCGAGACAATGCTGGGCACGACGTTGATCAAGGACAACGTCAAGGTGGCGACCGTTGAGCACCTGATGTCCGCGCTGGCTGGTCTGGGTATCGACAACGTAACAGTCGACCTGTCCGCGCCGGAAGTGCCGATTATGGACGGCAGCGCCGGACCGTTTGTTTTCCTGCTGCAGTCGGCCGGTATCGAAGAGCAGAATGCGGCGAAGAAGTTCATCCGCATCAAGAAGACGGTACGCGTTGAAGACGGCGACAAATGGGCGGAGCTACGGCCCTTCAACGGCTTCAAGGTCAATTTCGAAGTCTATTTTAACCATCCCGTCTTCAACAAGATTTCGCAGAAAGCGAGTATCGATTTTTCGTCGACGTCATTCCTGAAAGAAGTCAGTCGCGCACGTACCTTTTGTTTTCTGCGGGACGTGGAGGCACTTCGCGAGCGCAACCTGACGCTTGGTGGCAGCATGGACAATGCGATCGTGCTCGACGACTACCGAATCCTGAACGAAGACGGTTTGCGCTACGCCAACGAGTTTGTCATCCACAAAATTCTGGATGCGATCGGCGACGTTTACCTGCTGGGCCGCGGCCTTATCGGAGAGCTGCGTGCCTACAAATCGGGCCATGAGCTGAACAACCGCTTGCTGCGCGCGATGCTCGCGGACGAATCGTGTTTCGAAGAAGTCACGTTCGAGGATTCGAGGCAAGCGCCGATCTCGTACGCAACACCGGCCTACGCCTGAGCGCGAGACACTCCGCGTCCACCACATCTCCAAACGCACGTTCGCTGACGGCCGCACTGCGAGCGAAGAGACCGGCGACTGACGCCGCACGGAACGACTATCGTCGGGTCAGTGACCGGCTAGCCCTGGCTGACGCGGATGCGGCAGGTGCTGGCCTCGATGCCGGCCGCCCGGGTTGCGGCGAGCAGCGCGTCGGCCTCGTAGCGCAGCCGGCTCGCCCAGGCGGAGGTTGCCGCGATCACGATCAGCTCGCCGCCCTCCCGCACGTTGGCCGCAACGATCGAACGCCCGTGATCCTCGGGCAAGGCGCCCAGCAGGACCTCGGTGAGCTCGCCCATCTCCCGGGCGCGCCTGACGATATCGCCTAAGTCCCCGTCATTGCTGGATTTTAGTAGGTTTCCGAGGTGTTTAGTTGCCATAACTCACTGTGACGTAGTCGGCCAATTTTCGATGCTCCGGGTGACGCCGGTCACCGTTCAGGATGATAACCTTGTAATAGAAACCGGCATTATGCATATTGCCGTGTACGATAAGGGCAAAACCGTTGAAAAGCGGCGGCGCAAATCCACCGGTCTAAGGGATCTGGTCCTAAGGCAGCGGGGCTACCGAAGTGAGCGGGTACAGCAAGTTGATAATAACGCGAACAACCAGTCGCAGGGCAGTTGACTGCGATCTCGCAGCTTGCAACAGAAACCGACCATCATCCAGACCGCATTTGGGGCATGATCAATGAACGTTGTAATTTTCGGCAAAGGCTTCGGCAAACCGCGACAACTCAGCTTGTCGGGATTGAAGGCCGGCCTGACCGCTGCAGCGATCCTCTGCATTGTCACAAGCGTCGGCTTTGGCGGCGGCTACTGGTACTCGGCGAAAACGGGTTCGGGTGTGAGTTCCAATGAACTGGTGACGCTCACCGGCGAACTGCAAGAACAGCGCGACACCATCACCGAAATTCGCCAGGGCAGTGAAGATACACTCGATGCGCTGGCGATTCGCATTGCGCAGATGAATGCCCGCGTGATTCGGCTGGATGCCCTCGGTCGTCGGCTGACCGATATGGCCAATATCGACGACGGTGAGTTCGACTTTGATTCTGACCCGGCATTGGGTGGCCCCGAGGAACCCATGATGGCGGGCTCCAACGTAGCAGTCCCCGAAGTCGTCGGTGCGATGCAATCACTCGGCCAGCAGCTGAACAGCCGTGAAGCGCAGCTCAGCGTTCTGGAGAGTGTTCTGATGAACCAGAATCTTAAAGAACGGGTGTATCCGCAGGGACGTCCGGTAGGCTCCGGCTGGATTTCGTCGTATTTTGGCAAACGCACTGACCCGTTCACCGGTAAGCCGGCCAATCACACGGGCGTCGATTTTGCCGGCAAGCAGGGCGCAGAGATCGTGGCGGTCGCGGACGGCGTCGTGACCTGGTCTGCGGACCGTTACGGCTACGGCGTCATGGTCGAGATCAATCATGGCAACGGCTACGCCACGCGCTATGCACACAACTCGGAGAACCTGGTCGCCGTCGGTGACGAGGTCAGGAAAGGGCAGGTTGTCGCCCTCATGGGTGAGACGGGTCGCGCGACCGGACCCAACCTGCATTTCGAGGTTCTTCACAAAGGCAGCCGGGTTAACCCGGTCAAGTTCATTCGCGAATCGTCCAACTGAGCGCCTGAATCCGCTCCATCCGGGTCGCCGTTCCGGTCAATGCGGCGTGGCGCTTGAGTTCACGAAATAAGCCCATAAATCCCTTCTTTGCATTCTATTAAGGTCCGCGACGCCTTAGAATAGCGGCCTTTGTTTTCCGTACCCGGGAGCCCTGAGTGGCCAAGTTCCTGACCAGTATTTTCGGTAGCCGAAATCAGCGGCTATTGCGCCAATACTCGAAAATAGTCAATAAAATTAATGATTTGGAAGAGGGCATGCAGGCGCTCGACGATGCCGCCCTGAAAGCCAAAACCGGAGAATTGAGACAACGCCACAAAGAGGGCGAAACACTCGAAGATCTGTTGCCCGAAGCGTTTGCGGTTGCCCGGGAAGCCTCGGTACGAACCCTTGAGATGCGGCCATTCGACGTGCAGCTCATCGGTGGCATGGTTTTGCATGACGGCAATATCGCCGAGATGCGCACCGGCGAGGGCAAGACGCTGATGTCTACCTTGCCCGCCTACCTCAATGCGATCAGCTCCGACGGCGTACATATCGTGACCGTCAACGAATACCTGGCGCAACGCGATGCGGACTGGATGCGACCGATCTACGAATTTCTCGGGCTGACGGTCGGCGTTTCGAAAAGCGGCCAGAGCCAGGAAGAAAAGCGGGCGGCGTACGAGGCGGATATCACGTATGCCACGAACAACGAACTCGGCTTTGACTACCTGCGCGACAATCTCGCGTTTGCCACCGAAGACAAGGTGCAGCGAAAACTGAATTTCGCCATTGTCGATGAAGTCGACTCAATCCTGATCGATGAGGCGCGAACGCCGCTCATTATTTCTGGCCCGGCGGAGTCGAGCACCGATCTGTATGCAAAAATCAACAAGCTGATACCGAAGCTGCAGAAGCACGAGGAATCTGAGGAGCCGACCAATTTCGATATTGGGGCCAATCGGGTAACGCTGACAGATCAGCAAGGCAAGGCGGTCACCGTCGACGGTCAGCGAGGATGAATCTGCGGCCATGTCGCTCGAAGAGGCGGTGCGGATAGCCGAGGAGCGTGAAGCGGATGTGGTGCAGGTCGATGCCAGCGGCAAGGTCGTCGCCTGTCGCCTTGTTTCGCGTGGCGATTACACCGTCGATGAGAAGGCCAAGCAGACCCATATGACCGAGGAAGGTCACATGAAGGTCGAGTCGCTCATGGCACAGGCGGGCCTGCTGACCGAAGGCGAAAGCCTGTATGACGCTGCCAACATACGGCTGCTGCACCACCTCAACGCCGCCTTGCGGGCGCATGCGATTTATCAACGCGATGTCGACTACATCGTTAACGACGGCGAAGTCGTCATCGTCGACGAATTCACCGGCCGCACGATGCCGGGTCGCCGGTGGGGCGACGGCCTGCACCAGGCCGTCGAGGCCAAAGAGGGCGTATCGATCAAGCAAGAGAACCAGACGGTTGCCTCGATCACGTTCCAGAATTATTTCCGCTTGTACAACAACCTTTCCGGTATGACCGGGACAGCCGATACCGAGGCCTTCGAGTTCCAGCAGATCTATGGTCTCGAGGTGGTCGTCATTCCGACGCACAAGCCGATGGTCCGCGAGGACCAGCCCGACCTTGTGTACCTGACTGAGAAGGACAAGTACGAGGCGATCGTTGAGGACATTGTCGATTGCAAAGAACGCGGCCAGCCGGTGCTGGTCGGCACCACCTCGATCGAAGCATCGGAACTGTTGTCCTCGTTTTTGAAAAAGCAAAAAATCAAACACGAAGTGCTGAACGCAAAGCAGCACGAGCGCGAGGCGCAGATCGTGCAGAACGCGGGTCGCCCGGGTGCGATCACCATCGCAACCAATATGGCAGGCCGTGGCACCGACATTGTGCTCGGTGGCAGCCTCGATGCGGATCTTGCCAATGCCGGCAAGAACGACGACGAGGCCGACGTCCGGACCGAATGGGCGGCCCGGCACACGGAAGTGGTCGAGGCGGGTGGTTTGCACATTGTCGGCACGGAGCGCCACGAGTCGCGCCGTATCGACAACCAGCTGCGCGGTCGTTCCGGTCGCCAGGGCGATCCTGGTTCCAGCCGCTTCTATCTGTCGATGGAAGATACGCTGATGCGAATTTTCGGCGATCCGGAGCGCACAAAGAGCCTGCTGTCGCGTGCCGGTATGCGCGAGGGCGAGGCCATTGAGAGTCGCCTGTTGACGCGGCAGATCGAGCGCGCACAGCGCAAAGTCGAATCGCACAACTTCGATATTCGTAAGAACCTGCTCGAGTACGACGATGTTGCCAACGACCAGCGCAAGGTCGTTTATCACCAGCGCGCCGAGTTGATGGAGGCCGAAGAGATCGAGGATTCCGTGGCGGCTATTCGTGAAGAGGTCGTAGGAATCACCGTGCATCAGTACGTTCCGCCCGGTAGTCTCGATGAAATGTGGGATACGGACGGCCTCAGCCAGGCGCTCGAATCCGACTTCGGTCTGCAAGTCGGATATTTCTCGCTGGGCCAGCGAAGACAAGACGCTGACTGCTGAGGGAATAGGCGAGCGGTGCGTCGCGGAGGCGATGAGCGCCTATGAGAAAAAGGTCGCGGATATCGGCGCGGAACTCATGCGCCGCGTCGAGAAGCAGATCATGCTCCGCCAGCTCGATCATCATTGGAAAGAGCATCTTGCTGCAATGGATCATCTCCGGCAGGGCATCGGCTTGCGCTCGTATGCGCAGAAGAATCCGAAGCAGGAATACAAACGCGAAGCCTTTGAAATGTTCGGCGTGATGCTCGAGCAGGTCAAGCACGACACCATCAGTATCCTGTCGCGAATTCGAATTCAGGGCGAGGACGACCTGGAAGAAATGGCAAGACGCAAACAGGAAGCGGAAGCCATGAAGTACCAACATGCCGAGGCATCAGCACTGGCCGCGCAGTCCAGAACCAAAGAGGGTCAGCCGCAGTCGCCAGCCGCACTCCCGTTTGTGCGCGACGGCCGCAAGGTCGGAAGAAACGAGCTGTGCCCCTGTGGCTCCGGCAAGAAATTCAAACACTGTCACGGCAAACTGAATAGCGCGTCCTGAGCCGGTGAATCACTTTGACGTCGCCGCCGGCATCCTCTGCGACTCGTCGGGGCGTGTGCTGATCGCCGAGCGTCTGGGAGACGGGCCGTTCCATGGTCTGTGGGAGTTTCCAGGTGGCAAGATTATGCCCGGCGAGTCGCCGCTGCAGGCGCTATCGAGAGAACTGGCAGAAGAACTCGGTATCGAGGTAAACGCTGCACGCTCCTTCATGGATCTGCGACACGAGTACGACGATCGTATTGTCACCATCGAGTTTTTTATCGTCGATCAATGGAGCCGCGATCCCGAGGGACAGGAGGGGCAGGCGCTACGCTGGGTAAAGAAGGCGCAGCTCGGCGCGGCGAAATTGTTGCCAGCCGATGAAGCTGTTGTTGCGGCGCTTCAGCAGATGGACAATTGAAAAGCCACGTCGCGCGCGGTTTGCACCGCGCGACTGCCAACGGTTGACCATTCCAGAAAACGAACGGTAAAACGATGCTGGCTACCACTGATTTCGGGAAACAGGGAATTGTTACCCGCCAGGCTGACGCGCAGCAGTCGGCAGTTGGCGTCTTTTTGCATCGTATGCTGATACATCCCGCCAACCGCAACCTGGTCTCCGGGCCGGGCGCTTTCGCGGATCAGCCAGAGTGACTCGGTGACGCCATCACAGATCGGTCGTATCGACCCGATCCACTGTGCCAGGTCCTGTTGTCGGCGCTCTATCGGCTGCCGCAGCCAGTGATTGTACTCCGGAAGATCGAACTCGCAGGTCCCGCCGGGAATGGCGCTACGATGCTTGATCGCGTTCAGAAAATCGCTGTCCTTGATCGGCTGCAGAAATCCGGTACCGCTCTGGCCTATCTGGTCGCGGCTGCTGAGCAGGTTCTGTACCAGCGAGTCGAGGCGACTGCTGTCGACGCCCGGCTGACTCTGAAAGCGCTGCAGTGCGCCGAGCTGGTGGTCGAGTTCCTTCAGGACCTCGCTGCGAACGTCGCCGCGCGAGAGGATGGCGAGAATTTCCAGCAGCGACGAAATGGTCGCGCGGGTGGCCCAATCGGCATCTTTCTCGCCGTTGTAGAGCATCTGCTGGTAGAGAAACTCGAGCCGCAGAAAGGTTCGCATACGCTCCGACAGGGGTTGCTCATAGTGTTCGGCACCGGCGTCGGTATGGGCGTTAATCTCTCCAGCGGGCTTGGCCATGCGGCTATTCTGCGCTACCACATGCTGGCTGGCAAATACGCGCCGCCAGCGGCCAAGCAGGCCGCCTCACGGGGGCATTCCGGCGATTCCTCACACAAGCCCTCGATTTGCTGAAGTCCCCGGCGTCGTCGGGCTAGAATGACGGCCATCCGACGGTGCCGGCGCGATCGAAACGTGGTTATTGCTCCTGACAACTCCAATGACCGGCTTTTGCGCGTGGTAATGATCAGCGGCTGGGCCACCCTGTTTGTGCTGTGCGTAATGGTGTACTGGCCCGGCCTCAAGGGGCCCTTCCTGCTGGACGATTTCGCGACCCTGTCGGCGCTGGGGGAGTTCGGTGGCGTCACCGACTGGCCCACCTTCAAGGCGTTCGTGTTCGGCGGCAGCGCGGGGCCCACTGGCCGACCGCTGGCCCTGGCCAGTTTTCTTCTCGACGCGAATGACTGGCCCACCGATGCCTGGCCGTTCAAACGCACGAATCTCGTGATTCACCTGCTCAACGGGGCGCTGCTCGGCATCCTGACGACGAAACTGCTGGGGCGCCTGAAGGTCGCAAAAAATGACGCGCGCTGGGTGGCGCTAATATCGACCGGCGCCTGGTTGCTGCACCCGTTTCTTGTCTCGACGACGCTGTACAGTGTGCAACGCATGGCACAGCTGGCCACGCTGTTTGTATTTGCAGGTCTGCTATTGCATTTGTATGGCCGCTCATTCCTGCATCGGCAGCCCCTGAAGGCCTACCTGATCATGAGCGGGTCGGTCGGCCTGTTCACGTTGCTTGCCACACTTTGCAAGGAAAACGGCATTCTGCTTCCCGTACTGATCGGTGTCCTTGAGATTACCGTCATCGCAAGCCAGGGCCAAAGGCTCGCAACCCTGAACCGATACTGGATGTTCGTCTTTGTCGTCTTGCCTTCGTTAGTCGTCGCTGTGTTCCTTGTTTCAAAGCTAACGGCAGCCGAGTTTTTCGACGTCCTGCCGCCGCGAGACTTCAGCGCTTATGAGCGTGTTCTCACGCAGCCACGCGTGCTTGTCGATTATTTACGTCACTGGTTCGTGCCGGCTCCTTTTACCAGCGGTGTCTTCCAGGACGACTTCACCAAGTCAGCCGGATTTTTCACGCCGCTCACGACGGCACTCTGCACACTGCTGCTGGCCTCGATTATCGTTGCGGCCGTTGTCCAGCGGCGACGCTGGCCGTTGTTCTCACTGGCCGTATTGTTCTTTTTCGGCAGCCACCTGCTGGAATCGACGGTCCTGAACCTGGAGCTCTACTTCGAGCATCGCAACTACCTTGCTGCCGCTTTGCTGTTCCTGCCGCCCGTTGCCTGGCTGCAGCGGACGGTCCGCCGCCCACTGTTTCTTGTCGCAGCAGCGGGCGCGCTGCTCGTGTTGGCAGGGTTTACCCGGCACACGGCGACCGTCTGGGAGGACTATCTCGAGTATGGTCGAGGCCTCGTCGCGTGTCGCGCCGACGTCGGCCCGGGCCCAGGCGGAATACGCGACCCAGCTTTTCAACGCAGGGCGCTACGAGGAGGCGTTGTCAGTCATTGACACGGCGATTGAAGTCGCACCCGGCCGCCGCCCGATATTGCAGGTCAATCGACTCGTCATGCGGTGCAACCTGGGAATCCTTTCGCTCGAGGACTTCGACCGGGTCGCGGCGTCATTGTCGACGGCCATCTACGATACGCGTTCGATCAAGTCGTATACGGCGTTGATCGACGCGTTTGCTCGAGCAACTTTGCCCAGCCGTGCCGTTAACGGCCCTCCGCTCAATGCTAAGCGGCATGCTGGCAGTGAAAGAAAACTCGAACCCCCGGTCATTGAGTTATTCACACCTCCGCTACTTCGTGGGACTTGTCGACGTGCAGCGGGGCGAGCCGCAACAGGCTGTCGAGGCTTTCGAGGCATCCTTGCGCGCAGAGCCCGGTGCCGAGAAAGCGATGGCAATGGCCGCGTATCTTGCGACGAATCGATACTTCGATGAGGCCCTGTATTTTTCCGACCTGGCCTTGTCAGGTCTTGCTCCTGCTCCAGCGGGGCAGCTTGAGTCTGGCAAGGTCCGTGAGAGTGATATCCGGGCGTTCCAGGCGGCGGTCCGGAGCGAGCTGCAGTCCGCGTCAGGCGAAGTGGAGCGCCGGGAACAGCAGGAGTAAACCGTCGCTTACGCTGCCGCTACTTCGCCGTCGCAGGCGTTGATCCAGGTCGCGCACCTGGCGTCGCGTTTCCTGAAGGCCCTGATCGTTGCTGATAACGTCGTCCGCAATGGCGAGCCGTGTCTCCCGGCTGGCCTGCGCGGCCAGGATTCGCCGCGCCTGTTCGACGGTTTCGGCGTCGCGCGCGAGCAGCCTCTGCAACTGCAGTTCTTCATCGCAGTCGACGACGACGATGCGATCGACGTAGTGGGCAAGCGGCGAACCGACGAGCAGCGGTACCACGATGACCACATAAGGGCCGGTGGCGGCTTCGGCCTGCCGTCGCGTTTCCTCCCCGATCCTCGGATGCAGGATCGCTTCGAGGTCGAGGCGCGCCTGCTCATCGGCGAACACACGCTTGCGCAGGGCGGCACGATCCAGGTGCCCCGACGCATCCACAAGCTGTTGGCCAAAGCGCTCGCGAATCTCTTCGCAGCGCCGGTTCACCGGGCACAACGAGCTCGCGCGCGATGACGTCTGTGTCGATGACCGTAATGCCGAGTTCGGCGAACATGGTTGCAACGGTCGACTTGCCGCTCGCAATGCCGCCCGTGAGGCCGATCTTGAGAGGCTGGTTTCGGGTTCCGACAGTCACTTTAGAACATCAGGTCGAGATAGCTGTTCTTGATCGTCTCGCCCCAGAGCATGGTTATCCAGCCGGCGCCGGCCAGGTACGGGCCGAAGGGCATCGGTACGCTTCTCTCATGGCGCCTGAATACCATGAGGCCGATGCCCACGACGGCGCCCACGACCGCTGACATGAGGATGATCATGGGCAGCTGTTGCCAGCCAAGCCAGGCACCGAGGGCAGCGAGCAGCTTGAAATCGCCGTAGCCCATGCCCTCCTTGCCGGTAACGAGCTTGAACAGCTGGTAGACGCTCCAGAGGCTGAGGTAGCCCGCCATCGCACCGACGATCGCGTCTTTTGGCGCGATAAACAGCACGTCACTGCCGGCGACCGGATGGAAAAGGCTCATGGCCAGCCCGAGCCACATCAGTGGCAGCACGATAGAGTCAGGAATGAGCTGGGTATCGAGATCGATGACGCTGACCGGCACCAGTGCGAGCGTCATGACAATCGCCATGACGGCCTCCCAGCCGAGGCCGAATCGCCAGGCACACAGCGCCGCGAGCAATGCGGTCAGGAGTCTCGACGACCGGGTAGCGCGCAGTGATTGAGAGCCTTGCAGTTGGCGCACTGGCCGCCAAGCAGCAGGTAACTGATAACAGGAATGTTTTGCCACGCACGGACCATCTCGCCGCAGGCGGGGCAGCGGGATCGCGGCACGACCAGATCGAATCGGCCTGTCGGCATCGCCTGTCCGGGCGGCGTCTTCTCGAGTTCCTCGCATTGCTCGCGCCATTCTCGTTCCATCATGATCGGCAGACGATAGATGACCACATTCAGGAAGCTGCCGATGACCAGCGCGAAGGCGAAGACGACCGCAACAAACGCCCAAGTTGACTGAGCAAACAGGTCTAGCATGCTGTATCTCCGTCGATTACGCCGTCAGGCGAAAAAAAACGGCGACCGGAGTGTCCTCCGAGCGCCGCTTTTTGCAAACAGGCCGGTACGTCTAGACCACGGCACCCAGCTTGAAGATCGGCAGGTACATCGCGACAACCAGGCCGCCGACCAGGATGCCGAGGATACCCATGATCAATGGCTCGAGCAGACTTGAGAGATTGTCTACCGCGTTGTCGACGTCTTCCTCGTAGAAGTCGGCGACTTTGGCCGACATCGCGTCAAGAGAGCCGGATTCTTCGCCGACCGCGACCATCTGGATGACCATGTTCGGGAACAGGTCGGTGTTCTCCATGGACTGCGCGAGCCGTTGGCCGGTGGAAACCTCGTCGCGCATCTGGAGAACGCCCAATTCATAAACGATATTGCCAGTCGCGCCGGCGACGGATTCGAGCGCCTCGACAAGCGGTACACCTGCCGCAAACATCGTGGACAGCGTGCGCGCGTAACGAGCGATGGAGGCTTTTTGCAGAATCGGCCCGATAACCGGCGTCTTCAGCATCATGCGATCAAGAAAATGCCGGAACGGCCGCGAGCGCTTCTTGAAGTACAGGAATGCAGCAACCGCGGCGCCCATAGCGAGGGCGAGCAATATGCCTTTCGAGCGCACAAAGGCCGACAGATCGATAACCATGCGCGTGAAGGATGGCAGGTCCGCACCGAAGCCCTGGAACAGGTCTTCGAACGATGGGATGACGAAGATCAGCAAGATCGTCGTGACGATGAACGCGACCACCAACACCGCGGCCGGATAGGTCAGCGCTTTCTTGATCTTCTTCTTGATTGCCTCGGTCTTTTCCTTGTACGTGGCAATCTTGTCGAGCAGGGTTTCCAGCGCGCCGGCCTGTTCGCCGGCTTCGACCAGGTTGACAAAAAGGTCGTCGAAGTAGAGCGGCTGTTTGGCGAGGGCTTCGGCAAGTGCGCTACCGCCTTCTACGTCGCCCTTGATTGTCAGGATCAGTTTCTGCATCGCGGCGTTTTCGTGCCCGGTGCCGACAATTTCGAACGCCTGCACCAGCGGAATGCCGGCCGACAGCATGGTCGCGAGCTGGCGGCTGAAAATCGCAATATCGGCGGTCTCGATCTTGCCGCCGCCAGAGAAAGGCCGCTTACGCTGTTTGCGGATGCGCGTGGGCACGACACCCTGGCGGCGCAGGTCGGCACGCACCGCGGCCTCATCATTGGCGAGGCTCTTGCCCTTGATTTTCTTGCCGTTCTTGTCGGTGCCTTCCCAAAGGAAGGGAGTGCTAATTAGTGCTGTTTCAGCCATCTATCCCGTCCGATAGTCCGATTGGATTCTATTCGATTGTAACCCGGTTGATTTCTTCAAGGCTGGTAAGCCCTTCCTTGACTTTGTTCAACCCGGCCTGTCTCAGGTCGAGCACGCCTTCTTTGGCCGCCTGATCCGCGATCTGCATGGCGTTGCCGCCTTCCATGATGATGCGGCCCATGGTCTCCGTTACTTCCATGACCTGGAAGATACCGAGGCGGCCTTTGTAACCGTCATTGCATTGCTTGCAGCCTTTCGGGCCGAAAATCGAGAGTCCTGCTTCGATCTCCTCGGCCGTGAAACCTTCTTTCTCAAGCGCTTCCTTCGGAATGTCGCGCACTTCCTTGCAGTTGCCGCACAGGCGTCGCGCCAGGCGCTGCGCAATGATCAGGCTGACGGAGGTCGCGATGGCGTACGGCTTGACGCCCATATCGACCAGGCGCGTCAGGGTCTTCGGCGCGTCGTTGGTGTGCAGTGTCGACAACACCAGGTGACCTGTCTGCGCGGCCTTGATGGCAATCTCGGCCGTTTCGAGGTCACGAATCTCACCGACCATGATGACGTCCGGATCCTGGCGCAGAAAGGCCTTGAGGGCAGAGGCAAACGTCAGGCCCACTTTCGGATTGACGTTAACCTGGTTGATTCCGGGCAGGTTGATTTCCGCCGGGTCTTCCGCGGTCGAGATATTGCGATCGACCGTGTTAAGAAGATTGAGGCCCGTGTAGAGGGACACCGTCTTACCCGAGCCTGTCGGGCCGGTGACGAGAATCATTCCGTAGGGTTTGGCGAGATGCCTCTCGTACATGGCGCGCTGCTCGTCTTCGTAGCCGAGCGACTCGATGCCGAGCTTGGCGCTCGATGGGTCGAGAATACGCAGCACGATTTTCTCGCCAAACAAGGTCGGGCAGGTATTGACTCGGAAGTCGATAGCGCGGTTCTTGGACAGGCGCATCTTGATGCGGCCGTCCTGCGGAACACGGCGTTCGGCGATATCCATTCGCGACATCACCTTCAAACGTGCGCAGACCTTGTTGGCAAGCACCACTGGCGGTTGCGCTACTTCGGAGAGCACGCCGTCAAGACGTGTCCTGACGCGGAAGATTTTTTCGTAGGGTTCGAAATGAACGTCCGATGCTCCGCGTTTGATTGCATCGAGCAACACTTTGTTGACGAAGCGAACCACCGGCGCGTCTTCAACCTCGTCGCGTGCATCTTCTTCGCGTTGGTCATCGGCGTCACCAACATCGAGGTTTTCGAGATCGAAGTCGTCGTCGTCGAGCGCCGACATGCTCGTATCGACGGCGTCGATCGCCTTGGTGATGCGTTCGTCCAGCTTGTCCTGTTCGACGACGACCGGATCAATACGCAGGCTCGTGGCAAACTTGATGTCGTCGATCGCCTGCAGGTTGGTCGGGTCGGCAATGCCAAGGAAGAGGCGTTGGCCGCGCTTTACCAACGGCAGTACCCGGTGCTTGCTGATGAGCTTCTGGTCGACGGCCCGCACAACGTCGAGGTCGATTTCGATTGACTCGAGGTCGAGCAGCGGTACGCCAAATTCGTGGGAGGCTGCGACCGCGATAGCCCTGGCGTTTGCCAGTTCCGCCTTGACCAGGTAGGCAATCAGCGGCAGGCTGTTCCTTCTTGGCCGCTTCAGTCGCATCCAATAGCTGCTCTTCGGCAATGATGCCGTCTTGAACAAGCCGTCGGGGAAGGCCCGCGAGATTGGATTGAGATGCTGTTGCTGCCATAAGTTTGGTGTGTCGTGCGCTTACTTCCAGCGTCACAGTCTCACTGATACAAGTCCTCGATTCAACTGGATTTTGTGCCCGGGTTCACAGTTACAGAATTTGATTAAGTAAAACCCCCAAAATAGGCGATTCGCGGGCCGCCGAGCATGGCAAAGTGCTCCGATCAGGGCCTGCAGGCCGCCGGCAGATAGCGCACCGCGACCCCTGAGGCGAGGTGCACACTGGTGATACTGCCGCCGCTGATCGGTGCACCGGCAGGCGCCAGAGCGTCGCCGCAGCGCCAGAGGATGCTGTTGGTACCGGAGGTGTACGGCGTGAACGACATGGTGCGACCGGTAATCTCGGCGTGTGCGTCGTTGCCGAAGGTAACGTCAATTCGGCCGTTTACGATACTGACGCTCGCAACATACTTGCCCTTGGTATCCGTCGCGGTCGGACTCATGCCGGCCTCGGAACGGTCGGCCGGAGGCTGGCCGCTTTGCAGGAAGGCATCGACGATGGGCGTTTTGGCGGCCGCAGCCATATTGAGGCCCTCTGCAACCTGCGCCCGGACGGAGTACGTCTGGTAGGCCGCCATGGCAAGCGATGCAAGGATGCCAATGATTGCGACGACGATCATCAATTCAATGAGCGTGAATCCTTTCGTGTTCATTTTCATGTAGTGACCCTTGCGAACCTCAGGCGTCGAAAGTGTAACGCACTTTCCTGCGAATCGACCTGATTTGCAGGACGCGGTTCGACTATTGTGAGGCACGTCACGTGCTGTAAAAAAACTGAAAAAAAAGCCCCGGCGTGCCGGGGCTTTTTCCTACGTACTACAAAAGCTGAAGCTCTGGCAGGTGTAGATTATCGTAGATATCGTAGATTATCGGCAAGCAGCAGGAAGGTGCTTGTCAGCGAGCGCGCTGGTGCAAGCCCACTCAACGCTACCGGCGTTGGTGCCCGGCGTCAGCGTCAGCGTCTTGGTCTGCGATCAGCTTGTGCGCGGAACCGCCGAACGTTGCCGTTACGACACCATTCGTGCCAACAGTAACCTTCGTGGTGTACTTGCCCTTGATGTCAGTGTCGTCTGAAAGGCCGGCGTCTGCGTTGGTGTCCGGGAAGTCACCGGTGTCCATCGTGAACTCGGTAACGGCTGCCTTGGCGCCGCCAGAGAGGTTCAGGCCTTCAGAAACCTGCGCGCGAATCGTGTAGTCCTGGTAAGCAGGAATAGCGATTGCCGCCAAAATACCAATGATCGCGACTACGATCATGAGTTCGATAAGTGTAAAACCTTGTTGCTTCTTCATCTGTCGTTCTCCATGAACCAGAATAGTTCGTTAAAAAAAGTTAACGGCGACATCGCCTGTACCAGAGATAAAGCAAGCTCTGTGCCAACTTTTTGACGAACTCACATAAGATATTGATTTTTAAATGGATATAGCCGAAGAATTCGAGCGTCATGCGGTGCCTGGAATGGCGTCGCTGGCGACAAAAACGACCATTGCGGCGCCACTGTTTGTCACTAAGTGACAAAAAGTGTCACTCAATGCCCAGTTTCTTGATGCGATAGCGCAGCTGCCGGAAGGTCAGGCCCAGCAGCTTGGCCGCGGCCGTCTTGTTGTAGCGCGTTTTTTCCAGGGCCTCGACAATGGCCTGGCGCTGAATGTCGTCGACCTGGTCACCGAGTTTGCCGCCTGGCTCGGTCGTCGTGTCATCCACGGTGTTGGGCCCGGGCTGCAGCCGCAGGTCGGCTGCCGAGAGGGTACCGCTGCCGCACAGGGTCACGGCCCGTTCGAGCATGTTTTCGAGCTCACGGACGTTGCCAGGGAACGCATAGCTCAAAAGCGTGCTCTGCGCGCTGTCGTCGAGCGCTACGGCGGCGTCGAGGCGCTCTAAAATGTACCCGGCCAGTTGCAGCACGTCATCGCCGCGCTCGCGCAGTGCGGGCACATGCAGCTCGATGACGTTGATTCGATAGAAGAGGTCTTCGCGAAACTCATCAGCCGCTACCATCTGCTGCAAGGTTTTTGTGGGTTGCCGAAAGAATGCGGACGTCGACGGTGTCTTCCTCTGCGGCACCGACCGGGCGGACCTTCTTCTCCTGGATAACGCGCAGCAGCTTGACCTGCATCGGCAGCGGCAGATCCGCGATCTCGTCGAGAAACAGGGTGCCGTTGTCGGCGGCCTGCAAAAGCCCGACCTTGTCGCTGATAGCGCCCGTGAAGCTGCCTTTGCGATGCCCGAAAAACTCGCTTTCCATGAGTTCGGCCGGCACCGCACCGCAGTTGACCGCGATAAAGGGCCCGCTGGCTCGCGGCCCGCTCTCGTGGATCAGCCGGGCGACAAGTTCCTTACCGGTGCCGGACTCGCCGGAGATATGCACCGGCGCCTGGGAACGCGACACCTTGTCGATCATCTCGCGCAGTTCCTGCATGCGCGGCGAATCGCCAAGCAGTTTGGAGCCACCGTCCGGCTCTCCCGCCTTCACCCGCAGCGCGTTGCTGACAATCTTCCTGAGGTTGCCGAGGTCCAGTGGCTTCGAAATAAAGTCGAACGCGCCGAGTTTCAGTGCCTGCACAGCCGTCTCAACGTTGCCGTGCGCGGTGATCACCGCGACCGGCACACCGCTGGCATGGCTCTGCATCCATTCGACCAGTTCGAGCCCGTCGCCGTCCGGCAGGCGCATGTCCGTCAGGCAGACGTCGAATCGGTGTTTACCCAGAAGCCGTTTCGCGGTGCCCACATCCGCTGCTGTCTCGGTGGCGATGTCCATGCGACGCAAGGTGAGCGACAGCAACTCACAGATGTCAGGTTCGTCATCGATTACCAGTGCCAGCGGCTGCTTCATGGCTCGTCCTGTTGGTCCCAGCGGTCCGGGTCCTCAAATACTATGCGAAAGATACTGCCGCCGCCCGGCCGGTCAAGATGCAGCAATGTTGCCCGGTTCAACTCGCAGAGCTCGCGGGATATATAAAGGCCGAGGCCGGTGCCGCCGGATCGCGCGGTAAAGAACGGCTCGAATATTTTCTCGGCCGTCGCGGCTTCAATGCCGAGCCCGCTGTCGCGCACTTCAATATAGGGGCGCCCCTGTCCGCGTATTCGGCCGGCGCGAATCTCCACGAGAATACCGCCGGTTTCACTGGCGTACTTGACGGCGTTGTCGCAAAGGTTCCACAGCACCTGGCGCAGGTGGCTCGGGTCCATTCGAACTTCGATGTCTTCAGCAATGTCCGAGACCGAGACCTCGCCTTCCTGCAGCTCGAGTGTGGTTGTGAATTCTTCGGCAAAGTCTTGAGCCAGGTTTTCAGCAATACCCGCGAGGGTTGACTGGACTCGCGACGCGAAAGCTGCAGCACATTGTCAATGATATGGCTGACGCGCTCCGAATGGGACTGAATGATATCGGTCAGGCGCCTGTCATCCGGTGTGAGGATCGGCGATTCGCGCAACAGCTGTGCGGCATGGCTCATGGCGCCCACCGGATTGCGAATTTCGTGGGCGATACTGGCACTGAGGCGCCCCAGGGACGCCAGCTTCGATTGCTGCACTCGCGCGTTCATGATGCTGACGTCTTCGAGAAAAATCAGTATCGGCCCGGCTCGCTGGTCGTCCTTGCCGAGCGGCGCGAGGTGCGCGGTGACGCGAACGTCGTTGCCTTCCGCGGCGAGCGCGAATTCGGGGTGCGACGTCAGCGAGGTGTCCTGCCGCCACAGCCTGACGTAGTCGCCGAGCGAACTCGAGGCCGCGTAGAGGGGTGTGCCGGGCAACGGCATCTTCGCGCCGAGCAGCTGGGTGGCGGAGCTGTTGATCAGCCGTACGGTGTCGTCCGCATCGATCACCAGGATGCTCTCGCGAAGGTGCTGCACGATGTACTCGTTGAGTTCGGAGATGTTTTTGAGGTCGATGCCGAATTTGCGCGCCAGCGCTTCGCTGGCCTGTATGCGTCGCGCCAGTGGCTGCGCCGCCAGCGCCATCGCGAAGATGACCCCACCGAGGATGCCGGCCGCCGGAAAGTTGCTTCCCAGTGTCGGATCGCTGAGATTGGCAAAGACCTGTTGGCCCAGCACCGCAAAGGTGGCGATGGCTGCCAGCACCACCGGGTACTGCAGTGGCAGGGCAAGGCTGCCCGCGCCGAGAAAGACGATGAGCAAACCGCCGAGACCGCTCTCGATGCCGCCGCTGGCGTGCATGAGCAAGACAACGGCAACGATGTCGGCGAGTAGCTGGGTGGGGCCGACAACGCCAACGGGCGCCCAGCGTTGGCGCAGCAATACCACCGACAATGCCGCAAACACCAGGTAGCCGGCAGCGGTTGCAGCGAACAGCGTCGGGTAGCTGTCACCGAAAATCCGCGGTTCCCCGCCGGCAAGAAACAAAACCAGCAGCGCCACCGCAATGAGGAGCCGAAACGCGTTGAGCGTGACGAGCACTCGCCACGTGAGTTCCGGTTCGTCGAAGCCTCGTGCCTGCTGCGCCGCGGCGGAACCGCCCAGGATCTGCCGCAGCAGAGAAGCGCTCCGTGCCTCTTTCATCTGGTGGCCGGGCTATCGTTAATCTGTATTCCGCTCAAAAACCGCATCCCGGCCCCGTGTGTTGTTGAAACCCTCAAGCGCTTGTTTCGCCGATTGTAGACCGAATATGGACATGGGTCCCGCAAACCTACAAAATACAATGACTTCTACGCAAGCCTTGCAATCCTCTCCCTCCTGCCTGCCCGACGGCCCACGACTGGACGATAAAAAACCGCGATGAACCTCCACGAATATCAATCGAAACAACTGTTTGCCGATTACGGCATTCCCGTGCCTCGCGGCATAGCGGCGAACTCCGCCGCCGCTGCAGTCAAGGCGGCTGAAGAACTCGGCGGCGAACTCTGGGTGGTCAAAGCGCAGGTGCACGCGGGCGGACGCGGCAAGGCGGGCGGCGTCAAGCTGTCGCGCACGCTGGACGAGGTCACGAGCCACGCGGAGGGCATGCTCGGCAGGCAACTGGTAACTCACCAGTCGGGCCCGGAGGGCCTGCCCGTCAACGTCGTGTACGTCGAGGAAGGCTCCGATATCGATCGCGAGCTGTATCTCAGCATGCTGGTCGACCGCGAAGTCAGCCGCATTTCGTTTATCGCATCGGCAGCCGGCGGCATGGATATCGAAAAGGTAGCCGAGGAGACGCCGGAGAAAATTTTCTCCGTTGCCGTGGCTCCGGATGCCGGTTTGCAGGATTACCAGGCGCGGCAGCTCGCTTTCGGGCTGGAGCTCGACAAGAAGCAGATGCGCCAGTTCGGCGATCTGATCAAGCGACTGTATCGGCTGTACCTGGATTCAGACGCGAGCCTTATTGAGGTTAATCCGTTGATCACTACCAAGGCCGGCGACATCATGGCACTGGATGGCAAGATCAATATTGACGGCAGTGCGCTGTATCGCCAGCCGGAGATCGCGGCGCTTCGCGATATGACGCAGGAAGATGAGGCGGAACGCGATGCCGCCGAACACGATCTGAACTACGTCTCGCTGGAGGGCAATATCGCGTGCATGGTGAACGGGGCGGGGCTCGCCATGGCAACGATGGACCTTATCAAGCTGCACGGCGGCGACCCCGCCAACTTCCTTGACGTGGGCGGAGGAGCGACGCCTGAGCGCGTGGCCGAGGCTTTCAAGCTTATTCTTTCCAATGACCGGGTCGCGGCCATCCTGGTGAATATATTTGGCGGCATCGTGCGTTGCGATGATATCGCCGAGGGGATCATCAGCGCGGTCAAGGAAATGGGTGTCAGCGTGCCGGTGGTCGTGCGCCTTGAAGGCACCAATGTAGAGCAGGGACGTGCGCGCCTCGGCGAAAGCGGGCTGGACATTATCGCGGCAGAAGACCTGACAGACGCAGCCAAGAAAGCTGTTGCTGCAGCAGCCTGACGAGGACTATAAATGAGCATTCTTGTTAACAAAAAGAGCAAAATTCTCTGCCAGGGCATCACCGGTAACCAGGGATCGTTTCACACTGAGCAGTGCATTGAATACGGCACGCAGGTCGTTGCCGGTGTGACACCGGGACGCGGTGGTCAGGAGCACCTCGGCGTGCCGGTTTTCAATACCGTCCGCGATGCCGTTGACGAGACTCACGCCGATGTCAGCATGATCTACGTGCCACCGCCGTTTGCGGCGGACGCGATCCTTGAAGCAGCGGATGCCGGCATCCGGCTGATCGTCTGCATAACCGAGGGTATTCCCGTCAATGACATGGTGAAGGTCAAGTCGGCGCTGCGCGATAACGATTGTCGGCTGATCGGCCCGAATTGCCCCGGCATCATAACGCCGGGCGAATGCAAGATCGGCATCATGCCGGGTTTTATTCACAAGCCTGGCCGCATCGGCGTCGTATCGCGCTCGGGAACCCTGACCTACGAGGCCGTCTATCAGACGACGACCATAGGCCTCGGGCAAACGACGTGCATCGGTATCGGTGGTGACCCGGTTCGCGGCATGGACTTCATCGATTGCCTGCGAACTGTTCGAAGCAGACCCGGCAACCGACGGCATCATCATGGTCGGCGAAATCGGCGGCACCGACGAAGAGGCGGCAGCCGAATTCATCAAGAGCAATGTCAGCAAGCCGGTGGTGGCCTATATCGCCGGCGTAACAGCGCCGCCGGGCAAGCGCATGGGTCATGCCGGTGCGATCATTGCCGGTGGCAAGGGTACGGCCGAGGACAAGTTCAAGGCGCTGGATGCGGCCGGTGTTGCAACGGTTCGTTCGCCGGCGGAGCTCGGGACCCGCATGCAGGAAATCATTGCCGGCTGACGTTCCCTCGACCGTCATGGATGGGTGCCGGTCGGTCCTGTTCATTCTGGCGTGGCAGAGTAGCAATGAATAACACGGTCAAAGTGGCGCTTGCACAAGTCGACCTTGCCGTCGGCGACGTTACTGGCAATACCGCGAAGATCATCGACTATGCGATCCGCGCCCGCGAAGAACACGATGCGGACCTGGTCGCGTTTCCGGAACTCAGCGTCTGCGGCTACCCGCCAGAGGATCTGTTGTTTCACAGCCGGCCTGCGCCACAGCGTCGAGCGAGCAGTGGCGGAGATTCGCGACCAGGTCTTCGGCATCGCGATGCTCATCGGCTTCCCGGAGTACGACGAAGGGAAAATCTACAACAGTTGCGCCGTGCTTCTCGATGGACACGTTGTCAGTCACTACCGAAAGCAGTTGCTGCCAAACTACAGCGTGTTCGACGAAGAACGTTATTTCAAGGCGGGCAAAGAGCCGGCCGTATTCAAGATCAACGGCGTTCGTATCGGCATGACGATTTGCGAGGACATCTGGCAGCCGGCACCGATGGCCCGCAGCCGCAGCGCAGGTGCTGAATGCATCATTGCGATCAATGGCTCGCCCTACGAGCTGGGCGCGCAAGGGCGGCGCGAGAAAACGGTCGCTGCGCGAATTTCCGAGATCGGCGTTCCGGTCTTGTACGTCAACATGGTCGGTGGCCAGGACGAACTCGTCTTCGACGGCGGCTCGTTTGCGATGGACGCCGAGCGTCAGGTACGGTTTCGGGCGCCACCGTTCGACGAGGGCCTGCATACGGTGCCTCTGCTTGCGACGGCATCGGGCGTGGTGCCGCAAACGGGGAGTTGCACCGAACCGCTGCCAACCGAGGACAGCGTTTACCGGGCGCTGGTCACCGGGACACGCGATTACGTCACGAAGCACGGCTTTCCGGGCGTCGTTATCGGTTTATCCGGCGGCATTGATTCGGCGCTGGTGACCGCGATTGCCTGCGATGCGATCGGCGCAGATCGCGTCAGGGCCGTAATGATGCCGTTCCGCTACACATCGACGATGAGCCAGGAGGACGCAGCAGAGCAGGCGGCGACGCTCAATGTCGGCTATGACGTAATCCCGATCGAACCGATTTATGACGCGATCATTGGCCAACTGCAGCCGGTGCTTGGCGACAGGGACGAGGACGTAACCGAGGAAAATATCCAGGCACGCTGCCGCGGTCTGCTGCTGATGGCGCATCTCGAACAAGACCGGCCGCATGCTGCTGACGACCGGCAACAAGAGCGAAATGGCGGTCGGCTACGCCACGCTGTACGGCGACATGGCAGGCGGCTTTGCGCCGATCAAGGATTGCAGCAAGACGCTGGTGTATCGCCTGGCGCGCTATCGAAATACGCTTGGCAAGGTGATTCCGGAGCGCGTCATTACGCGGCCGCCGTCCGCCGAACTGCGGCCGGATCAGAAAGACAGCGATTCGCTGCCGGACTATGACGTACTCGATCCCGATTCTCGAAGCATTCATCGAGGAGGATCTGTCGGTTGAGGAAATTACGGCGCGCGGATTTGACAGGGCGACGGTGCTGCGCGTGCTCGAAATGGTCAAGCGCAACGAATACAAACGCCGCCAGGCACCGCCCGGCGTCCGTATCAGTCGGCGGGCGTTCGGCCGCGACTGGCGCTACCCGATCACCTCGGGCTACAGGTTCCCGGCGTAGCCGGCGTTTGGACTGGCAGCAACCGTTGGCGCGAGGCGGCTGCTCTCCGATGCGTTAATGCAATCGCCAGCAGACGACTGCCGGCCGCGATCAACTGTCGTTCGGAAAATTTTCCTGCAGCACGCGGCGCGTGTCAGCCGCGAGTTCCGCCATGCCGAGTTTCTCGTAGGCTGCCGCCATAATCTCCAGCGATCTCGCGTTTCCACGTGCACCGTTGAACTGCTCCAGCGCGGCCTTGGCACGGTTTAGCGCGGCAACATAGGCGCCGCGACGCAGGTAGTAGTCGGCCACGTGATTCTCGTACTCGGCCAGCCGATTCTTGATGTACAGCATGCGCTGCTCGGCATCCGGCGCGTACTCACTGGCGGGAAAACGTTCGACAAGACGGCGAAAAGACGAGTAGGCACGCTC
This sequence comes from uncultured Gammaproteobacteria bacterium, assembly GCA_963807845.1. Lineage (GTDB taxonomy): Bacteria > Pseudomonadota > Gammaproteobacteria > Steroidobacterales > Woeseiaceae > UBA1847. The sequence goes on from CAWEDS010000026.1 coordinate 91,990, forward strand.
GATGTCTTTCGGCGGGCGGTTGCTTGTGTCCCTCTGAAACCAGCGTTCCAGGATGCCCGGATCGTCTTCGAAGTTGCACAGTCCCTGGATGTAGAGCGCGTAATCGACGCGCGGATGAATCGGATTTTCGCGCATGAAGGTCTCGGCTGCCTCGATCGCCTGCTCTTTCTGGCCACTCTTGTAGTAGGCGTACATGAGTTCCAGCTGGATCTGGCGCGATAAGTCCGAGAACGGGTAACGCGCCTGGATGGCCTCGAAGATCTGGATGCCACGACGGTAATTGTTGCGGGCTATGGACTCCTGCGCCTTTTCATAGGCTTCGGTAATGTTCTGAATTTCCGTTTGTTGCTCGTCGTTGCTGGCGCAGGAGGCGAGGGCCATGCCGAGCAGAACGATCAGGACCGCAAAGGCCCGCTTCATGATTGCTGAATTAAGTAGCATACTTTGCATAGTTCCCACGTGTATCGCGTCGACCCGGGACCTCCCGGGCCGGCGAGTATACCGCAAACCAAAGCCATTCCATGAGCGAAACCCAGCAGACAAGGCCCATTCCCGACGAACTTGCCGGACTGCGTTTGGACCAGGCGCTGGCGAAGATGTTTCCGGAGTATTCGCGCAGCCGCTTGAAGGAATGGCTGCTGGCGGGCGCGATTACCCTGGACGGCGGACCGCGGCGGCCGCGTGATGCGGTCGCCGGCGGCGAGGTCGTGTGCCTGCGGCCGCTTGCGGAGGCGAGTGTGCGTGCCGAGCCGGAAGCCGATCGCGCTGAATATTGCGTTCGAGGACGAGCATCTCCTGGTCATCAACAAGCCGGCCGGTCTCGTCGTTCATCCGGGCGCCGGCAACCCGGCCGGCACGCTGATGAATGGCCTGCTGCACCACGCGCCGTCGCTCGAGCAGGTGCCGCGAGCCGGCATCATTCACCGCATTGACAAGGACACGAGCGGCCTGCTTGCTCGTTGCGAAAACCGTGAAGTCGCACACGGCGCTGGTGCGCCTGCTGGCGGACCGGGAGATAGCGCGGAGCTATCTTGCGGTCTGCAACGGCGTACTGACCGGCGGCGGCACGATTGACGAACCGATCGCAAGACACCCGGTCGATCGCAAGCGCATGAGTATTCAGCAAAGCGGCAAGCCCGCCGTAACGCATTTCACGGTGATCGAGCGATTCCGCGGGCACACCTACGTGAGCGTCAAACTGGATACCGGTCGCACGCACCAGATTCGGGTGCACTTTGCGCATCGCCGTCACGCGCTGCTCGGCGACCCGACCTACGGCGGCCGGCTCGGGCTACCCCGCGGTGCATCGGAGGAACTGATCGCTACCCTGCGACGCTTCAAGCGCCAGGCGCTGCATGCAACCCGGCTGTCATTCCTGCATCCCTCGACCGGCCAGGACATCGCCGTCGAGGTGCCGCCGCCGGCCGATTTCGAGGCGCTCATCGACGTCCTGCGCGCTGACGCGGCGCGGCAATGACTGCGCTCTGGATTCCCGCAGAATGGCCGGCCCCGACGAATATCCTCGCCGGTACAACGCTGCGCGGCGGCGATATCGAGCAGCTGGAACTGCCCGGCGCGCCCTGCTGGCTGACGCAGGTGCATGGCGCCGCGGTCGTGCCAGTCGGCCGCTACGACACGCCGCCGGAGGCGGATGCGCTCGTCGGACGTACGCCGGGCGATGTCTGCGCCGTGCGCACCGCGGATTGCCTGCCGCTGCTATTTTGCGCCACCGACGGTACTGAAATTGCCGCGGCACACGCGGGCTGGCGCGGCCTGGTGGCCGGCGTTATCGAAGCGACGGTGGCCAGCATGACCCGTCCACCCGGCGATCTGCTGGTGTGGATGGGGCCGGCGATTTCGCAGCCTGCGTTCGAGGTGGGCGATGACGTCCGGGACGCCTTCCTGGCCCAGGATCCGGAGGCGGCCGCGTGTTTTTACGCCAATGATCGGGCTCGCTGGCAGGCCGACCTGTATGAGCTGGCGCGCCGCCGACTGCAGGCAAGTGGCGTTACGGCGGTTTATGGCGGCTGCTGGTGTACTTATGCCGACTCGCGGCGCTTTTTCTCGTATCGGCGGGACTTCGACAATCGCCGCATGGTCAGCTTTGTCGCTCTCAGAGCACTTGAAAACACTGGCAGCGCCGCAATTTAAAGGAAACAATTGAATACGCCGGTTTTCCGGCCAAGAGGTTCGCGATGCGAATGGACAAACTGACAAGCAAGTTTCAGATGGCACTGGCCGATGCGCAGTCGCTGGCGGTCGGCCAGGACCACCAGTTTATCGAACCGGCGCACGTGATGGTGGCGTTGCTCGACCAGCAGGGCGGCAGCGTGCGCGGCCTGCTGAGCAAGTCGGGCGTCAACGTCAACCTGCTGCGTTCGCAGCTGGGTGAGGCTATCGATCGGCTGCCGAAAGTTGAAGGCGCGGGCGGCGACGTGCACATCGGTTCCGACCTGACGAAACTATTCAACCTGACCGACAAGCTGGCGCAACAGCGCGAGGACCAGTACATCTCGAGCGAACTGTTCGTGCTCGCCGCGATGGACGACAAATCGCCGTTGAAGAACGTCATGGAACAGGCGGGGGCGGTCCGCGGCGCCATCGAAAAATCGATCGACGACCTGCGCGGCGGCCAGCAGGTCAACGACCCGAACGCCGAGGACACTCGCCAGGCGCTCGACAAGTACACGATCGACCTGACCGAGCGCGCCGAGCAGGGCAAGCTCGATCCGATCATCGGCCGCGACGACGAGATTCGCCGCACCATCCAGATTCTGCAGCGGCGCACCAAGAACAACCCGGTGCTGATCGGCGAGCCGGGCGTCGGCAAGACCGCCATTCTCGAGGGCCTGGCGCAGCGCATCGTCAACAACGAGGTGCCCGAAGGACTGCAAGGGCAAGCGCATCCTGTCGCTCGACATGGGCTCGCTGATTGCGGGCGCCAAGTTCCGCGGCGAGTTCGAAGAACGGCTGAAGGCCGTGCTCAGTGACCTGGCCAAGCAGGAGGGCCAGATCATCCTGTTTATCGACGAGCTGCATACGGTGGTCGGTGCCGGCAAGGCGGAAGGCTCGATGGACGCAGGCAACATGCTGAAACCCGCGCTGGCCCGCGGCGAGCTGCATTGCGTGGGTGCCACGACGCTGGACGAGTACCGCAAGTACCTCGAGAAGGACGCGGCGCTCGAACGGCGCTTCCAGAAAGTGCTGATCAAAGAGCCCACGGTCGAAGACACGATCGCCATTCTGCGCGGACTCAAAGAGCGCTACGAGGTGCATCACGAGGTCGACATTACCGACCCGGCGATCGTCGCCGCCGCGACGCTGTCACATCGTTACATCAGCGACCGCCAGCTGCCGGACAAGGCCATCGACCTGATCGACGAAGCGGCATCGCGCATCCGCATTGAAATGGATTCCAAGCCCGAGGCGATGGACAAGCTCGAGCGTCGCATCATCCAGCTAAAGATCGAACGCGAGGCGCTGAAGAAAGAGTCCGACGATGCCTCGATGAAGCGACTCGAGGACCTGGAATCACGGCTCGACGACCTGGAGAGGGAGTTTGCCGATCTCGATGAGATCTGGAAATCCGAGAAGGCCGCCATGCAGGGTTCCGCTCATATCAAGGAAGAACTCGAACGCGCCAGGCTCGAACTCGATACGGCGAGTCGCGCCAACGATCTCGCGCGCATGTCCGAGCTGCAGTACGGGCGCATACCGGAGCTGGAAAAACAGCTGCAGGAGGCGATGCAGGCAGAAAACGCCAGCACGACGCTGCTGCGCAACAACGTGACCGAGGAGGAGGTTGCGGAAATCGTCTCGAGGTGGACCGGCATCCCGGTCAGCAAGATGCTCGAAGGCGAAAAAGAAAAGCTGCTGCAGATGGAGTCCGTGGTCAGGCAGCGTGTGGTCGGCCAGGACGAGGCCGTCACGGCGGTCGCCAACGCCATTCGCCGGTCGCGTGCCGGCCTGTCCGATCCGCGGCGCCCCATTGGCTCGTTCCTGTTCCTCGGGCCGACCGGTGTCGGCAAGACCGAGCTGACCAAGGCGCTGGCGGATTTCCTGTTCGATACGGATGAGGCGATGGTGCGCCTCGACATGTCCGAGTTCATGGAGAAGCATTCGGTTGCGCGCCTGATCGGCGCACCGCCGGGCTATGTCGGCTACGAAGAGGGCGGCTACCTGACCGAAGCGGTGCGCCGCCGGCCCTACTCGGTCATACTGCTCGACGAGGTCGAGAAAGCGCATCCCGACGTCTTCAACGTGCTGCTGCAGGTGCTCGATGACGGGCGTCTGACCGACGGCCAGGGCCGCACGGTCGATTTCCGCAACACGGTCATCGTCATGACATCGAACCTCGGCTCGCAGCTGATCCAGGAGATGGCCGGCGAGGAGAACTACGAGGCAATGAAGACGGCGGTCATGGAGGTTGTCGGCAGCCACTTTCGGCCGGAGTTCATCAACCGCGTCGACGACCTCGTCGTGTTCCATCCGCTGGGCCGCGAACATATTCGCAAGATCGTCGATATCCAGCTCGGCTACCTGCACGAGCGGCTGGCCGATCGGGATATTCGCATCCACCTGTCCGACGCCGCGCGCGACAAGCTGGCGGACGCCGGCTTCGATCCGGTTTACGGCGCACGGCCGCTGAAGCGCGCGATTCAGCAGCAGGTCGAGAATCCGCTGGCGCAGGAGATACTGCAGGGCAAGTTCAAGCCCGGCGATATGATCGAGGTCGGTGTCACCGATGACCGGCTGGATTTTCAGAACGCGGCGTGATTAAGTCGCGAGCCACCCCCTGGATGGCCAACCCTCGGCAGCCACTGATCGAAACGGAGTCCTGACGCATGCCGATTTACGAGTATGCCTGCAACAGCTGCGAGCACACGCTCGATGCACTGCAGAAGATGTCCGACGACGCGCTTGTCGACTGCCCGGAGTGCGGCCAGCCGACATTGCGCAAACTGCTGTCCGCGCCGAGATTCCGCCTTAAGGGCAAGGGCTGGTACGAGACCGACTTCAAGAAGGACAACAAGCGCAACCTGGCCGGCGACGGGGAAAAGAGCAGCAAGCCCAAAGACGCGGACGACCGGCAAAGACGCGACAGCAAAAGCAGCCGCGGACAAGCCGCCGAAGGAAGCCGCGAAAGCGTCGCCGGACAAGCAAGGCCGACGCAACTTGAGGCCGTGCATCGTGAAAGCGTTTCGCCGCTACCTGGTCGCCGGCATGCTGGTCTGGCTGCCGCTGGCTGTCACCTTCCTGCTGATTCGATTTGCGGTCAACCTGATGGACCGGACGCTGAAGTGGATTCCGGCGCAAGTACCAGCCAGGCGTGCTGCTGCAGCAGCTGCTCGATACGGCCGAGCCGGTGCACATACCGGGCCTCGGCGTGATCCTGACGATCATCGTGCTGCTGCTGACCGGGCGTGCTGGCCGCCAACATCGTCGGCCGCGCATTTGTCGGCGGCTGGGAATCGCTGCTGCACCGCATTCCGATCGTGCGCTCGATCTACTCGGCGCCAAGAATTTCGCGGAGATCGTGTTTTCGGATTCCAGCCAGTCCTTCAAGAAGGTGCTGCTGATCGAGTACCCGCGCAAGGGTCTGTACAGCCTTGCGTTCCAGACGTCGAGCAATCTCGGTGAAGTGCAGGGCCGTACCGGGGAGGACGTTGTCTGCTGCTTCGTGCCGACGACGCCGAATCCGACGTCGGGCTTCATCATCATCGTGCCGCGGAAGGACGTCACGGTACTCGACATGGACGTCGATGAGGCGCTCAAGATGATCATGTCGCTCGGCGTCGTCGTGCCGACCTGGAGAAAGGGCAGAACCGGCGAACTGCCGTTCGACGCGCCGGACGAGCCTGCTTGATAAGCCGGAGCGCCACACCGTACCATTCCGCCTCCTTTTTCACGGGTTTTCCCCGGAATCTACGATGCGTAGCCACTATTGCGGACAGGTCGACGAATCACTGATCGGCCAGGAAGTCGATGTCTGCGGCTGGGTGCATCGCCGCCGCGACCATGGCGGCGTCATCTTCATCGATCTGCGCGATCGCGAGGGTCTGCTGCAGGTCGTTTTCGATCCGGACCGCGCCGAGATCTTTGCCGAGGCCGAGCGCATTCGCAGCGAGTACGTGCTGCGCGGTCAAGGGCCTGGTCCGCGCCAGCGCCCGAGGGCACGATCAATCCCGAACATGCGCACCGGCCAGGTCGAAGTGCTGGCGCACGAGCTCGAGATTCTGAACCGATCCGAGACGCCGCCGTTTCATCACGACGAACAGGCCAACGAAGAACTGCGCCTGACGTATCGCTATCTCGACCTGCGTCGCGAAGACATGCTCGGTAACCTGCGGCTGCGCCACAAGGTGACCCGGGCGCATGCGCGCATTTCTCGACGGCCACGGATTCGTCGACGTCGAAACGCCGATGCTGACGCGCGCCACGCCCGAAGGCGCGCGCGACTACATCGTGCCGAGCCGCACCAATCCGGGCAAGTTTTTTGCGTTGCCGCAGTCGCCGCAAATCTTCAAGCAGCTGCTGATGATGTCCGGGCCTCGATCGCTACTACCAGATCGTGCGCTGCTTCCGCGACGAAGACCTGCGCGCCGATCGTCAGCCCGAGTTCACGCAGCTCGATATCGAGATGAGTTTTGTCGACGAAGCGACGTCACCGAATACGATGGAAGAGCTGATGCGCAACGTGTTCAAGGAAGTGCTCGACGTTGACCTGCCGAACCCGTTCCCGCGCATGAGCTACGCCGAGGCGATGCAGCGCTTCGGCATCGGACAAGCCGGACCTGCGCATCGATCTCGAACTGGTCGAGGTCGCAGATCTGATGGACGGCGTCGACTTCAAGGTGTTCGCCGGCCCGGCCGCCGATCCGGAAGGCCGCGTAGCCGCACTGTGTCTGCCGGGCGGTGCGGCAATGAGTCGCAAGGAAATCGATGACTACACGGCAGTTCGTCGGTCGCTACGGCGCCAAGGGGCTGGCCTATATCAAGGTCAACGATGTCGACGCCGGCCGCGACGGCCTGCAGTCGCCGATCCTGAAGTTCCTGCCCGATGCCGCTGTCAGCGGCATTCTCGAGCGCACCGGTGCGAAGAGCGGCGACCTGATTTTCTTCGGCGCCGACAAGGCGCGCATCGTCAACGATGCGCTCGGCGCGCTGCGCGTGAAGGTCGGCGAAGATCGCGGCCTGGTCGCCGACGGCTGGGCGCCGCTCTGGGTCGTCGATTTCCCGATGTTCGAGAAAGACGCACAGTCAAAGCGCTGGACGGCGCTGCATCACCCGTTCACGGCGCCGAGCATCGACGATGCCGATGCGCTCCGCGCCAATCCCGGGCAAGGCCTTGTCGCGTGCCTACGACATGGTGCTGAACGGCTCCGAGATCGGTGGCGGCTCGATTCGTATTCACGACCAGGACATGCAGGCGGCGGTTTTCGATCTGCTCGATATCAGCGAGGAGGAGGCGGAGGAGAAGTTCGGCTTCCTGCTGACGGCACTGCAGTACGGCTGCCCGCCGCACGGCGGCATCGCGTTCGGTCTCGATCGCATCGTCATGCTGATGGCCGGCGCCGAGAGTATTCGCGACGTGATCGCGTTTCCGAAGACGCAGACGGCAAGCTGTCCGCTGACCAACGCGCCGGGCGAAGTGTCGGCGGAGCAGCTCAAGGAAACCGGCATTCGCCTGAGGGCGCCTCTCCGCGAATGACCCCGGTCGACACGGTCGTCTGCGTGCACGGTATCTGGTCGCATGGCACCGGCATGTACCTGATCAAGCGCCGTCTCGAGAAGGAGTTCGGCTTTCGCGCCTTGCTGTTCAGCTACCGCTCCGTTCGCGGCACCCTCGACGAGAATGCGGCGGCGCTCGCGGAATTCATCCACAAGCAGCAAGCGGGCGGCGTTCACGTTATCGGTCACAGCCTGGGCGGTGTGCTGGCGTTAAGGATGTTTGCCAATGATCCGAACGCGCTGCCAGGCCGGGTGGTCTGTCTCGGCTCGCCGCTGACCGGATCCCGCGCGGCGGAACTTTTGCACGAAACGCAGTGGGCCGAGGAGATTCTCGGCCGCACCTTGCCCGCCGCCGTGATTCATCAGTCAGCCAACGACTGGGCCTCAGAGGTTTGTCAGCAACGCGACGTCGGTGTCATTGCCGGCACGATGCCGCTGGGGGTCGGCAGACTCTTCACACAATTCGATGGCGACAACGATGGCACGGTCGCAGTAAAGGAGACCCGCCTGGACGGCGCGAAAGACCATCTCGTCATGCGGGTCAGCCACCGTGGCCTGCTGGTGTCGAGCAGCGTCGCCGACCAGGCTGCCGCGTTTCTTAAAGCGCGGCGAGTTTCTGCGAGAACCCTGAGAAAAAATCCGCTTGCCAACGAACCCATCGGGGTCTAGTTTGCTTTCATTGCGGACAGCTTTCGTCGATAGGGGTCAGACCAATGATCATTCGCACCGTGCTCGCTCTTCTGCTGCTAGTCGTCGGGGTTAGCGGTTGCGCATCCCTTTACAATCTCGACGGCGGCAACCGCGGCGGCGTTTCCAGCAGCCTGGTCGACTACCTGTACCCGGGCGGCGAAATTCCACCCGAAGTCACCGACAGCATTCCCCGCCTGAACTTGCCGCTGCGCGTCGGTATCGCGTTCGTGCCCGGCCAGGGCGGGCGCGCCGCTATTCCTGAGGCAACCCGGATACAGCTACTCGAAAAAGTGAAGGCGGCATTCAATGACCGCGACTACATCGAGCACATCGAGGTTATTCCAGATACCTATTTGAGCTCCGCCAGGGGCATCAACGGAATGCAGCAGGTCGCGCGCATTTACGGTGTCGATGTCATGGCGCTCGTTTCCTACGACCAGGTTGCCGTCAGCGAGGACAACCCGGGGTCGTTTCTCTATTGGACGATTGTCGGTGTCGTACGTCATCAAGGCGACCTCCAACGAGGTGCAGACGTTTGTCGATACCGCCGTTTTCGACGTCACGACAGCACGCCTGCTGTTTCGTGCCCCGGGGTTGGACACGATGTCGGGTCGTTCAACGCTGGTCGAGAGCAGCGAAGTCGTGCGCAAGACGACGGGAGGCCAGTTTCGCAGCGGCGATGCTTGCGATGACCGACAATCTTGCGCTCGAACTGGATCGATTCCGCGAGCGCGTCAAGCAGGACCCGGGTGTCGCTGACGTGAAGTGGAAGGCGGGGTCCGGTGGCGGGTCATTTGGCTGGCTGCTGCTGGCCTTGCTTGGCGCACATGCGACGCGTCGTTATCGCCACCGCACGGTCAGTTGAGGTCCTCCGGCAACAGCGATGTCGACAGCAGCGTGCTGAACTTTGACCAGCGCTCGCGGGGCGTCGTTGTTCCCGTCTCTATGAAATTCTGAACCAACGCTTTGCCGTGGTTGTAATTGATGACGTAACTTCGGTAGGCGTCCATAAAACGCAGCCGTTGCTCTGCGCGCTCATGGCTTGCGAGGGAGTAGGTCACGAGCCAGTCAATGGCGTCCTCGCGGCTGAGGTCTCCGTTCAGGTAGCCGCGTGCGGCTTCGTTGCCGGAAAAATTGAGTTGCGCGAGTAAGGCCTGGAGCTCGTAGTAGCGATCGGCCAGCGTGACGTCGAGACCGGCCAACGGAAACAGCACGCGCTTTTCGAAGTCGATGCGTTCATTACCGGGAAACGCGAGGTCAATGCCGTAATTGCCGCTGCCCTCGGCGATAACCGACTGCGGGCTAAACAACGGGTACAGTGAGAACTCCAGCCAGTTCCTGCCCTTCACCAGGTTCTCCTCCAGCAGCGCGTTGTAGGTGTGGTGGCCCGGGTAGCCTTCGTGACAGCCGAGGTCTACGGCGCGGCTGATCTTCGTCGGCAGGTCCGTGTTGACCTGGATGAGGCTGACGGCATTGCCCTTGTACCAGTTGTAGCCGGACCAGGGCTTGTCGGTGACGTACTCAATGGTGAAGGATTCATTCTCGGGCAACGCTATGTGCTGCATCGTGCGGCGACGGCACTCGGCGATGGCCGCCTCGAAAACAGCCGGTAATTTATCGGCGGGAATATCAAAGGCATCAGTCAATGCCTCGACACGGGATGCCAGCGGGCCGGAACCCGGCAGCAGCGCGTCGATTTTCGCAAGGATCGCATCGAAGTGAGCCGCGTCGTAAGTCGGTGCCTGGGTGCCGAACAGGCGCAGCGACTCCTCGTCGAAGTCCAGGCGATCGCCTTGCTTCAGCGCGATGCGGGTGTTGAGGGCTGTAAGACGTGCCAGCAAGCCGGCAACCCTCTGCCGCAACTGTCGGTCACGGGACGTATCCAGGTTGGACAAGGCAGTCGTAAGCGTTGTTGACTCGGCCAGGATATCGTCAAGACCGAGCTTGGCTGCGATAGCGGCGGACTGAATGTCGGCCGGGCCGAAATACGCATCAACGTGATCGGCGTCGTGCTGGCCCATCGCGAGTTCCAGGAACAGGTAGTCACGCGCGAGTGCGTCAATGGAGTCGACGTCAGCCGATCCCTTATCCTGCTGGCTGCATGACATCGCAGTCATCGCCAAAGCCAGCATAAGAAGATAGCGTTCTCATAAACGTAAACCTTTTTGCATGCGGAAACGGCGGGCCGAGCTAGAGTTTCTTCAGCTCGTAAAGCAACTGCAGCGCCTCGCGTGGCGACAGCGCATCCGGGTCGAGGTCTTCGATGGCCGTGCGAACCGGGTCATCGTAAGGCGCGTCCTGGCATGCCGAGCGCGAGCTGACCCTGCGGATCGTGCGCCTGCAGAGCCTGCTGTGATTCGAGCGTCTTGAGATAAGCACGCGCGCGCCGGATGACATCGTCGGGAACGCCCGCCAGGGACGCCACCTGCAAGCCGTAGCTCTGGTTTGCAGGCCCGGGTCTCACCGCATGCAGGAATACCAGCTGGCCGGCGTGCTCCGTCGCATCGAGGTGCACGTTGTCACAAGGGCTGAGTTCCTTGGCCAGTGCCGTGAGTTCGAAATAGTGCGTGGCAAACAGGGTGAACGCTTTGACCTTTTCTGCCATATGATGCGCCGCTGCCCAGGCCAGCGACAGGCCATCGAAGGTGCTCGTGCCGCGTCCGATCTCGTCCATGAGGACAAGACTCTGCTCGCTGGCGTTGTTGAGAATGGTGGCGGTCTCGGTCATCTCGACCATGAAGGTCGAACGGCCGCCGGCGAGATCGTCGGAGGCGCCGATGCGCGTAAATATCCTGTCGATCGGGCCGACCCGCAGCCGCTCAGCGGGCACGAAACTGCCGATGTGCGCGAGGATCACGAGCAGTGCCGCCTGGCGCATATAGGTCGATTTGCCGCCCATGTTCGGGCCGGTAATGACCAGCAAGCGGCGCGCCTCATCCAGCATCAGGTCATTGGCAATAAAGGGCGTGTCGATGACCTGCTCGACAACGAGGTGTCGACCGCCTTCTATTTCGAGACAGGGTTCGGCGGTAATCTCGGGTTTCGTGAGTCCCAGCGTCTCGGCGCGTTCCGCGAAACAGCTCAGTACGTCCAGTTCGGCCAGTCCCGCGGCGCTTTGCTGCAGCTCGCCCAGTACCTTCAGCAGGTCATCCAGTAGTTTTTCGTACAGGTGTTTCTCGCGACTCAAGGCACGCTCGCGCGCGCTCAGCACCTTGTCTTCAAAGGCCTTTAGCTCCGGCGTAATGTAGCGCTCGGCCGCCTTCAGCGTCTGCCGCCGCACATACTCCACCGGCGCTTTGTCGGCCTGCAGCCTGCTGATCTCGATGTAGTAGCCGTGCACCCGGTTGTAGCCGAGCTTCAGCGTCGCAATGCCGGTACGTTCGCGCTCTCTTTGCTCGAGGTCGACGAGATACTGGTCGGCGTTTTCCGCGATCGCTCGCAGATCGTCGAGTTCATCGTCGTAGCCCTCGGCAATGACGCCGCCGTCACGTATCAGCATCGGTGGGTTGTCGACGATCGCTTTCTCGAGCAGCCTTTGTTCTTGTTTGTGGTCCGATATTTGCTCGCCAGAGGCCTTTCAGCAGCGGCGAATCCAGCGCGCCGAGCTGCTGCTGCAGTGCCGGCAGGCGGGACAGGGCTTCACCGAGCTGGCGGAGGTCGCGCGGCCTCGCCGAGCGCAGCCCGACGCGCGCGAGGATGCGTTCGATATCGCCGATACCGTGCAGCGTCGCCTGCAGCGCATCGATCGCCGCGTGGGTGGTCAGGGTGTCGATCGCCTGGTAGCGGCCCTTCAGGACTGCGGCATCGCGCAACGGCCGCTGGATCCAGCGGCGCAGCAGCCGACTGCCCATCGTCGTCTGGCAGCGGTCCATGACGCCCGCCAGCGTGTGTTCGTGCGCGCCGCTCAGCGATTCCACGAGTTCGAGGTTGCGACGGGTAGGGCCGTCCATGACCACGGCATCGTCGCTGAGCTCGGCCTTGATGGACTGCAAATGGGGCAGGGCGGCTTTCTGCGTGTCCGTGACGTACTGCAGCAGCCCACCGGCCGCCGCGATGCCGGAGGTGAATTCGTCACAGCCAAAGCCTGTCAGGTCCCGTGTCCCGAACTGCGCGCACAGCAGGCGTTTTGCACTGTCGTGCTCGAAATGCCAGGGCGGTCGACGTGTGAGGCGAATTCGTTGGTCGAAGGAGTCGGCCAGTCCCTGGTCTTCATCGACGATCAACTCCGCCGGGTCAAGACGCGCGATTTCTGCCCGCAGCGCGTCGAAATCGGCCACCTCGGTCAGGCGAAAACGCCCCGCCGACAGGTCCAGCCAGGCAATACCAATCGTCGCCTCGCCCGTCACAACGGCGGCAACCAGGTTGTCGCGGTCGGCTGACAGGAGCGCTTCATCGGTCAGAGTGCCCGGCGTAACGACGCGCGTTACCTTGCGCTCAACCGGTCCCTTGCTGGTCGCCGGGTCGCCCGTTTGTTCGCAGATCGCGACCGATTCGCCTTTGCGTACGAGCTTGGCGAGATAGCCCTCGAGGGCATGGTAGGGAACGCCGGCCATCGGGATGGCATCGCCGGCGGACTTGCCACGGGAGGTCAGCGTGATGTCGAGCAGCGCAGCGGCGCGCTTCGCGTCGTCGTAAAAGAGCTCGTAAAAGTCCCCCATGCGGTAGAACACGAGCATCTCCGGATACTCGGACTTGATGCGCAGGTACTGGCGCATCATCGGCGTGTGCACGGCGCTGACTTCGGCTTTCATCGTTGTCGCAGGGTTCTCGGGCCGCAATGCTGCTGGCGTTGTTATAAACTGGGAAGCTCAAGAATTGGCGCGCAGGGCGCCTGGTATTCGGTTATGAAAATACTGCATGTGGAAACCGGGCGCCATTTTTTGGGCGGCCCACAGCAGGTTATCTACCTGATCAAGGCCTTGCAGGCGCGTGGCCACGACAACACGCTGGTTTGTCCGCCAGATTCCGGGATTGACAGCGTTGCCCGGCAGGCCGGCATGCGGGTACAGAACCTGTTCTGCGCCGGGGACCTGGACCTGCCGTTCGCGTACCGGCTGTCGCAGTACCTCAAAGCGCTGGCTCCTGACATCGTGCACTGTCACAGCCGCCGGGGCGCCGACATTCTTGGCGGCCTTGCGGCCAGTCTTGCCGATATTCCGACGGTGGCGTCCCGCCGCGTGGACAATACGGAAATGCGCCTGATGGCGGCGCTGCGTTACCGTCCGTTTAGCAAAGTTATCGCCATTTCCAACGCCGTGGCCGATGTGCTCCGCGATCGCGGTGTCGAGGCCGGGCGGCTGGTGATCATACGCGATGCCGTTGACGTTGAAGCCCTGGCACCAGAGCCCGACTGTCGCGGTTTTCGCGATGAATTCTCTGTGAAAGCCGACGATTTCGTCATCGCCGCCGCCGGCCAGTTAATTCCTCGCAAGGGACACCGCTACCTGCTGCAGGCTCTCGCCGATCTCAAAGACCGCTTTCCCGGCCTGAAGCTTACGCTGTTCGGCGAGGGCTATCTCAACACCAGTCTGCGCGCGCAGGCGGCTGCGCTGGGACTGGGTGACGTGGTTCAGTTCGCCGGCTTCCGCGACGACCTCGACGCGTTTCTGGGTTGCTTCGACCTGTTCGCGCACCCGGCGCTGGCCGAAGGGCTGGGTGTTGCCGCGCTGAAAGCGGCGGCGGCGGGCTTGCCAGTGGTTGGTTTCGAGGCGGGCGGCATGGTCGAGGCCGTCGTGCACGAGGAGACCGGCTTGCTGGTTGCGCCGGAAGACAGCGACGCCCTGGCGCGCGCGATTGCACGGTTCATTGAAGAGCCGGATCTGGGCCGGGCGTTCGGCGCGGCTGGTCGGCGCCGGATGCGTGAACACTTTTCGATCGATACGATGGCCGACGAGCACGTCGCGCTCTACCACTTAGTACTGGATGACAAGACCTGATGGCAGACAAAGAAAACCTGTACGCGCTATCCGCGGCGCTCGTGACCGCGCTTGCCGCTGCCGGCAAAACGGTGACCACCGCAGAATCCTGCACCGGCGGATGGCTCGCCAAGGCGATCACGGATATTCCCGGCAGCTCGGCGGTTTTTGGCTATGGTGTCGTCAGTTACTCGAATGGCGCAAAAGCGTCCCTGCTCGGCGTCGACGCCGGCACGCTGGAGACGCATGGCGCCGTCAGTGCCGAGGTGGTGGCGGAAATGGCGAACGGCGCGCTCGGCCTCAGTGCTGCGGAAATGGCGGTGGCGGTGAGCGGGGTGGCGGGTCCGTCCGGTGGCAGCGAGGACAAACCGGTAGGCACCGTCTGGTTCGCCTGGGCCTGGAAGGGGCGGCTGGCGTCAAAACCGAAACGCAATGCATGCATTTTAGTGGCGACCGCGATACTGTTCGTAGACAGACTGTGATGCGTGCCCTGCATGGCCTTATCGAGCGAATCAAATAGTGAGTAACAAGCGAGTCTTTTTCGCACTCTGGCCGGACGACCGGCAGCGCGACCGGCTGCGCGACATTATCAATTCTGTTGCCAAAACCGTCGAGGGCCACGCGGTGGACCGCCGCAACTGGCACATCACAGCTCGCGTTTGTCGGCGATTATCCGGAGGAACAGGTGCCGGAATTGCTGGAGCGAGCCAGCCGCCTCCAGGTTGAGCCGTTTCGTTTGAGCTTTGACCGAATGGAATTCCGGCCGCGGGCCAAGGTTGCCTGGCTGGCAGCCGCAACGGTGCCGCCGGAGCTCGAGTCGCTCGTCGCGGACCTGCACAGCATCCTGCAGGACGTCGGCGTGCCGCCGCCGGACAGAACCTACCGGCCCCATATCACGCTGGTGCGCAACGCGCGGAGCTTCACGACCGAGCGGCTGGCGCAACGAGCCGTTACCGAGTGGTCGAGCTTTGAGCTTATGGAGTCAATTTCCTCGGCCGGCCGGGTCACATACCGCCCGCTGAAACAATAGCTTCGAGGCGAATCTTCACAATCTGCCCCGTTTATCGGCACGCTGAAAGCTGCTATTGGCGGGGATTTGTGGAATAATCACTGTGTTTATAACCAGTAATTCAGACTTCAACCCGATGACAGCAAAAATGCATCGAAACAATGGACGGAACTATGGACGATAATCGTAAGAAAGCACTCGCCCAGGCGCTGGGACAGATAGAAAAGCAGTTCGGCAAAGGCTCCGTCATGCGCATGGGCGACGGCGGCACTATCAAGGATATTGAGGTCGTATCGACCGGTTCGATCGGGCTCGACGTAGCACTGGGCGTCGGCGGTTTGCCGCGGGGCCGGGTCATTGAGATCTATGGCCCGGAGTCGTCCGGCAAGACGACGCTGACGCTGCAGGTCATCGCCGAGGCGCAGAAACTCGGTGGCACCGCGGCGTTTGTCGATGCCGAGCACGCGCTCGATCCGGGCTACGCGGAAAAGCTCGGCGTCAATGTCGATGAGTTACTGGTCTCGCAGCCCGACACCGGCGAGCAGGCGCTCGAAATTACCGACATGCTGGTGCGTTCCGGTGCGGTGGATATCGTCGTAATCGACTCGGTCGCCGCCCTTACGCCGAAGGCTGAGATAGAAGGCGAGATGGGCGATTCGCACATGGGTCTGCAGGCGCGGCTCATGTCGCAGGCACTGCGCAAACTGACGGCCAATATCCAGCGCTCCAATACCATGGTCATCTTCATCAACCAGATTCGTATGAAGATCGGCGTCATGTTCGGCAGCCCGGAGACGACAACCGGCGGCAATGCGCTCAAGTTCTACGCGTCTGTCCGTCTGGATATTCGCCGGATAGGGGCCATCAAGAAAGCCGACGAAGTCATCGGCAACCAGACCCGTGTGAAAGTCGTGAAAAACAAGGTGTCGCCACCGTTCAAGCAGGCAGAGTTCGAAATTCTCTACGGTCAGGGCATTTCCCGTTTCGGTGAGATCATTGACCTCGGCGTGCAGAACAACATCGTCGACAAGGCCGGTTCCTGGTACAGCTACGGCGACGATCGCATCGGCCAGGGCAAGGAAAATGTCCGTGAATTCCTGCAAAACAACCCCGAGATGGCGGTCGAAATCGAACAGAAAATTCGCGCCAAGTTGCTGCCAAAAACGGTCGCAGCGGTTGATGAGCCAAGCGGCGATGCGGTCGAGGCCGCAGAGGCGTAGCGGCGGCTGGTGCAGCAGCAGCGTCCAGCCGCTGTTCCGCATGAAGCCAGTTCACGAGGAAATCAGCGATCTTCTTGCCAAGCGGCAGGAAGATCGCTTCTCGTGTCCAAAGGAGGCGCGCAAGAAGGCCATGGACTTTCTGGCGCGCAGGGAATACGGGCAGACCGAGCTTACGAGAAAGCTCGCTGACAAGGGCTTCGATTTCGGCATCGCCGAGCAGGCCGTTACCAGGCTCACCGATGAGGGTTTGCAGAGCGATCATCGTTTCGCTGAGAGTTTCGTGCAATCCCGTATCAGCCAGGGAAAAGGGCCGGTCCGCATTCGCATGGACCTGAAGCAGCGCGGCATCGATCCGGGCTTGATCGAGGCCGCGCTCGAGGCAAGTGCCACCGACTGGCATCAGCTGGCCAGCGCCATCCGGAAGAAGAAATTTGGTAGCGAGCCCGCGCCTGATTTCAAAGCCAGGGCCCGGCAGATGCGGTTTCTTCAGTACCGCGGCTTCGAAGCCGACCATGTCCAGGCCGCCGTGGCGCCAGACGACGATTAAGTCTTAATCCTGCGCCACAAACCCCGTAAACTACGGCGTTTGAATTCTGGCGCGGCGTCCCGATATCCAAACGATGAAAACCATGACGAGCAATGAGCTGCGCCAGGCCTTCCTGGAGTTCTTCCGTGAGCGAGGCCACGAGGTTGTGGCGAGCTCGCCGCTCGTGCCGGGCAACGATCCGACACTGCTGTTTACGAACGCCGGCATGGTGCAGTTCAAAGACGTCTTTCTGGGTGACGACCAGCGCAGCTACGCGCGTGCCGCGACATCGCAACGCTGTGTGCGAGCGGGCGGCAAGCATAACGATCTCGAAAACGTCGGCTATACGGCACGGCACCACACGTTCTTCGAAATGCTGGGCAACTTCAGTTTCGGTGACTATTTCAAGCGCGAGGCGATTCAATACGCCTGGGATTTCCTGACGCAAACCCTGGGCCTGCCCGCAGAGCGCCTGTGGGTCACCGTTTATGAAGACGATGATGAGGCGGCCGATATCTGGCTGAAAGAACTCAAGGTCGATCCGCAACGATTCACCCGCATGGGCGAGAAAGACAACTTCTGGGCCATGGGTGATACCGGGCCCTGTGGCCCGTGCAGCGAAATTTTCTACGATCATGGTGAGCACGTCGCGGGCGGTCCGCCCGGGTCGCCGGATGAGGACGGCGATCGCTATGTCGAAGTCTGGAACCTGGTGTTCATGCAATATGACCGCACGGAGAAGGGTGAGCTCAAGCCGTTGCCCAAACCGTCGGTGGACACGGGAATGGGTCTCGAGCGCATCGCCGCGGTCATGCAGCAGGTGCACAGCAACTACCAGATCGATCTGTTCAAGAACATCATGCAGGCCGCGGCCGACGCGCTTGGCGTCAAGAATGACGGCTCGAGTTCGCTTAATGTGATCGCCGATCATATTCGTGCGTGTGCCTTCCTCATCGTCGACGGTGTGCTGCCGGGCAATGAGGGTAGGGGCTATGTGCTGCGTCGTATCATCCGTCGCGCCATACGGCACGGCAAAAAGCTCGGCATGGACGAGCTGTTTTTCTACAAGCTGGTTGCACCGCTGGTGACAGAAATGGGCGGTGCCTACCCTGAACTCGTCAAGGCAAAAAGCCATGTCGAGAAGGTGCTCAAGAAAGAGGAACGTCGTTTCGCCGAGACGCTCGACCTTGGCATGGAAATGCTGGAGTCGGCGATTGCCGAGTTACGCGACAAGCAACTTCCGGGCGATGTGGTGTTCAAGCTGTACGACACCTACGGGTTCCCGGTCGACCTGACGGCTGATATTGCGCGCGAGCGCGGGCTGACTGTTGACGTTGCGGGTTTCGAGTCGGCGATGGAGCAGCAACGGGATCGAGGCCGCGCCGCCAGCAAGTTCGGTTCAGCGGACGGCAGTGACTTCAAGACCGATGCCGAAACCGAGTTTCTTGGCTACGACGGTACCGAATTTACAGGCTTGATTGTCGCCCTCTACAAAGGTGGCGAATCGGTCGATACATTAGAGGCCGGGGACGACGGCGCCGTCATTCTCTCGTCAACGCCGTTCTACGCCGAAAGCGGCGGCCAGGTGGGCGACACGGGAATTCTCGTTACTGACGGCAAACTGTTTAGCGTCGATGACACGCAGCCAAGCGGCAAGGCCAACGTACACTTTGGCAGCGTGGAACAGGGCGAGCTCAAACTGGGCGACGTGCTTGAAGCGGTGGTGGATGCGGAGCGCCGCCAGGGGATTCGCCTGAACCACTCGGCCACGCACCTGATGCATGCGGCGTTGCGACAGGTGCTCGGCGATCACGTGACACAGAAAGGCTCGCTGGTCGCGCCGGACAGGCTGCGTTTCGATTTCTCGCACTACGAGGGCGTCACAGCCGAACAACTGCAAGAAATTGAAGATCTCGTCAATGCCGAGATTCGGCAAAATCGTGCGGCTGAAACGAAGCTGATGACCTATGACGACGCGATAGCGTCCGGGGCAATGGCCTTGTTCGGTGAGAAATATGGCGACAAGGTGCGCGTACTTCGCCTGGGGGACTTCTCGGTCGAACTGTGCGGCGGGACGCACGTTGCGCGCACCGGCGATATCGGCGTTTTCAAGATCGTCTCCGAGGGCGGCGTTGCCTCGGGTGTACGACGCATTGAAGCCGTGACGGGCCAGGGCGCGATGTCATGGATCACAGCCAATCAACGCGCGCTGAACGGTGTCGCCGCGCTGTTGCGAAGTCAGCCGGAACAGGCGGCGGCAAAGATCGAGCAGCTGCAAAAGCGCAACAGGGAACTGGAAAAAGAACTGGCGGCCACGAAGCAGGTGCTGGCAAGCGGGCAGGCGACGGATCATGAGGACAGCGTCGAGGAAATAGCGGGCATCAAGGTGCTGGCGACCCGCATGGATGGCGCGGACGCGAAAACGCTACGGGACGCGGTCGACCGGTGGAAGGACAAGCTCGAAAACGCGGTGGTCGTCCTCGGCTCCGTCGACGAGGGCAAAGTCCGGCTCGCCGCCGGCGTAACAAAGAACAATGTGGACAAAATCCGGGCGGGCGACCTGATCAAGCCGATCGCGGAGCTGGTCGGCGGCAAGGGCGGCGGCCGCGCGGATTTCGCCCAGGCTGGCGGAAATGACCCCTCGAAACTCGATCAGGCGCTTGCCGCGGTTCCCGGCCAGAACGATTTTCAGCGTTTTTTCACTGAACATCTTCTGCGCCCGGCTGCCCAGCATACCGCCGGCAAACCCGCCGATGATAATGGCGATCATCAGCCACATGTCCGGAAGGTAACCGGTCATCAGGTACCCGATAAAGGCGCCGATACTGGAAAAGCAGGTGCCGATGAGCGAAATCGGAACCGCAACGTACATGGGAAGCGCCCCCAGCGTCGTCATGGCCGGCACCAGCAGAAAGCCGCCGCCGATCCCAAAGGATCTGGAAACCACACCGATGCCGAGACCGAGGATGGCAAAAAGCAACGGATTGATGCTAAATTCTTCGCCCCAGAACTTGAACCGGTAGTTGGTGAGGCCGGTCTTGACCGGCTCAATACTGCCCATCTCCGCGGCACGGCCTTCGGCCTTGGCCTTGGCAACCTCTTCGTTGAACTTTTGTCATCATGGCCTTGATATTTTTGCGTTTCTCCATGGCCTTGGGCATCAGCTCCCTCAAGGTCTGAATACCCATGAGCACCACCAGGATGGCCAGCCACTCCTTATAGGCTTTCAGGGGCAGGTAGGCCGAGACATATTTACCCAGCCAGATGGACCCGATGAAAATGCCGACCCCAAAGGAGATGCCCACCGGCCAGGCGACCCGTCTCTCTTTCGACCGCGTAGCGATAGAATGAACCCAGGGGTGAGAACAGGGTCAGGGCCATGTTGGAGGGTCTCAGCACGTTGGCGGCGTTGATGCCCACAGGACCTGCGGTTTGGACGACCAGCACCTGGAAGGCGGCCATGAGCATGCCGCCGGCGGCCCCGATCATGGAAAAGTAGGTGCCCACGAGAATCGCACCGATGATGATCCACAGGGGGTTCATGTAACGAAAGGCTCTGGACAGCCAGAATCCGTTTTTCAGCACTTGTGTAGGAACCGCTTTTGGCGCCGTTGACATACACGTCGAATTGGGTATCCGGCGGCGTGTGGCGGAATGATTTAAACGAAGCGGTAAATTTGCCGGTTTTTTTGTCCAGATTGATGGCGGTGCCCTTGTCCCAGTATTTGCCGCTGGTGCCGTGATCGGTGAGCACCGTACGGGAAAAGATCGTCACCTTGCCCACGTTGCTGCCCTCTTTGACGATGGTGCCGATACCGTAGGAGGACTCATTGGCATACCTGAGAAAATTCCACTGTTCCTCTGTCTGAACGGGACCCAGCATGGCTTTTGCTGCCGAGGCAACATCGGCGAATTTCTTGTTCAAATAAAACATGGTGGTGGAGTAGATCCCGCGGCCCTTGCCCAGAAGCACCGACGGGCCGCCGAATCTCTTTTTGCCCTCTTTACCGAAGGCATCGGGATTGGTGGTTAACAGGTAATAAAGCGGGGGAATTGCGGTATCAGCGTTAAACTTATTTTTCTTCATATCCTTTTCTAATCGTTTCGTTTCATTTACCCCGTCGGTGTCTTTTACCGCAAACATTTTCTGTTGCGCCACCGCGATGTACAGATCCTGGCCCGGCTCGATGGTCCCTTCAATGGTGACCGTATCGCCCGCCTTATATTCGGCAGCGGATATTTTGGCCGCTGCAAATGAGCCGCCGGGAGCCGCTAAAACGGCAGCCAGTGCAATGAGTAATACGGTAAGCAATGGTAATTTTTTTCTCATTTCTTCCTCCTCTGTATTTTGGTTTTTAAGCATCTTCCTTGCGGATAGTGGTTGCTTCAAGTTGCTTTTTTGTTCAATTTGAGATATTTGACGGCCAACCGAGCGCCAAGCTCACTGCAAACGGCTCCAATGATTAACAAAAATAAAATCATTCTAAAGCCAAGCAGATTTTCTGCCAGAAAATGAAACGAAAATATCGTCAAAATACCGCAGGTAAAGGCAGCATTCACCAGACCGGCGGAAACCGCCCATAAATGTTTGTGTACAATGCGATCCCTGGTTTTCTCAATCAGGGAAAATCCGGTCATGGCCGTGTTGAAGCCGATCAGCCATGGAATAAAGTTGACAACCTTGGATATCGGCAGGAAGGTTGCCAGGAACATGGTGACCAGGATGGTGCCGCATACACCGATCAAAACGGCGGAAGCTATCTGGTACAGCAAAATAATTTTTTTATTTTCAAATACTTCCCAGTTGAGCATAAAAGTGATGCATTCTTCATTTTTTCATGTTTTCTCCAAAGAACTAAGTGGGATTCGTCCCAATTGGAATGTTGGAATACTACTTATAGATGATATATTTCAGCCTACCTTAGCAAGCAATGTGCCATGAAATAATCCGTGTCTCATACAACCGCAGGGTGGGAATCATGGTGCTAATTTTTACATTGATATTAATGGGATAAGGCGAATTTACAGGCAGGATAAACAATACAAAAGGTTGGTTTATGTCATCCGGAAAATCCGAACCGTGTGCATTAAAAAAAATGCACTTTTGGCTCATCGATCAAATTCACCATTAATTTAAGTAGGTTGGATTTGTGCAGTATAAAACATTCACTGCAATAATTATCTTGCAATATGGTGCTAAAATATCATTGAGATTCCATGGCCTGGATGGAAAGGTTTCAACAGAAAAATCACTATCATGTTGAAAATATATATAATTTTTTAGAAGATGGTATGAGAGAAACCATCGTGAGTTCCGGTAACCGAGTGGTATGGTTATTGCTTTTTGAGGGAGAGATCATTCAACGACATTAAATCTCATTTTGAGGATTCTAGCATTAAGGAGAGTTTGGTTATGAAGGAATCGGTTTATAGTATCTGTGGTATGTGTACCGTCCGATGTCCCATCAAGGTTGATGTAGAAGACGGCGTGGTGAAATGGATAGAGGGAAATCCGAACGACCCCGGGATGGCGGGGCGGCTCTGCGCCAAAGGCTCCGCCGGTTTGGCCATGCTTTACGACTATGAAAGACCCCAGCATCCCATGATCCGGGAGGGTAAACGGGGTGAAGGCAACTGGAAAAAAGCCACCTGGGATGAAGCCCTGGATTATATCGCCAATAAATTACAGGACATTATAAAAAAACATGGCGCCAAGGCCATCGCGTTGAGCGACCGCGGGGGACCGTTTCGTGACATTCATCGAAGTTTTTTAAGAGCCATCGGGTCGCCCAACTATTTCAACCATGACTGCACCTGTGCGCGCAACGTCCAGCATGCAGCCTTGTCGCTTTTTGGATCCGGTCGCAAAACCTTTAATTACGACTATGGCAACTGCAAACATCTGGTCCTATACGGCCGCAATGTGTTTGAATCTCTGCGCGTCAAACAGGCCAATATCATTATGGACATGCTGGATCGCGGCGGCAAAATTACCTACATCGATCCGAGGGCGGCCGGCACCGCCATGAAAGCTACCCGGTATTGGCCCATACGTCCCGGTACCGACTATGCGCTCAATCTGGGTATTATCCACACCGTGCTGCGGGATAAGCTTTATGATGCCGAATTTGTCAATCAATGGGTGCTGGGTCTAAAAGAGCTGGAATCCTTTGTGATCCCTTACACGCCGGAGTGGGCTGCCGAAGAGACCGGCATTCCCGCCAATGAAATCGTCGAATTCGCCAATGAAATCGCCGCGGCCCGACCGGCCGTGATTTTTCATCCGGGCTGGATGATGGCACGCTACTCGGATTCCTTTTATTCTATCCGTACCAATTATATCCTCAACGCATTGATGGGCGCCTTTGAAACCCCGGGCGGTCTGTTCTTTCAAAAAGGCCCCGGCGATGTGGGGGCCAAAGGGCTCAAATCGCTGTTGGATACCATCCCCAAGCCGGAAGATAAGCGAGTTGACGGCTGCGGCTGGAAACACAAGCACTTTGATGCCGGACCGGGGCTTTTGCAATTGCTCTATCCTGCCATTCTGAGCGAAGATCCTTACCCGGTCAAAGCATATATCGCCTTCCGGCATGACCCACTGCTGTCCCTGCCGGATCCGGAAGCCCAAAAAGAGGCTTTCGATAAACTGGATCTGGTGGTTGCCATCGACGCCAATTACAGTGAAACCGGCTGGTATGCGGATGTGCTCCTGCCGTCGGCGACCTATCTGGAAAAGTCGAGCGTTTTAACCACCGGCAAGGGCCTGAAACCTCAATTCGGGATGCGAAAACAGGCGGTCGAGCCCCGCAACGATGCCAAGGCCGACTGGTGGATATTCAAATCTCTGGCTGAACGGCTGGGAGCCGGCGAATATTTCAAATTCAAAGATATGGAAGCGTTCTGGGAATGGCAGCTTGAGGATACCGGCATCACGGTGAGTGACCTGGAGAAAAAGGGATCGGTGGCGCTCACGGATAAACCGGTTTGGTGGAACCGGATGAAGGATCTTAAATTCAAAACACCTTCCAAAAAGATCGAATTTGTTTCCAGTCGTCTGGCGGCCAGTGGCATTGAATCCTTCAAGCCTTATGAAAGCCCCAAAAAGCCTGATGAGGGCTATTATCGCTTAGCCTTTGGTCGCAGCCCGGTGCACACCCATGGTCGTACCCAAAACAACCCGGTGCTCAGCGAAATTATGCCTGAAAACCAGCTATGGCTCAATGATGAAGAGGCCGCAAAACTGGGCGTTGCCAAGGGCGATCGGGTGCGGGTGACTTCCGCCGACGGCAGCCATTCGGGGACGATCAACGTTTACGTGACCGAATTCATTCACCCGGAATCGGTTTTCATGGTCCACGGGTTCGGCCGAAAAGTGCCCTGGCAAACCCGCGGGTATAACAAGGGATTGGGAGATTATCGTTTTGAAACCGGCCTGTTGGGCGTTTACGATCCGGTGGGAGGCGCCAATTCGCTGATGGAGTGTTTCGTGAAGGTTGAAAAGGCGAATAATACGAATTGATCGCATTCAGGGTTCACGGTTCAGGTACGGAGGAAAACGCATGAGCAAGTACTATATTTACCAGGATGCCAAACGCTGCATTGGATGTTTCAGCTGCGAGTCGCACTGCAAAACAAAAAACAACTTGCCGATTGGCCCCAGATTGTCACAGATCATTCCGGTAGGCCCCAAAAAATTAAACAATCTACCGCGCATGTCTTATGTATTTATGCCCTGTTTTCACTGCCAGGAGCCCTGGTGTGTGGCCGCCTGTCCGACCGGCGCGATGCAAAAAAGGCCCAAGGACGGCATCGTCTTCGTCGACGACACACTTTGTGTCGGCTGCAAAGCCTGCATTACGGCCTGTCCATGGGGAACTCCCCAGTGGAACCCGGAGACCGGAAAAGCCGTGAAGTGTGATTACTGCATGGACCGAGTTGATCAGGGCCTGGAACCGGCCTGCGTAACCAAATGTATCACAAAATGTCTTCATTTCGGCGATCCGGCAAAAAAATCCCAGTCCAAACGTGACCGGCACGCTAAAAAAGTTGCCGATTTCGAATAGTAATAGTTTAAACCGGAATAATGGAATCAGGAACGATATCTGTTCACCATGCATACCGAGGGATTTCGGTATACGAGAGGAAAAGATGCCCGAAACAAAATGCCCGGTAACTGATACTATCGGTAAATTGAGCACCGTCATCGACTCCGGTGGTCTAACGGATCCCAGAAGCAGACGCAGGGCGGAAGATATTCTGGCATTGTTAAACGATGTTGCCTGGGGCAGAGCCGATAGCGAGCATCTGCCGACCATAGAATCACTGACCCGAAAATTGGAAGAACAGGGTAAAACAGAGTCTTCCCAAAATGCCGGTAAATTGGTGCGAACGGCGCTGGCGCAGCATCGCGAAATCTTTATCAGCCATATCGATACCCATAACTGCTCGTCGGGAGATTGTCTCAGACTGGCGCCGGCGCCCTGTCAGATGACCTGCCCCGCCGGACTGGATATCCCAACCTACGTCACCCTTATCGGAATGGGACGCGATGCCGAGGCTATCGACGTCATCCGCCGGGATTGCCCTTTTCCCTGGGTATGTGGCCTGGTGTGCACCAGACCCTGTGAATTCATGTGTGTGCGAGCGCGCATCGATACCCCGATTTGCATAAAATCTCTCAAGGGTTTTGCCGCCGAGAGGGCCATGTCCGAAGGCAGTTATAAAAACCCGCCGAAGGAACCGGACAAAAACAGGAAAGTGTGCGTTATCGGTGCCGGTCCCGGCGGTATGAGCGCGGCTTACTACCTGTCATTGAAGGGCTATGACGTCCGCGTTATCGAGCAACAGCCGGTGGCAGGCGGAATGCTGCTGCTGGGCATACCCCGCTATCGGCTTCCCAGAGAGGTTATCGATCGCGAAGTGGTCATGTTAAAAAATTTGGGAGTGGAATTTCAGTTTGACACCGGATTCGGTACTGATATCACCCTCGCGCAATTAAAATCCGAAGGCTTTGAAGCTTTCTTCTTTGCCATCGGCGCCCACCAGTCATTTAAACTGGGCATCCCCGGAGAATCGGATTTTCCCCAGGTCAAACAAGCCATCGATTTCCTGAGAGATGTGGCCTTGGGAGACCGGCAGGTGCCGGGGAAACATGCCGTCGTGATCGGCGGCGGCAATGTGGCCATTGACGCCGCCAGGACCTGTCTGCGGCTGGGATGTGAATCGGTGACCCTGGCTTATCGCCGGGCGCGTTCTGAAATGCCGGCCGACCATGAAGAAGTGGAGCAGGCGGAAGAAGAAGGGATCCGATTCGAATTTTTAAACATTCCGAGCGAAATCATCGGCAGCGGCGGCCGTTTGGAGGGTTTGCGATGCCTGAAGGCCAAATTGGTCAGTAAAAAGGGGCAGGACCGAAAATACCCGGTTCCCATTGAGGGCAGTGAATATACCATCGGTGCGGATGTCATCATCTGTGCCATCGGCCAGCAGGTCGATGCCGCCTGCATGGAATCCGTCAAGGGCCTGGAATGGACGCGCCGCCAAACGATCAACGTTCAGATGGCAACCATGGAATCTTCCCTTGAGGGCATTTTCGCAGCCGGTGATGCCGTCACCGGACCGGCAACTGTCATTGAAGCCATCGGCGGCGGTAAGCGAGCAGCCGAGTCCATAGACCGCTGGTTATCCGGTATCCCCCAGCCCAGCATGCCGCCGGTGCCGACCCGCCGCAGAAGAGTCGAGTACCTGGAAGTTCCCGCCATTACCAAAATGACCTTAAAACGGCCCGAGATGCCGCTGTTGAATATCGACCGTCGCCGCACGACATTCCAGCAGGTCGAGCTGGGCCACACCGAAAACATGGTACGCGAAGAGGCCCGGCGCTGCCTGCGCTGCGATATCTGCCTGAGATGCGGCAAGTGTGTTGAGGTCTGCCGTGACAGGATGAAAGTGGACGCCTTGCAAATGGGTTATTTCGATTTTGATCACCCTGTGGCGACCGATTTCAGAGTGACCGAAGATCGGTGTATTTTATGCGGTGCTTGCGCCACCAATTGCCCCACCGGTGCCATGAGAATGGAAGACAGGGGCGGCGAAAGAGTTCTTTCTCTCTGCGGCACCTTACTCAATCGAAAAAAATTGCTGTATTGTCAAAGTTGCGGGGCCGTGCTGGGGCCGGAAAGATATCTTGACTTTGTGCACAAACGGACCCACGCGGTCGCCAGGGTCGCCGACGATCGTCGACTGTGCGAGGTATGCGCCCGAAAATCAACGGCAAAATTCAGCGCTGCGGGTGCGCCGGTGAAAAGAGGCTAAA
>CAWEDS010000027.1:0-85846 GCA_963807845.1 uncultured Gammaproteobacteria bacterium
CGCTTGCCGCATGCCACTCGTTGGAAAAAGCAATCTGCCGCCCGTTCGAATGGGTGGCATACTCCAGACAGGCATTGGTTCCATAGGCGCATTCTATCCCGTTGCCCCACGCATCATGAATCGTTTTAAGAACTCCGTTGGTATCGAAGTCATAGTACAAGCCGCCCGGCATGCCCACTTCGTAACCGGTGGACTTCTCCTCGAGCATCCAGTTCTTTCCGAATGGTCGAAGATACCCGCCGCTTCCATCCATCCCCGAAGACTCTTTTCTTTCCATCGCCCGTGTAGAGAACCGCCTGGTTGGTCTGCACATCGAGACTACCACTCGAGGCTGTGCCGCCAACCCTCGCCAAGGATACCGGTTGGCAAGTCCGTCACGCTCTGGTAGTTCAAATCCAGTTCCAAGGAAACGCCGGGGCAGGGCACGTATATTCGCTTTTCCGTGAAATAGTTGTTTCCGTTCTTGGTGTCGATCGGTTCGTCGGTGCTGCCGTCCTCGGAATCGTTCGACGGGTTCTCGGGATAGGCAGGTACTGTATGATAAAAATCATAGACCGGGATTTCGCTTCCATAGGGGAGCATTGTGCCGCCCTTTGTAAAAACGAATGTACCGCTCACGACTTGTGGTTCCAACCTGCCGAACGCCATAAAGAGCAGATCTTCTGAACACAGACCCATCCGGATAGTGCTCATCGACATAAAACTTAGCGCCAACCGAGTCGGCCCATGTCACAGGTATGATAATATTCACTGTTGACTCATCTGCATAACCATACTCAACCAGCTCGCCCTCGGTAACAGTTACAGCATTGGAAGCACCAAATAATTCGTACCAAACCTCTCCGTAAGAAATGGAGATCAAAGCTTAGAAACAACAACAAAAATAAATCGTTTCAAATCAATACGTTTTGACCATGGATTAGGATAAACAGCGGCACTTGAAAAAGCCCCATACAACATCAGGCAGACCTTAGCCGGTACCTTCTTCAAATAAGATATTTTCCGTTTCACTTCATGTTCCTTTCAGTTTAAAGCTTGTTCAATGAATTCATGCCCGTATTCCATCTCGCCGACTACGTACTCTCACCCTCCGGCCAATACCAAAACCGGCGCGACAATGTCGGGATTGTTTGGGTCGGTCGGAGGCGATCCCAACACTTCGAATGCGTCATCGCGTCCATCAGAATCCGTGTCTGCAGACAGTGGATTGGTTTGCTTCTGCAGCTCTGTGAAGTCGTCTAGTCCTTCGCCGTCGGTGTCGTAGAGGGAGGGGTCGGAAACCATCTGTATAGTATTGGCTGCGAGCCAGACCAGTTCCTGATTGTTAGGAAGTGTCGTCTCCATCAGAGTCGTCGTCTCCATCCTGCGTCCAAATATTGCCAAAGAGCTTGATTTCCCAATAGTCGTGCATTCCATCGCCATCTTCGTCTGCATAATCGAAGGATTCGGGGTTTCCTGGAATATCTGGAGCGGGAAACGAGACTCGAACTCGCGACCCCAACCTTGGCAAGGTTGTGCTCTACCAACTGAGCTATTCCCGCCGTCGAGGCCGTTTATTGTAGGGAAATGAGTGCTGTCAAGCCCGCCAGCTACTTGCGTCGCTCGATCCCCGGCCCCGCTCACCCCGCAGTCGGCCAGGCCGCACGCAGGTAGAGCAGCATCGACCACAGCGTCAGGACCGCCGCGATGACAAGGACCAGCCCGAAGCTGTAGACCGGGAGCCCAAGAGGTCGTCGCGGTAGAGCAGCAGGCAGATCGCCACCATCTGCACCGTCGTCTTGAGCTTGCCGACCATGTGCACGGCCACGCTGCGGGAGGCGCCGATCTGCGCCATCCACTCGCGCAGCGCCGAGATCGCGATCTCGCGGCCGATGATGATCAGGGCGACGAAGACATGGCGCGCGCGAGGTGGACCAGCACCAGCAGACGAGGGCACGACGAGGATACTTGTCGGCCACCGGGTCGAGGAAGGCGCCGAAGGCCGAGGTCTGGTGCAGCCGGCGCGCCAGGTAGCCGTCGAGCCAGTCGGTGATCGCGACCACGACGAACATCGCGGTGGCGATCAGGTTGCGCGCCCAGGGAGTGGCCACGTAGAACAGCACCAGAAACACGGGAATCAGCAGGATTCGCGTCACGGTCAGCAGATTGGGAATATTGTAGATTGGACTCATTTGTTACCGTGAAAAGCGGCGTAGATCTCCTGCGCCAGCTTTTCACTGATGCCTTCAACGGTGCTGATGTCTTCAACCCCGCAGTGAAGCGCCGGGAACCGATAGTATTGCAGCAGCCCGCTGCCTGGCCGTCGGGTGTCGAGACGAAGTCAATTGCATCGACGCCGCTAACGAAGCCGAGTATATGACCGACGTAGTGCGCCGCCACGCCGACGAAATCGAAGCTGCCTGGGTTGATGCCGTCGCTGCGGTCGAAATCGAAGTCAACCTCGCTGCTGATTACGATGGTGCCGTCCGTCGCGTTGTCGTCCGTCAGCAGCGCCAGTGACTTGGCATTCGCACGATTGACATCGAGCGTCGTGTTCCACGCATCAACTCCCGATTGCTCGCTAAACACGTACAGCAGAGTGGATGCGTCGTTTACGTCGCGAACGACGAACTGGAAGTCGCTGTCGTTCTCGAGGCTGCCAATGGCGGCGCCGTCGTCGAGCGAGGCGGCATCCGCAAGCAGCGCCGACCGGACGGCGCTATAGGAGTACGCATTCGAACTGGAACCGGCGGCAGCCGTGGTCCCGACATCGAGCGCCTGGAATGCAACGTCGATCCTCACGGTCACGGGATCCAGCAATGCCGACTCCCACAACGCCGCCGCGTCCTCGAATCCCGCGATCATTTGCGTCGAATGCGTGCCCGGTGTCAGGTCACTGAAGACGATCTCCAGCGACGCCGCGTCAGCCGTAATACCGAGGCCTGCGGCAACCGCGACCAATCGAAAGCGCGTTGTGATGTTGCTGTCCATTACCGTTTCGCGTCGCCTCGAGGGATGCGAGGCCGCGTGGATTTCCATGTCCGTCTCTGTCAGGGCTCAGGCGCTATCGTTATTCGTTGTCGTTCCCTTATACCGGTTATTCACCGGCAGTTTTCCCGATTTAACTTAATACGGATCCTTTCGGCCGACGCGCTGACTGCGCGTCCGAAGAGGCGTCTGGAGGGTAACGCTGACCAGGGTCGAACCGATGCGCTCATTAATCGCGGTTCGACCCCGGTTTCCGTTTCTCAGGCCACGGCGAGCATCAGCGCTTCCACTGGTCGTCGTCGATCTCGTCCCAGTCCGCCGTCTCGATCATGCCGACAGCGAAAACGGTATCACCGAGCGCCAGGAACACCTCCAGTGTCTCGGGCACTGTGCCACCCGCGTTGGGGAACAGGGCCGGGTCAAAGAGCGCTTCCAGCTTGAACTTTACGGTCCCTTCGTCGAAGTGATCGCCGACCACAACGCTGTCAGTGACTGAGCCACTGACGTTGACGACCATGTCCGGCTGCAGCTGGTAGGGCAGCGTAAAGAACACCTTCTTGTTGTCGTCTTTGTAAGGCTCGAAGTCGACGTTAGCCGAGACGTTCCGATCCGCGTCGTATTCGATCACCGTGCCGTTGACCATCACCGTGAACGCGCCGGTGCTGCTACTCGTCTCGATCTGCAGCGTGGTTTCGGTGCCACCGATGAACGTCGTCTTCAACTTCAGTCCATCGTCACCTTTGTAGTCGAATTTCGATCCCTTCCAGTCGATCTTCAGCTTCTTGACGTCACCAAAGCCCGCATCGTTATTCTTGTACTCCCACTTCTTGTCGGCATCGCCGTTGACCTCGAAGTTCAACGGACCCTGGTCGGCAACCAGGCTATTGGACACCGTCAGTGAGGCGGCACCGGTCGGGGCCAGATTGTCAGACCAGTAGCCGGACGGCAGGCTGAGATTGCCATCCACCTTGATCTTGCCGTTGTCGAAGTAGATCCTTGGCCTTGTCGAACGCGATCTCCGCGTCGACGTCACCGCAGGCTCCGTCACCGTCGGCGTCATTGTCGACGTCGAACGGACAGGCATCGCAGGCGTCGCCGAGGCCGTCACCGTCGCTGTCGAGTTGATCCGGATTGGCAACCAGCGGACAGTTGTCGTCATTATCGATGACGCCATCACCGTCCGTGTCCGGATCGGAGAGCTCGTAGCGCAGATTGTCCAATCGCCAGAAACCGAAGCCCTGCGCGTTGCCAATCTCAATCAGCAGCTCGTCAAAAGGATCGTCAGTTTCGAATCCAAGAAAAGTGAAACCACCGGTCGCACTCGTAAGCAACGGAATATTGGCGACCACGGCGCCATCGTAGAGGGCGGTCACGTCGATGGTGTTAGCCAGATTCGCGTTGATCACGAAGCCTGCGCGGTTGACCGGATCCGGGAACGCAATCTGAAGATCGTCGTAGGGATTGAACGGCGCGCCGCTGGCGGCCGGATCGATCGCCCCAACCCCCTGCGGCCCGAATGGCCTCGTCCCCGTGTCCTGGTTGCTGAAACGTGGCGCGATCAGGCTCGGCGACAATACGAACGAAACACCATCGACCGCCGGCACCGGGTCTCCTTGCGCGCCGAGCCCCTCAAAATCGATGAGGCCTTCGGTCCCTGAAAAGCTACTCAGGTCCGTCAGCACTGTGTATTGCGCATTCGCATTAGGCAGCAACGCCGCCGTTACTAACAACGCGCTCAAGGCGGCTAGAGCCGTTTGATAAATCGATCGCATGCTTTTGTCTCCAGGTTTACTCGAATCCGGTGAGGCCCGCCGGGCCCGAATCGAGGACGCGGCCCGGGCGAAGTGTACATAATGGGGCCTAATAATAGCCGTATAAGGGCTTGAAATGCCATAAGAGATAGATATTCGGGAGTTTGGGGTCCAAGTGCGTTGGAAATACCACAAACGGCATTTCGGGCTGGATCAGCCTGTGGCACCTGACTCCCCTGCATCAGAGCAATAACCCGCAAGCGTGGGCGATGGGAACAGGCGCAAAAAAGCAGCGGTAGCCACGACAACGAAACCGGCTGTGAAAATCGTTGGCGGCGGCAGGTGGCGCGAAAGGCCATGCGCGCGTTTGCAACTCGGCCCCTTGGAGACTACGGCGACGTGTTGTCCGGACAACCGCGCCCGTACAAACCTCCATGTTAGTCACTCAGAAGTGGTCGGCCGTTACGTGACTACTTGACGCGAATGACGCGAATCTGGCGCTTATCGCCATCGAGTACCAGTACATGGCCACCGCTGACCTTGCTAAGCGTCGCCTGCATGTTGCAATCGTGGAGGTTCAATCGTTTGTGATACGCGTACCGCCAGATCTGACCGTTCGCCAGGTAGAAGAAAAACTCATCATTTACGTTTCGTGAGCACCCCAACAACGCGGTCCGGAAGGACGGCAGCGGTCCGCCGCTGATCCTGTCGTAACAGGAAAGCCGCAGTTCAGCGTCCTGGACAATGCTGCACAAGCGGAGCTCATCAGCGAGGCCGTCGTCCGCATTCGACAACGATGGCATTAGCGATGAAACGAGGACGAGGAGTGCAAGGCCTATGCCGATGGCCCGCGGTACTATCTGTTCAGACATTCCGACCTCCTCTCGTCACCACGTCCGGTGAACGTCCATTATCAGCCCGGGTGCCGTGGCCGAAGTGCGGCAGGAAACAGCGTACGTCTCTCTGCCTGGAGATTAGCACGCAGCCGTTACGCCTGGCCTTCTCAATAGACGCTTAGGCGCACGTCGGCTGCAACTCAAACCACCCGCTGCCCGGGCATCGCCGCGTCACCGACGCACAGTCGCTACATGATGCCGGCGCAGGCTGCCCTCCACCTGCCAATATTAGCGCGACAAATGCGCGGCTCAACCGGCGTCAATGAAGGTCACCTGAGTTGGGCCACGAGCTCCCGCGCTATACGCTCGTTGGCCGCCGCCGACGGATGACCGTCATTGGGAATGAGGTAGGCCATTTGTTCCGCGCGCGGGATGATGTCGGACACCTTGATCGTGCGTATGTTTTTCTGCGCCAGCCCCTCGAGTATTAACGTCGAGATCTCCGACGGGTCATCCCAGAACAGCACAACCAGTTCGGCCTCGTAGTCGGTTTCGAGAATGGCTGACGATTTGCTGACAATTTCGACCAGCAGTCGAGCTTTCGCCCTCGGTTCAGTCAACTTTTCAGGAAACAGGAGATTCGCCGTTCGATCAATGACGGCGCTGCGACGCGCCACCGTCGCCGCCTGCAGGTAGAAATAGTACGGCGTGATGAGCGCGTCAGGAATGTCGCTGAATCGTCCCTGGTAGTCTACAGAACCCGAGCCGTCGAACGCGTAGCGCGGACCGACCGGGTCCCACCATGCCTCGCCGACAGACCTGCGGGCGTGGTCAGGAATCGCCGTGTAAATTGCCGTTTTTATCGACTGCTGGCCCAGGGCCTGCAGCCTTCCGAGTTCAAGCGATCGCAGCATCTGGTGGGGCCCGTAGCCGCTGAAGGCAAGATTCAGAACAGGACGATGATAGTTGGTCTCTGCAGCGACAAAATACGGCAAGGTCTGATCGTCGTTCAATCCCTCTCCGAAAGCGAACGAACCCCCGAAAAACACAATCGAGCCCGCACCATCAGCAGCATCAATACCCGGCGTCTCGCGATAGCCCTGCTCGTTGATCGTGTACAGCACATCGTAGACTGTCTCGTTACCGGACGTTTTCGAGGCCTGCACTTTTCGAGCGGCGAACGGCCGATAGCCGAGCTCCCCGCCATTTTCCCTGAGAGATGGAGAATATTTCTTGGTGAAGTTGGCCACCTTGCCGGGGCCGAGGGATGACAACACCAGCTCCGCGATCAGCAATGCGAGTATCAAGGCGCTGAATGACAGGGTCACGTTCTTGAGCCACGATGTCGACACGAGCCAGGCGGCAATTGCGGCGTAACCAAGACAGACGGCGTAAATGATCGCGAGGCCCTGGTTGATCAGCCAATACGCCGTCAGCAGACTGAGCCCGATCGCCGTTAGTACCATGACGAAATCTGGCGCGATTCGCGGCAATGTAGGATACTTATTTCGCTTCATCCGAAGGAGTTCTCCGCCTGGCATAGCAGTGAACCGTCATTGTCCGGAGGATCGCGAGACGCGTCGCAGAGCTCTGTCACGCACAACAATGTGACGTACTGACGACTGCGGTGCGGCGCGCTTATGTGAAGTAACGCGGCACCGCTTTGCTGACGTAGCGCACCAAAAAGTGCCGGAAATCAGCCCACGTTCGGCAAGCGCCACGAAAAGAACGTCACGTTGATTTGACGTAACGCGCTGGTAAAAAAAACTCCGACGTTATGACTAAGGCGATGCCGGTAACTGACGCATCGCGTCACGGGTATCGGCAATTTCTCGCAAGACCGAGGTTGCGAAGGCGCCCCGCTTTAGCGTGAAATCCAGCGTCAACGAATCATCAAAGTCAGACCAGGACAAATCGTCGACCCGCAAGCGAAGACTCCGGCTGGCCGCCTTGACCCTCGCATTGGCCAATGCGCGAATCCAGCCTTCATGTTCGGGCAACGGGTTGGTCACGGTCGATCCATCGCCAATCAACGGGCCGGACGGGTGAATATCCATTTCGTCGCAGCGACGTATTAGCTCGTCGTCGACGTCATCGACCGGAAAAACGCTGCCGGTGCCGTCGAGATTGGCCAGATCGCCAACCAGCAGTCGGTTCCAGGTTTTGTCGCGCACTCGCTGGTCGAGAAACTGGTTGAACAGGTAGGAGCGCGCCGCCGATATCGCAATGCTGCGCTTGTGCCGTGGCAAGCGACGGCCCTCGGACCAGGCGTTTGCCAGCGCGATGTTCGATGCGCCGCGACCGAAGCGCTGCGCACCGAAATAGTTTGGCGCGCCGCTTGATCGAATAGTTTCCAGCCGCTCTTTCAAGCGGTCGCCATCGGGCAAGGCACCGCGCAACACGATACGAAAGCGATTCCCGGTGTGAGCACCGCGACGCAGTTTGCGGTTATGTCGTTGGAGATCGAGAAGACCCACACCGTCAACGGCAAGTTGCTGCCAGTCAGGCGCATTCCAGCGTGGCACGCTGAACCACTGCCGGGTCACGGCGTGGCGGTCCTTCATGCCCGCGTAGCCAACATCCCGGGCCGGCACGCCGGCATGCGCTGCCAGCTGTCGCGACACCCACTCGGTGTTGGCGCCGCGTTTCTCGATGTAAAGGAAGTCGTGCTCGCCGTCGCCCGAGAAGTCGTAGCCGAGTAGCTCGGTGACGTCGAAATCTTCAGGCTGTGCATCGTATCGTCTGCCGCAAACAACGGGGCCCCGTGCACGCGGGACCAGTCCGGCAAGTCCATTCAGTTCAGCGTGACGAATCGGCGACGGGCACAACCTGGAAGAAGGTTTCCTGCTTGCCGATCATGCCGAGGTCGGTACGCGCACGCTCTTCGGCGGCGTCCCTGCCCTGCTTGAGGTTGATGACTTCGGCATCAAGTGCCGCATTGCGCGCGCGCAGCACTTCGTTCAGCGCGCGCTGGTCCTCAACCGCGGCCTTGAGCTTGACGGTTTTTCGGTAGCCGTCGTCGGACAACCAGAGCTGGGCCTGCAGGCCCAGCCCGATAATGCCCAGCACCACCAGCAGCCAGCGTGAATGGAACAAGAACTATCCCCAAACGTCGATCCGGTGTTGCTAACCCACCTTCACAGAAAATGCGTCGCGCCCGGCATACGCCGCGTCCGCGCCCAATTCCTCTTCGATGCGCAGCAGCTGGTTGTACTTGGAAACACGATCGGACCGTGACAGCGAACCGGTCTTGATCTGCGTGGCCTGAGTACCCACGGCTATGTCGGCAATCGTGCTGTCCGAGGTTTCACCCGAACGGTGTGAGATCACCGCGGTATAGCCTGCGTCATCTGCCATAGTAATTGCATCAAGAGTTTCGCTTAAGGTACCGATTTGGTTGGGTTTTATCAATATAGAATTCGTTATGCCTTCGTCAATGCCGCGGCGCAGAATGGACGTGTTGGTCACGAACAGGTCGTCGCCGACCAGCTGCACCCGGTCCG
The DNA here is from genome assembly GCA_963807845.1 of uncultured Gammaproteobacteria bacterium. Taxonomy (GTDB): domain Bacteria; phylum Pseudomonadota; class Gammaproteobacteria; order Steroidobacterales; family Woeseiaceae; genus UBA1847. The sequence goes on from CAWEDS010000027.1 coordinate 9,058, forward strand.
CCAGCGCGTCGGTCAGTACGCGCCAGCCGTCCCAGTCGCTCTCATCCATACCGTCTTCGATCGTGATAATCGGGTAGCTGTCCGCCAGTTCGGCGAGAAATGCGCTGAAGCCGGCCGCGTCGAACTGGCGCCCTTCGGACGCGAGATCGTATACGCCGTCTTTAAAAAACTCCGAACTGGCCACGTCGAGACCGAGCAGTATGTCCTCACCCGCCTTGAATCCTGCCGCTTCGATGGCGGTCATGATGGTGTCCAGTGCGGCCCGGTTGGACGGCAGGTCCGGCGCGAAGCCGCCCTCGTCGCCGACCGCGGTGTTGAGGCCCTTGCCGCGCAGCACGCTTTTCAGGCTGTGGAACACCTCTGCGCCGTATCGCAGCGCTTCGGTGAAGTTGGGTGCTCCCACCGGCAATATCATGAATTCCTGGATGTCGACGCTGTTGTCGGCATGTGCGCCGCCATTGATGATGTTCATCATGGGCACCGGCATCATCGTGCTCGGGCCGAGGTGCCGGAACAATGAAATGCCCCTGGCCGCCGCTTCCGCTTTTGCCGCGGCCAGCGAGATGGCCAACAGGGCATTGGCACCGAGGCGACCTTTGTTTTCGCTGCCATCGACCGCGATCAGGCGATCGTCGAGCGCGCGCTGGTTCTCGAAGTCGACGCCCAGCAGTGCTTCGCGCAGCTCACCGTTGACGTTGCCGACCGCCTTTCGCACGCCCTTGCCAAGGTATCGGGACTTGTCGCCGTCGCGCAGCTCCACGGCCTCGCGGGTTCCCGTCGAGGCGCCCGAGGGCACCGCAGCACGCGCCTTGGTGCCGTCATCCAGCGTGACATCGGCTTCAACCGTGGGGTTACCGCGGGAATCGAGAATTTCCCGCCCGCGAATCTCTTTGATCCTGATCATTATTTCTCCGAGTTGGGTACGCCGAGGCCGAGTCCTGCTTCCAGGAACGCGGTCTCCTTAACAGATTTGTCGATTGACACCAGTATTTCCAGCAGCTGTCTCATTTGTCCCAGCGGCCAGGCGTTCGGTCCGTCACTCAAGGCCTTGGCTGGATCCGCGTGGGTTTCCATAAAGAGCCCGGCGACACCCGCCGCCGTGGCCGCACGCGCCAGCACCGGAATAAACTCGCGCTGACCGCCCGATGCAGAGCCCTTGCCGCCCGGTAGCTGCACGGAATGCGTCGCATCGAAGACCACCGGGCAGCCGGTGCCGCGCATGATCGCAAGGCTGCGCATATCGGACACCAGGTTGTTGTAGCCGAAGGAAAAGCCGCGTTCGCAAACCAGGATGTCCTCATTGCCCGTCGACTTCGCTTTGTCGACGACATTTTGCATTTCCCAGGGTGAGAGGAACTGGCCTTTCTTGATGTTGACCGGTTTGCCGGCTGCGGCCACGCGCAGAATAAAATTGGTCTGCCGGCACAAAAACGCCGGCGTCTGCAGGATGTCGACAACGTCGGCCACCTCATCCATCGGCGTATCCTCGTGGACATCCGTCAGGATCGGCAGATCCGAGCTGTTTCCTGACTTCGCCCAGAATACGCAGCCCGGCTTCCATGCCCGGTCCGCGAAAACTGCTACCCGAACTGCGATTGGCCTTGTCGAACGACGATTTGTAAATCAACGGCACGTCGAGTTCGCCGCATATCTCCTTGAGCGTGCCGGCCGTGTCGAGCGCGGACTGCTCACCTTCGACCACGCAGGTACCGGCGATCAGGAAAAACGGCCGGTCGTTGCCGGCCTCGAAGCCGCAAAGATTCATGCCTCGACCGCCTCCGGAAGGTCGCCTTCACGATGTTGACGCACCGCGCTGATGAAGCTCTTGAACAACGGATGTCCATCGCGTGGATTGGAGGTGAATTCCGGGTGGAACTGGCGTCGCCAGGAACCACGGGTGGTCGGGCAGTTCGACCATCTCGACCAGGTCGTCGATCGACAGCCCGGAAAATCGTAAGCCCGCCTCGCCGAGGCGCTGCCGATAGTTGTTATTGAATTCGTAGCGGTGACGATGGCGCTCTTCGATACCGGTACTGCCGTACGCGCGCGCGCCAGCGAGCCTTCCGCCAGCGTCACACGCTGCGCGCCAAGGCGCATCGTGCCGCCGAGCTCCGACTCCTCGTCACGCTGCTCGGTGTCACCCGTCTTGTCCTGCCATTCCGTGATCAGGCCAATCACCGGGTGCGGCGTGGCGCGGTCGAATTCGGTGCTCATGGCGCCCTCAAGGCCCGCCAGGTGACGCGCAAACTCAATCACGGCGACCTGCATACCCAGGCAAATGCCGAGGTACGGTATGCCCTTCTCGCGTGCAAAGCGTACCGTTTCGATCTTGCCCTCGATGCCGCGATCACCGAATCCGCCCGGCACCACAATGCCATCCATGGCCTGCAGGCAAGCCGTGCCCTGCTCCTCGATATCGGTCGACTCGATGAAGTGAATATTGACGCGGGTGCGCGTGTGTATGCCGCCATGCTGCAGCGCTTCGACCAGGGAAATGTAGGAATCTTGAGGTCCATGTACTTGCCGACCAGCGCAACATCGACTTCGGAACTCGGGTGCTGCTTCGCCTCGACGATGGCATCCCATTCGCTGAGATCGGCCGCGGGCAGATCGAGACCCAGCTGCTCTGCCACGATATCGTCGAGGCCCTGCTCGTGCAGCATCGCCGGAATCTTGTACAGATCGTCGGCATCGACGGCCGAGATAACGGCTCGTTCCTGAACGTTGGTAAACAGCGCAATCTTGCGGCGCTGTTCGTCCGGCAGCGGCTGATCGGACCGGCACACCAGGATATCGGGCTGAATGCCGATCGAGCGCAGCTCCTTGACCGAGTGCTGCGTCGGCTTGGTCTTGATTTCTGACGAGGTCGCGATATACGGCACCAGCGTCAGGTGCACGTACACCACGCGCTCGTGCCCGAGTTCGACGCCCATCTGGCGAATCGCCTCGAGAAACGGCAGCGACTCGATGTCGCCCACCGTGCCGCCGATCTCCACCAGGCAGATATCGGCATCGCCGGCGCCAAGCATGACGCAGCGCTTGATCTCGTCGGTAATGTGCGGAATGACCTGCACCGTCGCGCCCAGGTAATCGCCACGGCGCTCCTTGCGAATGACGCTTTCGTAGATGCGTCCGGTCGTGAAATTGCTGTTGCGCCCGCCGTGCGCGGTGCGCACGAAGCGCTCGTAATGGCCGAGATCGAGGTCGGTCTCGGTACCGTCTTCCGTGACGAACACCTCGCCGTGCTGAAACGGACTCATGGTGCCGGGATCGACGTTGATGTAGGGATCCAGCTTGATCATGCTGATCTTCAGGCCGCGCGCCTCGAGTATGGCGCCGAGAGACGCCGACGCGATGCCCTTGCCCAGTGAAGAGACTACACCGCCGGTAATGAAAACGTACGATGTCATGTGCGAACCCAGAGTCAATTACGCATGGCAGCTTGCGGAAAGCGGGAAACAACAAAGGGCTGGAGCAAAAGCACTGCTTGCCGCGCTGTGCTTTCTTCCAACCCTTCGAATTTCGCACCGTCGTTGGACTGAAGACGGTGTTAAACGTTATCAGATAGCCCCGTGCGACACAACGACCGCGCACCGCGAGCCCCTGTCAGTACAGTGCCGGACGGTCCTGCCAGCGAAGCGCAACGCCCGGTTCGCTGACCGCGGATGCGGCCAGCCACAGGTCGCCGACGGCAACGAGTTCATCGCCGGCATACACCAGTGGCAGGCGATCCCGCATCCACGGCACCACCGCCTCTTCTTGAAGTAATTTCTTTAATTTACGCGTATGTCGTTGACCTTCCGGCTGAAATTCCTCGCCGCCCTGACGAAAGCGGATGCGGATGCCGCGCGCCATCAGCGGCTCGGCCAGACCTCGCGCGGCGCCGGGACAAAATTGCAGCAGGCCGAGCCCTTCGCCGAGTACGGCCGCGCCTCCGATGGCATCGATCGTTTCGGGCACATACCGCCAGTTTTTCAGGCAGCAGATAAAGCCCGTCCCGGTAGCGCCTTACCGAAGCACCAGGCCACGAGACCAGCGGTTGACCGTCCACCCGCGCCGGGATGACTTCGGTCAGGATTCGCTTAAGCTGTATCGTCGTCGGCGTCGCCAGACCGAGCGAGCGCAGCGCGTAGCGCAAGACGTTTTTCTGTCGCGCCCGGGACAGCGACAACAGGCCCTGGATCGGCAGGCGCTCGGCATGGCCGCCGAGCGTTTTGAGGTCGATCTCGGCCAGGCTCGCCAGTAACTCCGCGGCCTCACCGGCGTGGCGGGCACTGCGTTGCAGCCGTGCCGCAACATCCACCCACCGGGTTTTCAATCGCGGCACAACCTCGTGTCGCAGGAAGTTTCGATCGAATCGCCGATCGACGTTGGAGGGATCTTCGAGCCACTGCAATCCTTCGCGCTCTGCGTACTCCAGCAGCGAATCACGGCTCATGTCCAGCAGCGGCCGCAGCAACCAGCCGGGCCCGAAACGACGAATGGCGCCGATGCCGGCAATGCCCATTGGTCCGCTGCCGCGCACGAGGTTCAGCAGCAGGGTCTCGGCCTGGTCCTCGCGGTGGTGGGCACTCAATAACCAGTCGCCGTAACCCAGTTCAGCATGCAGGGCGGTATAGCGCGCGTCACGTGCTGAGGCCTCCGGTCCCTTGCCGGACTCCAGCTGTACCGCTATGGACCGACTGAGGAACTCCACGCCCAGCGCCTCGGCGATGCGCGCGGCAGTGCCGGCTCCACGCGCCCCGAGTCTTCCTGCAGGCCGTGATCGACATGGACGGCGAGAATGGGCGCCGACCGGTCTTTTCGTAGCGCGGCCAGCGCGTGCAACAACACCGTTGAATCGAGCCCACCGCTGAACGCCACCACGTAACGTGACGGCTGACCCGCTGTTGTTTCGAATTCCCGAAGCTTTAGTTCAAGCGTCGGAGCGTCGAGCGTCACGTCTCTTTGAACTGGCCGAAGCTGGCAAGGCGCTCCTGGCGCTGCAGGAGCAATTCCTCGATCGACAAGCCGGCCAGTTCATCCAGGTTTTTCACCAGGGCATTGCGAATCACTTCGCCCATCTGTCGCGGGTTGCGATGCGCACCGCCCAGCGGTTCCTGGAGGACCTCGTCAACCAGCCCGAATTCACTGAGGCTTGCGGCCGTAATACGCATGGCCTCGGCCGCGGCCTCCGCCTTTTCGGCGCTTTTCCACAGGATCGAGGCGCAGCCTTCGGGGGAGATGACGGAATAGACGGCGTACTGCAGCATGAGCAGCCGATCGCCAACGCCGATGGCCAGCGCTCCGCCGGAGCCACCTTCACCGATGACGATACTGATGATGGGCGTCCGGAGACCCGCCATCAGGTAGAGACTGCGCGCGATCGCCTCGCTCTGGCCGCGCTCCTCGGCGCCGATCCCAGGATAGGCGCCTGGCGTATCGATCAAGGTCACGATGGGCATGGAGAACTTTTCTGCCAGCCGCATCAGTCGCTGCGCCTTGCGATAGCCTTCCGGCTTCGGCATGCCGTAGTTGCGGCGCACGCGATCCTTGGTGTCGCGGCCCTTCTGATGTCCGATGAACATCACCGCCTGGCCATCGATGCGGCCCGTGCCGCCGATGATCGCGGGATCGTCGGCGTACATGCGGTCGCCGTGCAGCTCCTGGAAATCCGGCGCGATCATCGCGAGGTAGTCCATCGTGTACGGTCGCGATTCGTGCCGCGCGACCCTTGCCACCTGCCAGGGACTCAGCTTCGCGAAAATACTCTTCGTCAGCGCGGCGCTTTTATCCTTGAGGCGCGCGACCTCCTCGTTGATGTTGATTTCCGAGTCGTCACCAACGTAGCGCAGCTCGTCGATCTTCGCCTCGAGCTCGGCGATCGGTTGTTCAAAATCGAGAAATTTCACGTCCATCAGGGGCAGATTACATTATTTCACGCACTGGCGCGTACAGTATGCGGACATTATTATTGCCCAGCAGCTCGGTCAACTTGTCACGCAATTCGCGGCTCGGCCGTACGGCCCATTCCGGACCCAGTGACAAACGCGCCGAGGCGCTGTCGCCGATATAGCGTACGGAAATGTCGCAGCTGCCTTCCCGGAATGGCAGCAGCACATCGTGCAATTTGCTCAGCAGCTGTTCGCCGTGGCCGTTGGGCGCAAGACTCAGAATCATGCTCTTGGCCCGCGACTCGATCACCCGATCAATCGGCAGCACGTTCTTCGCGTTAATAGTCCAGCTGCCGATGAAATCGTCGTAGCGCAGCGCGCCGGAAATAACAACGATCTCGTCTTTGACTGCAGCTGGTGACGAAACTCCTGAAAGGCCTCGCTGAAAAAACTGATCTCCATGCGGCCGGTATCGTCGTCAAGCACGACGCTCACTCGGTTGCCGCGCTTTCGCTGTCGACGATCAGGCCGGCAACGGTCGCCTCGCGACGCGGCTGCGCGTAGTTGCGACCGCCCTGGCTGTTTTGCGGCGGCGGCTCCGCCGTGATGTCGGCAAGCCGGCCGTCAACAAAGAACCCCGCATCGTTACGTACCGCGTCGAACGGATGGCCGGTCAGGTACAGCCCCAGCGCTTCTTTTTCATTACTGAGCAACAGCCGTTCCTGCCACTCCGCAAGCTCGGCCGGCCGCTCGGTATCCGGCACCGTCGCCGGCGCCTCCAGCCCGAACATGTCGTTCTGCCCGGCGGCCGCGGCCCGCGCCTGCTGGTCGGCGCTCTGCAGTGCCTCGGGCAGGTGATGCATCAGGCTGCGCCGGGTTTCGGCGAAGCTGTCCATCGCGCCCGACTTGACCATGGCCTCGAGCGCGCGGCGATTGATCTTTTCATGATCGACCCGACGGCAGAAATCCTCGAGGCTGCCAAACGCGCCGTGCGCCTCGCGCTCTGCGATCAGCGCATCGACCGCGGCATGACCGACACCCTTGATAGCGCCAAGACCGTAAAGGATGGTGTGATCGTCCGATACGCTGAATTGAAACGCCGACTGATTGATGTCCGGACCCTGCAACGTGATGCCCCAGTTGCCGGCAATCGTCTTTCAAGGTCACCAGTCGATCGGTATTTTGCAGATCAGCACTCATTACGGCCGCCATGAACGCGGCAGGATAATGGGCCTTCAGATAAGCCGTCTGGTAGGACAGCACGGCGTACGCGGCGGAATGCGACTTGTTAAAGCCGTAGCCGGCGAACTTTTCCATCAGGTCGAAAATTCGCGTGGCGGTGCGGGCGGTAACCCCCCGGTCGGTCGCACCGGTGACGAAAATCTCCCGCTGCTTCGCCATTTCCTCCGGCTTTTTCTTACCCATCGCGCGCCGCAGCAGATCGGCACCACCGAGCGTGTAACCGGCCAGCACCTGCGCAATTTGCATCACCTGCTCCTGATACAGAATTACGCCATAGGTTTCTTCCAGCACCGGCTTCAGCTCGGGATGCAGGTAGTCGATATCCGCTTTGTTGGAAGCGTGCTTCCTGGTCATGAAATCGTCGACCATGCCCGACTGCAGCGGACCGGGACGAAACAGCGCTACCAGCGCAACGAGGTCGTCAAACTGATCAGGACGCAGGCGCTTTATGAGATCGCGCATGCCGCTCGACTCGAGCTGAAAGACAGCGGCCGTGCGCGTACTGCGAAGCAGTTCGAAGGTCTTCGCATCGTCAAAGGGTATGCGCTCGATATCCAGCTCGAGATCCGGGTACGTCTCGTTAATAAGGCGCACTGCCCATTCGATAATGGTCAGCGTCTTCAGCCCGAGGAAGTCGAACTTGACGAGCCCGACCGCCTCGACGTCGTCCTTGTCGAGCTGGGTAACGATGTTGGTGCCGCCTTCTTCACAATAGAGCGGCGCAAAATCGGTCAGCGCACCGGGCGCGATGACGACGCCGCCGGCGTGCTTGCCGGCGTTACGGACCAGGCCTTCAAGCGAGCGTGCCAGGTCAATGATTGCGGCGACCTCTTCGTCATCGCGGTACATCGTCGCCAGCTCGTCCGACTGCTTCAGCGCCTTCTCAAGCGTGATGCCGATTTCAAACGGCACCTGCTTCGCGATTCGGTCGACGAAACCGTAGGGCTGCCCAAGCACGCGGCCGCAGTCGCGAATGACCGCCTTGGCGGCCATCGTGCCAAAAGTAATGATCTGCGAGACGCGCTCGCGACCGTAACGCTCTGCCACGTAGTCGATGACGTCGTCGCGGCCTTCCATGCAGAAGTCGATATCGAAATCCGGCATCGAAACGCGCTCGGGGTTCAGAAAGCGCTCGAACAGCAGGTCATGCTCCAGCGGATCCAGCGCGGTGATGCCCAGCACCCACGCAACGAGCGATCCGGCACCCGAACCGCGCCCGGGTCCAACCGGCACGTTGTTCTCGCGTGCCCAGCGCATGAAGTCGGCCACGATCAGGAAGTAGCCCGGGAAGCCCATCGACTTGATGACATTGAGTTCGCTGTCCAGCCGCTGCAGGTAGGGTGCGCTCAATGCATCACGCTGAGATCCAGGAATGCCTTCAAGTTCGAACCGGGACGTCAATGCGCGGCTCCAGCCCGCGCCTGGCTTCTGCTTCGAGGAAGGCGGCCTCGTCCTGCCCGTCGGGAACAGGAAATGCCGGCAAAACACTCTCGCCCAGTTTCAGGTCGAGATTGCATCGACGTGCGATCTCGATGCTGTTGTCGAGCGCCGCCGGCACATCGGCAAACAGCTCCGCCATCTCCTCGGCCGAACGCAGGTACTGGTTATCGCTGTAATGCCGCGGCCGATCGGGATCGGCAAGGGTGCGGCTGTCATGAATGCATACGCGCGCCTCGTGCGCGTTGAAATCGTCACGCTTCAGAAAACGCACGTCGTTGGTTGCAACGACCGGAACCTGCCGCTGGCTCGCGAGCGCGAGACTGGCCTGCACGCAGTCCTCTTCGCCAGGCCGGCCGGTTCGAATCAGCTCAAGATAAAAACGTGTCGGAAAGTCGCGCTGCCAGCCATCGAGCAGTTTCGCCGCTCGCTTGCGGTGACCGGCATGCAACGCCCGGCCGATATCGCCGTGCAGGCCGCCGGACAGCGCGATCAAACCGTTCGCAGCTGTTGGCGTCCAGCCACTCCCGTCGGATCATGGGAACGCCGCGCACCTGCCCCTCGAGGTAACTGCGCGTGATCAGTTGCGACAGGTTTCGATAGCCGTCGTTGTCCTGGCAGAGCAGCAGCAAGGTGTACGGCCGGTCGGGTTCGTCGTCGTTCTCGATGCGAAGGTCGACGCCGATAATGGGCTTGACGCCCGCAGCGATCGCTTTCCGGTAGAACTTCACCAGGCCGAACAGGTTGTGCTGATCGGTCAGCGCGACCGCCGGCATGCCGAGTGAAGCGCATTTTTTCATCAGCGCCGCGATACGCACCGTGCTGTCCACCAGCGAATACTCGGTGTGCAAATGCAGGTGAATGAAAGGGCGTGTTTTCATGAAGCCGTTCTTAGCGGTGCAAACGTAAACCGGTGTTCGCGGCACGGGCCGAATTCCTGCAATTTCGCCCGATGCACGGCGGTGCCGTAACCTTTGTGGCGCGCGAATTCATAACACGGGTACAGCCTGTCCAGTTCGATCATCATGCGATCTCGCGTTGTCTTGGCGATTATGGACGCCGCGCTGATCTCGGCCACGCGCGCATCGCCGCCGACAATCGCCTCTCCCGCGATGCGGCCTTGCCTGAAACAAAGGTCGGGCAGCCGATTGCCATCGACCTTGACCCGGCCGGGCAGCACCGTCAGCCCGAGGATCGCCCGCCGCATCGCCAGCATCGTCGCCGCCAGGATATTCAGCGCATCGATTTCTGCCGGATCGGCCCAGGCGACCGACCACGCGAGCGCGCGCGCGCGAATTTCCCGCGCCAGCACGTCGCGACGCGGCGGCGGACAGCTTTTTCGAATCCGCGAGGCCGTCTATCGGTTGGTCCGGGTGCAGGATGACGGCAGCCGCGGCCACGGGACCCGCCAGCGGACCGCGACCCGCCTCATCTACCCCCGCGACGAGACCTCTTAATCTGGACAATTTGGCCTGCTGCATTAACGAATTACGATGCCATCAGATCGAGCACGGCATCGGCGGCGCGCTGGTTTGCGTTCAGTGCCAGCTCCTGGCGCAGTTTAGCAAATTCGCCGGCGATGAAACGCCTGCGTTCCGGATCGTCCAGCATCCCTGCAACCGCGCCGGCTATCGCCGCAGGCGTGGCATTTTTCTGCATGAATTCAGGCACCAGCGGCTCGCGGGTCAAGAGGTTCGGCAGCGTGTAGTGGGTCAGTTTTACCAGGCGCATACCGATGGCGATCGCATGGGTCAGGCGCGCGAGGCGGTAGACGGCGATCGTCGGTTTGCTCAATAGGGCCGACTCCAGCGCGGCGGTGCCCGATGCGAGCAAAACAACATCGGCCGCCATCATCGCTGTCTCGGAATTGCCATCGAGCAACGTGAACCTGTCGGTGACGTTGGCGTCCTCAAGCTGCCGCTCGATAAGCGGTCGCAGTGCCGGGGTCGCGACGGGTGTGACAAAGCCAATGTCCGGACGCGCCGCAGCCAGCTTTGCCGCGGCGTCGGCGAGTATGCTCCCGAGCCGCGTGACCTCGCCGTGACGGCTGCCTGGCAAAACGGCGACGACTTCAGGGGCCGTTATGCCAAGCGCCTGTCGGGCTGACGCGCTGTCAACGCTTGCCGGCAGGCTGTCGGCTTTCGGATGACCGACGAAGACGGCATCGACCCCGCACTCGTCGTACAGCGCTTTTTCGAACGGCAGTATGCAAAGCACCTTGTCAGCGGCCTTCCTGACCGTGTGAACACGACCCGCGCGCCACGCCCAGACGGACGGACTGACGTAATGCACGGTCCTGATGCCGCGCTTGCGCAGCTTCTTTTCGAGTCCGAGGTTGAAATCCGGCGCATCGATACCGATAAAAACGTCGGGCGGCGCCGCCAGCCAGCGCCTGACAAGCGCGCGGCGCAGCCGCAACAGCCGCGGCACATGCACCAGCGGTTCGACGAGGCCCATCACGGCCAGCGATTCTGAGGGCTCCCACTGCTCACAGCCGGCGGCCGCCATCGCGGGACCGGCAACGCCTTCGAAGGTCGCCCCGGGCACCCGCTCGCGCAACGCCCGGATGAGGCCCGCGCCCAGCAGGTCGCCAGACGATTCACCCGCAACCAGGCCAATCTTCATCGTTCGCTGCGCGTGGGCCGTTACCGCGCCCTAGCGAACCAGTCCGCGCTCGGACGAACGCAACGATTCGAGGAACAACGCGAGCTCTGGCTGGCGTTCGCTGAGTGCCGCAATCTCGTCGATCGCGGCCGACAGCTTCAACCCTTTGCGGAAGGTCAGTCGGTAGGCGTTCTTGATGTTACGGATTTGGTCTGTCGAGAAGCTTCGGCGCTTCAGGCCCTCGCTGTTGATTCCCCGCGGGATCGCCGGCTGACCGGAAACCATCGTATAGGCCGGCACGTCGCGGTTGATGCCGGCATACATTCCGAGGAAAGCGTGCGCGCCAATCTTGCAGAATTGGTGCACGCCGGAGAATCCGCCGCAGATCACCCAGTCGCCGATGTGAACATGCCCGGCCAGCGTCGCGTTGTTGGCCATGATGACCTGGTTGCCCACGACACAGTCGTGCGCGATGTGGACGTACGCCATGATCCAGTTGTCATCGCCGAGAACGGTCTGACCGCTGTCCTGCACCGTGCCGCGACTGATGGTGCAAAACTCACGAATCGTGTTGCGGTCGCCGATGATCAGCCGTGTCGGTTCACCCGCGTACTTTTTGTCCTGCGGGTCATCGCCGATCGATGCGAACTGGTAGATATGATTGTCTTTGCCGATCTTCGTCGGACCATTGATGACGACGTGGCTGTCGACACGCGTGCCGGCCGCAATCTCCACCGCATCGCCGATCACCGCATACGGTCCTATGACGACATCGTCCGCGATGATCGCTTTGTTCGACACGATGGCTGTGGAATGAATCATGCGTTTCGTCTCGCGAAGGCGGCTACGCCCCGCCGCCCTTCTCCAGTTTCTTGACACGTCCTGACAGGACATCGAGACGCCGGAACCTCGCAAGCTGCCGTGCCCAGCGTCTCGCTTCATCCGCCGGAAAGCTGGCGGCATAGGTACCCGGCCTTGTAACGTCCTTGGTCAGGAACGTCTTCGCAGCAACCACAACATCGTCGCAGACCGTTATGTGGCCGACGGCCCCGGAGGCACCCGCAAACAGGCAGCGCTTCCCGATCGTCGTGCTGCCGGCAATACCGGTCAGCGCAGCCATCGCCGTATGTGCGCCGATATGAACGTTGTGCGCAATCATGCACAGATTGTCGATACGCACACCGTCTTCGATAATCGTATCGTCAAGGGCCCCGCAGTCGACCGTCGTGTTGGCACCAATCTCGACATCATCACCGATACGTACACCGCCCAGCTGCGGCACTTTGACCCAACCCTCGGCAGTCATTGCGTTGCCAAAACCATCGGCTCCAATCACCACGCCCGGATGAAAAATACCCCGCTCACCCACCCTGACGCTGCGCGCCAGGGTCACGTTTGCCACGAGTCGACAGTCATCGCCAATAACGCAGTCCGGGCCAATAACCGTACCCGGGCCGATGTAAACATTCTGGCCGATGACAGAGCGTTCGCCGATGACCGCATTGGCCGCGACGTGGCTCGTGTCCGCAAGCGTTGCGGATTCGGCGACTACGGCGGATGCATGCACGCCGGAATCGAAGGTCGGCGGCGGGCAAAGGACGGCACACATGGCCGCATAGCACGCGTAGGGATCTTCGTGAATCAGCGCCGCTACCGGGCAATCCTCGGAATCAATGGCGCGCACGATAACGGCGGCCGCCTGCGTTGAGCGCAGCCGATCCCGAAAAGCCAAGTTCGAAAAAAAGGCCAACGAGGTGGAGCCTGCACTGGACAGGGATGCGACGCCGTCTAGCTCAACGTCGGGATCGCCGACAAGTTCACAGCCGAATTGCGTCGCAAGTTCTCCAAGACTGATCGGCATAGGACAGCGAGCCTGACGTGTCTTCGTCTCCCGACTAACGAGCGCTCTGCGCCTGGTGATTCGCCTCAACCGTGCGCAAGACCTGTTCCGTGATGTTGACCGCGTTGCTGGCAAACAGTACGCCGTCCCCAACGATCAGGTCATAGTCCTGCTGCTGTGCGAAATCCTGAACTTCCTTGAGCATCGCGCGCTGCAGAATACCGTACTCCTCGTTCTGCCGAAGATTGAGGTCCTCGCGAAACTCGTTTTGCAGGCGTGTCACTTCACGCTGCAGATCGCGCAGGTCTTTTTCCGCGTTGCGACGCTCGGTTTCACCCATTACGGCGAAATCCTTTTGCGCCTTGGTGGTCAGATCCTCAAACTCCTTTTGCTTGGCGAGAAATTCACGCTGCCGTGGCGCGAATTCTTCCTGCAAAGCATCCATAGCAATCTTCGTTTGCGGTGCTCTCTCGATCAGGGCCGGCAGACTCACGACACCAATCTTCATATCCTGTGCCACCGCCGGTAATGCAAATGCGAACACCAACGCGACACCCAAAAATGCCTGAACCACTTTTTGCTTTGCGAGATTCATAGACTTTCCATTCCTTAAAACGCTTGTCCAATGGAGAACTGGAATCGCTCCAACTCGTCTCCGTAATATCTGTCATTGCCGTCATACGCATTCAACGGATACGCATAACTGAACCGGAACAGGCCCAGCGGGGCCAGCCACTGCACGCCGATGCCTACCGAGGTGCGCAGGTCGTCCATATCCGGTTCATACTCGAAAGGGCTGCCGAGCTTGTCGGTAAAAGCCACCTCACCGGTGTTAAATACGTTGCCGACATCGTAGAAAAGGCTGGCGCGCGCCTGGCTGGCGAACTTGTCCGGAAGCGGGAGTATAAGCTCTAGCTGACTTGCGACCAATACGTTACCGCCATAGGGGCGACCGTAACTGTCGCGCGGCCCGAGGTAGGATTCCTTGAAGCCGCGAACGGACTGCGGCCCGCCTCCATAAAACTGCTTGTACGGCGGCAATGCCGTTGTGTCCCCGATCGCCTCGCCGATGCCTATCTCGGAGTTGAAGCGCAACGTCCATTTGCGTGCAATAGGGAAATATTTTGTAAAACTGTAGCGCGCCTGGTAGTACTCGACGTCACTGCCCGGGACCGCCATTGAGACGAAAAACTGTTGCCGCGTGCCCCGGTTCGCAAACAAGGACCGATTGCGGCTGTCGTAGGTCCAACCGGCGATAAGTTCGAGCGTATCGAACTCGGTGCCAAAGAAACTCTGGCCGTTACCGAGATCCTGCACGAATTGATCGCCGTTTTTTGACACCCAGTCCTGCGCCTGCGTGGTGCTGTTGCCTGAAGCGATGCAGTTCGGAATGCTGGAACGTGGCGCCGACCGAGATCGACTGGTACTCCGAAATCGGATACCCGTAGTCGACTGTCGCGCCGGCACTCGTCGTCGAAAAATCGGAAGCCGCCGACGTGAACTGCGTGATATCCCGGTAATTGATACTCAGGGTCCGGCGTATGCCGTCCATGGATCGGTAAGGGTCCGTGTGCGAGATGCTGTAAAGTTTCTGGAAACGGCCGGAGTTGAGTTCGAGCGCCACGCGATCGCCGGAACCCAGGAAGTTTGTGTGCACGATACTGCCGTTGAGCAACAGCTTCTGCGACTCGGAGTAGCCGACGCCACCCGAAAACTGACCGGGCATGCGGTACTCGAGATCGAAATCGACATCGACAAGATCGGGGCTACCGGGCACCGGCGAGTTATTGACATCCGCCGATTCGATATACGGCAAACGCTGCAGACGAACTTTGGAACGTTCGATCAGCGAATTGGAAAGATAGGAACCCTCCATCTGCCGCATTTCTCGCCGCAACACTTCGTCGTCTACCTGGTCAACGCCATTGAAGCCAATACGCCGCACATAGACACGATTCTGCGGGTTCACGTAAAAGGTCACCGACGCTTCTTTCTTCTCGCGGTCGAGCTCGGGCACCGGTTCTATTTCCGCGTTCGCATAGCCCTGCTCGCCAAGGCGGAAAGCCATCAGCTCGCTGCTCTGCGTCAGCGCCTGCTGATTAAACACCGAGCCGGGCTTTGCCATGATCAGGGCGCTGAGGAACGCCTCCGGAATAACCATTTCACCAACAAGCTTGACGTCGGAAATCGTGTAGAGATCGCCTTCGCGAACGCCGATCGTGACGAATATGTCTTTCTTGTTGGGTGAGATCGCAACCTGGGTGGATTCGATCTTGAAATCGGCGTAACCGCGATCCATGTAAAATGAGCGCAGGACTTCGAGATCGCCTTCCAGCGATTCCTTGGCGTAACGGTCGTCCTGCCGAATCCACGACAGCCAGTTCGCGGTATCGAGCGTGAATCCCTCGCGTATCTCGCTTTCCTCAAAGGCCTCGTTGCCGACGATATTGACCTGTCGAATTTTCGCGCGGTCGCCTTCCTTCACATTGATTTTGACGCGCACCGTGTTGTTCGGGCGTTCCTGGATCTCGGTATCAACGCCGACCCCGTACTTGCCGCGATCGTAGTACTGATCCCGCAGAAACATTTCGACGTTGTCGAGTACAGAACGGTCAAACGTCCGCCCTCTGGCGAGACCCACGCCGCGCAACGACTCCATCAGGTCTTCAGTCTTGATGTCCTTGTTGCCTTCGATCGTGAAGCTTTCGATCGACGGCCGCTCGACGACGACGACGATCAAGGTGTCACCATCGCGACGCATCTCAATGTTGTCGAACAGGTTTTGCGCGTAAAGAGCACGAATAGCCTCGCCGATTCGATTGCGATCGACGCTGTCGCCAATGTTCACCGGCAGGTAGTTGAATACCGTACCCTCGGATATGCGTTGCAGACCCTTCGACCCGCATGTCCTTGACGACGAAGCTGTCCGCTGCCAGTGCGGCCAGCGGCAAGAAGATCAATACCAGAATTGTGTGTCTTATACGCAAGCTATGGCCGTCCGCCTCGGGTTTAACCCAGGATTCTCGTGATGTCATTGTAGAATGCGAAACTCATCAGCAGAAGTAACGCGAAAATTCCGAGCTGTTGCCCGAGCATCTGAGCACGCTCCGTCAGCGGGCTGCCCTTCACCATTTCCACAAGCTGGTAGACGATTTGGCCGCCGTCGAGAACTGGAATTGGCAACAGGTTCAGCACGCCCAGGCTGATGCTGACAACCGCGAGGAAGCTCAGGAAATATTTGACACCGCGCTGCGCCGATTCACCGGCGATCTGCCCGATGTTGATCGGTCCGCTGATGTTCTTGACCGAGACATCGCCCGTCACCATGCGCCCCAGCATGCGCACCGTAAACAGGGTCGTCGTCCAGGTCTTCACGGCGGCCGCATTGAGCGACTCCAACGGTGTGAACGTCCTGCGGTAGTAATGTTCGGACGAGGCCTGTGGCAGGCTGATTCCCAGCATTCCACGGGTCTCACCGTTCACCTCCTGTTCGCCGAGGGTCACGTCCACCATTGCCGCAATGCCATCGCGAACATACTCCACCGTGACGCGTTCATTCGCACGCGGCGAGACGACGCCGACCAGATCCGAGAACGTCTTGATACGCTCCCCATCCACCGCGACAATGCGATCGCCGCTTCTGATATCCACGGCGGCGGCGGCACCGCCCGGCGTCAGGTCGCCGACCTCTGCAGGCGGCTGCCAGATTTCGAATCCCAGGCCCTCGAACAGCAGCCCGGGTTCCGTCAGGCGCGTGCGATCGTCACCGACTTCGAGGACGGCGGATCGCTGCCAGCCCTGCTCATCCTCGAGCGTCAGGGGCACGCGTCCGTCCGCCACCATGTTGTCGAGCATCAGGACGAGCGCAGATTCCCAATCCGTTGTCTGAACGTCGCCGACGGCAACGATTCGGTCACCGAAATCAAGGCCCGCTGAGTCCGCGTAGGAACCCGGCGTAACCTCGCCGATCGCAGGCTTCAGCGCCATAACGCCGCCGGCCAGCAACACCCAGTAGGCCAATACGGCAAACGCGAAATTGAACGCCGGGCCTGCCAATAACACGGCAATGCGTGCAGCGATGGGCCGTTGATCGAACGCCCTGCCTTCATCCGCCGCATCGATCGGCCCCTCACGGCTGTCGAGGAAACGGACGTAGCCACCCAGCGGGATCGCGGAAAGGCAATATTCGGTCTGGTCGGTTCCGGACACGCGAGTCCAGAGCGGCGTTCCAAAGCCGATCGAAAAACGCAGCACCTTCATGCCACTCCAGCGACCGACGATGTAATGGCCGAATTCGTGCACGGCGACCAGGATGCTGATCGCGGCGACAAAGGCCAACAAGCTGTAGATGGCGTTACCCATCGCTATCCGTTGTCTCCAATCACAGCACTGCCCGGATAATCCAGGAACACCGGCAGACGGGCGGAAAAATGTTCCCCGCCGTTTGGACTTGCCCGCCCCGCGCCAGTTCCCGTGGAACGACGGCTCACTCTGGGGCTTGCACGATGAATGGCTGATGAACGCATGATCAGACCAGCCTCAGCCAGCCGAGACCGAGGGCAAACAGCGGCGCTGCCGCCGCAACACTGTCCACGCGATCAAGAACCCCACCGTGACCGGGAAAAAGCGTGCCGCTGTCCTTCACGCCTGCGGTGCGCTTGAACATGCTGACGGTGAGGTCACCGACGACCGATATGGCGGCAACGCCGAGACAAAAGGGAAGGAAAACCGCAAGACTCGTACCACTGAGGCGAGCCGTCACCAACGCCAATATCGCGACCACCAGCAAGCCGCCGAAAACGCCTTCCCAGGTTTTGCCCGGACTGATGCTCGGCGCAAGCTTCACGCGGCCAAAACGTTTGCCGGAAAAGAAGGCCCCGGCATCGGCAGCCCAGACGATCAACAGTGCGAACAGCAGTATCTCCGGCCCGATTCGATAGAGCTGAATCAGCGCGACGAACAGGGGCACCAGCACCAACAGACCGACCAGCCAGCAAACCAGTTTGGGAATCGCGGTGGGATAGAACATGCACCAAAGGAACGCGGCGGCCCACCAAAGGGCCGCAAGCTGCAAGATAGGTGTAGCGACCGACGGCATGAACAGATAAGACGCCACCAGCAAAGCGGTCAGAGTCGTAACAAAACCGACGCGTACCACTGTGACTTGCGGCCTGAGGAATGCCGACCATTCCCAGCCGGCAGCAACAATCAGGGCACCAACGATCAACTCGGCAACATGCCTGGGCGCAATGAACAGCACGACACCCAACGCCAGCAACGCAACGATCGCCGTAATGATGCGCGTCTTCAGCATCTGGCAACGCCCACTTGCTCGCCGGTCTGGCCGTATCGCCGCTGCTTCTGGGCGAAATATCGAAGTGCGGCGTCAAACTGGGTCACGTCGAACTCCGGCCAAAGCACTTCGGTAAACCAGAGCTCGGCATAGGCGAGGTTCCATACAAGGAAATTGCTGATTCGTTTCTCTCCGCCAGTGCGTATCAAGAGGTCAGGATCAGGACAGCCGGCAAGTTGCAGTTTCGAAGAAAGCATTGATTCGTCGATTTGGTCGATCGAAATCTCACCGTTGGCAACCAGCCCGGCCACTTGCCTGGTCGCATTGAGAATATCCCAGCGCCCGCCATAAGCCACGGCGATATTGAGAAGCAAACCGGTGTTATTTCCGGTCTTGTTTTCGGCCGCGACGATCTTTGCCACGAGACCGGGCTTTAGCAGTTGCCGGTCGCCGATAATGCGCAGCCTCACATTATTACGATGCAAGTCGTCGACTTCGCGTCGCAGCGCTTCGAGAAAAAGACTCATCAGGCTGCTGACTTCTTCTTCCGGTCTTCGCCAGTTCTCGCTGCTAAAAGCAAACAGCGTCAGGCACTCCACGCCGTGCTTGGCAGCTGCTTCTACTGTCGAACGCACGGCCTTGACACCAGCCCGATGGCCGGCATGCCGCGGCTTTTGCCTGGCTCGCGCCCAGCGGCCGTTGCCGTCCATAATGACCGCAACGTGTCGTGGTAGATTTGCTGATTCAGATGCCAATTTGTAGTCACTCAATGGACACGGTCGTTCAGACCTCCATCAGCTCCGCTTCTTTCTCCGCGAGCACCTTGTCGATCTCGGCAACGTATTTATCCGTGATGACCTGAATATCGCCTTCGGCTCGCCGCTCTTCGTCTTCTCCAATCATTTTCTCTTTCATCAATTCCTTGATGTCGCCAAGCGCGTCGCGGCGGATATTGCGAACGGCAATTCGTGCCCCTTCCGCTTCACTGCGCACGACACGAATCATGTCCTTGCGACGCTCTTCGGTCAGCGCAGGCAATGGCACGCGAATAACCGTACCCGCAGTCGCCGGATTCAGACCCAGATCGGAACTCATGATGGCCTTCTCGATAGGCTTCACCATGTCTTTTTCCCACGGCGTCACGACCAGCGTTCGAGAATCCTCAACGCCGACGTTCGATACCTGGTTCAAGGGCACCTGGCTGCCGTAGTATTCAACCGATATGTGGTCGAGCAGGCTGGTATGCGCCCGTCCCGTGCGGATCTTGGTCAGATCCTGCTGCAATGAAGCAACGCTCTTGCCCATGCGGGAGCCGGCGTCTTTCTTGATTTCATCCAACACGGTTATTGACCCCTCCTGCTATTCGTTTGAATTGCCCGTCTGGCGCTGATCAGTCGCTGACCAAAGTACCAACTGCTTCGCCTGACATGGCGCGAACCAGTGCACCGCCGCGCGTCAGATCGAAGACTCGCAGCGGCAAATGATTGTCACGACACATGACGATCGCCGTCGCGTCCATGACCGTGAGCTTGTCGGCGAGGACCTGGTCATAGCTCACCGTGTCGAAACGCTTCGCGTCTCTATTGGTCATCGGATCGTCATCGTAAACGCCGTCGACCTTTGTCGCTTTGAGCAGTACGTCGGCTCCGATCTCGATCGCCCGGAGACTGGCCGCGGTATCGGTCGTGAAGAACGGGTTGCCGGTTCCGGCCGCAAGTATTATCACTCGGCCTTTTTCCAGGTGTCGTACGGCGCGACGACGAATATAGTCTTCGCAGACATCATGGATTTGCAGCGCGGACATGACCCGCGCATAAACGTCGAGCGATTCGAGTGCATCCTGTATCGCCAGCGCGTTCATCACGGTGGCCAGCATACCCATGTAGTCGCCGGTCACACGGTCCATGCCGGCGCGGGCGAGCCCGGCACCGCGGAAAATATTGCCGCCACCGATAACGATTGCGATCTCGACCCCGGTTTGCTTGGCGGTTACGATCTCAGCGGCGATGCGCTGAATAACACGAGGCTCAATGCCGTAGTCCAATTCTCCCATTAGCGCCTCGCCACTGAGTTTCAGCAGCACGCGACGATAAACAGGCGGAGAATCACTCATACACAAATCTCATGGGTTTAGGGTTCCCGAATCCCGACGGCCGTTGATTTTAGCGCAATCCACTCAGCAGGTCTGCCAAAAATCAATAGCTTAAACGACGTTTTCTCAACCAGTTCCCTTAACCTGCGCCATCACCTCTTCGACGAAATTGTCGGCTTTCTTTTCGATGCCCTCGCCAACCTCGAAGCGGACGAAAGACGTGGCGCTGGCACCGGCGCCCTTCAGCAATTTGCCAACCGTGACATCCGGGTCTTTCACAAACGGCTGGCCAAGCAGTGTGATTTCCTTCAGGAACTTGGCCACCCGACCCGACACCATCTTCTCGATGATTTCCGGCGGTTTGCCTGACGCTGCCGCCTGTTCCGCAAAAATGCGGCGCTCACGATCAAGCGTTTCAGCCGGTACGCCCGTCTCGTCGATGCACAGCGGATTGGTTGCCGCAACGTGCATGGCGATGTCCCGCGCCAGCTCCTCATCACCACCGCTGAGTGCGACCACGGCGCCGATTCGCGCACCGTGCGTGTAGTGGCCAATCGGGCCGTCGCCGACAACTTCGGCCACGCGGCGCACGGAAATATTTTCACCTACCTTCGTTACCAGCTCGGTACGCGCCTCTTCAACCGTCTGACCGCTCCTGATCGGCTGCGATGACAGTGCGCCAGCGTCAGTCGTGCCGGACGCCAGCGCCGCTGCGGCGACCGCCTCGGCGAACGCAACGAAGTTCTCGTCTTTCGCGACGAAATCCGTTTCAGAATTGACCTCGACGATAACCGCTTTGCCATCGGCCACGCCAACGACCACACGTCCATCGGCTGCAACGCGGCTCGATTTCTTATCAGCCTTTGCCTGCCCGGACTTGCGCAGCTCTTCGGCCGCCGCCTCGAGGTCGCCACTGGTGGCGACGAGCGCCTTCTTGCACTCCATCATTCCTGCGCCTGTGCGCTCGCGGAGTTCCTTCACCATGGATGCCGTTACACTCATTGCTCAGTCCTCCGCCTTGTCGCCGGCGGTGTCGTCCGCCTTGGCCTTCGACGTCTTCACGGCTGTTGCAGCGGGCTTGGCTGCGGCTTTGGGCTTGGCTGCGGCTTTCGGCTTGGCCGCGGCTTTCGGCTTGGCTTCGGCTTTCGGCTTGGCTTCGGCTTTCGGCTTGGCTTCGGCTTTGGGCTTGGCATCAGCTTTGGGCTTGGCTGCGGCTTTGGGCTCGGCTGCGGCTGCGGCTTTGGGCTCGGCCTCGACTTTCGACTCGGCTGCGGCTTTTGGCGCGGCCTCGGCTTTTGGCTCGGCCTCGGCTTTCGACTCGGCTGCGGCTTTGGGCTCGGCCTCCGATTTGGGCTCGGCGTCAGCTTTGGCTCGGCCTCGGCCTTTTTGGCCGCAGGCTTTTTCCTTACCGTTGCTTTCTTTGCGGCCTTCTT
The DNA here is from genome assembly GCA_963807845.1 of uncultured Gammaproteobacteria bacterium. Taxonomy (GTDB): domain Bacteria; phylum Pseudomonadota; class Gammaproteobacteria; order Steroidobacterales; family Woeseiaceae; genus UBA1847. The sequence continues at coordinate 30,872 of CAWEDS010000027.1, forward strand.
TTTCGTGGCCTTTTTCTTCGCCCGCGCTTTCTTCGGTTTTCCTTCCTCATCGAGCTCAACGAATTCGTCTTCGCCGAGTGTCACCTCGGGCAGGGACGCTTTGCCGTCGAGCGCAGCGTCAGCCATTATCAGCGAATACAGCTCGATCGCCCGCATTGCATCATCGTTGCCCGGCACCACGTAATCGACGCCCTCGGGCGAGCAATTCGTATCGACGATAGCGACAACGGGAATGCCGAGCTTGTTGGCTTCGCGGATGGCAATGTCTTCGTGATCGACATCGACGACAAACAGTGCGTCCGGTAACGAGCGCATGGTCTTGATACCGCCGAGGCTCCGCTCGAGCTTTTCCTGCTCACGCGTCAGGCCGAGAATCTCTTTCTTGGTCAGGCCCTCGAAGCCGCCTTCTTCAGCCATCTCTTCAAGCTTGATGAGACGTTTCACGGACTGGCGAATGGTCTTGTAGTTGGTGAGCATGCCACCGAGCCAGCGTTGGCAGACAAACGGCATGCCACAGCGCTTGGCATGGGTCTGCACGGCGTCGCGTGCAGCGCGCTTGGTGCCGACGAACAGAATGGTACCGCCGTCTGCGACGGTCGCTTTCACGAAGGCACTCGCCTCGCGCGCCAGCGGCAGGCTCTTCTCGAGGTTGATGATATGAATCTTGTTACGTTCGCCAAAGATGAACGGTGCCATCTTTGGGTTCCAGTAACGGGTCTGATGACCAAAATGCACGCCAGCCTCTAGCATCTGGCGCATGGTTACGTCTGCCATTTAAAAATCTCCGGGTTAGGCCTCCGCATACCCCATGTCGCAACCCCTTTTTTGGTGGGGCACCCTGCGAAATGTGACGGTATGCGTGTGTAGTTTTTGCCGCTAGTTGCTACTGCGGCGCGCGCTTTATACCATAGCGAACCCTGGCCAACAACGCGGATTTACAGCAAAAATCAGGGGTCGAACCGCAAATCGGGGTCGAACCGCAATATTTCTCCCAGATGGCGTCCGCTACTGTCGTCCGGGCTGGAAAATCGCGGTTCGACCCTGATTTAACGGGGTTCGACCCCTGTTTGCTCACCTTCTAAATGACAGTAACCATCAAAAATGCGGCACAACGCGACAAAATGCGGGTCGCGGGCCGCCTGGCAGCCGACGTACTGGATATGATCGGGGATTATGTAAAACCGGGCGTCACCACCGACGAACTCAACCGCATTTGCCACGACTACATTACCGGGGTGCAGCAGGCGATCCCTGCCCCGCTGAACTACCGGGGCTTCCCGAAATCGATCTGTACGTCCGTCAATCACGTGGTCTGCCACGGCATTCCGGGCGACAAGAAGCTCAAATCAGGCGACGCCGTCAATATCGACATTACGGTCATCAAAGACGGCTTTCATGGCGATACGAGCCGCATGTTCTTTGCCGGCAAGCCCAATATCCAGGCCCAGCGGCTCTCCGATATTGCCTTCGAAAGCATGTGGCTGGGCATCAAGGAGCTGGCACCCGGCAAGCACCTGGGTGACATCGGCGCCGCGGTGCAGAGTCATGTGGAGAAGAATCGCTTCTCGGTTGTCCGCGAATACTGTGGCCACGGCATCGGCGAGGTTTTCCACGAAGACCCGCAGGTGCTGCATTACGGCAAAGCCGGGACCGGTATGGAGCTCTGCGAGGGCATGACGTTGACGGTCGAACCCATGGTGAATGCCGGCAAGGCGAATGTGAAGCTGCTGCCGGACGGCTGGACCGTCGTCACCAAGGACCACAGTCTGTCAGCGCAATGGGAGCACACCGTTCTGATTACCGCCGACGGTTACGAGGTCCTCACGCTTGGCGCCGAAGATCGCTGAAATATCACTGGCTAACAGCGAAGCCCGCCAGGCTCTGGAGGCCGCGGGCGAGGAGCTGAAAGCGCGCTTCGAGGCGGGCGAATCCGTCGTCCGGCTGGTGCACGCGCGTGCCCGCCTGATCGATGACATGCTGGTCCGGCTGTGGGGTCCGGACGCAGAGCGCTCCGGCGCGGCGCTGGTCGCCGTGGGCGGTTACGGTCGCGGCGAACTGCACCCCTATTCTGACGTTGACATCATGGTCCTGCTGCCGGACGAGTTGCCCGCGGGCGCCGAGGATGCGTTGTCGGGCTTCATTACCGCGCTCTGGGACGTCGGGCTGGAAATCGGACACAGCGTGCGAACCGTCGCGCAGTGTTCGGAACAGGCGCGTGCCGACCTGACGGTTGCAACGACCCTGATGGAAGCCCGGCTGCTGGCCGGTCCCGCGGCACTGTTCCAGGCCATGCAGAGCGCTATCGAGGCCGACAAGATGTGGCCATCCAACGAATTTTTCGAGGAAAAGCGCAAGGAACAGATTGCGCGCCATCATCGCTACCATGACACCGGCTACAACCTCGAGCCGAACGTCAAGGGCAGCCCGGGCGGCCTTCGGGACATCCAGATGATCGGCTGGGTCGCCAAACGCCATTTCGGCGCGTCGACACTGGCCGAACTGGTCGATCACAAGTTCCTCAGTCGCGGCCAGCTGAAACGGCTCGAGGAAGGCCAGGCATTTTTGTGGCGCATCCGCTTTGGCCTGCACATCCTGACCGGGCGACGCGAAGACCGCCTGCTGTTCGACCACCAGATCAAGCTCGCCGAACTGCTCGGCTACGAGGATGCAAGCTATACGCTGGCGGTCGAGCAGCTCATGCAGCGTTACTACCGCACGGTGATGGAGCTCAGCCGACTCAACGAAATGCTGCTGCAGCTGTTCGAAGAAGCGATCCTCATGGATCCGGACGCGCCCGCCCATGAACTGAACGCGCGTTTCCAGGTAAAGAACGGCTTCCTGCAGACAGTCCACGATCGCGTCTTTGTTGATGATCCCTCCGCGTTGCTCGAATTGTTCCTGGTGTTGCAGCAGAACCCGGAAATCCGCGGCGTCAGCGCCTACACGATCGGGCTCATGAAACGCAATCTGCACCTGATCGACGACGAGTTTCGGCAGAACCCGCGCAACCATCGGCTGTTCCTGAATATCCTGCGCGCGCCGGAAGGCGTGACTCATGAATTGCGCCGCATGAACCGCTACGGCGTGCTCGGTCTTTACATCCCGTCATTCGGTCGCATCGTCGGTCGCATGCAGTACGATCTTTTTCATGCCTACACGGTGGACGAACACACGCTGTTCGTGGTCAGCAACCTGCGGCGCTTCGCCTTGCCGCGCTTCGACGACGAATTTCCGCGTTGCAGCCAGATCATGCAATCGCTTCGACAAACCGGAGATTGCCTACCTCGCCGGGCTGTTCCACGACATCGCGAAAGGACGCGGCGGCGACCATTCAGAACTTGGCGCCGTGGATGCCGAGTCCTTCTGCCTGGAGCACGGACTCAGCAAGTACGAGGCGCGAACCGTCGCCTGGCTGGTCAGGCACCACCTGATGCTATCAACGACGGCGCAAAAGAAAGACATCGGCGATCCCGATGTGATCAGCGAGTTCGCGAGCACCGTCGGCGACACCCTGCATCTCGACTATTTGTACGTCCTGACCGTCGCCGACGTTCGCGGCACCGACCCGAAACTCTGGAACTCCTGGAAAGCGCAGTTGTTCGGCGACCTTTACGAACTCACCCAGCGTGCCCTCAGACGCGGGCTGGAGAACCCGATCGATCGGGAACAGCTGATTCTCGAAAAACAGGCGCGGGCGCGCACGATACTCAGCTCCCGCGGCCTGTCGGATGCGCGCATCGATGACGTCTGGCAACTTGATGAATCCCAATTACTTTCTTCGTCACCGCAGCACGGAGATTGCGTGGCACACGGAATGGCTGGCCAACTCGGATCATGAGTCCGATATCGGGCTGGTCGATGTACGGCGCCGCGAGACGGGCGACGGGGTCGAGGCAGCGCTCTATACGCCGCAGGCGAAGCGGACCTTTGCACACGCAACGGCCGTGCTGGACGAACTCGGTATGACCATCATGGATGCGCGCATCGTGCCGCTTGAAAAAGGCTACAGTATCGATTCGTTCGTCTTCATGGAGCTCGATGACCGTGTGGAGCTCGACGAGTCCCGACTGAACAAGATTCGGCGCTCGTTGACGCGAATATTAACGGCGCATGACGACAATCACCTGACGGTCACCCGTGTTTTGCCGCGGCAGGCACGCATGTTCAAAACGCATGCCTCGGTGGAATTCAGCCCGAGTACTTTCGACAACAATACCGTGATGGAACTGGTCGCCGCCGACCGGCCCGGACTGCTCAGCAAGATCGGGCAGGTATTTATAGAGCATTCTATCGACATCGCGGCGGCAAAGATCATGACCATTGGTGAACGTGCCGAGGATGTGTTCTATATTTGTCGTGAGTCCGGAGGCCCGCTCAACGAGGCGGAACAGGACGAACTGAGACTCGCGCTGATGGCCAAGATTGACAGCACACCCGATTGACAAGGCCCTTTATGCAAGACGTTGAACAGATCATCGAACATGCGTTTGACAATCGAGCGCACGGCTTTGGCGATGTACGAAGAGCTTGAGGCCGCCGTAGGTCACGCGATTGAGCTGCTCGATTCGGGCGAGGCGCGTGTCGCCGAACCGCAGGATGACGGCTGGCACGTCAATCAATGGTTGAAAAAAGCCGTACTTCTGAGCTTTGCCCTGGCCGACAACAAGGTTGTCGAGGGCGGACATACCCGTTTTTACGACAAGGTGCCCTTGAAATATGCGGAGTACTCCGAGGAGCATTTCCGGAGAGACGGCGTGCGCGTCGTCCCTGACGCGGTGGTCCGGCGCGGCTCTTACGTTGCGCCCGATGTCGTTCTCATGCCGAGCTTTGTCAATATAGGCGCTTACGTCGACAGCGCGACAATGGTCGATACCTGGGCAACCGTCGGGAGTTGTGCGCAGATCGGCAAGAACGTGCACCTGTCCGGTGGGGTCGGCATTGGCGGTGTGCTCGAGCCGATTCAGGCCGGCCCGACCATTATCGAGGATGACTGCTTCATCGGCGCCCGCTCGGAAGTGGTCGAGGGCGTCATCGTCGAGCGCGGCTCGGTCATTTCCATGGGCGTGTACTTCGGCCAGAGCACGCGTATTTACGATCGGGAAAGCGGCGAGATAAGCTATGGCCGAATTCCCGCCGGTTCCGTCGTCGTTCCAGGAAACCTGCCGTCCACTGACGGCAAATATTCGTTATATTGCGCCGTGATCGTGAAGCGGGTCGATGCAAAGACGCGCGCCAAGACCGGTTTGAATGATTTGTTGAGAAACCTGGATTAAAAATCGATGTTGACGCTGTATGGCATCAAGAGTTGTGACACGTGTCGAAAGGCGGCCAAGTACCTGACCGAGAGGGCAATCGAGTTTCGATTTCATGATGTCCGAGAAAGCGGGCTGGATGTTGCCATGCTGCAACGTTGGGCAGGCCGTGCCGACTGGGAGACATTATTGAATCGCAAGAGCCTTACGTGGCGCAAGATTCCTGAAGTCGACCGCAGCGGCCTGAACGAAGAACGTGCGTTCGCCTTGATCATCGATCAGCCAACGCTTCTCAAGCGCCCCATACTCGAGTCCGAAGATTCCATCGTCGTCGGCTTCTCGGAAGAGCGTTTCGCCGAGTTAACCGGACGAAAAACCTGGCAACAACCTCGCGTCCGGTAAACGATGCAGCAAACGGGCTGCGCCTATCCTATACGCCCGGTGATGTAGTCCTCAGTCAACTTGTGCTGGGGATTCGTAAATATTCTGTCCGTGCTGTCCACTTCAACCAGGAGGCCGAGATGGAAATACGCGACCCGCCTTGAAACACGCGCGGCTTGCTGCATTGAGTGAGTGACTATCACGATCGCATAGTCCTCACATAGCTCATCCATGAGGTCCTCGATGCGGGCCGTCGCGATAGGATCCAGCGCAGAGCACGGCTCATCCATCAGTATTATTTCCGGGTTTACGGCGATCGTGCGCGCAATACACAGACGCTGTTGCTGGCCACCGGAAAGGCTGGTGCCAGGCTCGTCGAGTCGATCTTTAACCTCTTTGAGCAGGCCGGCTCGCTCAATACTCGTATGAACGATATGGTCCAGCTCCGCGCGATCGTCTGCAAGCCCGTGAATACGGGGCCCGTAAGCAACGTTATCGTAAATACTTTTGGGAAACGGGTTTGGCTTCTGGAACACCATGCCGACTCGCGCGCGCAGCGCTACCGGGTCCTGTTCCTTGCGGTAGATATCTTTGCCGTCGAGCGTGATCTTGCCAGTGACGCGCGCAGTCTCAATCGTGTCGTTCATGCGATTCAGGCAACGCAGGAAGGTCGACTTGCCGCACCCCGACGGTCCGATCAGCGCAATAACTTCTTTCTTGGCAATTTCGAGTGACACGTGCTGGATGGCGTGATTGTCACCGTAATAGACGTTGACGTCTTTCGCGACCATAAACGGGTCTTCACAGGTAACCGTACCGATCGTTTTCCCGCCCAGCTCGGTTTCTTTGCCCGGGGAATTCCGGTAGCACGATGTCACTTTCGCGCGCACCAGTCGGGCTCTGCGGTCTGGCACAGGCCCTGGTGGTGGCGGATTGTCGGTCGTTGTTTTTGTCATGGCGGTCATTGTCATACAGGTTCCCTCACAGCTCAAATGCTGCGCTTACCATTTGCGCTCCATACGTCGCCGCATTATGACAGCGGCAAGATTCATCAACAGAAGGAAGCCGAGCAACACGATTATCGCAGCTGACGTGCGTTCCGCGAATGCCCGTTCCGGGCTGTCCGCCCAGAGGTAAATTTGTACCGGCAGCGCTGTCGCCGGGTCTGTGAAACTTCCGGGCACGTCAACAATAAAGGCAACCATGCCAATCATCAGCAGGGGTGCCGACTCGCCGAGCGCACGACTCATGCCGATTATCGCGCCCGTCAACATGCCCGGCATGGCCAGCGGAAGTACGTGATGCAAGACGACCTGTGTCTGTGATGCGCCAAGGCCCAGTGCGGCCTCCCGTATCGAGGGCGGCACCGCCTTGATAGCGGCTCGCGACGCAATGATGATCACCGGCAGTGTCAGCAAAGTGAGCACGAGCCCACCAACCAGCGGTGCCGAGCGCGGCAAGCCCATCCAGTTGATGAACACGGCCAGTCCAAGCAGCCCGAAGACGATGGATGGAACCGCCGCCAGATTATTGATGTTGACCTCGATGAAATCGGACCAACGGTTCTTCGGCGCGAACTCTTCCAGGTAGATCGCGGCCGCGACGCCGATCGGAAACGACAGGGCTATCGTTACCAGCAGCATGTAGAGCGAACCCATCACCGCGCCCCTGATGCCGGCCAGTTCCGGGTCGCGCGAGTCGCCGTTGGTAAACAGCGCCGTGTTGAAGCGGGTATCGAGGCGACCGTCTTCCTGCAGGTCCGAGATCCAGGCGATTTGCTTGTCGGACAGCGGCCGCAACGCCTCGTCGAGGTCTGCGTCGATATTGCCTTTAATGAGCATGTCCACGTTGGAGGACGCCGGAACCCACAGTGTCTGTGTCGTACCGAGTAACCCAGGCCTTTTCGTCATCAAGTCGCGTATCTGGTATGACGCCCCGGTACTGACGAGTCGGTATAGCTGTCTGCGCCGATCACCGCGACTGGAAACGTCGGGAAATCTTGTGCTCAAGCGCGTTACGAACGAGACCGTCAAAATCGGCGTAGACGAGGTCGAGTTCACCACCCGGCGCCAGTACGTCGGCGTCGAGATCGACGTCCAGTTGAATGAAAGTCTGCTTGAAGGCCGATGCGCCTTTGCACAATCAGCGTGGCAAAAAATACGCCGAGAAAAAGTACGCCGACGGTGGTTGCCAGGATCCCCGTTAATCGGAACAGGTACTCCTTACGACGACGCCTCGCCAGTCCGGCTGCCACTTTTTCGCGTGTTGTCAGGCTCGAATTCACTTTTTGCTCACCTAGTCGTACTGTTCGCGGTACTTGCGCACAAAACTCAAGCCCACGACGTTCAGGCACAACGTAACAACGAACAGCATCAGACCCAGCGCAAACGCCGCCAGGGTCTTCGCACTGTCAAATTCCTGGTCACCCACCAGCAGCGTGACGATCTGAACGGTAACGGTGGTCACGGCTTCAAACGGGTTGGCCGTCAGGTTGGCCGCGAGACCGGCCGCCATGACGACGATCATCGTCTCGCCAATCGCCCGCGACACCGCCAGCAGGATGCCACCCACGATGCCCGGCAACGCCGCCGGCAGAATGACCTTGGTCATGGTCTCGGAGCGCGTCGACCCGAGGCCCAACGCGCCGTCGCGCATCGTCGCCGGGACGGCGTTGATCGCGTCGTCGACAAGCGACGAAACCAATGGAATGATCATGATGCCCATCACGACGCCGGCCGCCAGCGCGCTTTCGGATGCGACCTCGAGGCCCACGGACTCGCCCGTGCGGCGAATCCAGGGCGCGACTGTAAGTGCGGCAAAAAAGCCGTAAACAACGGTCGGTATGCCTGCCAGCACCTCGAGAAGCGGTTTGGCAATATTCCGAACGCGCGTCGTTGAATACTCGGCGAGGTAAATGGCCGTCATCAACCCGACAGGCACGGCGACAATCATCGCGATGCTCGTAATCAGCAGGGTGCCGGTAAACAGCGGAACCGCGCCAAAGCTACCGGACGAACCCACCTGATCCGCTCGAATAGCCGTCTGCGGACTCCAGTTCAGACCGAACAGGAACTCCGATATCGGCACTTTCTGGAAGAACCGGAGCGCCTCGAACAGCACCGACAGTACGATGCCGATCGTTGTGAATATCGCAATGCTGGACGCGCCGATCAGTGCCCAGCGAAAAACACTTTCCACGCGGTTACGCGCACGAAACTCCGGATGAATGCGACGCCATGCTATCGCGCCGCCGAGGCCGGCAAGACCAACGGTAAGCACCGCGAGCAACTGGCGGCTCTTGATGAGGTAGTCATTGAACTGGTTGGCCGCCTGCTGCAGAGCGGCGTCAACGTCCACGCTCACGACGTCGCCGGATGCCAGGTTTTGTATGTTGTTGACCAGCAGGTTCAACTCGCCAGGCGGCAGCGTCCGATACGACTCCGGCAATCCGTTGATGACCAGCGCTACGATAAGACGGGGTTCGGCCATCAACCAGGCGAAAAACAGGAAAAGCGGCGGCAGCGCGCACCAGATCGCGACGAAATAGCCGTAGTAACCCGGCAAAGAATGCAGCGCGGTTCCGTGCCCCGGTCCGCCAACGGTTGCAAGCGAGCGGCGGCGCCCGAAATAGAATGCCGCGATCGTCATCAGGACGAGCAATAATATGAGTGTCGTGCTTTGCATCGAAGGTCGTTTATCCGGCTACCGTTCGCCTGGGCGAACGGCGGCAATCCGCGAGGGATCGCCGCCTTTATTCAATTATCGACTCGCCTACTCGCTCGCCATCGACAAGGGTGTCAGGTCACGAACAGCGGCCGCAACCGCCGCCCGCTCGTCAACGGGCATCGGAATCAATCCGCGATCCGAGAGGTATCCTTCCTCGCCCCAGGCACGATCACTTGTAAACTCGCGAAGATAACCGCGCAGGCCGGGAATGACATCGACATGGGCCTTCTTGACGTAGAAATACAAAGGCCGGGATACCGGGTAGTCGCCATCAGCAATGGCATCGAATGTGGGCGGAACCTCGTCGATCGGTGCGCCTTTCACTTTCTCCATGTTCTGGTCGAGAAAGCTGAATCCAAAGATGCCGAAGGCGTCTGGATTCGCTTCGAGCTTTTGCACGATCAGGTTGTCATTTTCGCCCGCCTCAACAAAAGCGCCGTCCTCCCGGATCGTGTGGCAGATACCTTTGTAGCGATTCTTGTCCAATTTCTTGAGGGCGGCAATCCACGGCACGGATTGGCAGCCCCCTTCCATTGCAAGTTCGACGAAGGCGTCACGAGTTCCCGAGGTTGGCGGCGGACCCAAGAACTTCAATGCGGTTGGCAGGCAATGACGGATTGACATCTGCCCAGGTCTCGTACGGATTCTCGACTAACTCACCTTCGACTTCGCCGGGAACCTCCTTGGCCAATGCCATGAAAATATCGGTACGGCTGAGCGCAACGGCGTCTCCGCCAAGCGCATTCGCCATAACAATGCCGTCGTAGCCGATCTTGACTTCGACGATATCCGTTACACCGTTCGAGGCACAGCTATCCACTTCAGATTGCTTTATGCGCACGTGACGAGTTCGTCACGTCCGGGAAGTCGACGCCAACACCATCACAAAACAGTTTCAGGCCACCACCGGAACCGGTCGACTCGATCTTCGGCGTCTTGAATTCGCTGCCGCGACCAAAACGCTCGGCAACAACAGTGGCAAAAGGATAGACTGTCGACGAACCCACAATATAGACGTAGTCGCGGCCCGACTGCGCCATCGCGCCGCCCGACGCCGTGGTCGGCGCACTGGTCGATGTCGACGCCGAGTCTTTGGCGATGGGCTCATTGTTGCTGCCACTTTTGCCACAGGCTTGAAGGGCTACAAGTGCCAACAGTGAGAAGACAATAGACTTTGAAGGGATGCTCAAGATGAGATCTCCGGTTGCTTGTAATCTGGGGCAAAGCTTAGCCCCGGATTGTTACCGATTTGTTGCAGATCGGACGCAAAAATGCGCTCACTTCTAACGTGAAAATTAATGATTTTTCTATATTATTTAGATAGTTACTGATACTTCTTAAAGCCATGCCTGTCATATCATCCGCGCCCGTAATCGACCTGTTGTGCCATCTTATCCGGCGCCCTTCCGTGACGCCGGACGATGCCGGCTGCCAGCAGCTGCTGGGCGAGCGCCTTACACAGCTCGGGTTCCGATGCGAAACGTTGCAATTTAATGACGTCACAAACCTGTGGGCCCGACGCGGGTCCGCCTCTCCGGTGCTGTGCTTTGCAGGTCATACCGACGTAGTGCCACCCGGTGACGAACACCTTTGGAGCAGCCCGCCGTTTGAACCGACTTTCATCGATGGCCTAATCTATGGCCGGGGATCGGCCGACATGAAAAGCGGCCTCGCCGCAATGATTATCGCGCTCGAGAACTTCCTTGCCGCGCACGCGGACCACAGTGGCAGCATCGCATTGCTGATCACGAGTGACGAAGAGGGCCGTGCCCGCGACGGCACTTTGAAGGTCATGGAAACCCTGAAAGAACGCGGCGATCACATTGACTGGTGCGTGCTGGGCGAACCAAGCAGCCAGAGCACCCTCGGCGATACGGTACGCATCGGCCGGCGGGGCTCCTTGAGTGGCATGCTCAAAATACGTGGTGTGCAGGGTCACGTGGCCTACCCGCAACTGGCCGACAATCCGATCCGTCGTTTCGCGCCCGTTCTGGCCGAACTACATGAGATCACGTGGGACGATGGCAATTCGTTTTTTCCGCCCACGAGTTTTCAGGTTGTGAATATCAGTGCCGGCATCGGTGCGCCAAACGTCACGCCAGCCGAACTCTCCGCCCGATTTAATTTCCGCTACTGCACCGAATGGACGCATGAGTCGCTGCAGGAGAAAGTGCATGCCGTGCTCGATGCGCATGAACTGGACTACGAACTGAACTGGCACCTTTCCGGAGAGCCGTTCCTGACCAAGCCGGGTCGACTGATTGACGCGGTTACCCAGGCCGTGCAGGAGCAGACGGGTAGCGCACCGGATTTGTCCACCGGCGGCGGCACGTCAGACGGCCGCTTTATTTCCCCGGCGGGCACCGATGTCGTCGAACTCGGACCCGTTAATGCCTCCATTCACAAGATCGACGAGCACGTGAACATCGAGGACGTCGTTGCGCTGACCCACCTGTATCAACGCATCCTGGAGCTGATGCTTCTCCGAGACGCCGATTGATGCGAGCGAGCCAAGCGGTTGGCTGACGGAACACGTTGCGTCCCTGCACATCGGTCCGGCCGGTCACCCGAGGTGCGTGCCCCGGAACGGATAAAACTCAGGCAGACCGGAAGTTGTTGTAAATGCCGTAAACGCCGAGTCCACCGAGCCCAATGATCACCCATGTTGGCATGGACAGGCCGAAGAGGCGCCAGACAACGTCCGCGCATTCACCCGAGCCCTTGAAAATCAGCGCCAGTGCGTCGAAAAGCGCAAAGTTGCCCATAATGTACTCAAAGCCGGGCCCGCAGCCGGGAACCTTGTCGGCCGGCAAATTCTGTAGATAGACGTGCCAACCGGCAACACCAACACCGCCGCCGGCGGCGATCAATATCAGGGTCGCGTAAAGCCGCCCACCAATACGCCCGGGGTCGTGAAGCGCGGCGACCAGAAACACGATGCCGAGCAAAATCGTCGCTATACGCTGGAATACACACAGCGGGCATGGCTCGAGCAACAGCACATACTGGGCGTAAAGGGCAAACGCCATCATTCCGGCACACGCCAGAAATCCTGCGAGGTTGAGAAGGCGTTTATTGGGCAAAATCATTTACGTCTCACTGGACCCTGAATCAATTCTCATCTGATCGCAAAGTATGGCGGACATCCTTTCCTTCGACCATGTAAATGACGTATTCGCATATGTTTTTTGCATGATCGCCGATCCGCTCGAGCGACCGAGCCGCCCAGGTCACGTTCATTACGCGTTTTATCGAACGCGGGTCCTCCATCATGAAGGTAATACACTGTCGAGAGATCGCTTCATATTCCTCGTCAACGTGCTCATCTTCTTTGACAGTCTCAAGCGCTTCCTTGACGTCCAGGCGCGCAAACGCATTCATGGCGTCGCGAACCATGTGCGAAACCTGGTTGCCCAGGGTTTTGAGCTCCCGGTAGGAATCCGGCGGCCTGTCCATTGCGGCCAGTTTTGAAGCCAGGAAACCGATCTTCTCAGCTTCGTCGCCAATGCGTTCAAGGTCCGTGATCGTCTTGATGATGGCAACGATAAGTCGAAGATCGCTAGCGGCCGGTGCGCGGGTTGCAAGTATTCGACCGCACTCCTCGTCGATCTCTACCTCGAGATTATTGACCTTGTAATCGTCACTGGCGACCTGCAGTCCGAAATCACTGTCGCCACTGACGATTGCCGCGATCGCTTGTGACAACTGCGACTCCACAAGCCCGCCCATCGCGAGAACGCTACTGCGAAGATTCTCTATATCTTCGTTGTAGCGGCGAGAAATATGATGGTGAAGGTCAGAAGTTTCCATGATGGGCTACGGTCCGGGATCAATCGAACTTGAATTCTACGTCAAGCTGCAAGCGGTTGTAATCATGTTCCGTTCCACGGAAGCGATCGACATTGTTCAGGAACAGCGTACCACCGAGCGCGATTTTGCTGGAAACGGCGTATTTGGCTTTCAGGATATGCCCGTCAGAATCCGTCCCGCCGCCGCCAAAATCGGAATCATTGAAAGTGCCGATGACCGAATCGGCCTCACTGTCCAGATAGGTCCAGCTAAATTCCATCTCGCCGTCTTTCTTCGCTGAGCCGACTTTGGCGCCGACGGCAATCCCCAAGTCCTCCACGCTTACCTCGTTATTCTGCACCGCCTGCACGTAGACCTTGAGCGGCCACCCGCCGATTTTCGTACCTAGCTCGGCAAACAGTTCGGTATTTTTGTAGCCATAGATATAGTCACCATTCGCATCGACCGAGTTGCCATTGGCGCTGCCGTTGTAAAACGGCTCGTTGCCGATGGTGTCGGTGTAGGCGAAGTACCCCACCCCGGCCGTAAGATCGACGTTGTCACCAAGTGGGAATTTCATTCCCGCCTGAACGGCATACAACAGCGAGTCGTCAGAGCTGCCGCGTTCCTCGACCGAAAAACCGCCCACAGTGCCGAAGAAATTGCCGGCGCTGTATTTCAATGCAAATCCTTCAGGATTCAGGTCGCTGTCCCACACCAAAGGAGCACCGCCCGCTATGTAGAGTGGGTTCTTCATCTTGCCACCGTAGAAATGGAGCCCGTCGCCGATCTTCCAGTCGACGTAAGCCAGGTCTACACCGATATCTTTCGTCGAAAAACCGCCATCAAGCGTCTGATTCGTCGACACCGGGGTGTCACCACCCGTCGCGAGTTGAAAAACAAGGCTGACGTCATCGCTGACGATCGCCGACAGGCCGAGACGTGCCCGAAAACGCATTCGGGCGCGATCCTCGGCACCCTCTTCGTCGATGCGCTCGTGACGAAGCCGAACATCACCCTTGAATTTGACGCGGTCTTCCCAGCTCGCCTGCTGCGCTCTGGCCGGAGTTGCAGCGATCAGGAACACGCCGAGAACGGTAAAAACCAGTGCCAATTTTTTCATTTGTGCCCTCTGTTGACGCTGCCTGGCGCCTTGCTTCCGGATGGTTACGAAAAAGTCAGCGGCACGTTATCGACTGTTCATGTCGAACGTGTGACAGAAATATTGCAGTTTTATGACAGCGTGACGGGGGGTGCGTCGATCACGCGCTCGATGGGGAAATGGCAGCGGAATTCGCTGCCGGCACCGGCTTCACTGCTGACGAACAGTTCCGCATCATGGCGAGCCAGAACGTGTTTGACGATCGCGAGACCCAGGCCGATGCCACCGCCGTCGTCACGGCCGCGGCCTTTATCGACACGGAAGAATCGCTCAGTGAGGCGTGGCAAGTGCTCCGGATCGATACCTTCTCCGGAATCGGCGACAATTAAGTCAGCGCCGTCGGCGCCGGAGCGCCAGCAGATGGTGATTTCGCCGTCCGCTGGCGTATGGCGAATGGCATTGGACAGCAGGTTGACGATCACCGTTTCGATCTCTGCGCTGTTGCCGTTCAGCCTGGCCGTCGACGATGCATCGACAATGACATGCGCGACGTTGGCGTGCCCTGCCAGCGTTCGCTTCGTCATCTCGATGAGATTAAGGACGTCGACAGGATCGTCCGATCGTGCGGGATCGGCACTCTCGAGTCGTGACAACTCGAGCAGCTCGCCCAAAATCTGTCGCATGCGGGCCGCCTGGCTGCGCATTTGCTCGACAGGTTTTTGCCATGCCGAGGGCGCGCTTTCATCCTCGGCGAGCGTATCGAGATAGCCGCTGATGACCGTCAGTGGCGAGCGCAATTCGTGCGAGGCATTTGCCACGAAATCCCGGCGCATTTTTCGCAACTTGAATGCTTCGGTAACGTCCCGCAGCAAAAGGAGTTTTTGATCCGCGCCATAGGGCACGATACGGCAATTCAGCCATTCGCCATAATTGACGGGAGACTGCATATCGACAGTTTCAGTGTAGTCACTGGACTGCAACAGATCCATCAATGCCGGATCTCGCAAGATATTATCGACCCGTCGGCCGCGATCTTTCTTGCGCTTCAAACCCGCGAGCCGGCTGGCTGCACGATTGCAGGAAATGATCTCGTTGTTTGCATCAAGGATGACGGCGCCGTCCGGCATCGCGTTCGTCGATTTGCGAATTTCGCGAAGCAACATACGGTAGTTCTGCTTGCGCCTGACCGCTCTGTCGTGCTGGAAACGAAATCGAGAAAAAAGCTGCTGCCAGATTCCCTCGCCTGAGCGAAAATCGTCAAAATCCCCGGTACGCAGTGCCCGCTCAAAACTGAGCAAATGCTGCACCTGCCAGATCAATGCGATCAATGCGGCGGCAAGCAGGCCCCAGTCGGTGTGACCGTACAGGCGCCCGATTCCGGCGCCGGCCAGCAGCAGCAGCATTAAACCGAACAGAAATTTTTGCGCGGTAACTGACATTCAATCGGCCAGACTTTCACGCGTCGAAAATCGATAGCCGGCACCGCGAACGGTCTGTATGTAGTTATCCGCTTGCGCGCTCGACAGAGCCTTGCGCAAGCGCCTCACATGGACGTCAACCGTGCGCTCTTCGACATAGACGTTGGCACCCCAAACCCTGTCAAGCAACTGGGTGCGGCTGTAGACGCGGTCCGCATGCGTCAGAAGAAATTTGAGCAGACGATACTCCGTCGGGCCGAGCTTGATATCCTTGTTCTCTGCCACGACCCGGTGTCCCGCGAGGTCGACCTTGAGTACACCGGCGACGATGACCTCATCGGCCGCCGAGCCACCCCTGCGCAATACGGCCTGGATCCTTGCTACGAGTTCGCGCGCCGAGAACGGTTTGGTAATGTAGTCATCGGCTCCGCCATCAAGTCCCGCAATTTTGTCGGATTCTGAAGCCCGCGCCGTCAGCATGATGATCGCAAGGTCGTCCAACTCCTTGTCGCGCTTCAACATGCGGGTCAATTCCAAGCCACTGACATCCGGCAGCATCCAGTCAATCAGCGCGAGATCCGGGCGCTCGTCGGTAATCAGCTGTCGTGCCGTCCGGGCATCCCCGGCTTCGAGCGTGTCAAATCCGGCACGCGACAGCTGGAATGCAATCATTTCACGGATCGGCAGTTCGTCTTCAACGATAAGTATCTTTTGCGCTGCCATGCTGCTTGCCGAAAAACCTCTTGCGGACCGATCGTTTTGCGACCCAACATTTCAACAGCAGTATATTACAGGACTGTTACGAAAGACCCTGCGATGACTTGACCGCGACCTTGTCGCGCAGATACGCGGGCACGATGTCTTCAGGATCGACACCTTCGCCGTTCTGCAGGCCCGCAGCGCCGAGTCCCAGCAGGTGACGTGCCCGCGGGTACAGGACCTCCGAGTACGACTCGATACAGGGCCCGTTCACACTGGCCAAGCATCGGATAGCGTTGCCAGCCGTAGCCAGCCGCAACGCAGCCATCGGCAGGTTTGTTCTCGAGCTCCGCAATCAGTGACTGGCCCTGCAGGCGTTCCGGGATCAAGGGACGCGGAAGGCCTGAATCATCGCGTCTGTACAGGCCAAGATACACCTCGTTCATATGCGCATCCTGGGCAACAACGACCTCGCGGGACCCGGAATCAGCGAACACCTGCGCCGCAACGGCTGCAAGCGATGAGACCGGTACGATAGAGAGTTGGCCGCCGTGTGCCAGTCCCTGGGCAACCGAGGCGGCAATACGCATACCGATGAAGGACCCGGGCCCGTTGCCGAGCACGATGGCATCGAGGTCGGCGACAGTGACATTGCCTTGCTGCAACACACTGCGAATCATTGGCATTAGTAACCGGGTGTGCTCCTGCGCCTGTTCTTCATGCCGTTCGAAAACGTTGTCACCGATCCGCAAGGCTACACTGCACGCGATCGACGACGTGTCGATAGCCAGCAACTTCACGCGACTTTCCCCTTACGCTCGTGCGCGGCCAGAAAACTTGAGACCTCGTTCAGCGCCGACGTCGCAGGCATCGGCTCCAGGCACTGCAGGAACATTCGCCCATAGCGTTTGCTTTTGATCCGCGGATCGCACAGCACGATAACGCCGAAATCGTTCTGGTCGCGCAGCAGCCGCCCGGCGCCCTGCTTGAGAGACAACGCGGCAAGCGGCAGTTGATGATCCATGAAACCGTTGCCTCCCTGGCGGCGAATGAACTCGAGCCGCGCCATCATGAGCGGATCGCCCGGCGACGCAAACGGTAGCTTGTCGATCGCAACGATACTGAGCGCCGGGCCGCGGACATCAACGCCTTCCCAGAAACTGCCGGTACCCAGTAACACCGCGTTGCCGTGTTCGCGAAAGCGCCGCAGCAGGTCGTCTCGTGGCGCGTCACCCTGAACCAGCAGGCGGCGGCCACCGAGCTCCTTCTTGTGCGCCCTGAACCATTGCCTGGCCGCGTTGAGTGCCCGATGGCTCGTGAACAGGCAGAACATGCCGCCGCGCGTGAGGTCGAGCAATGGCACGACCGACTCCAGCATCGCTTCGGTGTGACCGGGATCCGATGGCTGTGGCATGCCCTCCGGCAGGAAAATCAGCCCGTTTTGCGCAACGTCATAGGGACTCGGAAACGTCAGGCCCCTGACGCCGGCCAGTCCCATGCGAGAGCCAAACAGCGAGAAGTCCTCACCAACTGCCAGCGTCGCGGACGTAAAGATCCAGGCCTGGAAACCGTTGTCGATCAGGCCGTTGAGCTTGGCTGAGACATCCAGCGGTGTCAGGTGCATACGCAGGCTGCGCGACCCAATCTCGAGCCAGCGCAGCCCGTCCCATGCATCATCACTCGACATCACGGCCAGGCGCTCGGCCGCGCCAACCAGCTGCTCGTGAATTTTCTCGAGGGCGACGCTTGTGTCGCGAACTTCCACAACCGCCACCTGCAAATCGTGCAGCGCAAGCGCGATACCCTCGAGCGACTCGCGAAATTCCGGTGTGACCTCGGCCAGTTCGTGTCGTCCCTCCTTGCGGGGCGCCTCCGCCCGCATCATGCGAACGGCTGTTTGCAGCGCATCGATCCGACGCGCAAGTTCCGGCTGGGAAAACGACAGCGTCGCCGCACGCGCATCTTCAACGAGGCGCTCAAATTCTCGACTGCCGAGCGAGACGCCAAAAAACTGCGTGGCCAGATCAGGAATCTGGTGGGCTTCGTCGAGAATAATCGCCTCAGCATCCGGCAGAAATTCAACGAAACCTTCTTCTTTCATGGCGAGGTCGGCGAGCAACAGGTGGTGGTTAACGACGACGAGATCCGCTTCCTGGGCTGCTCGCCGAGCCTTCACAACATGACACTTCGAGTATTCCGGACACTTCTGGCCGAGGCAGTTGTCCGCAGTCGACGTCAGTAGCGGCCAGACCGCTGAATCCTCCGCGACTTCAGCAAGTTCAGCGCGATCACCGCTGTTGGTATGGTGTCGCCATTCACGTACCGCATTCAAATCGGCGGCGAGCGATACGGCGACATCGGTCACCTGGTCCAGTCGCTGCAAACACAGGTAGTTGGCCCTGCCCTTCAGCAGCGCCGTTTTGACGGGCCGTCCGACCGCCTTGCTGATCAACGGCAGATCGCGATGGTAAAGCTGGTCCTGAAGCGCTTTCGTGCCGGTACTGATAATCGTCTTGCGACCGCTTAGCAGCGCAGGCAGAAGGTAGGCAAACGTCTTGCCGGTACCGGTACCCGCCTCGACCACCAGCTTGTCGGATTTTCCTATCGCCTCGGCGACCGCCTCGGCCATCCACGCCTGGCCGGCGCGTGGCTGGAAACCCGGCAGCAGTTCCCGCAACGGACTGTGCTCGCCAAAAAATTCCGTCAGGTTGGTCACGGCCGAAAGATTACACGGTTCCAGAGGCGATGGCTGTACCGAATTGGGGTGAAACAGCGTCGAATGTCGCGGCTAGCGCCGGCCGGCGATCGCCTTGAGCAGGGACTGATCGGCCTTCATCGAGAGACGCAGATAGGGCCCTGCCGCCGTGAAGCGCGCGCGCTCGAAATCGTCGTCCTCGAATCCCATCACGTTGTATCCGAGGGTGAGCCACAAGTTCCGGCCGACGTTATAGCCCACATCGAGACCGAAACCGTAATCCATGGTTCGGGACTGGTACGCATGATAGATACTGGTGTTTACACCCGCGTCCCAGCGCTCGCTGATGCCGCGCCGGAAGTCGACACCAATGAGGTCTGAAAAGCCCTTGTAGCCGACGCCGTCAAATTCGCTGCGAACATATTTGAAGGCGTACTGCAGCGACAGTTGGGCCGCGGCGCTGATGCGACGGTTTGCATTGAAATTATTGATAAGCCGCCAGCTACTCTGTGCGAGCGCGTCGGTTTCCGCACGATCATGCGTGAGGTCAGTGCGATTGAGGAACGACCACTTGCGATCGGCCAGCCGATACGCCCAACCAAATTTTAGGTTCGCCTGGTTGAGCTTGTTACCGAGCAGGTTTTCCGCCTGGAATATCGTGAGCCCCGCCGACAGTCCGTGACCGCGGTCCGGCTTGCGGTACCAGCCCATCAGCAACGACCGGCGGTCCTCGGAGTCGGCGTTACGCATTTCGACGCGCGCATTCGCACTCCAGAGCTCCGAGGAGTACATCGCACCGGTATAAGCCGCCATGAAATCTTCTGTGAGTGAGCCGGCCGTCAGCTCGCGATCGTCGTCGAATCGGCGAGTTCCGGCGTCACTCAGCGTCTTTGCGTTGTCGATACCGACATCGAGGAGCCAACGCTCACTCAGCCTGAACCCTTGAACGAGACCAACATTCGCGAACAGGCGCGGCCCAAATTCCGTTGCCTGGTTGCTGAGGAAGGTACTCACCTGACCCTGGTTCCAGGGCGTTGCCCGCACGCCGACTCTCGCGGTTTTAGCGTCAAACGCGCGGCCTTCGGCATCCTCGTACTCGGCAACGAAATCAACGCCATCGCTGACGCGATAATCGGCGCCAATGACATACTGGGTCGGGTAGTCGATGTTGCCTGCATCGCCGCTGATCGCCGTGCTGCCGCTGACGTGCAGGTTGAGCTTGTCGTCGAGAAACTTGCGCGTCATACCCAGTTCCAACAGGTCGCTGCCGCTCCTTTCATCATCGGCAAACTGGTCTTCTGCATGAACGACGCCGAGCCGGCCGGTGACACCTTCGCCTTCGTAACGAAGCCTGGCACGCGCCACGTTGCGGATCGCCGTCGTGGTCAGGTTTTGCTGCCAGCCTGCTTCACCCTCCAGAACAAAGCGTTCGCCGAACCGAAGCCGTGCATCAAGGCCAAGACGCCGGACGCCCTGCTCCGCTTGCGACTGGTAGCCAAGACCGAACCCGGAATCGACCTCGCGAACGTACGCTCTTACATCAACGTTCTCACTGTTGTGCTCGAGTTCGATACCCGCGGCTGAGCCGCTCTGGCGAACACCGCCGGCTTCGGCATTCGACTGACGACCTCCCCTTTCAGGGTGGTCTTCTGGTCAATCTTCCAGCGGAAATCGAGGCCGGTCAGATCGGCCTCCGCGCCCTGGGTCGCGTCGTCGATATGCGTCAAACCGAATTGCACGGCATCGTCCGACAGGCTGAGGGCTCCGCGCCCCCCGGCTACAATGTCTGCCGTGCCACCGGCGATCGATTCATACTCCGCCACGATGTATTGGGGATTGAGATCAAGATCGCGACTCGCGACCGGCTTCTTGAAGAACAACTTGCCGCTCAGAGTGTCCAGGTTGTAGTCGATAAAGCGCGCCAGGTTGCGTGTGCCAAGGACAACGCCGGAATCAAAACGGTCGCGAACCTCGATACGGATTTGCTCGCTGTTCGCGATAATCGGCGCATCGCGGAGCTGATAGAGACCGGATGTGCCATCGCCGGGTATTTCGTCGCGCCTGAATGACTGGCCCGACTCGGCTGCGAACGCTGTGTACGCGACGTTGGTCCCTCGATACTCGCTCTTCAAGCCGTTAAACCGCCGCTCGTAACGGGCAAGGTCCGTGACTGACAAGCCCGTGTCGAAATCTCCGAATAAGGCATAGAACTGGTTGCGCTCAAGCTTCACGTAAAGTTTGCGCTGGCTCGCCGCCTCGAAGCGCTGCTCGCTGATATCGGCATACAGCGGATAGTAGGCATTCGGATCGACGACGGTATTGAAGCGATCCTGGCTGGCTTCACGATCTCGTGCGGAGTCGTAGGCCAGTGTCAGCAGGTATTCACCCTTGACCGAGCCTTTTGCAAAGAACGCGGCACGTCCGTCGTCGAAATAGCCGTCTGCGTTACCGGCGCGGCGTGCCGCGTCGATGTTGTCCGACAGCGTGTTGTAGCCAACCGTGCCCTCGGCGAAGCCGACGAGGATCCAGTCACGCGGAGCCGGTTTCAACCAGGCGCGGACTTCCTGCTCGCGGTAGTTTTGAAACGGCAGAACAATGGTCACCTCGCCGGTCTGCGTGGTTGGCGCCAGTTCCAGCAGCGCGATGCCGTCGCCCTCGACACGATACGAAGCCGATCGCTCACCGATTTCCACGAGCGCGTTTTTGCGATCATTCTGTTCGTCCCACGCAGAGCGATACGGCTCATCGACGCGGAAACGGCCGACAATCCCCGCTCTCGCAACCTTTCCGGAACGATCGAAAAACCGCAAGGCAATAACGGGTTTGGCCTTGCCATCGGCGACGAGGGTCGAACGCTCTGCCACGAGTTCGGCACGAATCGGGCCGCCGGTGAAATAAATGGTGCGACGCAATCCTTTCGCCCGGCTGCCATCGGCATGGCGGATCATCGCGCGAAGCTCGTTTGCGCCATCGACGAGATCGACCCCGTTCCAGCGGGATACAGCGATCGTATTCGCCGCGTTGGTCGTCACGCCGTCGAAATTGAGGCTGTTGACAGGTTCGCCGTTCAGCGTCAGTTCCACGGTCTGGCCCGGTTCGTGCTGGATCGACACCTTGGTTGCGGGAATGGCGGGCGCGAAGTCGTCGGCCGGCAGCAGCATGGCGTAGCCTTTCGTCAGCGTTTCCAGCGGCGGCTCCTGTTGCGAGACCGGCATACCGGAATCGCCAGCGACCCGGTCGGCGTCACTGTCGGCCTTCTCAAGACCCGGGATCGCGCCGACGGTCGAGGTCTGCTTGGTGCCACTGGATTCCTGGGTCACTTCCAGGAACGAAGGTTGCTTGGGTCTGATGCCGCTCATGACAATCTCGACGCGGCGGTTTCTCTGCCGACCGGCGGCCGACGCGTTGTCGGCCACAGGGTCGTCCGGACCGCGACCCTCGACCTGGATTTGCCTGGGCCCGATCTGCAACGCGGTGGCGATATACGCAGCGGCGGCACGGGCACGTGCGCGCGACAGCACGTAGTTGTCGGCGAAAATGTGACGATTCGCTAGCGCTTATGCGCTGGCCGTCGCTGTGGCCGACCGCCGAGAGGCGAATATTGCGTACCCCCTTCCAGCTCGCAATCAGTTGCTCCAGTTGCAATTTGTCCTGCGGTGACAGTTCGTCCGACAACACTGCGAACTTGAGATCAAGCACGTAGCCATCGTTCTCGATCAAGGCCGGCTCGCGCACCATTTTGGTCTCAACCAGCGGCGTTCTCTGTTGCTGCTGCATGGGCGTATCAAAATTTGCATAGGCGCGGGTAACCAGTTCGCCGTCGACGCTGTCCTCGATCTCGGCAACAAAATCGAGGCTGCTGTTCCAA
This sequence comes from uncultured Gammaproteobacteria bacterium, assembly GCA_963807845.1. Classification (GTDB taxonomy): domain Bacteria; phylum Pseudomonadota; class Gammaproteobacteria; order Steroidobacterales; family Woeseiaceae; genus UBA1847. The sequence continues at coordinate 53,802 of CAWEDS010000027.1, forward strand.
TTGCCAAACTGCGGATTCAGAGACAGCGTTATCAACGAGCCCTCGAGCCGCGGCTCGGCCAGCGACTCGCCGTTGAGCTTGAAGGTTCCCGGCTTGTAGGTGACGCCTGCAGGCAGCTCGATGAAAAGCTCGATGTTGTCGACCTCGACATTGCCGACGCCGTTGAGCTGTAACGCGTAGGCCACGAGTTCGGCGCTCTCTGTGCCGAAATTACGCATCTCGATATCGATGCGCCCCTGCGGCGGGGCCTTGCGCTGCAGGAAGAAATCGGCACGGTGCATACTGCCGCGCGACAAGCGAACAAACTGCGACGCCGCGGCGCCCGCAAACCCTGGCGTATCGGCACAACCGATCACATCCAGGTAATCCGGGATCGTAAACGTATCAAGCTGTGCTACGTGCGCTCCAGGCGACAGGCCCTCGAAGTGGAATCGGCCGCCCGCATCAGTTACCGCGTAGCGCCCATCTTCCAGGTAGACGCGAATGTCGGCGACGCCCTGCTCTTCCCCAAACGTCTCCTGACCGCAATCGGCCTCGACAATGCGACCGATGATCGTTGCGGTCGAACGAAACAGGTCCTCGGTCAGACGTATGACAGCCGATGCGTCATTGGATATGAGCCCGCCGGCGGCGAAGGCACTGGCCGTGTTTACAATGTCATCGTCGCGTTCACCGGAGACGATTTCGGTGACGTAAGAAATCCGACTGCTGCCGGCAATCGCCAGCTCAGCGATGGAAAACTGCAGGGTGTTCGAGTCCGCCAGGATCAGCGGATCCGGCGCTACGGCGCCGTCGAGCGTCGTGGAACCGGCAACGTATCGCAGACCGCCAGGCAGCTGGTCGACGATGGTCACGGCGTTGGCCACGTCTGTCTCTGATGTATTTTCGAGCGACAGTTCATAACGCACGAAATCGCCGGGTGCTGCGAATGCCGTGACGGTGGTTTTCTTGAGAAACAGCGATGACGACAGCGGGTCCAGCGGAATGTCGATGGCGATCGAACTGCCGTCGGATTTCGTGAAGGTATCGCCAAACGAGGCGGGACCCAGGTCGTACGGTGCCCCGGGCAGGCTCTGAAGATCGTCGATCAAAGCGCTTGAGGGGGCACCATAGGCGTCCGGCGGGCTGACGACCAGCCGGTACTCACCGTCGGGAACCACCGGAAAACGGTACTCACCCGGACCGAACGCGTATACCGTGCCGGAACTGTCGGTAACGGTAGCGCCGCTGACAAGCGACGACGGGAACAGACTGACACCGTCATTGCCATAAACAGTTGCCGGCAGGCCGGTCGATGCGTAGACGATTTCGATTGTCGAGCCACTGACGACGGTTCCGGTTCGTGACTCAAAAACCCGTGCTACCGGATCGATTTCGGCCGCGGACTCGGCGGTATCGTTGGCATCTGCGGGATCCGTGTAGCGCGTCGTAATCGCGGATCGGGGCGCCGTCTGCAAGGCGCAATCTCCTGGCATTGCGGCACCGGATGCCAGCGGGATATACCCGGCGAAAACGCCGGTATTGACGCCGGTCTCGCTCAATTCAACGGTCTCGGTGTCGCCGGTCTCACTGCTGTTCACGGTTACGACAACGCGATCGACTACCTGGTAATCGAGGTTCTGATCGCTGTCTCGCAATCGGATAAAAGCCGTGTTGCCACTGTTGTAGGCGTTTGTCGTGTTGGTATCGTGCGATTCCCCCGGGTCGATAACCGTGCCGCCGGACAGCACCGGATCGGGCAGCGCTGTGAACGCACCATTTTGCAAGCAGGCGGCGGGACCGACCGGTTCTCGAAAGGCGCCCGCCCCCGCATTGACGACGCGCATGAATTCGATGACCGACGGACTGCGCACGACGGCAGTGACAACGGAAACTTCGTTACTCAGGACTCGTACGGCCTGGCCGCTACGGTTCGAATAGTCGAGCGACGCCTGGTTCGAAATCACGGCCCCGGGGGAAGCGGCAACCGCGGCCTCCATCGTCCAAAGCACCGCGATGAGGGTAAGAAACATGACGGGCAAGCGGCGCGCGTGCGAACGCCAGACGTGCCTCGGGGGAAGCGCTGGCTCCCCCCGAGACTTGACGAACACACGGTCGCACGGACCTCGGCCAGGTGGCTCTGTTCCGTGTGCGACCGGACGCAGCTCGCTCAATCGGCAAAGCCGACGTCCGGTCATAGTGTATCGTCCATTGAACACCGTGATGATTTCTGCTGGCTTACGGTATGGTCGGACCCGTTGCTCGGATCGTGGCCCTGAAAGTCACCGTCAACGTTGTCGGCGTCGGCGGTGCCGCCGCCGCAGCAATCGTCAGGTTGTTGATGGTTATCGCCGCGCCAGCCATCACGCAATTATCGGGGTCGGACGCAGCAGTACAACCGCTGGGAGCCCCATCGTTAACGATGTAGAAATCCGAGCCGCTGGCGCCGTTCGGAACGAGCGTCAGTTCGGACATCAGGGTGTCGGTAATCGCGACGTTCGTCGCCGGCGCAGTGCCGCTATTCTCGATCGTAATCGTGTACTCAACGACCGCACCGGGGATGGCCGGGCCTCCACCGACAATGGTATTGGACTTCGACACGCTGATCTCGGCATCTTCTACAACGAAACCGTCAACAGAAACCCGCACGCCTAACGCGGCGTTCGGGTCGACGTTTTCTACAGTCGCAGGATCGTCGGCCACACCGTAGGCTAGCGCACCGCCAAGACCGGCCGCACCGGCCAAACGCGGCCGTTGCCGTCAGATCGATACCGGCGATCTGGTCAATCGTCATTCCGGCGTCGGCATCGGCCCAGACACGAATCCTGACGGATGCGTCTGCCGCAAGCTCGTCAACGAACTGTGCACCATTCTGTGTCGGCGTCGGGTCTGCGGTCGTTACCACCGCCCACTCGACGTTGTTCATGTCGGCGTCATCGTTGCCCGAGCCGTCGACAGCGTCACCTATGGCGGTGTTTACTGCATTCAGCAGGAAATCAAGATCCGAGTTGCTGGTGTTGGTCAAGGTAAAATCAACCCACGCGTCGTTTTGACCCGGTGTTACGGCCTCGAGATCCGGCGTTGAAACCGGCGTCAGCGTAAAGTCAACACGTCGGTCAACCTTGAACGTCACGGAGTCCAGCAGTGGCGTCTGGCTTACACCGCCGACCTCGTAACCGACGGTCACCTCGTTCGTAATGTCGGTGCCGGCTTCAGTGCCTGCCGCCATCGCCTGCTGCCCAAACAGCAGCGCCGCCGACAGTGCCGCGAGCCTCCAAAAAAGGCCCATTCTTCCATCTATAAGATTCATCACGGTACTCCTTACCATTCTCATAAAACCGGCAAACCACCGGGCAGGTAACGTTGTAAGCAAGGCGGAACCTGCAATCCGCCGTGCGCTGACCTGTTATCTCGAGCCGAGATCGCGGGCCCTATTCCAAAACTGCTGCGAAGCGCGCGACACCCTGCGCACCGGCATCGAGGTCGGACCGCATAACCCATCGGACATGCGTAAAATCATTTGCCGTCGCGCGCCGAACGTCGCCATTTTCAGTAACCGTCAATTCCTCGGCCGGGGCAAACGTATTGCCATCATCGGCCGAGAACAGGATTTCCATGCCCGGCCCGAACGCGGATCCCTGGACATACATCAGGTTTTCGGCGATTGGATTGGTGATAACAACGTTGTCCGCAGGCTCTCTGCTAACGTTGGTAAACGTGATCGTGTAGAACACGGTCTCGCCCGGAACCACCAGCTCGGCAGGAACCAGCTTGGTCTCGGCCTGCCCGTCGTCATTGACGACGACTGACTCCTTCTGGGCGTACGTCTGCACGTCCAGATTCTGTTTTTCGCTGGCGGCTGCCGAGGCGGCCAGAACAATAAGAAAAACGCTCATTAGGAATTTCATAACAGCTCCTCGCTGATGATGGTTGGTTGCCTTGAAGGACAACCCGCTAATTAATGACTACCTGAAAAACCACAGTCTGAACCGGGTCTGTATCCGCAAGGTCCCCTAACCGCACAACAATAGTCGGGGTCGTCGCCGTATCGATCTCGCCTGAATCTGCATCAGCGGCATCGGATAGCGCGGTGCCGTTTAGCGTGATGCTGTTCGCCACGTAGGTGGAAAACGCCGGAATAACATCCCGCAGTACGCCGGCCGTCGCAGTGCCCGGGCTCGTAACGTCAATGGCAATTGAATAAGTGATCGTCGCGCCCGGCAGGGGTTCGCTGCCGCCGAACGGATCGCTGACCAGCTGTGACTTGACAACGCCGACTACGACACCGGAAACAAGGTACTCCCCGACATCGGTTGCTTCACCGCCGGTAAGTCCGATCACTGCGTTGACGCCGCCGTCACCAAGACCCGCCAGCACCGTTCCCGGAGGACCTGTGCCGGTAGCCGAAGTGGCGGTCAACTCGCTGCGGCCGGTCGCGCCGTTGGCAATCCCTGCTGGAATATCGTTGACCACAAAGACGCTGATCGACTGGTCCGCAAGTAAGTTCGGGTCGTTCGTCCCCGGCTGGTAGGACTGATCGCCGGCGTTGAAGTCGCCGCTGGCGTCGGTGTCGAAGTAAATCGCAGGAGTTGCGGGGTCCGGATCAAAGTCGTCACCGGCGACCACGCTTTCCATCGACAGTTGCAACGTCTCCGAGCCATTGCCGGTATTGGTCACGGTAAACAGCAGTGCACGACCCGCCTCACCGGGATCAACCGGCGTTTGCGGGCTCTGCAACGTAACGGCGACGTTAATGCGCTCGGCAACGGCAAGGGACGTCGTGTTGGATTGTACGAGCTGCGGCGCTCCGGCGAGGTCGAAACTGACGTCGGCGGTATTCTCAATGACGGTGCCCACGGGCGTACCGACAGCGCCTGCCGGGCTGCTGATTGCGCACCATAAGAAAATGCAGGTCCGCATCCATGCGCGGGCCGATGCAAACTTTGCGTTCGCCGGGTCCAAGGTTCATTCCTGTACTGGGCAACGTCCTGGCGCGCCGCCCGCCGCCTGCTCGCGATCTTTGCGAGCCGTGGCGCAACTGTTATGGAAAATCAGTTCTCTCGCATCGATTCAGGCGTCTTGTTAGCCCGATTTGTGATTCACCTCACACTCTGCGCGTGAAGCCGCTCACAGTGCCGGCCGCCGTCGGCGTGTGCCACGCTGCGTGCAAATTGCGGCGCCAGGGCAATCGCCGGCGAGCAAAGGCCGGCCATCGTAGTGCCGCCACCGTGTCGACGCAGGGCCTAGAACGGCCGGTTAATGGACAGCTTTTTCATCTTGGAGCGCAGCGTACTCGGCGGAATTCCGAGCTTCGCTGCGGCGCCGGTATCTCCGGCGATTTTCCACCTGGCTTCCTCGAGTACGGAAACGATATGTTCTCTTTCCACCAGCTTCAGGTCCGACACGGAACCGACTCCCGAAGACAGCGCGCTGCTGCTGTGCGCGCCCGGCACCAGGGGTTCCGTCAGGTTCAGTACAGGCCCGCTCGACGAAATCAAAGCGCGCTGCACAATGCCCTCAAGTTCCCGCACGTTACCCGGCCAGTGATAGCGACGCAGCTGATCCATCATCTCGGCCGACACTTCGCTGATCTCTCGACCCAGCCGTGGCGCATGCAGACCTAACGAAATGTTCGGCCAGCAACTGGATGTCGTCGCCGCGGTCTCTCAGGGCGGGCAGCTCGATAGGAAACGTGTTGATGCGGTAATAAAGGTCTGAGCGAAACGTGCCATCGAGTACCGCGTCTGCCAGGTCGCGATTCGTCGCCACAATTACGCGAACGTCAACCTTGATGGTTTTGACGCCGCCGAGGCGCTCAAACTCCCCTTCCTGCAGTACGCGAAGCAGCTTGGCCTGCAGCTCGACGGGTATCTCGCCGATTTCATCGAGAAACAGCGTGCTGCCGTGAGCCAGGTCAAAGCGACCGCGCTTGGCGGCATCAGCGCCGGTAAATGCGCCCTTTTCATAGCCGAACAACTCGCTCTCGACAAGGTTTGCCGGGAGCGCAGCACAGTTCACTTTGACCAGTGGACGTGAGGAACGGTTACTGTGCTGATGCACAGCGCGCGCCACGAGCTCCTTGCCGGTCCCGGTTTCGCCGATGAGTAACACCGGCGTCCGGGTGGGCGCCACCTGCTCCACGAGTTGCAGGCATCGCAACACGGCTTCACTGCGACCGATAATTTCGTCAAAGCCGTGTGTCAATTCGATTTCCTGGCGCAGGTAGACATTTTCAGCTTCGAGCCGCTCGGTCGCCGCCTTGAGCTGCTGCAAGGCGGTATCCAGGGCGCGACGTGATTTTACTCGCAGTGCGAAGTTTGCAAATATCTCGGCAAACACGCGCAAATCCTCAACCTCCTGGTTTGCCCAGCGGCGCGCCTGCTGCAATCGGCCAAAGGTGATGCCGCCTACCGCAGCGCCACTAACGACCATGGGGAGGACCAGCAGTGATTTGATGCCGAGCTTTCTGAGCAGCGGTTGATCACTGCGATACGCCTCCGGCAACTTTTCGATATCGTTGATGCGTATCGTCTTCAGCTCGTCCAGCAGCGGTCCGAAACGAGGCAGTTGCTCCATGGATACGGAATCAATGGGAACCCCGTCGATGCTCCACATGTGAGCGACCGTTGCCGACTTTTTCTCGCTGTTTAGCCAAAACATCGTCGAACGATCGGCACCGACAAAGTTGCAGACCTCATGCATGCTGCTCTCGAGAATTTCATCAACTTCATTGTCGGGCGCCATCACGAGTCGCGTCGAGATGGCCGCAACCAGCTCCTGAAAGCGGCGTCGATTTTCGAGTGCCTGCTTCGTTTCGCGCAAAAGTGTCGTGTTACTTTCTACCGCCCACATGCGATGCAGCAGGCCGGCCCGTACGACTCCGACCATGTTGATATGCAGCGAGCGCCACTGGCCATCGGGGGCCTGGTATTCCAGATCGTAGCCGTTGAGGCGGTAGTCATCGCGGACAAACCTCTCGAAGTAGGCCTCGTGCGCTGCCGGATCCTTGCTGCTGTCAAGCTCGCTTAAGCGGCTGCCGATGACTTCGGCCGGATCATCGGCCAGGAGTTCTCGAGCAAACACGCGGTTGCAGTCCTGCAACACGGCGTCGTAACTGCGTCGCACCTGCTCGGCTACGGGCAAATCAGTGCGCAGCGGCGGCTCGAATCGATAGCAGTAGACCGAATCCGTCGTACTCGAGAACAGGTAACGAAATCGCTCCTCGGCCTGGTACTCGAAGTACTTCGCTACCTCGAGCTCACGACGCGCATCGAAGACCTCGGTCTCTGTGTCCTTGCGGCTCCTTTATTGCGACCGAAACGCCGACCGCGATTGCAGCAAACCCCAGCAGCGATATCAGGTAGTGAACTCTTTCGACCGACCAGTAGCGGTTGCCGAAGAAATAGGCATCGTCGGACCCGACATTGCGCAATAGCGAGTAGCCGATCTCCCAGACGTGCGCGAACACCGCAAGAAACAGGCCGACAACGATGACGAGTCCGGACCAGGAAAGCAGTCGCGCCTTGAGAAAGCCGCGAAAATAGGCCAGCAGGAGCAGGCCGGCGAGGAGCAGGACGACGGCAAGATCGATAAGCCCGAATACCAGCTCCGTTGCGGGCATGTCAGCCACTCGCACGAACCCCGCCGCCGGCAAACCCGTGCGGGTCGCCGAGCAAGACTGGCACAGTGACAAAATGCTCAGCCGCCGAAATCGTCGACCGATCGCTCATGACATTCCGTGTTGTCCGGTGGTACTTCAAAGCCTTGCTTGCAAAGGTTTTTAACACCGTGACGCCGCAAAAGTCACGATATTTCGCGACCTCGTCGAAATTTCGCGAGTTTGAGTGGCCTCGCCAATTTCTCTTGGTTTGCCAATAACTTACATAAGCCTATGAAATAACTGCCGAATTCCGGAAGTTTTCGGACTTGAATCGCGTTTGGCACGAAAGCTGCACTATCTGGGGTATCGATAGCAGCGTTGCGACGGGCATCGCCATTGCGCATACGGCATGAACCTAAGGGCTTGACGGGATACAGACGATAATGGGACACAACCGCCGGACGCAGACCGAGACCATCGACCTCCTACTGATTGGCGATGACAAGGACCTGGACTCAACGCTCAGAGAACTGCTCAAGACCAGTGGCGTGAGCGGCACGATGCGCCGTATTGCGCCGGGTACGGCAGCAACGCAGTGTGTGCGGCGATCCGGCGACTGTCGTGAGCGAATCGCACCTAAGCTTGTCTTCTTTGATTTCAGCGTGCCGAACGAAGCCAATACGGCGGTTCTTCGCGACATCGCGTTCGGCAAGCAGCGCACCCGCATTCCGCTCGTCCTGCTAACGACGGCGAGTTCGCAGCATCTCTTGCACGCCGAGAATATCTCTGGCGACGGAGCGATCATGTTTTCGCCAACGCCGTTGCGGTCCTTTGTTCAGAAGATGCGGGATGAAAAGCGTGCAACTTTCCTGAAAGCCGTCACAACGCTGTACGAGTATGGGCCCATACTCGTGCAACTGCCCGAACGCCGGGCGGGACACATTGGCCTGCAAGGCAACCGCGTTCTGCTCGCTGGCGGCCAGGTGTCCTACGCCTAGCGCGCCTCAGGCAGGCTTGCTCAAGCGGGGCGTCAGGTCCACGGTTCGGGAAATCTCCGACAGACTCGTGACACCGGCTAACACGTGGCGAACGGCGTCTTCGGCAATACCACCAGAGCCGTGTTGCTTTGCTGCCTCCTGTAACGCTCGTTGCGAGGCTCCGCAGGCGACAAGGTGCTGGAGTTCGCCGGCGATATTGAATACCTCGAAGACCCCGAGGCGCCCCTTGTAGCCAACAAAATCGCACACCGCACAGCCGCGGTCACGGTACAGGCGCCGTGACCCCGAGGCCCCTATGCCCAATATCTCGCGCTCCGTTCGTTCCGCTGTATAGGTGCGCCGGCAAGCCGCACAAAGACGACGAACAAGTCGTTGCCCCACGATGCCAACAACGTTTGCCGCAACGCGCTCCGGGGCGATGCCGAACTCCATGAGTCGCAGCAAGCTCGCCACCGCAGAAGAGGCATTCAGCGTCGCCAGTACCTGGTGTCCCGATTGCGCCAGCGCTAACGCCGCCTTTGCCTTTGCCCCGCTGTTTATTTCATCCAGCACAACGATGTCAGCGTCCTGGCTGAGAATATGTTGCAGGTCGATCGCGTTGCCGTCTGCCGATACGGACGCTGAAGAACACTGCTGCACCATCGCTACTGGCTGTTCGACCGGGTCTTCAAGGGTCATTATTTTTACGGATTCATCGTTGCGATAGTTGAGCATTGAATAAAGCGTACTGGTCTTGCCGCTGTCAGCCGGCCCGGTGATCATAATGAGGCCCGTCGGGCGCGCCATGAGCAGCTGCAGCGACGCCAGCCCGCCGTCATTCAGCCCAAGCTCTGGCAGCGGCTGGATTGGCGCGCGGCGATCCTTCATGCGCACGACAATATTTTCACCGCGAATCGTCGCACCAGAAGAAATGCTGACATTGATCGGGCGACCCGAACAGGTCGCGGCGAATCCAAGCTGTCCGTGTGGCACGGCTATAGCAGGCTGTGTTCTCGCCAGTATTTTTAGACGCTCCGCCATCCCCGGCCAATAGTCGAGGTGCAGTGCCATCACCTGTCGAAGTACGCCGTCGATGCGATAACGCACTCGTACGAATCCTGCTTCGGGCTCACAGTGAATCGCACTCGCTCCGCGCTTTGCGGCATCGGCGAGTATGGCGTCGACCAGCCGAACCAGTGGGTGACTGTAGGCGGCGTTTTCGACAGCGGCGCCGAGGACGTCGTGCTCGCACGCGTCGATTTCACGCACGATACCCGGGATCGAGCATTCGTAGCGATAGCATCTTTCGATCGCGGATTCTATTTCCTTGCCTGCGGCAACCTGGGTCACGACCGCCACATCGTGACCGAATACCGCCGCCAGTTCATCCATCGTCGCGAGATCGAGTAGCCCTGGAACGGCCAGTGTCAGGACCTGCTGATCGATGTCGAACCGCACGGGCAACACATTGTGACGACGTGCGAGATCTTCCGGCAACATGCTCGATACGGCTGGATCCGGGATCACGTTGGCCAGGCCGGCGTTATCCTCGTCGAGCAGGTCGTCGAGGCAGTCGTCAAGAATGCCACTGCTGATCATGCCGAGCCGGACAAGTACCTGCCCCAGCGGTTCATCACGGTCGACGCGTTCCCGAAGCGCCAGATCGAGCTGCTTTTTACTGAGCAGACCTGCAGACACCAGGCGCTCTACCAGGGGCACGCTGGGCCCGGCATCTCGAAGTGCGCGTACCGTCGACGTCGTTAATCTCGATTTCATTATGCTGCCCGGCGAAGCTGGAAGCCCAGGTCTCGTCCTGGTAACGCACGATTGCTCTCTGCTTATCGGCCGCTTCGCAGCATTCTTGAGATGCGGTGCCATCGCTAAAGATGCAAGGCGATCAGCCGCTAGCATCTTGGTGCAGGCTTCGGAGCCCAAGTTCGTGCATGGATCTGCAACAACCACATCACATGCAAACAAGCCTTTGCAGGCGACTCTCCGTCGGCGTGTCTTTGAGGCGCTGGAAACCTCTCGTGACGAGTGCGGAATCAGCAAAGCCGTCGATTACTTTCTTATCGCACTGATTGCAGGCAGCGTGGTCGCTGTGATTCTCGAGTCCATTCCGGCGCTTGAATCCGACTACGCGAGCGTTTTCTCGTTGTTCGAAGTCTTCACCGTCAGCGTGTTCACGGCAGAATATCTGCTGCGCATCTGGAGTAGCGCCGAGGATGAAGCCCATGCCGGCCGTACACCTCTTGCGGCGCGGCTACGGTATATGTGCTCGTTTCACGCGATTATCGATGTCGTTGCGATCCTGCCATTTTACCTGCTGCTGTTTGGGTCGTTTGCGAGCGTTGACATGCGCTTCCTTCGCGCGGTGCGGCTATTGCGCGTCCTGAAGCTAACGCGCTACTCCGTTGCACTCAATATGGTTTTCACCACGTTTCGCGACAATGGACGCGCGCTGTCGGCTGCCTTTCTCATCCTGCTAACCGTCATGCTACTGGCAGCGACGGGTATGTATTATTTCGAACGAGAGTCACAACCCGTTGACTTCGGCAGCATTCCGGCGGCCATGTGGTGGGCGTTTGCCACCCTCACCACGGTGGGCTACGGCGACGTGACGCCCGTGACCGTCGGTGGAAAAATCTTCGGCGCGCTGATCACCGTGGTCGGTATCGGCATGGTGGCATTGCCGACGAGCATACTGGCGAGCGGCTACAGCCAGCAACTCCGAATCAGTACGTCGCTTTACACGGATCGCGCAGAGGAGGCGCTCGATGACGGCGTGCTCAGCGAAGAGGAGATCCGCGACCTTGAATCACTGCGCCTTGATCTTGGTCTGGCCAGGGAAACCGCCAGCCAGATCCTGGATGCCGGCCTGGTTCGCCGGGCACTCAGGGAAGAACGCCACACGTGCCCACACTGCAGCCAGCCGATGCCGGCAGCTAACAGCCGGCCTGTCCAGTCGCTTTTTTGGCCGCCGTGAGGTCATAGCGTCGGATCTTCTCCACCAGCGTGGTGCGCCCTACCCCCAGCAGTTCGGCGGCCCGCTGCACCACTCCGTCAGCTTCGACCAGCGCCTTAAGAATCATGTCCTGTTCGATCTTTGCGAGATAAAGCTTCAGGTCGACGCCACCCTTGGGAAGATCGACATGAACGCCGCCCGACACCGGGTGCAGTTGGCTGCTCAGCACTTCGGGTCGCTCGGACCTCGGGCTCTGTGCGCGGCACGATCGGCCAGGGTAATTCTGCGGCGCTGACGACGCCGTTGGGCTTGATCACGACGAGTCGCTCAATGAGGTTGGCGAGCTCACGAACGTTGCCTGGCCAGGCGTAGTTTTCCAGGATTTTCATTGCATCGTCGGCTATTCGCAGCGTCACCGATTGCGCCGTGCACAAGCGGCCTACGAACGCATCGACCAGCGGTTCGATATCGTCGCGGCGGCGTCGCAATGGCGAAATCTCGATGGGAAAGACACTCAGTCGGTAGTAAAGATCTTCACGAAACTTGCCGTCCTTGATCCGCCGTGGCAAGTCACGATGGGTGGCGGCGATCAGTCGTACATCCACCGGAATACTCTCGGTACTGCCAACCCGTTCGATAACCCGTTCTTCGAGCACGCGCAGCAGTTTCACCTGCATAACGGTCGGCATGTCGCCGATTTCGTCGAGGAAGAACGTGCCGCCCTTGGCCTGTTCGAAGCGGCCCGCACGTGTGCTGACAGCGCCTGTGAACGCACCGCGCTCGTGCCCGAATAACTCGCTTTCCAGCAGTTGCTCGGGAATCGCGCCGCAATTCACAGCGACGAAGGGACCATTGCGTCCCGACTGTTCGTGGATTTGTCGTGCGACGACCTCCTTGCCGGTACCCGATTCGCCAGTGATCAGGACGGTCGCAAGCGAGGGCGCAACCTGTTCGATCAGGCGTTTCACCTGTTGCATATCGGCGCTGTCACCGATGAGCTGGCTGCCCGGGGGCCTGGGGTCACCATGATCGGTCGGTCCATGCGCTGCGCGGATATCCGCCAATACATCGCTTAACGCATCCAGGCGCACCGGATACGCCAGCGCATGCAGGCGGGCCCAGGGGTATTCTTTGTGTAGAACCTCTGAAATCATCGCGTCGACTCTTCCGTCAGCATGACGATCGGGATGTTTGGATCGAGCTTGCCGATATCGCTCATCAGCGTCCGGATGTCGCCGTCGCTGAGATCCGGTCCAATAAATACGGCCTCCAGGCGCCGCTCACCGATTTGCTGCTGCCACCCGGCCGGTGTGGCTGTACGGACGTGCGGCGCATCCATGAACTCAATGAGTTCCTTCAGGTTGTCGGCCGCAATACCGGCGCGATTTACAACCACGATCAGGCTCTCTGCGCTGTTCATCGGCTGGCCTCCCGTACCACGATGGCGCGCCGCTCACTCCCATTGGCGCGAGTCGGCGACTCGCGAGGTGGTCCTCCTTAACCGCTGTTTTCTATGACGTTTCCGTGTCTTCTGCCAAATATGGTAATTCACGTCGCACATAGAGTCGCTCTCTATGCTTGTTATCTATAATAGTCTTTAAAAACCACATTCGGAACAGCTAATCGCCATAATAACTATATATGGTCTATTTTTGCATCTCTTTTTCTCCGCTTCGCGATTCGGGATTGTCCCCAGTCGCGTTGTGGGTCGGTCAGCACGCAGGTTTCGGCCTCAAGAACCGGCGCCCTGCGCCGATGACCTCTTCTATGGGTCTGGTTTCAAAGTTATTGGGCGCGCGTGCCGCAACACCGGCACGACACACGGTAGCGTCCGCGAGCGCCATCGCTGACGGCGCACTGGACACGCTGGGCGGCGTGATTCGGGTATTGGGAAACAACGCGTTTCCCCTGGATCAGGACGCGGATCCCGAACGCTTCGCACAACTGTGTGATGCGTTTGCGTGTCATGTTGAAAATGGCGCCGCAGTGCCCGGTTTCGATATTCCGCGATCGGCTGACGGCCGGCGGGAATGGGCGCGTGTGCAGCGCTTCATCGCGGATCGTCGATACGCTGAAAAGACCTTTGTAAGCGAACGCCTGCAGGACTACCGCGGCGTGGTCGACGATCTTGTGAGCGGGCTCCGGGAGATCGGTCTCCGCGACCAGACAACGGAGACCAGCATTCGGGAAAGCCTGGGCTCTATCGAAGGCGCCGTTGCCTCCGGCGAATTGCCGCAGATAAAAGCGGCCCTTTCGCAGACAGTATCCGAAATCAACGAGACGTTTACGAAGCAAAAAAAGCAGTACGAACAGCAGCTGCAGGAGCTGAACCAGCGGATGTCGAGCCTGCGCCAGGATCTTGTGGCCGCGCAGGAAGAAATGAAACGGGATTCGCTTACCGACGCCTACAATCGTGGCGCCTTCGATGCGGCGATCGAGCAGTGCGTCAATACACGCTTCATGCTTCAGCAGCCCGTCACACTGATAATGGTCGACCTCGATAACTTCAAGCACGTCAATGACACCTACGGGCACACGGCCGGTGACGAAGTTCTGCGTGCCGTAAGCGACTGCCTGTCGCGATCCTTCATACGCAAGAGCGACATCGTGGCTCGCTACGGCGGTGACGAGTTTGCCGTCATCCTGCCGGACACGCCCGCGGAGCAATGCGGCGCGCTAATCAAGCGATTCCTGGAGTACGCGCGCGCTGTGCGTGTGCCGTCGGCCCCGGACGCGGCGCTGGTCGCCTGTTCCGTGGGTTATACCGAAATCGCCGACGGTGACACGGTCGTCACGCTGCTGGGGCGCGCAGACCGCGGCCTTTACGCCGCCAAGGCGGCTGGCCGCGATCGCTCCGCAATTTGTCAGTGCGACGGACACCGGGTCCTGATCGAAAACACCGCCCGATTAGGCCTAAAGCAGCGGTCGCCGCTGCCGATACAGCCTTGTAGGGACGATTTTCGTCCGATCCCGAAGGCACGGAGGAAACACCTTGGATTTGGCGACACTCATCGGCCTGATCGGCGCATTCGGCATCGTGTTGACGTCGATCTTGCTCGGTGGTTCAGCCGGCACGTTTGTGAATACACCGTCACTGCTCGTGGTGCTGGGCGGTACCGTGCTGGTCACGATGATGAAGTTCAGTCTCGGCAAGTTCGCCAGTGCGGCGTCGATCGCCGTGAAAGCCTTCCTGTATGCGCCGTCCAAGCCGGAAGAACTCATAGAGGAATCCGTGGAACTGGCCAAAGCCGCTCGCCAGGGTGGCCTCCTCGCGCTCGAAGATCGCGAAATCAGCGATGAATTCATGAAAAACGGTCTCGGCCTGCTGATCGACGGGCACCCGGCTGACACGGTACGCACGATGCTACAGAAAGACCTGAACGAGACGCTCAAGCGGCACAGCGACGGCCAGGATATTTTCAAGGCGATAGGCGACGTCGGACCGGCGATGGGCATGATCGGAACGCTGATCGGCCTGGTGCAAATGCTCGCCAACATGGATGACCCCAAACAGATCGGGCCGGCGATGGCCGTCGCCCTGCTGACAACGCTTTACGGCGCCATCCTGGCCAACATGTTCGCCATTCCCATCGCCGACAAACTGGCGGTGCGGAGTCGCGAGGAATACACCAGCAAGTCGCTGATTATTGACGCGCTGTTGAGTATTCAGGGTGGCCAGAACCCGCGCATCATCGCGAGCATGCTGGAGGCCTACCTGCCACGCTCGAAGCGTAGCGAAGAGGAGGACGTGGGCTGACCCGGCCCGCGCGTGAACCGACATGTCCAATGCCCCGCAAAAGCAAGAAAGTGCCGGCGTACCCGCGTGGGTAATGACGTTTGCAGATCTCATGACGCTGCTGATGTGCTTCTTCGTATTGCTACTGGCCTTCTCGGAAATGGACGCTGCCAAGTTCAAGCAATTGTCAGGTTCGATGAAAGACGCATTCGGCGTCCAGGCTGAAGTTGAGGTCAAGACCATTCCCAAAGGCACCAGCGTCGTGGCGCAGGAATTCAGCCCGGGAAAGCCCGACCCCACGTCGATCAACGCCGTGCGCCAGTTTACGATCGATTCCAATCGCAACACGCTGGATGCGCTCGACCGCGAGCTCAAGGAAATCAAGGAAACGAGAGAGCACGCGCGACGGCTTCGAACAGCACTCAAAGAGGAGCTCGACAAGGGCAGCGTGGCGATCAAGACCGAGGGCATGAAGATCATTATTCACATCAAGGAAAATGCCTCTTTCGATTCCGGCATGGCCGACCTGCGTGAGGGATTCCGCCCCGCGCTCGTGAAGATGGGCGACTTGATCAACACCAGTAGCGGCGAGGTCACGATCTCCGGGCACACCGATAACGTGCCGATCGACAATGATCGCTTTCGTTCCAACTGGGACCTGTCGACCTCACGAGCCGTTACGGTCGCGCATGAACTGCTGCAGATCGCCGAAACTTGACCCGGCACACATCATTGTCACCGGTCATGCGGACACGCGCCCCCTGGCACCGAACGACAGCGATGAAAACCGTGCCAAGAACCGCCGTGTCGATATCGCTATCGTGCGCGGAAAAGAGATCGACAAGTATCGCAGCATGAGCATTGCCGCGGCATCAGGCGAGGTCGATATGCCCGAGGAACCGAAACCATGAACCAGGGACAAGAAAACAGGCGTTCCTTTCGAATCAGCGAATCTGTCTACATCAAGTTCGAAAAGCTGAGTGAAAAGGAGTTTAAGGACGGTCTCGAGCATCGCAAACTGAAGCTTGGCGTCAGTGACGGTGCACAAGCGAAGCTCGTCGATATCGAGGCACGCCTCAGCGAGGCGATGTTCCTGTTGAACTCGGAGTACGGCAAGATCGGTCGCTGTATGACCCTGCTCAATGACAAGCTGAATACCGTAATTGAGCAACTGCCATCACTGCGCGAGTCGAAGCTGAGTCTTATACAGACAACACCACAGACCTGCGATGTCGGCGCCGACGGCATCATGTTTTCGAGCCAGGTGCCGCTTGCCGAGGGTGACAAACTGCATCTGCAATTTCTGCTGACCGCTGACAATCGCTACGTGGAAACGTTTTGCCAGGTTGTCCGGCTTGGCGACCCGCCGGACAACAAAGGCGGAGAATATCCCTACGGCATCGCGGTGGAGTTCACCGACCTGCCGCCCGCGCTGCGAGAGGTATTGATACAGCACATGTTCAGCCGTGAATCGGAAACGCTGCGCATGCGCCGGCTGGAACTCGACTCGGCGTGATAAAGCGCCTGCTCAGGCGAGCGATTGTTGCATCGTCTGCAGTTTTTCCCGGTACGCCAGCAACACTTCGGCCGCCATCTGCTCACTGAAGTTCAACTTGATGCAGGAGGCGTCTTGCTCGATATGACTGGACAGTCGCTCTTCGTCGCCGTCAATCAGTAACTTGGCAACCACCATGATATCGACAAAACTGGCGGCCGATTCGGTATCGGTATCGACGTAGAACGCCGTAGCCGTAGACTCGGCGACTTCATCCGGAAAGCCCCAGGATTCGATGATGCTCTTTGAAATCGGCGGACTCCACTCCTGCATCACGCGAGTCAGCGATGTCGAATCGCCGAGGAACTCCGGGAAATCCCCCGCCTTCGTCAAGATGTAGAGCTTGCCGACCTCGTGCATCAATCCACACAAATACGCGGTCTCGCTGTTCAAGCTGCTGCACTTCAGCGCGACCGAGTGCGCCATGCAGGAAAGTTTCATGCCGCGCGCCCAGACCTGGCGCAAATAGCCTGCCGAGACTCCTTTTTTATCGGCGCTATAGAGTTGCTTCATCGCCAGCGACATCGCTGTATTGCGAAGCGTTTCGAATCCCAGCCTGCCGATCGCCATGTCCAGCGTCTCGATCTTGATGTTCGCACGATTGAAAAACGCCGAATTGGCCAGCACGAGCAGCCGGGACACCAGCACCGCGTCGACACTCACCGCCTTGCTCACCTGCTCCAGATCACAACTATCGCTTTCCAGGAGTTTACGAATCTTGAGAACGACGTCGGGTAAGGACGGCAGATAGATATCGCCGTTATCGAGTTCGAGAGCAAGCAAGCTGACAAACCTCGACTGCTCTTTGTCCAGCGTCGAGGCGGTCGCGGTATCGATCATTGTCTTCAACCTCCGACCGCGGTGATTGCAGTCTTGCTATGTAATTTTCGCAGCAGCCGTGCTTCGCCGAGATTGAGCCCGCAGTTTCGTGTCAAATCATCGACACTCGCACCGAGTCTCGCCATGCGCACCGCGTTCTCGATAGGAACCGCTCGTTCCACGGCAGGTGGCGCTAGTGGCGCGTGCGTCTCCAGGACTTTTACGATGCGCTGTAACTCGCCGATTCGCTGCTCGAGTCTTTGCGATGCCTGCAGCTGCGCCGCGATTTCGTCGCTGCTGCAGTCGGTTTTCGCCAGCTCGGCGGCGCTGTTCCAGATGTTCTCAATTCGCCACCATCGCCGCTCAAAACGTAACAGGGCAAGACAGGCGGCGAACATCAGTGCCGCGTTGGCAGCCAGCATCAGGTAGAAATAGAAATTCTGGGCATTAGTAGACATTACACGTGCTCGTCGATTGTGGGTTTTCCCTCGTCGTCGTGATCATCGTCATGGTCAGACTCCGGTGGTTCGTATTTCGGCTTCTGGCGCCGATCCGTTTCCCGATCTTTCTGCACCGGCTGCACCGGCTTTAGCGGATACGCCGGGTTAATATGTTTGATACCGGAAATGTAGTCAGCCATGGCGAAGCCCCTAGTCCCACCGCTTCGCGGCGGTGCGCAGACGCATGACCGCCTGGCCGTGAATCTGGCAGACACGCGACTCGGAAACATCAAGAACCGCACCAATTTCCTTAAGGTTCAGCTCCTGCTCGTAATAAAGTGACAGTACCAGCTGCTCGCGCTCCGGCAACTTGTCGATGGAATCGGCCAGCTGTTCGCGGAACTGCGATTGGTACAGCTCCTGGTCGGGCAGCGGCGCGTCGGAGGACGGCGGCTTGCGCTGCAAGGTGGGCTCCTCCAGTGTTTCCTCGAAGCTGAACAGACGACTGCCGGCGCTGTCGGCAAGGATCTTGTGATAGTCGGCCAGCGAAATACCCATACGGTCGGCCATCTCTTCGGCACTGGCCGCTTGCCCGGTTTCGCTCTCGACCGCATGCATCGCATCGGCCACCTGTCGATACTTGTGGTGTACTGACCGTGGCGTCCAGTCGTGCTTGCGAATGTCGTCAAGCATGGCGCCGCGAATCCGAATTCCCGCGTAGGTTTCAAAGCTCGCGCCGCGTTCAGCATCGAAGTTGTTGGCGGCCTCGAGCAGCCCGACCATGCCGGACTGCATCAGGTCATTGACGTCGACGGTCGCCGGCAGCCGCGCTGCGAGATGGTGTGCAATGCGCTTGACGAGGTCGACATGCCGCATGACCAGGTCGCCATCGGCGTATTGATTGGAAGCCGCGACATTGCTGTATGTGTTCATGCGACTTTACCCCGCGACTCTGAATCGGCCATCAACAGGCGTTCGAAAAAGAATTCGATTCCGCCGTCCGGCTGTTTTGCTGCAGGCAGTGCGTCGACACTCGCAGCGATATCTTCAAAAGCCCGGCCCGCTAAACTGCTCGGATATGCCGCTACAACGGCACGCTGCTCCTGTACCGCCTTCACCAGGTAGTCATCGCGCGGCACATCGCCGAGGTGCAGAAGCACGACGTCGAGAAAGTTATCGGTTACGCGCGCAAGCTTGGCGAACAACGCGCGACCCTGCTCTGCATGCCGGCACTGGTTGGTAATGATCTGAAATCGACGAATGCCATGGTGTTGGCTAAATACCTTGATTAAGCGCGTAGGCATCCGTCAGTGCAGCAGGCTCGTCGCAAACGACAACGACGGCATGCTGACCGGCCTGTACGAAGCGTGCGACTTGCGGGGATATACCGGCCGCGGTATCGACAACCAGCACTTCCGGCTGGTCGGCCAGTTCGCCAAACGCCTGGATAAGCCCGACCTGCGCGGCTGGCGGCAGGTCCGTCATACAAAAGTTCCCGGACGCGGCCGGCACGATACGAACGTTCTTTGGCCCGTTGATGATTGTGCTCGTCAAGTCCGCCGCGCCGCTGACAACGTGCGACAGGTTGTAGCGCGGCTGCAGACCGAGCAGGACGTCGACATTGGCGAGGCTCAGGTCGGCGTCCAGCAAACAGGTATTGAGCCCGCGACCGCTCAGCGCAATCGCGAGATTGCAGGCGACGTTGGTTTTGCCAACGCCACCCTTGCCACTGCAGATCGCAAGCACCTTCACCGGTTTCACCTGCAGGAATCGCTTGAGATTGGATTGTTGTGTGCTATTGGACATGGGCGACGCTCTGTTTTGAGTATTCTTCCGCGACGAGCCGCTCGTCGATTCGCGGCAAACTCGCATGCATACACTCGACCGCCTGATTCACCAGCCAGAGTTTCTTCTTCGCCGCGGCATGCAGGTCATCCGGTATACGCTGCCCGTCGGAGAACCAGGCCGCAGGGAGATCGTTACGGATCAGGGTGCTCATGACGCAGCCGATCTGCGCGGCCTCATCGATTTTGGTCACAATGCAGCCCGCCAGCGGAACCCGGTTGAACTCGCGCACCGTTTCTTCCAGCGCGGCCTCCTGAGTCGCCGCCGACAGCGTCAGGTAGAAGCGCACTCGATCGGCGTTCTGGCCGTACGCCGCCAGACGGCTCGACAGGTCGCGGTCACGCTGGCTCCGGCCTTCTGTATCGATAAGCACCAGTTTCTTGTCGCTGAGACGCGTGAGCGTGTCGGACAGATCGCCAAAACTGCTCGCCGAATAGACTTTCGCACCGATGATGTTGGCGAATGCCGTCAGGTGTTCCTTGGCGCCTATGCGGTAAGAGTCCGCGCTGACCAGCGCGATATCGTCCGACCAGTTGTCCATTGCGAAACGGGCCGCGATTTTCGCGATAGTGGTGGTCTTGCCAACACCGGTAGGGCCAATGAGCGCAATCGTCCCACCTTGTTGCAACAGGCTGTCGTCGACGACCGGCAGAATTTGCGCCAGCGCAGACAGCGGTTCTTTCCACAAGCTCTTGACGTCTTCCGTCGCACCGAGCCGGTTAATGATGATGTTCGCGACATCCGGTGCGATGCCGAGCCGCGAGAGGTTGCGCAGAATTTGCGCTCGCCGCGGAAACTGCCGCGATTCGTCTTTCCATACCAGTGCCGAGAGCTGTGTCTCGAGCAAGCCGCGCATCGAGGACACTTCTTCTTGTAACGCCTTCAGGGACTGCGCCTCGACAGGCTGTTGGGTCAGCTCCGCTGCAACAATCTTTACCGGCTGTTCGGGCGGCGGCGCCAGATCGATGTCGGCGATGTCTGTGAGCGCGTCGCTGTCGATGCTCGCGCTTCTGTCACGCGCGCCACCCATGGCATGTCGAACCAGCGCTTCGTCATAGTCAATCGCGGCAATCACTTCGATACCGTCGTCAACACGCCTGTTCGACAGGATGACCGCGTCCGGCCCCTGATCCTCGCGCACCCGGCGCAAGACGTGTCGCATATCCTTATCCAAATACCGTTTGATTTTCACCTTCGTTCCTCATTAGGTTTGTTCGCTCGTATCTTCGCTCTGTTCGCTCTGTTCGCTCTGTTCGCTCTATTCAACCCTTGCTTTTCCTGATTCGTTTGCGTGCCGCAACTAGCTCACGGCCGCGATCATCTGTACGCGCTTGTCGTCCGGCACCTCGTTGTAGGCCAGCACATGGAGATTGCGAATATTGCGCATCATGCGTGCCATCCACGGCCGTACCTGGGGGGCGACCAGCAGCACCGCCGGTTCACCCGCGATCTCCTGGCTTTGCGCTTTCTCCGTCAATGTCTGGTGCAGTCGTTCAACCATCGCTGGCTCCAGGCCAATGTTTCCGCCTTCCTGTGCTGATTCATTCAAGATTCGTTCCAACTCTGGCTCCAGGGTCATAACCGGCAGCTCAGGCCGCGTCCCTACTACGTTGTGGACGATCGAGCGGCCCAGTGCGACGCGCACGGCGGCCGACAAAACGTCGGGATCCTGACTGCGGGCACCCTGTTCCGCCAAAGTTTCGGCAATCTTCTTTATGTTGCGCAGTGGAATGTTTTCTGCGAGCAGGTTCTGCAGCACGCGGGTAATGACGCTCATCGGCAACAATTTGGGTGTCAGTTCGTCGACCAGCTTTGGCGACGCCGACGCGAGGCGATCGAGCAGCTGTTTGCACTCCTCATGACCGAGCAGCTCGTACGCGTTGTTCTGCAACAGCTGGCTTAAATGCGTGGCGACGACCGTCGCCGGGTCAACCACGGTGTAGCCCAGCATCTGCGCCTCGTCGCGCTGCGCCGCGTCGATCCAGAATGCCTCGAGTCCGAATGCCGGGTCTTCGGTGGCGATCCCGTCGATCTTGCCGAACACCTGGCCGGGATTGATGGCGAGGTCCTTGTCGATGTGAACCTCGCTCTCGCCGATCGAGACGCCCGACAGCGAGATACGGTAGGCGTTCGGTGCCAGTTCGAGGTTGTCCCGAATGTGCACCGGTGAGACGAGGAATCCGAGCTCTTCGGTCAGCTTCTTGCGAACGCCCTTGATGCGGGAGACCAACGGCCCGTTACGCTGTGAGTCCACCAGGGGGATGAGACGATAGCCGACTTCCAGGCCGATGAGATCCACCGGGTCGACATCCTGCCAGCTGAGCTCGGGCACCGTCAGGTCCGAATCGGCCTGCCGCTTCGGCACCTCCGCCGGGGCCTTCCGCTTATGCATCAGTCGCATGGCCGAGAATGCACAAATGCCGGCGAGACTGAGAAACGCAAAGTTGGGCATACCGGGAATGAGGCCCAGTATGCCGACGATCGCCGCGGTAACGATCAGGGCACGCGGATCGCTGAACAACTGGGTGGCGATCTGCTGGCGCATGTCCTGCGAGCGCGACACGCGTGTCACGATGATGGCCACGGCCGTCGATAACAGGAGCGACGGTATCTGGGCGACGAGACCGTCGCCGATGGTCAGCAGCGTGTAGTTGTGCACGGCGACCGACAGCGAAAGATCATGCTGCGAGGTGCCGATTATCAGCCCGCCGACGATGTTAATGAAGAGGATCAGTATGCCGGCGATGGCGTCGCCACGAACGAACTTGCTGGCACCGTCCATGGAGCCGTAGAAATCGGCCTCCTCGCCGATTTCCTGGCGGCGCCTGCGTGCCTCGTCCTGGTCGATAACGCCCGCGTTCAGGTCGGCGTCGATCGCCATCTGCTTGCCGGGCATCGCATCCAGGGTGAATCGTGCGGAAACTTCGGAGACGCGGCCGGCACCCTTGGTGACGACAACGAAATTGATGATCACCAGGATGGCGAAAATCACGAGTCCGACCGCGTAGTTGCCGCCGACAACAAATTCGCCGAAGGCCTCGATGACCTTGCCAGCCGATGAGGTGCCGGTGTGCCCGTTTAGCAGCACGACGCGTGTCGAGGCGATATTGAGCGCCAGCCGCATCAAGGTCACGACCAGCAGGATGGTCGGGAAGACGCCGAACTCCAGTGGGCGTTTGATGTAAACGGTGGTGAGCAGGATCCCCAGCGACAGCGCGATATTGAACGAAAACAGAATATCGAGCGCCAGCGGCGGCAGCGGCACCATCATCATTGCCAGCATGGCCAGCACCAGCAGCGGCAAACCCAGCCCGTGAAGGATGTCGCTCAAGGTTGCGCTCGCCGTATTATTCGCCATCATCGCTTACTCATCCTGACCGGCCTGGGGCAGGAAACTCGTCTTCGTCGATTTCCGGCTCGGGCGGCGGCGGACGCCGCTGTCCCGGTTTGAGGGTGTCATTGAGCTGATAAACGTAGGCAAGGATCTGTGCGACAGCCGTATAGAGTCGGGCCGGTATTTCCTCGCCGATCTCGGCGGTGCGGAACAACACCCGAGCCAGCGGCGGCGCCGAGAACAGCGGCACCCCGTGCTCTTCGGCGACCTCGCGAATGCGTTTGGCCACAAGGTCTTTGCCTTTGGCGATAACCCGGGGCGCGCCCATCGCGGCATCGTCGTATTTCAGTGCGACGGCAAAGTGCGTCGGGTTCGTTATAACGACATCTGCCGTCGGCAACTCCTCCATCATGCGTCGCGTTGCGATCTGTTGTTGCAAGGCGCGCACGCGTGCCTTTACTTCAGGCCGACCCTCGGTCTCCTTGTACTCGTCCTTCACCTGCTGGCGCGTCATGCGCAGCTTCTTCTCGTACTGCCAGAGCTGGAACGGCACATCGAATGCCGCGATAAGCAACAGGCCGAGACTGACAACCAGCAGAGAAACGCCACACATTTGCAGCGCCTCGGTGATCGCCCCGGCGACCGGCTGACGGCCAAGCGCGAGCAGGTCATCGGCTGTGTACCAGAGCCAGGACACCGCGATCACGGCGACCAACGAAAACTTTGCGATCGCCTTGACCAGTTCGTTCAGGCCATTGGCACCGAAAATGCGTTTTATCCCTTTCAAAGGACTTAGGCGCTCCGCTTTGAAGGCAGCCGCCTTGAGGCTGAACGACCATCCACCGATCGCGGCCGCGCTCAGGAATACGGCGCACAGCAGGACGACAGCGAGCGGCAACAAACTCAAGAAACCCTTGGACGCGATTTGTGCAAAAGCGGGGATCAGGTAGCGTTCGTCCAGCAGCAGCTCGCGTTCGATGGCGAAACCGCTGGCAAACGCTTTGGTAAGGTCCCGGCCAATCGGTTCGGCCAGCAACAGTAGAGCACCGGCACCCGACAACATGACACCGGTCATTGTCAGTTCACGCGATCGGGGAACGTCGCCTTTCTTGCGCGCATCTTCGCGACGCTTGGGAGTCGCGCGTTCCGTTCTGTCTTGTTGTGCTTCCTCAGCCACGTATGCCGTGCTCCATTAACGTGCTCACAATTCAAGCAACTGCGAAATCTTTGAAATCGACAGGCCCAGAAAGCTCGATATGTTCTCGATGAGGACGCCCATGTTTAGAAAAATGACCATGAAGCCCAATAACATCGCAACGGGAAAACCCACTGCGAACAGGTTCAGGGTCGGCGCCGCGCGACTCATTACGCCGAACGACAGGTTGACGATTAGCAGGGCCGTGATCGCCGGCAAGGCGATCTTCACCGCGAAAATAAAAAGCTGCGCCGTCCATGTCAGCAGTTCGGACAGAACCGGCAGCGTCAGTCCGCCCTCCGACATTGGCCAGGCCCGGAAGCTCTCCACCAGCAGCCGAATCATGGCCAGGTGCCCGTCCAGCGACAGGAACACCAGCATTGCCAGCATGAGGAACAGCTGTCCAAGTACCGGGACGCTGACCCCACGCGCCCTGTCCAGGAACACCGCGAAGCCCAGCCCCATGCTCATACCGATCACCTGGCCACCGAGCGCGATCGCGTCGAAGACAAGCTGTACTAAGAATCCCATTGAGACGCCGATTCCGATCTCCTGAATCATCATGACCAGACCCGCCGCACTCAACACATCCTGAGTCGCCGCAGGTGGGAGCACCGGCGCGATAACGATGGTCAGCACCACTGCGAGCAGCAGCCGCACACGCACTGGTGTAAAGCTGCTGCCAATCAGTGGCATCACCATCAGGAACGCCCCGATTCGAACAAACGGCCAAATGTAGATCGACAGCATTTCGATAAGCGGTGTGATTGCGATCTCGATATTCACGGTCTTCTCTCATTGGCATTTCGCATTCCTTTCTCGTGTTTCACGAGATCAGCGAGGGAATTTGTTCCAACAGCTGGCGCGTGTAGTTCACAATGACGCTGAGCATCCACGGCCCGGCAAACACCAGCGATAGCACCAGCACCAGCAGCTTCGGAATGAAGCTCAACGTCATCTCGTTAATTTGTGTCGCGGCCTGGATCATGCCGACCAACAGGCCGACAGCAAGCGCCGATCCCAGCAATGGCGATGCGATCATCATGGTCACCCAAAGTGCCTGCTGACCGATCGTCGTGATTGTCTCTGGTGTCATCGCATAGTCCTCAGGCGTAGAAACTCGAAGCCAGTGTGCCCAGCAACAGCGCCCAGCCATCGACCATCACGAACAACATGATTTTGAACGGCAGGGAAATCAGCATGGGCGAGAGCATCATCATGCCCATCGACATCAGGACGCTGGATACGACGAGGTCGATGATCAGGAACGGGATGAACACCAGGAAACCGATCTGGAAGGCGGTCTTGAGCTCGCTCACCATGAAACTCGGGATGACGACGGACAGCGGTGCCTGCTCGACCGTGCTGATATCGCCGTGGCCCGCTATTGAAGCGAACAACTTGAGGTCACTGTCACGGGTCTGATCCAGCATGAATCGGCGCAGCGGTTGCACACCCGTCGTCAGGGCTTCGGCCGCCGACAGGTTACCGTCGATGTAGGGCTTTGCCGCGTTCTCGTGAATGTCGTCGATTACCGGCGACATGACGAAAAACGTCAGGAACAACGCGATGCCCAGCAACACCTGGTTGGGTGGCGTCTGGGCCGTACCCAGCGCCTGTCGCAGGATTGACAGCACGATAATGATGCGCACGAACGCGCTGGTCGAGAGAATGGCTGCCGGCAGCAAGGTCAGCAGCGTCATCAATACGAGGATCTGAATGCTCAGCGTGTAGCTCTGACCCGCCGCGGCGTCTGACGCCAGCGCGAGCGGCGCGGTTTGCGCAACGGCCGCACCGGACGCAAACGTCAGCAAAACGAGCGTTATGGCCACGGCGATTCTCATTGCACACGCTCCGCAATCGCGGCGCGCAGCCGGGTCGCAAAGCCTGCAGGGTCTGGTGCGGGCGCTGCAACGCTGAGCGGCTTGTCGAAAACGTGCAGGGTCTGGACGGTACTCGCCGTCATGCCAACGAGCAGCTGTTGATCGGCCACTTCGACGACGAGCAGGCGTTCTTTCGGTCCCAGGGCCTCCGATGCGATGACGTTGATCAGCTCAGCGCTCCCGCCACCGGCAAGTCGCGACCGCGAGTACAGCCAGCCAACGACCAGTATCATTGCGACGATGACGACCATGCTGACACCGAGGCTGAGAATGTCGCCGCCGCCAATGCCGGGCGTTGCCGGCAGTGTCGGCACGGCATCGGTGGCGCCCGCCAGCAGATTCGAATTGAGGTCGTAGCCGTCCATCGATACTCCTAGTGCAGCTGTTCGATACGTTCGACGGGTGTGACGACATCCGTCAGACGTACGCCGTACTGTTCGTCAACGATCACGATTTCGCCGTGCGCGATCAGGGTGCCGTTGACGAGCACTTCCATCGGGTCACCAGCAGCCTCTTCGAGTGCGATGACCGAACCTTCAACCAGCGACACGAGGTCACGAATCGAAATATCCGTGGAGCCGACTCGCAGCGAGACTTCAACCGGAATATCGAGGACCAGGTCGAGATTGACATCGGCCGGCGCAGCACCCTTCGCTTTGCCGTCTTTTTCGAGTTGCTCGGGCGAGTATTGAGGCGCCTCGGCGGGTGCTGCGTCGCTGTTGTCGGCGGGCGCATTACCTGGGGTTGGCGTTTCACTTTCCATCTTGCATTTTCCTTCTGTTTACAGGCTGTCTGCGGACGCGCTTGCGGTGCCCGCTGCCAGCCAGTTGACCGCTTCGATTGCATAGCGGCCGTCGTGAACGCCAAAGCGTCCGTTGAGTATCGGCACGTTGCGCGCACGCACGGTGCCTTGCCTTGGGTTTCCGATCGTCAACACATCGCCCGGCGCCAGACCGGCGATCGCGCCGAGTGTCATGCGTGTCCGGCCAACGTCGGACGAGATTCGAACAACGGTGTCTGTTACCGACGAGCGCAGGGAGCGCGCCCACCGCGCGTCCTCGGTAGCATCCCGATCGCGCTTTTGCCCTTCCAGCACAGGCACCAGCGATGCGATGGTATTGAGCGGCCACAGCACGTGAAATACTTCTGTCTCTTCGTCAATGGCCAGCCGGAACGCCGAATTGATAACCGTGTCCCCCGCATCGACACTGTCGATCACGCCGGAGCTCAGGTGCTTGCCGACCACTTCCGGTGCAACCGCGGCGATCGGGTTCCAGACATCTGTTATGACCGACAGCACTGCCTCACCGAAGAGCGTCGCGACCGACATCTCGCCGGGCGTAAACGAAGCCGCATCGCAGGTGGATGGTTCGTTACCCTGGCCGCCGAAGAAGGTCTCGACCAGGTTGCCGACGGTGCGCGCGCCGAGGCTGATCAGCGCAGATCCCTCAAGCGGTTTGGGTGAGAACTCGACGATGAGTGACAAGCCGTCGTTTTGCTCGCAGGCACTGCTGTAGGAACACGTCTCGGTATTAACGTAGGTGACCGTCGCCTCGGCATTCAGCAATGCTTCGGCCTGCCGGGTAAGGCGGCCGGCAAACTCCTGATTGAGGTGTTGCAGGCGTGGGTAGCTTCTCGAGCTGATCCTCGCACGAGGCCCAATCTCGAAGGGCTTCACCTCGGCGTACGCGGGGCCCTTGTTCGAGTGCACCTCGATCTCGCCCGTCGACATGCCCTCGAGCAATGCCTCTTTTTCGTCATCTGTGAGTACCGGATCGGTCATCGCAGCGGGCCTTACTGAATGACCAGGGACGTGAAATACACTGCTTCGATGCCGGTTTCGCCGCGTTCGGCCATCACCTTCTGGATCTCGGCAAGGCCATCGGCGAGCATCTGCTCTTTGCCCTCACGCGTTGTGATTTCGTCGTAGATAACGCCGCTGTAGAGCAGAATCAGGCTGTTGCGAATAACGGGTGTGTGCTCACGAACGGCATTGATCGTGTCCTGGTCGCGCGCCATCACCTCCATCGTCAGCTGCATGAAGTGCGATTCGCCGAGACTGTCTTTGAAGTTGACGACCAGCGGCGGATGCAGGCTCTGGTAGAGCGCCGGTTCACCCGCGACACTCTCTCGCGGCGACAGCCTCGTCGCCTGCGGCAGGCTCATCGCCGCCGAAAAAGACCATGCCCCCAAAAACACCGGCGCCCAGCAGGGCAGCGCCCATACCGGCGTAAAGGAGTTTTTTCATCATGCCGCCCGATGCTTGAGCGGCCTCCAGTTCGATTGCTTCCTCAGCCATCACTTGCTCCAATGTGTACCAACACGAATAATGCAAGTGCCATGCCAAGCTCGGCTGAGAGGTCTATTTATCTATATTTTTCAATAGATTACTGAGTTAACCTAGATTTTCTCGAGTTTCGGATAGCGTCGAAAAACCGTCACGGCAGAGCGGCTCTGGCCGCAGCGTGGCCTGCCGTCATTTATTTGACGACCTACGCGAAGGTATCGACCAGGCCGAGACCCGTCGTTGGCCGATGGCGCAACCGTTGCTCGCTGCCTGCGTCTGCGTCATAGGCCGCGTCGGCCTCGCCATCAGAGCGTTCGCCGCTGCCCTCGCCGTCTCGATTGCCCTCGGCAACGCCGCGCTCACCGACGTCGGCCTGCCCCAGCGCGATGCCATTTTCTGCGAGCATTTCCCGGAGGCGCGGCAACGCCTGCTCGATCGCGTCGCGCGTCAACGCGTGCTGCGCATGAAACGTAACGTGAGCAGCACCATCGTCGAGAGCCACTTGCACCCTCAGCGGACCGAGCTCTGCCGGTGTGAGCCGAATTTCGGCGGTCTTCAGCTGGTTGCTCGCCATCACCAGCACGCGCTCGGAGACGCGGTCTCCCCATGCCGGGTCGCGGACGTGGCTACTGATGAGGTCGGTTGTCTGCTGGAGCATCGCCGCGTGGCCCGAATCACCGGCTGCAACACCGCCGACGCCCAGGGCAGCCGCAGGCAGGGGCGGTAGGGCGCGGTGCCTGGCTGGATGTGCACTGGCGCTGCGTTGCCGGGCCGGACGATGTCCCCGAACGCCTCGCCGTTACCACCGACTTTCAGCAGCGGCAGGATTTCGGGCTGCCTCGACGGCTCGAGCGGGGGCCGAGCCTCTACAACGGGGGTCGGCTGCTGACCTGGCGGCACACGGCTGTCAGGCCTTCTTGGCTGGCCGAGCTCCTTGAGGGTGGCGGTCGCCAAAGGCGGTGCCTGTCGTCCCGCGTCCGCGTGCAACTGTTCGTCGGCGCGCGCAGCAACCGCGATAGGATTCGGGTACGCCGGCGGGAGTGAGCTCTTGTCCGCCGAGCGGCGATCGACTGCCGGTTGGCTCGCCGTTGCGATGTTAGCCATTGCGTCGCTGCGAACCTCAGTCCCGGCGCCGCGCACCGCCGGCTGCAGGGTTGTCGACTCGACACCCGCCTCCGCCGGTGCGGGGTAGTTCACGGCAGCGATCAGGGAAACGTCCGGTGTCTCGCTCGGGGTTGTCGCAAGTGGCAATGGCGAGGGTTCTGCGGCCGCCTGTCCGCCCAGCCGCTGCACGAGCTCCGGCAACACCGCGCCCGTTTCCGGATGTCCAGCAAGGGGATCGGGCAGTTGCAGCGATGCGCTCGAGAGCCCGGTAGCCGAACCCGGCTGTTCGTCCGGCACCGTCACCGCTTCGGCAGGAATGACCGGCAGGGCGACGGGCGTTCCCGCCAACCCGGCGGGGATTTGCAGTAACTCGGCTGGCCCGGAAACCTGTCCGACGAGCCACCCGATGGATCGACCACTCCCGACTCGTCGATGAACAGTCGGCGGCCGGCGGCTGTCCGAGGGCACCTGGCCCGCGGTAGCTGCGGGAATCACCCGGTGTTCGGCGGGCGCATGCGCCAGTTGCGGGGGCTGTAGCGCCAGCCGCAGCGCTGCATCGACCGACGTTCGGCCGGCCGGCGGGCTAAGACCTTCCGCTGTGGCGTCCGGCAAGATCGGCAAGGTACTGCCGCCGGGCGGCAAACCCTGGCCACCGTGCGCACCGGCCGTCATCGATGCGTCCACCCGCAGGCGCAGCATCCCGGCAAACCCGGATTCGATGTTTGCATTGCCCGGAGGCAGTAATGAGGCCGAGGTTTTCAGCGGGTCGTCGAACAGCTCAACGGCAGAAAATGGCAGATTCAGCGTCGCCAGCATGCGGTTTCCTTTCAGGTAATAGAGGGTCCTGTTACCAGTAGGAGCAAGATGCGTGCCAGCTTTGCGGGTTCGGTGGCCCTGGGCCGCGTTCGTCAGTCGAGATCGGTATCGAATCCCCGCGCGCCTGTTCGACCGAGATCGTCGAGTCGCTTCTGTTCCCGACGGGCCTCCTGCAGGCGCTCCTGCGTCTCGTATTTGTCGACCACGCGTTCCAGTGACTGGACCCGTTGTCGCTTGGCCATCCAGCGTTGCCGGTGTACGGCCAGTTTTCTCTCGCAGTCCTGGACAATTTGTTGCTGCGCCTTGACCGCCGTGTCGAGGCGATTTAAGAAACTCTGATAGTCCTGCCAGTGTGCCGAACTCACGACCGAGTCCGTCGATGTCCGGCTGGCATAGTTGCGGCGAAAAGCATTCAGCTCGCCGAGGCGCGCCAACTGCTCGTCGAGACGTTGGTGCGACTGGCCGGCAAGCTGGCCTACGCGCTTTTCGTCCGCCTCGGCAATGGCCATGACCTTGCCGATCTTGGCGCTACGACTCTTCACGTTGCTGACTCACGATCGCCGTTTGGGCAATGTCCTGTGGCTCTTTTATGTCGAACAACTCGCGCAATTGATCGAGGCTGCTTTCTGAGTCGACGCTTTCAGCCTGGTGTTGTCGCAAGAACTCGATCACCGACGGCCATAACGCGATCGCCTCATCAAGCTCTGGATTCGAGCCCGGCTGGTAGGCTCCGACGGCAACCAGGTCACGATTCTCCTGGTAGGTGGAGTACATCTTTCGAAATCGCGAAACCAGTTGTTGTTGTGCCGCGGAGGCAAATTGATTCATGGCGCGACTCACCGACGATTCGATATCCACGGCCGGATAGATGCCGCCGTCCGCCATGCTGCGAGACAGCACGATATGACCATCGAGAATGGCGCGTGCCGCATCCACGATCGGATCGTTGTGATCGTCACCTTCTGCCAGCACCGTATAGATCGCCGTGATCGAACCGCCCTCCACTGAACCGTTGCCGGCGCGCTCCACCAGCTGCGGCAATTTGGCAAATACGGACGGCGGATAGCCCTTGGTGGCCGGCGGCTCACCGATCGCCAGCGCTATTTCACGTTGCGCTTGCGCAAACCGCGTCAGCGAATCCATCAGCAGCAGCACGTTTTTTCCACGGTCGCGAAAATACTCGGCAATAGCAGCCGTCAGCCAGGCACCGTGCATGCGCATGAGCGGCGTATCATCGGCCGGCGTCGCCACGACCACAGCGCGCTTCATGCCCTCGGCGCCAAGAGAATGGTCAATAAATTCCTGAACCTCCCTGCCGCGCTCGCCAACCAGGCCGACGACAACGATATCCGCTTCGGTATTGCGGGTCATCATGCTGAGCAGCATGCTTTTGCCGACGCCACTGCCGGCAAACAATCCCATGCGTTGACCGCGGCCGATGGACAACAGGGAATTGACACTACGTACGCCCACATCAAGTTGCGAGCGAATGGGCTTGCGTTGCAGCGGG
>CAWEDS010000028.1:0-80012 GCA_963807845.1 uncultured Gammaproteobacteria bacterium
ACGCACCGTCGAATGCGCCGCCCGGTGAAGCCGACGTGTTCATTGCCAGTGAGGTCGACCAGACTGAAACCTACGTGCAGGCGCAGATCCTGTCTCGCATCAAGGTGTATCGAGCCGTGGCTACGCGCCAACCGGCATTGCGGGAGCCGACAATCAGCGGTGCAGAAGTACTCTTCGAACTCGCCGGCGACGAAAGAAGCTACGACGCGATACTCAATGGCAAGGCGTACAACGTGGTGGAGCGGGTCATCGCGCTGTACCCGCAGGAGAGCGGCCAGATCACGGTTTCGCCGGCGCGCTTCGAGGCGCGCGTGCTGCGCGACGGGCGCATCACCGGTCGCAAGGTGTTCGAATCCGATTCGCACACGATCAAAGTGCTGCCGATACCGCCGCCCCCGGCGGACTATCCGGACGCCGCGTGGCTGCCGGCCCGCGATGTGCAAATCAGTGACGAATGGTCACGGGAGCCGGACCGTATCGATGCCGGCGAGCCGGTGACGCGACGTGTGACGATCAGTGCGCTGGGACAGATCGAAACCCAGATCCCCGCGATAGAGCCGCCGACCGTCGAGGGCCTGAACGTGTACGCCGACAAACCGGAGCTCAGTCGCACCCTGGAGGCGGCGGGCATTCGCGGCATTCGCAAAGACCAGTATGCAATCATCGGTGTAAACGGCGGCGAGATCGAGTTGCCGGAGCTCACCGTGCCCTGGTGGGATATAGAAGCCGGCGACTGGCGTGTCGCGAAACTGCCGGGGCGCTCGATTCGCGTCAATGCGGTCGCTGAGCCGGTGATCGCCGGTCAGACGCCAGCTAACACCGCGCCCGCAGGGGAGACCGCCGCGGAGCGGGCGGCGAGCAGCCTGTTGCCGGGCGGTTTCTGGCAGCGCGCGACACAGCTGTTGGCCGTGCTGTGGGTCTTGACGCTCATCGCCTGGTGGTGGTCGTCGCGCGACACCGGGCGCGAACGGCGCGACCCTGAGCCGCCGCCGATTTTCAAACAGCAGGCGAAGCTCATCAAGGCAGCGCGCAAAGCGGCCCTGTCTGACGACGGCAACGCGCTACGTACTGCGCTCCTCGAATGGGCGCGACTGCAATGGCCCGACGACCCGCCGCGCAGCCCGGGCGCGCTGGCCGAGCGCGTGTCGTCGCCGCTGGCCGACGAGTTGCGGCGCTTGTCATCGGCAAGCTACGGACCCGGAAGCGGTGACTGGGACGGTGCGGCATTGGCGAAGTCGCTACGATCTTTCGCTGTTGTCGAGCCCGAAGCCGCGGCAAGTAACAGAGACCTGTTGCCCCCGCTAATGCCGCCGGCCGCCTGATACAGGGGTTCCTCATCAGCTTTTCGTTGCCGCGACGGCCGCCCGATCGTCGCGATCTCGTGCCGAGGTGCCGGACTGTGCACCGCAGCGGCCCCTATTTCGACAGGAACAAACTTTCCAGCAGGTGCTCCTGAACCGACTGGCCGCCATCGAGGCCCTTCAGGTAGTGGCGTGGAATGCCGAAGCCTTTTTTGCGGCGATAGAGGATGTGCGCCGGCAGTTTGTCCTTGAACGCGTACTTCAGGATGCCTTTCAGTTCACCGCCGTGATAGCGAACGTGCTCCGGCAGGGAAAACGAAAACTCGATAATGCGTCGCGCGAGAAACGGCACACGCGCTTCAAGTGACACCGCCATGCTGGTGCGGTCGACCTTGGTCAGCACCATGCCCGGCATGAAGGTGTTGAAATCGACGAGCTGCAGTCTCGTGCGGACCGGTAACTCTTCGCGCCAGTGCTCGCGGTAATGCCACCAGTCGTCGTAGTCGGCCGGGATGCCAAGACGCTCGCGGTAGCCTGCCTTCGCCGCTGTCGGCAGACCGTGCATGATCCTTGCCCACAGCCTTGGACCGGTGCTGAACGCGAACTCGAGGACTCGCGTCGTTCTCGCGATCGCACTGCGCCGGGCGAACGGCTTGCGCAGGCGGTACGCAAACTCCTCGAAAGCCGGCGGTAAGGACGGCAGGCGGCTGTAGCGCTCGAAAGCGCGGATAGGTGCGATAGCCGCCGAACACCTCGTCGCCGCCGTCGCCGGTGAGCACGACCGTCACGTTTTCTTTGGCCACTTTGGAAACGAGGAAGGTCGGCAACGCGGATTCGTCGGCGAACGGCTCGTCGAACCAGTGCTTCAGGCTTGGCAGGAGGTCGACGGCCGCATCCTGCGTCAGCATGCGCTGATGGTGTTGCGTGCCGAACAATTCCGCTACCTCGCGGGCATACGGGGTTTCGGATTTCTCATCCGAATCGAAACCGATCGAGAAGGTCGAGATGTCGGCATCGAGCCCGGCAGCGGTCGCGACCACCGTGCTGGAGTCCACCCCGCCGGACAAGAAGAAGCCCAGCGGCACGTCCGAGATCATCTGGTCGCGTACCGATTCATCGAGCAGGGCGTGCAGCTGCTCGGCCGCCGCATCGGCGGAGATATCCAGTGGCTCTGAGGGAATCGGGATCGACCAGTAGCGCCTCGGTTCTGTCGCGACGCCTGTTGCGGGATCGTAAACGAGGTAGTGCGCCGGCGGCAGCTTGAAACAATTGCGGTACAACGTCTTCGGTGCGGGAACGTAGCGGTATCCGAGAAAATCGTAGAGTGCGGTATCGTCAACCTGCAAATCGTTGGCGTCCACCAGGGCTTCGATCGCCTTGAGTTCCGACGCGAAGGCAAAGCGCTGCCCGTCGTAGTAGTAATAGAGCGGCTTGATGCCCGGCCGATCGCGAAACAAGCGGAGCTTCCTGTCTCGCGCGTCCCACAGCGCGATGGCGAACATGCCGTCCACGTGCTCGATAAATTCGTCGCCCCATTGCAGGTAGGCGTGCAGCAACACTTCGGTATCGGAGTGCGTGCGGAAGGTGTGGCCGTGTCGCTCCAGTTCGCGGCGCAGCGCGATGAAGCCGTAAATTTCGCCGTTAAAGACGATCCAGGTCTGTCCGTCGTCGGCGAACATCGGCTGGTTGGCGGCGGCGTCGAGATCGATGATCGACAGGCGGCGAAAGCCGACCCGCACGGCGCCTTCGAGGTGCAGGCGGCCGTCATCCGGGCCGCGATGGACGATCGATGCGAGTGCGGCGGCATAGTTCCATGATGGATCCGTTCCGCCTGCGAAGCCGCACATGCTGAAGTTTCCCGTTTCCCGGCGGAGCCGACCTTGCAACACTGTAAGCGCTTGCCATGCGACTCGCAACGCAGCAGCGCTTAAGCGGCTGGAGTTCACGTTGCCGAGAGCCCGATTTTTAGCAGCGCTTGATCGACGGGCGACCATGTTACTCTGGCCCCAATTTCACGCGGGCTGCCTGCACTGAACCATGCGAATTGCACACGTCAACCTGGCGCGCGGTTACCGCGGCGGTGAACGCCAGACCGAACTACTGGTTCGTGCGCTCCGCGACCACGGGGTCGACCAGGTACTGGTGGCGCGCGAGGGTGGCGTGCTCGCAGCGCGATTGAAAGACCTCGATATCGAGATTCGCCTCTGCAGCCGGGTTGCTGTCGGCCTTTCGGATGACCAGGGGCGTGGATGTCGTGCATTCGCACGAAGGGCGTGGCGTCTACGCGGCCTGGCTGCGCCACGAGGCCTCTGGCACGCCCTACATTATTACGCGGCGCGTCAACAATCCGCTTGGCAGCGGCTGGGTTACGCGCAGAACGTATTCGCGCGCATCGTGCGTTGCATCAGTTGCGGCGAATGTTGCAGAGCTTGTCGAAGCGCTCGATGCACGGGTCCGAAGCACCGTTATTCACAGCAGCAGCAGCAACCTAGCGGTGGATGCGGCTGCGGTGCGAGCAATCCGCGAATCGTTCCCCGGCAAATGGCTGGTCGGCAATGTCGGCGCGCTGGATGACGCACAGAAGGGGCAGACCTATATCATCGAGGTCGCTCGACGATTGCAGCAGTCGCATCCGGCGATCCAGTTTCTGCTGGTCGGCGACGGCAAGGACGAGGCTATGCTGCGCGAACTGTCCGCCGACCTGACAAACGTCGCCTTCGCCGGGTGGGTGGACAACGTGGGCGATTACCTCGCCGCTTTCGACCTGTTCATACTGCCGTCCAACAAGGAGGGCATCGGCGGCATATTGCTCGATGCCATGGATCGCGCGCTGCCGATCGTTGCCAGCCGTGCGGGCGGCGTACCTGAGATCGTGCGCGACGGCGACAACGGAATCCTGATCGATGCGGGTCAGGCGGATCAGCTGCACGATGCGATCCTGCGGCTGTATGCCGACCCTGAGCTCTGTCGTTCTCTGGGGGCTCGCGGCCAGGCATTTTCCCGGGATTTCTCGGCGGAAGCGATGGCGTCCAGCTACCTGCAACTCTATCGACAGGCGACCGGCACGGGCTAACGGAACTTGCGCTGGCTATTCATGAGACAGCTTTCGCGAAAATCGAATTTCGAGCGCCTTTAACATAAAAAAATGTGAAGTCCGTCGATACGCTCCACGCCCGCCAGTCGTAGGCTCAGAACTCCATACACCATTGGCTGGCAGACATGCAGTTCAGACGTCGAATGAAAGAGACCGCCATTTCCAAAGCCGTGCCCATCGCGGCAAATTGCGCCGACGCGTCGAGCCGCTTGGCCGAGAAGCTGGCGATCCAGCGGGAGTGGATGAAGCAAAGAGGCATCGACATTCTGCTCAAGGATTCGGAGCGCCCGCCTTTAGCAAAAAAAAAGGCCCCTTTGCCAGGGACGATTCTGTACTTTTCGCGTAACTCCTGAAAGCCGGGATAGTCGTGGTGGCCGACTACTGACCCCGGAATTGCGCGGCTTCATTAGAATCCCCAGTCCCTGACGCTGACGACGTTGATATGCCGGTGAGTAGCAGCGGCGGCTTCAAGCGTGTACCGTAAGCCGATCGAGATCAGGAAAGGTCTTTGCGCGTCGCCGACGCAGCACCAATAAAGACGCAGTACCAATAAACGAGAACAATGAGTGGCACCCTCGAAATCATCAGGGCGACCTCTCCGAAAAGGTTCCTGCGATCACACGAGTATGACAGTCGCTTTAAAAAAGTTATCGCTGGTCGGCGTCCTGGCGTGCCTGGCCAACGGCCCGGCATCCGCCCAAACGTGCTATAGCGGCCTTGCCGCTTTTGGCGACAGCCTCACCGACACCGGCAATCTTGATGCATTTTTTGGCCTGCCGCAGCCGCCTTATGCGCCTGGTCGCATAAGCGACGGACCCGTCTGGCTCGACGGCCTGGCCGACAGCCTCGGGTTGTCGTCGCTCACCTCGGCAAGTGGCGGCAACAATTACGCATGGGCTGGCGCTACGACGGGCCCTGCGGGTTCTACTTTCCCTCCGTTCAGTCTGCTCTCCCAGGCGGCCACCTATCTGTCGAACGTGAGTGGCATTGCCGATCCGGACGCGCTGTTCGTGGTGTGGGGCGGTGCGAACGACGTTCGGGACAACGACGCCCAGGGCGCAGTTCCTAACATCGCCACGATCATCAACGACCTGGCGTCGGCCGGCGCGGTCAATTTTCTCGTGCTGAACCTGCCTGATCTTGGCCAGACGCCGGAGTCACTGGCCGGAGACGCGCCCGGTGGCACGGCCGCAGAAATTACCGCGGCGTCGCTTGCGTATAACTCGGCATTGACTGCTTCGTTGTCGTCAATATCGGCTGCGCTTCCGGGTGTAACGATCATCGAGTTTGACGTTTTCACCTTGTTCAATCAGGTCCTGTCCAATCCCGCCGTTTTCGGCTTTGCCAACGTCACCGCGCCGTGCTGGACGGGTGGTTACTTCGGGCTCGGCACGCAATGTGGCAACCCGGACGAATATCTCTTTTGGGACGACATTCATCCGACCGCTGCGGCGCACGAAATTGTCGGAAGTGAGGTCTTCAATCTGGTCGTGTCGGCCGGTCCACTGGATACGGACGGTGATCGCGATCCCGATACTACCGATCCCGACGACGATAACGATGGTATCGGTGACGCACTGGACACGGAGCCCCTGGTCGCCAGCAATTTCTGCAGCGGCGGTGCTGCGGCGTACCTGTTTTCCGAAATGGTGGTTGAGGACCTTACCTGTGCAACGGAGACGTCGATCGCCGTTGTGTCGCAAGCCAGGGTGCTGGACACGGGAAACCTGCATTTGATAGCTCCCGTCGTAAGTTTCGAGTCGGGATTCAGCGTGGCCGGGCTATTGACGGTGACATCGGCCGACCCGTGTCCGGGCTGTTCGCCGTAGAGAGTTGTCGCGCGAATGAACATCGGGCCGGAAAATCCGAGTGGCAACAACGCAAAAAAATAGCGAAATACCTGGCTGATCCACGTTCACATTTACCCGCTACCGATATCCGACGATGCGTCCCGATTTAACATAAGAGGCCGAATCGGCATGGGATCGATCGTGTCCGAATGGCACAATTGAATTCAATAGAGGCCCTGCGATCCCGGCGCCAATAGGAAACTTCAGGGATCTGACAGCGTCAACCGCAGCGGCGCGCGAGAAAGGGGAATCATGGAAACAGAACAGACGCGGATTGGCCCCGACAAAAAAGAGCGTTCCGCGAATCGCAACGGACCGGCAACCAGGAACTGCACGGCAAGATTACTTGCGGCACTTTGTTGTTCTGTCGTACTGGTTCAGCCGTCGGTCAGCCGGGCGGCATCGATCGCGGTCGTCAACGGTGCGGTCGCAATTAATCCCGACGGTGATTGCTCCCTGGTTGAAGCGATCGAAAACGCGAATTCGGGCGCACAATCCCACAGTGACTGCGCGTCCGGCAGTTCCGGGGAGGATACGGTCGTGCTGGCGGCAGGCGGCACCTACTCGTTCGACGCAGCAACGGCGCAAATCCCCATCACGACAACGGTCAC
The DNA here is from genome assembly GCA_963807845.1 of uncultured Gammaproteobacteria bacterium. GTDB lineage: Bacteria > Pseudomonadota > Gammaproteobacteria > Steroidobacterales > Woeseiaceae > UBA1847. The sequence goes on from CAWEDS010000028.1 coordinate 6,857, forward strand.
TATTGATGGCAGCTATGCGACATTGACGCATTCCGCCGGCGGCTTCTTTTACATTGAAAGCGACGGTTTTCTGAGGGTTCTTCGTATGACTTTGCGTGAGTCGGAGGGAATCGGCGTAGTAGGGGCAATAACCGGAAAAGGCAGTTTATTTGTCGCCGACAGCATACTCGAGGAAAACACCACAAGCATTGACGGAAGTGCGGTGCGCCTAATTTGGAGCACGAGCAATAAGATTGCCGAATTTCGAAATACAATTTTTCGGGATAATGTGGCGGCCAGATCAGGGGGCGCCATTGATATACTTGCCTTCGCTGAAACCGACTTGCCGCCTCCAATAAACCTGTCAGTGGTATTGCAGGGCGTAACGCTGCGCGGCAACGGGCGTTCGATTAATGTCCCGGGGGTTGAGACCGGGACCGGTGGGGCATTGGCTTTGGGTGTTGCGTCAACCATCGCCGAGCCGATGATGGTCCGCATCAACGACTCACTATTCCAGTCGAATTTTGCCGGAAGAGCCGGCGCAATTTTTCTTGGAGGTTTTATCGATGCGGCGATCGACCGTACGACATTTGATGGCAATAACGCGCTGACTGAAGGAGGCGCGCTACTTAGCGGCGTTGAGGCTCTCAGCTTGACCCGCTCTCTTGTAAGCAACAACTCAATCGCAGACCCAAGCAGCGCCGCAACTGGCGGTGGACTGAAGAATGTCGAAGGGAGCGTTACCGTCATCAATAGCACATTCAGTGGAAATATCGCGGATCGCGGTGGCGCAATAGCCAACTACGTTTCGAACTTTGCCAATAGCAAGCAAGCTGTAATCATCCTGGATCATGTCACTGTCACCAACAACGAGGCGCGTGACTCGGCTTCCGGTGGCGGTATTTACAATGAACAAACGGGCGCCGTTCCAGCGCGAATCAACTTACAAAACACCTTGATACTCGGCAATACAGGAGCTGGCGGCAACACTGATTGCCGCAACGACGGTGGAATCCTCGATTCGTTTGGCTATAACGTCAAGAGCGCCTCTGCCCTGGCCGGATGCAGTTATACGGGGACGGGAACCGGCGATGATATTTCGGTCGTAAGTGCCGTATCGACCAATGTTAATTTGACCCTTGCGGACAATGGCGGCCCGACGCTAACCCACTCCATTCCCGTTGGAAGCGAGGCCAGGAACATCATCCCAGCCAACGCCAACGGCTGCGATGTCGATCAAGTTGACCAGCGCGGTCGCCTGCGTAACAGTGGCAACGGCACGGCGAGCTGCGACGCGGGCGCCTACGAGTACGGCGCGCTCACGGTCAAGTGCGACGCAGACCTCGTCGTCGACTACCAGGCGCTGTCGGGGGCACCAACGCCTTTCGAGGCCACCTCGAGCGTAACCCTGGGCCCCAGCCTGAGCATCGACGGCACCGATATCGAAGTCAATGCGCCCACCGTGTCCTTTATTTCGTCGACGACGATCGATGGCCTTTTCAAGGCAGGCAACGTTACGAATTGTCCCTGAGCAGATTGACGCGTTCGGTACCGAACGGCGTTCTGATTGGACGGGCCGCTTAAGTCCCGATCGGCGGCACGCAACGCGACCGGCGTTTCGCGTCAGGCCACGCTGCCGAGCGCAACCCGGATCGCCTCTCCATTGACGCCGCTTGCCTCCTCTGATGCCAGGAACGCGATCGTCTCGGCGACTTCTTCTGCAGTGGCTACGCGACCGGGCGGATACAGCGCCGCACGTTCCTGCCAGACCTTATCTGTCGTGACACCGCGATCCTGTGCCTCTTGAACTGCAGATCGTTCCGCCATTTCCGTGCGCACCCAGCCAGGCAATACCGCATTCGACGTGACGCCGAAAGCACCCGCATCCTGCGCCACCGAGCGCATGAGGCCGAGCAGCCCGTGCTTGGAGCTGTTGTAGGCGCTGCCCGCTTGCTCGGCGACCAGTCCCGCGGTTGAGCTCGTGTACACCACGCGCCCGTAACGACGCTCGATCATGCCCGGCAAGGACAGTCTCGACAGGTAGAAGGGCCCATCGAGATTGACCCGCATCGTCTCCGCCAGACCTCGTCTCTTGCTTCCAGACGACGCGCTCGTGGGCAGAGCCGATGCCGTGGTTGCAAACCAGGATGTCAATCGGACCCAGTTTTTTTTCGGTTGCCGCTACGGCCTCTGCGCAGCCCGCTTCGGTGCCAAGGTCGGCGAGGGCATACGGCAGGCCGGTTTCAGCAAGTTCCTGCTCCGTGCGGGCGACGCACATGACGCGGGCACCGCGCGAGGCCAGAAGCTCCGCGGCGGCGCGACCGATTCCCCGGCCGGCGCCCGTGACCAGGGCAATACGTCCTTCGACTCCCGGCATGACAGACACTCCGTAGAAATAAAGGGGGTCAAGTCACGCATTACGAATTTCAATCGCGAAAGCGAACGGGGCCAGGTTTGCGCATTGGGTCATGCGTAATGCGTAGACTGGACCCCCTAGAGCAGGTCTCGTAACTGGTAGTACGCCACGCCCAGCGCGACCATCGGTTTTTGCAGCAGGCTGGCGCCCGGTACCCGGACCGGCTTGATGTTGGCGAACAGGTCGAAGCGCTCGCAGGTGCCGGCAACCGCGTCGGCGAGAATCTGCCCGGCAAGGTGCGTCACGTTGACGCCGTGGCCGGAGTAGCCCTGCGCGTACAGAATCGTGCGGCGCGACCCGGCCAAATTGTGGCACGCGGTTGATGGGCACGCCGATCGTGCCGCCCCAGGCGTAGTCGATCTTCGTGTCCTTCGAGCGCCGGGTAGACCTTGCAGCATGCGCGGCGTGAGGTTCTTCTTGATCACGGACGGGTCGTCGCCGAAGTAGTTGATGCGGCCGCCGAACAGCAGGCGCTTGTCGGCGCTCAGGCGGAAATACTCGAGCACGAAATTCGGGTCGCAGACGGCGAGGTCGCGGGGATTGATCGAATCCACCTGTTGCGGCGACAGCGGCTCGGTCGCGATGATGAAGCTGTTGACGGGAAACAGGATGCCGCGCTGCTTTGGCAGCAGTGAGTGATAGGCGTTGCCGGCGACGACGACCCAGTCGGCCGATACGCTGCCCGCTGTCGGTCACGACTTTTGGCTTGCCTTCGGATTCGATACGCAACACCGGCGAGGACTCGTAGATCGTGGCGCCGTTCTGCACCGCCGCGTGCGCCTCGCCGACGCAAAGATTCAGCGGGTGCAGGTGGCCGTTGCCCATGTTCAGCAGTCCGCCGATATAGGCGTCCGTGCCGATGATGGCTTCGAGTTTCGGCGGCGGACAGCAGGCGGAACTCGTACGGAAAATCATGCCGCTGCAACTGCTCGAATTCGGCTTTGTAGGCATCGAGATGCCGCTGCTTGATAGCGACATCGAGATAGCCCGCTTTCAGGTCGCAGTCGATACCGTAGCGCGTGACGCGCTCGCGGATGATGTCGTGTCCCGCCCAGCGCATCTCCCAAAGGAGCTTCTCTGCGCTCGCGCCGTGGACGCGCGCGAGGGTCTCCTCGCCGGAAATGCCGCCGATCATTTGCCCGCCGTTGCGACCCGAGGCGCCCCAGCCAACCTTGCTGGCCTCGACCACGTGCACGTTGTAGCCGCGCTCGGCGAGATGCAATGCGGTGGAGATGCCGGTAAACCCAGCGCCCACGACGCACACATCGGCGTGCTTCTCGCCGGCCAGCGGCGCAAAGTTCGTACCCCTGTTCGCGGTGGCCGCGTAGTAGGAGGCGGTGTGGGGCAGGGTGCGGATCATGGCCGATATCCTAACCCAGGGCGTCGAATATCGGGCCAGGTTTCGCGGCGCCTGGCGGCTGGCGCTGCCTCACGAGCACGAATCTTGCGCAAACAGCCGACGATTACGGCGTAACGCCGGCCGTCGCGCTCGCACACTTTGTATCTGCCGCGAAGCGCGGTAAAGTTGCCGGGTAATGGTCGGTCGCGACCTTAAGCTCCCCCGGAGAATTGCCATGAATAAATCCGCCAGAAATCTGATCCCGGCACTGCTGTTGCTGTCGCCACTTGCCTACGCCGGCGCCGTGATGGACATGGTGACAAAGAACGCGTCCGGCGAGGAAACCTCGCGCGCGAAAATCTACGCCCAGTCGGAGATGGTGCGCATGGACGAGGTCGGTGACGGCCAGGGCGATAGTTCCATGGTGTTTCTTGGCGACAAGTTGCTGTATCTCGATCACCGCGACAAGAGCTACATCGTGATGGACGAGGCGATGCTCGATGACGTGTCCGCGAAGATCAACGATGCCATGGCCGAGATGGAAAAACAGCTCGCCGGCATGCCGCCGGAGCAGCGGGCAATGGTCGAACAAATGATGAAGGGCCAGATGCAGGGCATGATGGGCAAGCAGGACGTGCCCAGTCCCGCGCCCAGGGTCGAGTCAATGGGCAGCGGAGAATGGCAGTCCTATGACTGCGAGCGATACGCCGTTTTCGAAGGCGGCAAGAAAACCCAGGAGGTGTGTGCCGCTGACCTCGACGATATCGACGGCGCGGACGAGGTCATGGATGCGTTTCGCAGCATGGCGGCGTACATCACGAAGATGACCGAGTCGCTGCCGATGATGGCGGATGGTGGCCTGAATCCGGGCGAGCTCATGGACCAGTTCAATGGCTTTCCGGTGCATACCGTCGACTACGCCAACGGCAAGGTTGTCGGTGAGTCGTCGCTGGAGTCGGTTACCGAAAAAAACCTGGATCCGGAGCTGTTTAGCAGCGCCTGACGATTATCGACGGCAGGATCCGTTCGGCGGGCGCTAATCCTCGGCAATTCGCCGTAGCAGCATTACCGTATTAAGGCTAAAACGGCCTAAAAAGCAGGGTTCGGACTCTCGTCGTCGCCGGGCTCTGCTTCCCTCGGCGGCAGATTCGTACGGAGCACCTGGCGCCGCTCTTTCGGCCGCGGATTGAGAAAACGGCGCAGGCGCCAGTTTGTCGCGATGATGGAATCTTCGCAACTGTCGAGAAATTTGATCAGCATTTCCATGAGGTGGCTTTTCTTAAGGTGCGTACGTCGTCGTCAACTAACGCCGTACTTAGCCGCATAGTGTACTCCCAAATTTCGCCTCGCGTGACATATACAACATAAGACCCGAAACGCCGGTCCGGGTGACAGGTGTTGATCGAGCAGTCGACGCCATTGCGGCGCAAACCCGTCAGTCCGCGTAGCCCGTCAGCTCGACATAGCCACGGCCGCTGAGGTCGTTGCCGTCGCGCGTGCCCGTGACATCGACGGCGCCTTCCCAGTAGCGCACCGTCGTGAACAGTTCCTGGTCGTCCATGACCGGGGCGACCGCAAGCGTCAGTGCGAGGTCCGGGAACGCGGATCTCCCAGGCCGACGGATAGGTTCCGCCCTGCGGGCTGTCCCATTCGTCGCGTGACCGACACGGAAACTTCGTCACGATCGAGGTGACGCGAGGACCCGTCGGCGGCCACCCAGGTGCCGCCGCTGTGCCGATCCTGCGTGCCGTCAGTCCGGCGCAGGTTGTAAAACATGAGCTCGCTGCCGTCGGATAGCTGCAGCGCAAACCAGTCCCAGCCCTGCTGGTCGGCGGCCAGCGCGCTGCTGCTCCATTCGCGATCGAGCCAGGACAATCCCGACACCGGAACGTCGTCGCCGCCCGAGGCGCAGCGTGCCGTCGCTTTGCCAGCGCGTAATCGAATAATAGTAGGAGGCGTTGCCGGCGTTCGGCCGATTTCTGCGACAGGCCGTCGTCGCCGTTTAGTACCGGCGCTTTCTGCGCGACCAGGGCCAGTTGCAAGCGCGAATTCGTCGTCGCTCGCCGTGAGCCGCCAGTGTTCGCGACCGGCGGCATCGTCAGTCGCCGCAATCTGCCAGTCGTCGATCCAGACCGCGAAACGGCTCGGCGCTGGCGCCGGCAAGCCCGAGCGCACCGCGCGAGAATCGTTCCGCAACGTAGAATGTCTCGCCGTCGGCGTCGGTGACGGCGAAATGGGCGATGTACACCTGGTTGCTGCGCCAGGCGGATTCGGATGCGACGGGTTCCGGGGTGAGCGCAAAACGAAAAATCGTGAGTTCGAAGCCGAAGCGACGCCCGTCCATGGCATCGAGGTTGCCGGTCAGGTACCACCACTCATTGCGATACTCAGGGTGCGGCCCGTGATCGCGTGGGAAACTGAAAGTCACGCGCTTCGGTGGCCAGCGCGAAGCCGGCATTGGCGTCGGCACTCAGCAGGTCCGACAGTTGTGATCGCTCGGCTGGACCCCCGTCGTGCGGTCGCGCTGCCGCCCAGAATCCAGGCCAGAACAAAACCCGTCAGCCAGTACAAGGCCTTGCGCCAGATGCGTAACGTGACTCGCATGCTTTATTCCTCGCGCATCGCCAGCGCCGGCTGGCTTTGCGCCGCGCGCCAGGCCGGATACAGGCCGGCGAGCAGCGCCGCAATAATCGCAAACAATACGGCGGTCAGGAGTAGCTCCGGCGCCACGGCCATGTCGATTTGCCAGCCGAACGCGCGACGGTTGATGACCTCGATCAGCACGTAGGCCATGACCAGGCCGAGCGGAATCGCGGCGAGCCCCGCTGAGCAGCCCGATGACGCTCGTTTGCAGGGTGATCATGCCGCCGAGCTGCAGCGGCGTCATGCCGAGCGCGCGCAGTACGGCCAGTTCGCGCGCGCGCTCGAGCTGCAGCGCGAGCATGGCACCGAGTATGCCGATGAACGCCACGCCGATCGCGAGCCAGTACAGCACGTCCGTGATGACGAAGGTGCGATCGAAAATTGCGAGCGACAGCTCGCGAATCTTGACGTTGGAGTCGATCAGCAGCTCCTGCCGGCCCTCGCTGAGCTGCTGCATCTTGCCGATGACGTCCTCGGCCTCGATCGCCCTCCTCGAGATAGAGACCGATGGAGTCGATGCCGGGATCGTCAAAATGCCGGTCATAGGTCTGTCGGCTCATCAGCAACGCGCTCGCGTTGATGTCGTAGCTCTGGTAGGTCGCGACCACTCGAAACGCGGTTTCGCCAGCGACTGTGCGCAGCGTGACGACGCCGCCCGGGGCGACGCGATTGCGGTAGGCATAGGGCTCGGATACGAGCACCACATCATCTGTCTCGAACCTGGGCCATACGTCTGCCGGGTCCGCATCGAGGATCTCGGTGCCGGCGTAGCTGCCCGGCGCCATCTTGACTGCGAGTACCTGTGTGCGGCCGCTGGCGTTCTCATGCCAGGAGCGGCGGTTGGTGCTGTACGCCTCGACGCCGGGCAGTCTCGACATGTCTTCGACGAGCAGCGGGTCGAACGTACCGCGCTGCACGCCGGCGTAGACATCCGCCTGCAGGGTCTGTTCCAGCCAGGCACTGACCGAGCCGCGAAAACTGTCAACCATAATGCTGACACCAATGGTTGCTGATACCGCGACGGCCAGCGCGACGATCGCAACGCCGGTGCGGCTGAGGCTTGCGCCGATACCGGTGATGGCGAGCCGCGCCCAGACGCCGCCCAGACATTTTTGCCAGCGGCGACAAGGCTTGCGTTGCCGCTTTCACGGCGTAGGGCACGCACAGCGCGAACCCGAGAATAAGCAGGAACACCGACACGAGTCCTGCGACGAGGCTGCGTCCGGACAGTGCCAGCACCACGATCGCCAAAAGCATTGCGGCGATGCCCGCGAGTGCGACGATCGGCAGCACGCGACGCGCCCGCTGCTCGAGCGCCGAGCGCGTCATCGCCAGTCGCGGGCGATACGAGGACGCCTCTATCGCCGGCACCAGCGCCGCGAACAGCGCGGCGCCCATGCCGGCCACCATGCCCTTGGTTACCGAGAACGCGCTAACGGTCACGTCGGTCACCGAAACGCGAAAATAGAAGTCGTTGATGGACTGCGATACCAGCGCCAGCAGTTTTTCGCCCAGCCAGATTCCCGCGGCAACGCCGAGCAGCGACGCGACCAACCCCAGCAGCGCTGTTTCGGCGAGCACGAGTGCAAAAATCTGCCGGCGAGTCGTGCCGAGCGCGCGCAGGATGCCGACCAGGTGGCGCCGCTGCAGCACCGAGAAACTGACGCTGTTATAAATCAGGAACAGCCCGACGAGCAGGGCCAGCAGGCTCATCGCCGTCAGGTTGGTCATGAACGCGGCGCTCATCTCTGCCGTGGTGCGCGTGCGTGCAGCGGCCGCCAGCAGCACCGTGCCCTCGGGCAGCAGGGCTTTCAGCCGCTCCTCCATCGTCGGCGTCGCCAATACGTACATCGATGCGTGACAGTTTGCCGGCCAGGTCGAACCAGGTCTGCGCGGTAGCGATATCGGCGGTGACCAGGTTGTTGAGGCCGGCATTCTCGCTTCCGGCGTAGGTGCCGAGGAGCAGCGCGGAGTGCTGCTTGCCGCCGGCGACGACATTAAAGCGTTCGCCGACCGCGATGCCGAGGGAATCGGCCGTCGCTTGCGACAGGATGACGGCCCCGGGGCGCGTCAGCATATCGCGAAAGAAGGACTGGGCGGTGTCTCTGCCCCCCGACGTCTCTGAAGTCGACGTTTGCGACAGCTCGCCCGAAAACGAACGCATCTCCTGTTCGGCGAACAGGTCCACGCCGAGCACCTGCATCGAACGCTCATCAACGGTCACATAGCCCTCGACGACCGGTGCGATACTGCGAATGCCGTGCTCGACGCGCAGCGCCACGTAAAAATCTTCGTCGATGCCGCGTGGTCCACCGATCACCTGGTGCGTTGCCTGGCCGGTTACCGTGTCCATCGACAGCAGGAATGCTTTCCTCGAGCTGCTGTTGGCGAGATCGACGGCGACGATAACGGCGACGCCGATGCTGATACCCAGAACGGCCAGGGCGAGCTGCCACGGATGCCGCAGCAGGTAGTTGCTGTTGGCGCGGTAGAGCGACGGTGTCATGCGGCTGGCGGTTGGTGCGGCGTGTCGCCCAGTTGTCCAGTGTGGAGTTCGAGGGCCCGATCGCAGAACGACGCCACGGTCGCGCTGTGCGTCGCGATCAACATCGTGCCGCCGCTTTGTCGCACGAGCCTGTCCAGCAGTGCCAGTACGCTGTCTGCCGTCGCGTCGTCCAGGTTGCCAGTGGGTTCGTCGGCCAGCAATACGGCCGGCCTGTGGCTCAGGGCGCGTGCGATCGCAACGCGCTGCTGTTCGCCACCGGAGAGCACGTCCGGATGACTGTCGGCGCGATCCGCGAGACCGACCGCATCCAGCAGTTCGTCGATACGGGCGTTCGCCTCACCGCTGTTTACCCCGTTCAGCTCCAGCACCAGCCGAATATTGTCGGCGACGTTCAGGGTCGGTACCAGGTTAAACGCCTGGTAGACGAAGCCGATGTGTTGACGCCGAAACAGGGTGCGGTCGCGCTCGGACAGCTCGGTAATGTCGATGCCGGCAACCGTGATCCGTCCGGCGTCCGGCGCATCGATGCCGCCGATCAGGTTGAGCAGCGTGGATTTACCGGAGCCACTGCGGCCGCGAATCGCAACCGACTCGCCGCGCATGAACTCGACGTTGATGTTCTCGAGCACGCGATGCCGACGGTCGCCTTCTGAAAATTCACGGCGGATATCGCGCAGGCGGATCTCTACCCGGCCTGGCGGGGGACGTGCAGAGGCGACCTCACTCACGAATATCCTCGAGTCCCAGGAAGAAAGCGTAGTACAAGGCCGTATCCTCAAGCCGCTGAAAACGCCCGGTCTTGCCGCTGTGGCCCGCCGCCATATCGGTCTTCAGAACCAGGAGATTATCGTCGGTCTTGTAATCGCGCAGCTTCGCCACCCACTTTGCGGGCTCCCAGTACTGTACCTGGGAGTCGTGCAGGCCGGTCGTTACCAACAGGTTCGGGTAGTCGATCTTCTGCACATTATCGTAGGGCGAATACGACAGCATGTAATCGTAGAATTCTTTCTGGTTCGGGTTGCCCCATTCGTCCCACTCACCGGAAGTCAGCGGTATGTCCGCATCCAGCATGGTCGTCACGACATCGACAAACGGCACGCCGGCAAACACGCCGTTGTAAAGTTCGGGTGCCCGGTTAAGCACGGCGCCCATCAGCAGGCCACCGGCGCTGCGTCCGTAAGCGTACAGGTGTTCGGGCGCCGTAAATCCCGTGTCGATCAGGTATTTCGACACGTCGATGAAATCGGTGAAGGTGTTCTGCTTTTTTAACTGCCGTCCGTCGTAGTACCAGTCGCGGCCCATCTCCGAGCCGCCGCGAACATGGGCGATGGCAAAAACGAAGCCGCGATCCAGGAGGCTCAGTCGGTCCGAGCTGAAGTACGGGTAAGTGCTCGAGCCGTACGAGCCGTAGCCGTATTGCAGCAATGGATTCTTGCCGTTTTTTTCCAGGCCTTTACGGTACACGACCGACACCGGCACCTGGGTGCCGTCCCGGGCAGGCGCCAGCAGGCGTTCCGTCGTGTAATGGTTGCGGTCGAATCCGCCCACCACCGACCGTTCCTTCACCAGCCGGTGGGCCTTCGTATCGAGGTGGTAGTCATAAGTCGACTCAGGCGTTGTCATCGACTCATAGATATAGCGGAACACCTTCGATTCGAATTCAAAGTTGTCGTCGCCATAGGCGACATACACCGCTTCATCGAAGTCGATACGGTGCACCGCTTTTGTTGCGCGGTCCAAAACCTCTATCTGCGTCAGACCGTCCTCGACAATCGTCAGGACCAGGTGGTCTCGAAAAACCTCGAAATCGGACAGCAGCGCGTTATCGCGCGGCGCGACCACTTCCCGCCAGGCCTCCTTGGCCGTGTTGTCCAGCGGCGCTTCCATCAGTTTGAAATTGCTGGCGCCGTCATTGCTCATGACAAAGAAACGATCAGCGCCGTCGGATACGTAGTACTCATGCTCGGCCTCGCGCGGCAGGAACACTTCCGGCTTATCCTGCGGCGAATCCGCGGCGAGGTACCGTACCTCCGTCGACAATGTTTGCGAGCTGACCAGGTAGAAGAACGCCGACGACAGCGATTTTGTCACGTACAGGTAGTTGGTATCGTCCGGCTCTTCGTAAACGAGTGTGTCCTCTCGAGTGCCGAGTTGGTGGCGAAGGATTTGATAAGAGCGAAGCGTGTCCGGGTCCTGCCTCGCGTACAGTATCGTCTGGCTGTCGTTGGCCCACTCGAAATTACTGGTGACATCAATCACGCGATCCGGCAGCAACTCGCCCGATCGAAGATCGAGAAAATACAGGTCATAGAATCGGCGACCCACGGTATCCACGGCATACGCCACAATCCTGTGATCGGGGCTGACAGAGACGTTTCGCACGGCGAAGTAATCGGCGTCGCCGGCGAGCTTGTTAACGTCGAGCAGGATCTCTTCCGCGGCATCATAAGAACCTTTCCTGCGCACGTAGACCGGGTACTCGCTGCCGTCCGCGTAGCGCCGGGAGTAATAGTAATTGTCGCGTTTGTAGGGCGCCGTCTCTTCGTCCGGCTCCATCCGCGATTTCATTTCTTCAACCAGCGTACGGCGCAGGCCATCGAGTTTGCCCAGCGCTTTGTTTGCATAGGCATTCTCCGCCTCGAGATAAGCGATTACGGCCGGATCGTCACGCTCCCGCAGCCAGAAATAGTCATCCACGCGCCGGTCCTCGTGGAGTTCGAGCGTCACAGGATGCTTGTCCGCTTGAGGGGCTGTTGATGTGTCCTTGCCGAAGCACCCGGCAAGCACGATCGTGAAGAGCAGTAGCTGCAGGACGGGCTTCATGGTTTCGGGCTCCAGCGTTCACGGGCGCATGAGTATAGCGGCAGGTGCCAACCACGGGTACCGCAGTGTCAAGGGCCAGCGGCCAACCGGCGTTTTGCAACAGGCAGTGGCGACCCGCTTGCGGAAATCCGCAATGCCCGGCGGGTCCTGACGGTGCTAGTTTGGATCCGTCAGATGCCGGACGTGCGAGAGGGTTCCGAGATGAACAGGCAGATTAAGGTGTTGTCGATAAACGGTTCTTATCGTGATCAGGGCATTACGGATCAGGCTGTCGCGGCCGCCGTCAAAGCGCTTCTTGCGGCGGGCGCCGACGTGGAGAACGTACTCTTGCGTGACCGGGACATCCGCTTTTGCCTGAACTGCCGGGCCTGCGCCCAGGCGCCGGGCCACGCGCCGGGTGACTGTGTTCATCATGACGACATGTCGTCGCTGGTTGAGAAAATAGAGCAGGCGGATGCCTACATCCTGGCGGCGCCAACCAATTTCAGCTCGGTGACCGCGATTTTCAAACGCTTCATGGAACGGCTCGCCGTCTATGGCTACTGGCCGTGGGGTGCGCCCGGCCCCAAATACCGGAAGGCCGGGCAGCCGCGGAAGAAAGCCCTGCTGATTTCCTCGTGTGCAGCGCCAGGGCTTTTGGGGCGACTCGTTTACAGCACCGGCAAGCAGCTGAAATTAACCGCCAGGCTCATCGGCGCGCGCCCGGTGGGTCAGCTGGTCACGGGCCTGGTTTCGGACACGCCGGCCGCGCAGCTGCCGCTGGCAGCAGAACGGCGAGCCGCAAGGCTTGCGAAGAAACTGCTTTAGTCGCAAAGTTCTAAAGAGGGCAAACAGCGGGCGTTGATCGATCGCGCCTGCGGGCAACTGATATTGGCTGGAGCAGGAGAGAAACGTGGCAAATGAGGGCTATCACGAACCTATTGAAGAGCTGTCGGACGAAACCCGGGACATGCATCGCGCCATCCAATCGTTGATGGAAGAGCTGGAGGCGGTGGACTGGTACAACCAGCGTGTCGATGCGTGTAAAGACGAGGCGCTCAAAGCGATTCTTGCGCACAATCGCGACGAAGAAAAAGAGCATGCGGCGATGGTGCTGGAATGGATTCGCCGGCAGGACCCGCGCTTCGACAAAGAGCTCAAGGACTACCTGTTCACTAATAAGGAAATCGCGCACTCATAGCGGCCGGGCGTGCCCGCCTTCATTCGTACAACTTCCGCCTGACGGCTGCGCCGCCAGTAACACGGCAGCCGCTGGAACCAGTCGCGGGCCTGCTGTTTGGCGCATTACCCGTGCCGTGGGAAGTTGCGGCGCGAACTGTTATCGTCCGGCTTCGGGCTCGCATCGCTGTTAGCCGGGCGAATCAGGACAGTCGGACGCCATGAAAAAATTGATCATCCGTACGCTTCCGGTCGTGGACGTTCTTGTCGCACCGTTTGTCTACGTTGCCGCCTGGCTTTTGAAAAACCTCCGGCGCGCCGGCGTGCAACGGCTGCCGCTCTGCAAGAGGGCGCTGCTGAATGTCGGTGTCTTCCCTGTTCGCAATCACTACTACGAACCCCGCTTCGACTACCGCGATACGGCGACAGACAGTGCTTCGCAGAGGGGGCTCCCCGGGATCGACTGGGACGTTGCCGGGCAATTGGCAATGCTCGAAAGACTGACGTTCGCAAGCGAGCTACAGGAGGTTCCGCAGCACCGGACAGAGGCGCCTGAATTCAGCTTCGACAACGACCAGTTTCAGGCCGGCGACGCCGAATACTGGTACCAGGTAATTCGGGCGGTCAAGCCGAAAAGAATCATCGAAGTTGGCAGCGGCAACTCGACTCTCATGGCGATCAGCGCGATCGGCAGAAATAAACAGGACGACCCGGGCTACGCATGCGAACACACATGCATTGAACCCTATGAAATGCCCTGGCTCGAGAAAACCGGTGTAACCGTCCTTAGAAAAAAAGTCGAGACAGTCGAGCTGTCGTTCTTCTCCCGTCTACAGGAAGACGACATTCTGTTTATCGATTCGTCGCATATCATACGGCCGGAAGGCGACGTCCTGTTCGAGTACCTGGAACTGTTGCCGCTTCTAAACACCGGTGTGATCGTGCATGTGCACGATATTTTCTCGCCCCGCCACTACCCCGAGGAATGGCTGCGTGATCGGGTCTGGTTCTGGAATGAGCAGTATTTGCTGGAAGCGTTTCTGACGCACAACGAGAGCTGGAAAATTATTGGTGCTCTCAATTACCTGCACCACAATCACTACGAAAAGCTGCGTTCGGTGGCGCCGTTCCTGACGCCCCTGCGATCGCCCGGATCATTCTATTTGCAGAAAACGGCCTGACCCGGCCCTCAAAGCTAACTAGCGATCGTCGACAAATCCAATCTCTGTCGGAGTATTTTCACTCAGTACCGGCAGCAAGTCCGTATCCTCTCTACCGATAAGCGCAGCGACTTCCTGCACGGCTTTGGCAATAACGTCCTCCACGGACTCAACCTCGCCGGGGTTTTGACCGGTTCTGGCATTCGGGTCGACATAGCGGAGGTTGTACTGCACAAACATACTGTGGGTATCGACGGAAATTACATCGCCGTCAACCAGCACCCGGGAGTAGACACGCTTCGAATTAACGAACGTGCCATTGGTGCTGTTCAGGTCAATGAGGATCGTCGAGTCACCGTGACGGAGCAGCATGAAATGGTATCGGCTGACGAAGTTGCTCGGGATAGCAACATGGTTTTCCTCCGCACGTCCCACCAGGATCCTGTGAACGTCGAAAGGCAAAGTTTGCAACAAATCCTCGTTGCGTAAAACCTGGAGAGTGGGGAGTTTTTCCGGATCGACCGATGCGCGACGCACCGTAATGCGCGCAGTTTTTTTTCCTGATCTTTGCGGCAACATCGCGAACAGTCAGTCTTGTTGATCGAGTTTCTGGTACATCGGGATGAAAGCACCGGGCATCCGAACCGAGTAACAAAAACTAGCACAAATGTCGCCGACTCCAGGTGACGTACGTCACAATTACATCGACAATAGCGCAGACCATAAGGCTGTCGCTGCCTGGCATACGTTGCCTTACCAGTGCCCGACGTTCGGCATGGAGGTCCATGGCTCCATCGGTGCGAGTGCATCACCCTTTTGCAGCAATTCGATCGAAATATTGTCGGGCGAACGAACAAACGCCATGTGTCCGTCGCGCGGCGGGCGATTGATTGTCACGCCAGCGTCCATGAGCTGCTGGCACAAGGCATAGATATCGTCGACCCGGTAGGCGAGATGGCCGAAATTGCGGCCCTCGTCGTACTCTTCCGGGTCCCAGTTGTGCGTCAGCTCAAGCTGAGCGTCGTGATCGCCGGGCGCGGCGAGGAAGATCAACGTGAAGCGTCCCTGCTCGCTGTCGTAACGTTTCAGCTCAGTCAGCCCCAACTGCTGGCAGTAAAATTCGAGCGACTTGTCGACGTCAGCGACGCGCACCATGGTATGCAGGTATTTCATAGCCTTGCTCCGATCGGGTCTTGACTCCACAATGGTCGTTGATCAGCAGGATGCAGGCAACAGTTGAACGATATTCGCACGATTACGCTGGATCTCGATGACACGCTTTGGGCCATTCACCCGGTCATCATGCGGGCCGAGCAGCAGTTGTACGACTGGCTGCACGAGCACTATCCGCGAATCACACAACGGTTTCTGCCGCGTGACATGCAGGCGCTTCGCAGTGCGGTGGTCGAGGAGTATCGGGATCGTTCGCACGACCTGACCTTTCTGCGTCGCACCGTATTAGAGCGGCTGGGCGTAGCGGCGGGTTACGGCGACAGCTATGTTGACGAGGCGTTCGCCGTATTCGACGAGGCCCGCAATGATGTCATTCTTTTTCCGGAGGCGCGCGCCGCGCTGCTGACGCTGCGTGAGCGCTACGCGCTTGTGGCAGTAACCAACGGCAATGCCAACCTCGAGAAAATCGGCATAAGCCATCTGTTCGACGGCGTCGTGTCAGCCGCAATGGCGGGCGCCGCGAAGCCGGCGCGCCCGATATTCGACATGGCGGTCGCGCTCGGCGGTGCGCCCGCCGAACAAACCCTGCATGTCGGCGATCATCCGCTTTACGATGTATACGGCGCGCGCGATGCGGGCCTGCGGGCGGTCTGGGTCAATCGCAGCGGCGACGCATGGCCGCAGGAATACCCGGCGCCGGATGGTGAGGTGCAGCACCTCGGTGAACTCGAGAGCCTGTTGAGTTCGAGTTAATCATGGCCGCCACCATTCATCCGCTCATTCTGTACGTGCCCGGCCTTCTGCCCAAGCCAGAGCCGGAGGCACACAAAGACGCTCTGCTGCGCTGCCTGCTGGCCGGCCTCAGCCGGGTCGACGAGGCGGTTGCCGCGGCCATAGCGTGTGAGCCTGCGAACTTCGATATCGTTGCCTGGACGTATGATTTTTATCTTGAACATCGCGACATAGGCATCGACAGTGACGCGATCGACGAGGTCATTCGGCAAAGTGCCGCAAGCAGGCGCGACGTTGCCGAGGCAAGCTCATGGAAGCGCGGGCTGACCCGCAGGATCTATCACCTTGGCGATCGGTTGCCATTTTTGATCCCACATATCGCGAGCGAGCGAACAGAGGTCGCATCTGCGCGATCTTCGTCGCTATCTCTCCGACGATAATGGCATTGCAGAGCACACGCGGCGCATGCTCAAGGTAGCGCTTAAAGCGGCGACCGAGGCGCATCGCCCGATTCTGCTGATTGCACACAGCATGGGATCGGTTATCGCCTATGACGCGTTATGGGAGTTGTCGCACGACGATCGCGAACACGGTCACGTGTCGATTGATCTCTTGTTGACGATGGGCAGCCCTCTTGGTCAACGCTATTTGCAGCAACGCATCAAGGGCAGCGGATTACGTGGCAAGAATCGCTATCCACTCAATATTCGCCATTGGCAAAACCTTGCTGCCGTTGGCGACCTGACCGCAATCGATCCGCATCTAAAGAACGACTTCGGAGGGATGCTGGACCTAAAGCTGGTCGAGAGCTTCGAGGACCATGTCATGTACAACTACTTTCGACTGGACGGCGAACTCAACGTGCACGCGGAGTACGGTTACCTGGCCAACGACACCACCGCGCAAACGGTCGGCGCCTGGTGGCGCCGGCACGATCCAACCTTGTCGTCGCCCTAGCTGGCCTCGAGGTTCGGCTTTATAACGATGTCAATGCGCCGGTTGCGGGCACGGCCTGCCGGCGTCTCATTGCTGGCGACGGGACGGGTTTCGCCGTAGCCGGTGGCTATCAGCCTGTAGGTCGGTATCCGCATCGCGTTGATCATGTACTGCTGCACGGACTCGGCGCGAGCCTGGGACAGCGTCTGGTTCGAGTCATCGCCGCCGTGCGAGTCGGTGTGGCCTTCGATAACCAGCTCGCTGCGCGGGAAGACGTCGATGGCTTTTTCGACCTTCGCGAGCAGGTCGAAATTGCTGGATTTAATTTGTGATTGGCCGCTATCGAAGCTAAGTCCAACCAGCCGCATGATGATGCTGTTGCCTTCGCGAAAAACGCGCGCCTCATCGGTGCTGAACATTTTCTCGATCTTTGCAAACTGTTCCTTGACGCGCGCCTGTGCTTCAAGACGCTGTACCAGCGCCGCGCGCTCGGCCGTTGCACCGCCGAGCCGCTCGTCAAGAGCCCGCATCTCTTCTTCCATGTCGGCAATCCGGACTTCGTTTTCGCCATTTTCCTGCTGCAAAGCCTGTAACTGGTTGCGCTGGCTTTCGAAATACGCGACGAGTTCCTGAGTGAGACGATCGGGACCGTCCTCCATGTTCGGTACGGCATCGGCAACGCCGGCAATTTCCTGCAGTGGCTGCTCCCACTGCAACACCAGTTCTTCCGCCGAGAGCTTCTTGTCACGGACCTTGCGGACCACTTCTGACAGATAGATAGCGTGTTTCGCCTCGTAGTTAGCTTGCTGCGCCAGGCTTCGTGGCATGTCCGTGTCGTAGCGATTTTCGCTCAGCTCGCGTTCGGCATCCGCCAGCAGCTGTTTGGCTTTGCCGAGCGTAATGGGCGCGTAGCGGCCGACGCGGGCACGATCGGCGTCGGCCAGTAATTGACGCGTATCGCTGAGGTACTCTGCCTTGATAGCGACGAGCTCTGCGTCCCGGTACAGGCCGGTCGCCTCGATATCACTGCGTTTGGAGCCCTTGAGGTCGCCGCGTTCCAGCAGCCGGATAGCATCGGCAAATTTTCGCTGGGCTTCCTGCCAGATTTCGGCCGACAATTCAGGCGCCCGCGCATTGGCGGCGTCCTGGCGACTTTTCATGACCTGGGCCAGCGCCGTTTTCGCCAGCCGCGCTTTCTCTGCAGCCGTCGCAAAATACGTCGCGGCGTCGCCCGCGTTGGCGCGGACGGTCTCTATATTGCGACCGCGCTGCAGGGCCGACTCGGCGTCACGATACTCTTTCAAACCCCGTTCATAGTTTCTCGGCGAGAGCAGTTCGGCGTTGGCGGCATCCGCAGCCGCCTTGGCGGCGTCCGCCTCCTTGAAAAAGGTGGCGCGCAGTTCGCTCTGCGCGTGGCTGGCGCCGGCTCCCAGAAGCAGTACGGTCAGCACAACGAATTTGACGAATGCGGCTTTCGCAACCATGTGTTCGATCCTCATGAATAGTCCAGATGTTGATCTGCCCAAGCGATGGCAGGTTCCGTTCGATATTACATATCGTCTGACAGCGAAACTGTGCGCCATTTCCACGAAACGGGTGGATTCTACGCTGTCTTGCGCAAAAAACGCCAAAAAACCCGTGTTTATCGACGATTTTTCCTGCCAATCCGCCGATCCGGGGGCAGCAGGAACGGGGAGAATCGCCGCTGTGCTGATCCGCTCGCTGTGATTTGGGTCAACTTTTCGGCGATCAACCCGGTTCTCAGTGCAATTTGTGCTCTGGCTCACAGATACCGGCGGCACTCGTCGGTAATCTTTCCCCATGTCCGCCAAGTACTACACCCAGTTCATACTGACTGACACGCACTATCGCGACGGCAACGAATTTTGTGGTGTCGTGGAGCTGAATCAGCCAATGGAGCAGAATTCAGACCATCGCGACATCGAAGCTATCCTGGCCCAAAATTTTGACCTGCAGCAAAGCGCTGTGAAATTGGTCAGCTGGTCCAGACTTCACTAGACACTTCTGGCGTTTTATTAGTTCCCCCTGACTCTCCCGGCTTCGGCCGGGATTTTTTTTGCTCGAGCCCGATGGTGCCGTGCGAAAGGCACCGCACAGAGGGCGATGCGGCGCGGCCATCGGTGCTCTGTTGGCGTCGTCTCGCAGATGGCGCCTGGTGCTCCCGGCTTCGCCCGGAATATTTTATTGCGGGCTTTTTATGCGACAATACGGTTCCACAAAAGCGCTGAAATAAAACGTAAAAGCGAATGAGCAACAAAGACAAAACATTTCAAGGCATTCCGGTCGTGCACAGCGGTCAGAAATATCGGACTGAAGCCGGTTTCGCCGCGATCAAGAACGGCATCAAGGACCGCGCGGACCGCGACCCGCTGGTCCGCGGCGACAAGCCAAAATGGTTGCGCGCCAAGATGCCATCCGGTGCTGGTTATTCAAACACCCGCAAAATCGTCCACGAGCACCGACTGAGCACGGTCTGCGAAGAATCCATGTGCCCGAACATCGGCGAATGCTGGAACGCGGGTACGGCCACTATCATGGTGCTGGGTTCCGTGTGCACGCGCGCGTGCCGATTCTGCGCCGTTGATACCGGCAACCCGAAGGGCTGGCTGGATGCCGAGGAGCCGGTGAACTCAGCGCGTGCAGTGCGCCTGATGGGCCTCGAGTACGTGGTCATCACCTCGGTGGATCGCGACGATCTTGCCGACGGCGGCGCCGCCCACTATGCAGAGTGCGTGCGCGAAATCAAAAAGCTGAATCCTCAAACGGCTGTCGAGGCGCTGACGCCGGACTTCAACGGCGTTGCAGAACACGTCGAACTCGTTGTCGACTCCGGGCTGGAGGTGTTTGCGCAGAACGTGGAAACTGTCCGTCGCCTGACGCGGCGCGTCAGGGATCCTCGTGCCGGATACGAACAGACCATCGAGGTACTGAACCACGCCAAGGAGCATCGACCCGACGTGCTCACCAAGACCAGCCTGATGCTGGGCCTCGGCGAGCGTGACAACGAGATCGTCCAGACCATGTACGACCTGCGTCGCGCCAATGTCGACATCCTCACACTTGGCCAGTATTTGCGACCGACGGCCAACCACCTCCCGGTCGAGCGCTACGTTACGCCGGGAGAGTTCGATGCGTATCGCCGGGAAGGCCTGGATATGGGCTTTCTGGAGGTTGTTGCCGGTCCCATGGTGCGCTCCAGCTATCGGGCCGAGCAGGTGTTGCAGAAGAACAATGTAGGCATCGCTATCTGATGCGGTGAGGCGGAGTTACCCGGCCAGCCACATAACCCGGCCGAAGTCAGGAATCCTATGGCACAGTTTTTTGCCGAATACGGCTTGTTTCTATTGAAGGTCATCACGATCGTCGCCGCAATCACGGTCGTCATCGCGGTCGCGGCGGCGGCCGGGCGAAAGGCGACCCACGAGGGACTCGAGGTCGAAAACCTCAATAAGAAATTCCGCTCGCTGGCGGATTCGCTGCGTGGCGCGGTATCCACCAAGGAGCAGCAGAAGAAAGCGGCGAAAGCCCGAAAGAAGGAAGACAAGGCGAACAGCAAGCAGCCAGTGATGCGGCCCCGCAGCTTCGTCATCGACTTCAAAGGGGACTTGAAGGCAAGCGCCGTGTCATCGCTGCGCGAAGAGGTCAGCGCAGTGCTGGACGTTGCCGAGGCTGGCGACGACGTCATCCTGCGACTCGAGAATCACGGCGGCGTCGTGCACGAGCATGGCCTGGCGGCGTCGCAGCTGGCCAGAATACGGGACCACGATATTCCGCTGCAGGTGTGCGTCGACAAGGTTGCGGCTTCCGGCGGTTACCTGATGGCCTGTGTGGCGAGCAAGGTGTATGCCGCACCGTTCGCAATCCTCGGTTCCATCGGCGTGCTGGCGCAAATTCCGAATTTCAATCGACTTCTTGACAGTCACGGGGTGGACTTCGAGCAGGTCACGGCCGGCAAGTACAAGCGAACGGTCACCATGTTTGGCAAGAACACCGACGAAGATCGCGCCAAGCTGAAGGCAGAGCTCGAAGACGTGCACACGCTGTTCAAAGACGCGGTCAGCCGCTACCGGCCGGACCTCGATCTCGAGAAAGTGGCGACCGGTGAGCACTGGTACGGCAAGCAGGCGCTCGCACTGGGTCTCGCCGACGAGATAAAGACCAGCGATGCGTTGCTAAAGGAGCTCACGGCGGAGCGAGACCTGTACCGGGTGACCTACAACATCAAGACCCCGCTGCCAAAAAGACTCATGGCAAACATCGACGGACTGCTCGAAAAAGCGGACGCCAGTGGCTGGCGGCGGCGTTTCGAATCGCGGCTGCCACGCTAGCGACGAGGAACTGAACCGCTCGGCTCCGGTCGAAACCGGTGACGGGTAACCGGTGCGAGGAGGCGCTATAATCCGCCGAAGTCCCGAGGAGTTGCCAACCCGATGTTTAGTTCCAAGTCATTGATTTTTATTGCTTTGATGGCGCTTTTTGCGGCGTCCTGCTCAACCTCGCCGACCGGTCGCAGCCAGATGATCTGGAAATCAGACGCCGAAATGGAAGCGCAAAGCGCCCGCGCGTTCAACCAGATGCGTGCCGGCATGCCGCTCTCGACGGACCGCCGTACGATCGATTTCGTCGCCTGCGTTGCCGAGGCCGTCGTCAACGTGCTCGAGCCGCCGTATGAGCGACATCGAATGGGAACTTGCGGTATTCGATGCCGAGTCGGTTAACGCGTTCGCTATGCCGGGCGGCAAGATCGGCGTCTTTTCGGGGATACTCGATGTCACCGAGAACCAGCATCAACTGGCCGCCGTCATCGGCCACGAAATCGCACACGTCACGGCGCGACACTCGAATGAGCGCGCATCGCGGGCCTCGATAAGCGGCGGCCTGATCAACGTCGCGGCGATCGTGCTGGGTGGCGGCCATCGCGGCGCAACCTATACGGCGCAGCAGGCACTGAACGCGGGTGCCGATCTTGGCATCTCGCTGCCACACACGCGCGGCCAGGAAAGTGAGGCGGATATCATCGGCCTCGAGTACATGGCGAAAGCGGGATTCGATCCGCGCGAGGCGGTGGCGCTGTGGCAGCGCATGGACGCATCGACGGATAAGAAGCCACCGGAGTTTTTGTCAACCCACCCCTCCAGCGAGTCTCGCATCGAGGCACTGGTTTCTGAGTGGCCAAAGACCTTGCCGTTCTATAATAAGGCGGTCGAAGAAGGGCGCGTCCCGACCTGCATCAAATAAGCGCCGTGCAAAAACGCCTGCTCCTGTTTCTGCCGCTGCTCGATCCTGAGCGGCTGCGCCTCGTTCGACGGCCTGCTCACCGCAATGCGCGGTGCGCCCGTGGTCGCCTATGAGGACCGTCCCGTGCAGGCGCCGATACCGCCGAACGCCTTCGTACTGACGACACCGGAGCAGACGGTCATCGGTGAGCCACAGGTGGTGTTCGCACGCGACACGGACACGTTCTCCGACCTGGCCCGCGAATACGGCCTCGGGTATGACGAAATCGTCGCGGCGAATCCTGGCATCGACCCGTGGCGGCCCGGCGAAAACACGCCGGTGCTGTTGCCGACGCAGTACGTGTTGCCGGACGGTCCCAAGGACGGTGTGGTGCTGAACATCGCGGCCAGGCGGCTGTTCTACTTTCCGGCCGCCGCCAGCGGCGAGAGGCAAGAGGTGCTGACTTACCCGATTGGCATCGGTCGCATCGGCTGGGAGACGCCGCTGGGCGACACAGAGGTCGTCTCCAAGGCGCGCGACCCGAGTTGGTGGGTGCCCGCGTCGGTGCGCAAAGAGCATGCTGAGATGGGTGATCCGCTGCCCTCGGTGGTGCCGCCCGGACCGGACAACCCGCTCGGTACGCGGGTGCTGAAGCTCGACATTCCCGGCTACCTGATTCACGGCACCAACCAGCCTTACGGTGTCGGTATGCGGGTCAGTCACGGCTGCGTTCGCCTGTATCCGGAGAATATCGAGCAGCTTTACCCGCTGGTGGCGCTCGGCGAGACCGTGCGTATCGTTAACGAGCCGTACCTGTTCGGGCAGCGCGATGGCGTTTTGTACTTCGAGGCGCACGCGCCGCTCGAGGATGACACGGTGTCACCGCGAGGAGCGCCTGCAGGCGCTGTTTGCTGCCCGTGCCGATGCGGCCGGCCGGCCGATGAACCACCATTTGCAGGATCACGTACGATCGCTTGCCGAGACGCCGATGGGGCTGCCGGTCAGCGTGGTGTTGTATGACGAAAACGAGTTTGTGGCGCGCGCCCGGGTTGTTCACAACACGGTTGAGATGGACCCTGACGCACCGACCCTGCTCGAAGTCCGCGAAATGATGGACGCGACCGAAAGCGAGATCAAAGAGGAATCAATGTGAGCGAGTGGCTGGACCTGATGCTGGAGGAGATCGCTCGCAAGCGGCGCGAATCGCGTGAGGCTGAACAAGAGCAGAGGCGTCGCGATGATGCGGCCAGGCCGCAACCGCCCGATCCCGGGCGTGCTCAGTCGAAGTAGCGCATGAAATCCGGCGGGATGTTGCCCGGCGAGCGGGGCCGCTCGGCGCTAACGGGCAATGGCCGGGAGTTGTAGGTGTTCCAGAAGAGGTAATGCTCGCCCGCGTAGTCCGGCGCGACAATGTCGTGTAGCAGGGCGCTCATCGCTTTGCCCGTGTACGTGGTTTCAAGCTTCAGTCCCAACTGCCTGTTGGCCAAATGCACCGCAGCGTCCGTGGTGTCGTCGGCGAGCGCATAGCCGCCGGCGAAAAAGTCGTCGCGCCAGCAGAGGTGGGTGCGCTCTGCGATGTCGGCAGGAATTGACGGGTCGAGACGCCGCAGCATCATCGCGGTTTTCCGCAGCAGGCGTTCGAATCGCGCCGGCGATGCGAAGCGCTCCTCGACAACTCGCACGGCGTGAAGCTGCGTCGGCATGTTGGCCAGGGCGAGCCCGAGAGCAAGCCCGACCGAGCTGCCCATGGTGCCGTTGGCGATATAGATTCGTGCGGGCGTGGCGAGTTCGCCTGCCGCAACCTGCTCGGCCAGTTCGAGTCCCGCATTGACGAAGCCGACTGCGCCCAACCAGCTGGAGCCGCCCAGTGGAATGACCCAGCAACGGCGTCCCTGCAGGTAGCGGCGAAACGTTGCCAGTGGATCGATACGACCACCGTAAGGAACGAGTTCCGTGCCGATCCGGCGATGCATGTTCAGGGTTCGTGGTACGTTCGCGGTGCGCCGCTGGTGAGCGAGGAAGCAGGTGCATTCGTAGCCGGACGCGGTTGCAAGCATTGCGGTAGCCAGCGCGTGATTCGAGCCTGCGGTACCGAAGGTCGCGATGCGGCGAGCACCACGCTCCCGGGCACGCTGAAAAATATACTCGAGCTTGCGTATCTTGTTGCCGCCATAGTGCGCGCTGCTGACATCATCGTGCTTGATCGCGATCGTCCGCAAGCCGGCAGTCGAATCGAAATGAGCGGTTGAAACCGGTGTCGGCAGTTCGGCCAACACCGTCTTTTGCAAGCTTTCAGCCAACAGGGGATACGCAGCAGCCAGGCAATCAGTCATACGCGGAGATTAACGAAGTGCACTGTTTATCGCGAATGATTTAGAATGCAGCCACGATATTCGAGCCGTTGCGGAGACAGGCTTGTCAGAGACGGTTGACGATGGCATTACGGTTACCGAAATTGCGGCGATGGGTCAGCCTATCGCCGTGGCGAAAGAAACTACAGCGGCTGTCATCGGCCGCGCACTCCGTGGGCCGCTCAATACGCCGGTCTTGGTCAGGAGCCTGGCTGAGTATCGCCGGCACTTTGGCGGTATCTGGTCGCGATCGAGCCTCGGTCCGTCGGTAAGTCAGTTCTTTGACCACGGTGGCCAGCAGCTGTACGTCGTGCGGGTCGCCAACCAGGCGCGCGGAGCGATGCTGTGTTTACCCGCCAGTGGCAGCGCGGTGGTACTGCGCGCGGTCGAATCCGGCTCCACCGAACGCATTCGCGCGGCGGTTGATTACGATGGGCTGGTCGATGACGATGACGATGACCTCTTTAACCTGACGCTGCAGCGCCTCGACCCGGAGACCGGTCGGATCGTCGACCAGGAGTTCTATCGCAAGGTTTCTTACAAAACGGATGCCGGGAACTTCATTGGCAACGCGCTGCTGACCTCGACGATGGCGCGACTGCAGCATCCGTACGCATCGCACCGGCCCGAGCCGACGTGGAATGCGGGCCGGCATTGCGAGTCGTCTTACGTTGAAGCAATGCAGCCCGGCACAGACGGTCGTGAGCTGACGGACTATGACCTGATCGGTTCGCGAAAAGCGCGCACGGGCCTGTTCGCTTTGGACGACGTCGAAAACTTCGACCTCTTATACCTGCCACCGCCCGGCAAAGGCGTCGACGCCGGGCCAACGGCTATTCTTGCCGCGGAGCTTTATTGCCGGCATCGCGGGGCCATGTTGCTGGTTGATCCCAATGCCGCCTGGAGCGACGCCCGGCAGGCCATACGGGGCGTTCGCGAACTGGGGTATGCGAGCCCGAACATGCTGGCTTACTTCCCGCGGGTTGCGGACCCTCAAGACCCCGCCGCCCCATCGAAACCCGCGGGTGGCGCCATCGCCGGCTTGCTCTGCAAGCTCGATCGAACGCTCGGCCCCTGGCAGGACCTCGATCAGGCGTGTTTCGCGCTGCACCGCACGCTGCAACCGGCCATTCACATCGTTGATGACGAGCGCCAGCTATTGCAGCGGGCGGGGATCAACGCGCTCGTGTCGGGGGCGGCGCGCAGAGCGCAGCTGGCCGGGTCAGTCACCCTGAGTCGCGGCTCCGAGGCGCACCGGGAGTTCGCCAGCCTGCCGGTGCGACGTTTTTGCCTGAACATCGTCAACGCGATTGCCAAAGCGGCCAGGTGGGCAGTCTTTGAGCCCGACCGATGCGATGCTGGCGAAAAAAATTCGTTCGCAGGTACTGGCCTATTTTTACGCGCTGGATGACCTCGGTGCTTTCGCGGATCAACGCTTTGTCGTGCAATGCGATGCCGGCGTCAGTTGTCGCGCCGACGGCAAGGAGCAGGGCATTACCATCCTGCTCGTTTTTCATCCCAGCGGCAGTAACGAACCGATTTCGCTGACCCTGCACCTGACGGCGAGCGGCTGCCGAGTTGCCAGTACCGCGTTTGCACCGTCAATCGCGAACTGCGCCTGAGTCGTCGTTCTCGTGTTGCAGGGCAGGTGGTGCGGCTGCCGGCCGGGAGGCGATCAGCTCGTGGTAAATGGGCGCTGGCCCAGGTTGTGAGCTGTACAGGATCTGTCCTGTGCACGCTGTTGGCGGCCCGGAGGCGTTTTCAGGCGGTCTCGGCATACTGGCGACATCAGCGGCCCCACGCGCCGCAACCTACAGATAGCGGTTCGGTTTTCCGGACAGCAATCTGAACAGGGTCGCACCCGACCCCGGTAATTTTGCAGAGCGGGGGCCAGGGTTTATGATCGTCTGATCCGGAATCAGGAAATCTCATCATGAAAATTTTTGGCCCAGCCGCTCTGGCTGCGCTCCTCTTTGTCGCCGCTTGCGGTGGCGCACAGGATCAGGCGCCGCCTGACGCGCCCGCGATCGACGCGGCACAGTCACTTGGCGCTTTGTTCGACGAGCATTTCGAGCGCAGCCTCGAGATGAATCCGCTGCGAGCAACCTTCATCGGTGATTATCGCTACAACGACCGGCTGGCAAATTCGAACAGCCCCGAGTATCGCGCGGCGGCGAAGGCCATGGACGAAGAGTTTTTGCAGCGATTGCTCCTGATCGACCGCGATCAGCTCGACTACCAGGAGCAGCTGAGCTACGACCTGTTTCGCATCAACAGGGAGCAGTCGCTCGAAGGCTACCAGTTCCCGTCTCATCTGCAGCCGATCAACCAGTTTTATTCGCTGACGAGTTTCTTCGTGCAACTCGGCAGTGGCGCGAGCGCGCATCCTTTCGCAACCGTCAAGGATTACGACGATTTCCTGAGTCGCGCCGACCAGTTCGCAATCAACATTGACCAGGTCATTGCGAATATGCGCGAGGGTGTTCGGCAAGGCGTCGTGCAGCCGCGCATCTTGATGGAGAAGCTCATTCCGCAGCTCGAATCGCAGCGGGTCGACGATCCCGAGGACAGCAGTTTCTATGCGCCGGTGCAGAACATGCCCGACAGCTTCAGCGATGAAGAGCGCGAGCGTCTTACGGCGGCTTACAAGGACAAGATCAGTGGCACGATCATTCCGGCCTATGAGCGACTGGCCAATTTTTTAAGCGACGACTATCTCGCCGCGGCGCGCGAAACGGTGGGCTTGTCGGCCCTGCCTAACGGCGCGGCGTGGTATGCCTACCTGGTTCGGCTGCGCACGACGACGGACCTGACGCCGGAGGAAATCCACCAGGTTGGACGGAATGAAGTGGCGCGCATTCAAAGCGAGATGCGTGGCGTGATGGAAACGGTCGGCTTCGATGGTGACCTGAAAGACTTTTTCGAGTTCGTCAACACCGACGAGCAGTTCTTTTTCGACGAGGCGGATGAGCTGATTCAGGGCTACCGCGACATGACGGATCACATCACCGAATTATCGCGGGACCTGTTCGAGATTTTTCCGAAAACGGCGTTCGAAGTTCGCCGCGTCGAGCCATTCCGTGAGCGATCAGCGGCCGGTGGATCCTATATGTCGGGCACGGCCGACGGTTCGCGACCCGGTGTTTTCTATGCGAACGCCTATGACCTCAAAGCGCGCGGCAAGTGGGCGATGGAGTCGCTGTTCCTGCACGAGGCGATTCCGGGCCACCATTTCCAGATAATGATCCAGCGTGAAAACGAGGACCTGCCGGAGTTTCGCCGCTACGGCGGGTTTACCGCGTACTCCGAGGGCTGGGGGCTGTACGCTGAGTCGCTCGGCAAGGAGCTGGGCGTCTACACGGATCCTTACCAGTATTTCGGCGGCCTGAACGCCGAGCTGTGGCGCTCGATTCGCCTGGTCGTCGACACCGGTATTCACGCCAAAGGCTGGACCCGCCAGCAGGTGCTCGACTACATGTTTGAGAACTCCGCTGTCGCCGAAGCGCGCGCTGTTGCCGAGGCGGAGCGCTTCATGGCGATTCCCGGGCAGGCGCTGGCCTACAAGATCGGGCAGCTGAAAATTCGCGAGATACGCGATGCGGCCGAGGCCCGTCTCGGCGATCAATTCGACGTCAGGAAATTTCACACCGAGGTGCTGAAGGACGGCGCGATGCCGCTGTCGATGCTGGCCGAGAAGATCGATCGATGGGTCGAGACCCGGCTCTGAGCAGAACCAGCCGGTGAAACTCGATCGCTTCATTCGGATCACCATTGCCGTAACCGTCGCGCTGGTGTTTGTCGTCGCGATGGCGGCGCTGCTGTTCATCTCCGAATCCGCATTGAACGTCTGGGACCGCCTGAAAGCCGGACCGCCCGTGTTGCTGTATGCCTACGTGGCGACGGTGCTGCTACTGGCGATCACGGCGCTGTGGCTGATCTGGCGGCTCGTCGTACGCCGCCGGCGGGTAACGGCGAAAGCGTCATCGGCCGGCCCGCTGACGAGGCTGGAAATCGAGCAGCGGATCAAAGAGGCCGAGGCCGCCGGCGTCGATGTCACCACGGCGCAGGCGGAGCTCAAGGAGCTGGCCGCTCGTCGGCAGGACGGCACCATCAGCCTGTGTTTCTTCGGCGAAATCAGCAGCGGCAAGAGCTCGCTGATCAAGGCGCTGGTGCCGGAAGCCAATGTGCAGATTGACGTCGTTGGCGGATCGACGGACGACGTGCGGCACTTTCGCTGGCAGAACGAGGCGGGCAACGAAATACTCCTTTGTGATGTGCCGGGTATCGGTGGCGTGGGTGGCGCGCTATCCGCACTCGCGGCCGACGAGGCGATGCGCGCCCATGTCGTCCTGTTTGTTTGCGACGGTGACCTGACGCGCGCCGAGATGCAGTCTATCGAGGCACTGCTGGCGTTTGGCAAGCCGCTGGTGCTGGTGCTCAACAAGGCGGATCGTTTCAGTGGCGAGGAACAAGCGACGCTGATGCAGAGCCTGCTGGAACGCGTCGATGCGGTTGGCGGCGATCTCGAGCGCGACCGTGTCGTCGCGGTAACGGCAGGCGGCGAGCAGGAGCTGATCGAGCGTCGGCCCGATGGCCAGGAGCGCACCGTGCGCCGCAGTCGTCCCGCCGACATCGGCGTGTTGGTGGTTGCCATCAACCGCTTGCTCGAAGGCGACACGGCACCCCTCGACCAGCGGCGGGAACGTGCCGTCTTTCAAATGGCCGCCGCGCGCCTGGCGGACGCTGAGGCAGAGTATCGGCAGCAGCGCGCCGAGCAGATCATTCGCAGCAGCACGCAGAAGGCCATCGTAGGCGCACTGGCGGCGATCAGCCCGGGAACCGATATTCTCATCCAGGGATACGTCGGCACGACGATGACGCAGGCGCTTTGCCGGCTGTACGGCGTGGTGCCCCGCGACCTTGATATCGAGGAGTTCCTGTCCTTGAGCCAGAGCCGCGTGGGGCGTGCATTGCCGCTGTCGCTGGCCGTCGCCGGCAATGGCCTGAAAGCTTTTCCCGGACTGGGTACCGTTGCCGGTGGTCTCGTGCATGCCGTCGCCTACGGTCTGATTTTTGACGCGCTGGGACGAAGCCTGGTGTTATCGCTGTCCCGTCATGGGGAGTTGGTGCCCGCGACCGCCAGCAAAGAATTCGAGGAGCGCATCAGTGAGCATTTGGAAGCGGGCGTTGGCCGCGTTGCCAGAATGGCGCTGGAAGAAAAACGCGACTGAGCCACAGTCCGATGGTGGCGCGGATCACTTGAGTCTCGCACGCGAGAGCCTGCGCGAACTGGTGCACGATTCGCGGCTGCCTGACGGCGTGCGCGATTCGCTCGCCCGCGACTACGACTCGGTCCAGGCGATGCTCGACAAAATCGAGCACGGCCACCTGCACTTGTCGGTATTCGGCCGGGTCAGCACCGGCAAGTCGTCGCTACTCAACGCAATGATCGGCGAAACGGCCTTTAGCGTGAGCCCTCTGCATGGCGAGACCCGGCATTCGTCCATGCACGCCTGGAACCAGGTGGAGGCGGGCGGCGTTTTTCTTATTGACACGCCGGGGCTCGACGAGGCGGGCGGTGAAGATCGCGAGGCACTCGCGAAAGAGGTCGCCGGTCGCTCGGACCTGGTCATGTTTGTGCTCGATAGCGACATCACCGACACCGAGCTCGACGCACTGAAAGCGTTACTGTCGCAAGGGCGTCCGGTGCTCGTTGTCCTTAACAAGGCCGATCAGTACACCGGCGAGGAGCGCCAGGCGCTGCTGCGTTCAATACGCGACAAGACCGCTGGCATTATCGACGCCGGCCATGTCATTGCGACGTCTGCTGCCCCGCGGCCGCAGACCGTGGTCGCGGTTGACGCCAGCGGCAACGAGACGATGTCGACACGAACGCAAGCGCCGGACGTTGCCGAATTGCGGCTCAAGCTCTGGGAGATCCTGGAAGCCGAGGGCAAGACACTGGCGGCACTTAACGCCAGCCTGTTCGCGGCCGATCTGTCCGATCAGGTGGGACGGCGTATTCTTGCCGCGCGGCAGGAGCTCGGCGACAAGCTGGTGCGTACCTATTGTGTCGGCAAGGGCATTGCGGTGGCGTTCAATCCGGTCCCCGTTGCGGATCTGTTTGCTGCGGCGTTTATCGATGTCGGTATGGTCGTGCACCTGTCGAAAGTTTACGATTTGCCACTCAGCCAAAAAGAAGCGGGCTCGATCGTGAAAGTCATCGTGGCCGAATCCGCCGCGCTCATGGGTACGGTATGGGCGCTGCATTTCGTGTCGAGTGCACTGAAAGTCGGCACGCTCGGCCTGTCCACCGTGCTGACGGCGGGCGCGCAGGGCGCGATCGCCTATTACAGTACCTACCTCGTCGGCCGCGCGGCGGGCGAGTACCTCGCAAAAGGAAAATCCTGGGGCGACGGCGGCCCGAAACAGGTCGTAAAGCTTATCCTGGAGTCGCTGGACCGGGACACCGTGCTGCGCGATGCAAAGCGTGAGATCCAGGCCCGCCTCGGCCTGACCTGAGTCACTGCCAGTGGATCGCGAAACACGTCTGCGGCGCATTTGGGAGACCATCCTTGAGATTCCGCGTGGCAGCGTCGCTAACTATGGTCAGATTGCCGAAATTTCCGGTATTCCCCGCGGCGCGCGACAGGTTGCCTATGCCTTGCGTCACGCACCCGACGACCTGGAACTGCCGTGGCACCGTATCATCACGGCGTCAGGCAAGAGCGCGTTCGACCCGAACAGCCGGCATTTCCGCATCCAGTGTGAGCGTTTGCAGGACGGAGGGCGTGACGTGTTGTCAATGGCAAGGTCGATATGAAAAAGTACCGCTGGGAACCCGGGCTCGACGAGTTACTCTGGAAGCCCTCGGCCAGCTGGGATGAGCCGTGAGCGCGAAAGAGATAGTGCGCTCGCTGCTCCTCAAAACGATTCTCAGTCCCGGAATGCGGGCGGGCACACGCTGGTTCAGAGAAACGCGGCGCCGCGTGTTCAGGCAGCCGCACCGTATCAGCGGGTTCCTGCAACTCGACGATCCCTATTCCTACTTGCTGTCGTGCTGGCTGCCCGGCCTTGCAGAGGACTACGACATCGAGCTCTGCTTGTACCTCTCGGAGTCACGTGGTGGCGACTATCAGCCTGCCGCAGAGATGTTGGCCGAATACGCGATCGAGGACTGCCGTCGCCTGGCGCGCGAGTTGGGCGTGCCGTTCCTGGACAGGGGCGATAGTCCGCCGGTCGAGCATCGTCTCGCAATGCTGGATGCGCTTGCCAGCGGTCTTGGCGCGGCGAATTTCAATGAGGAGTTGCTGCAAGCCTTGTCGGTGTACTGGCGCGGTGACGCAGAAGCGGCGTCGCGCCGACATCTCGGTGCCGAGTCGAAAGGTGTTGCAAACGCCTTGATCAGTGAGTCGCAGTCTGTAGAGCGACGTCTTGGTCACTACAATAGTGCGATGCTCTGCTATGCGAACGAATGGTATTGGGGTATCGATCGGTTGCCGTTCCTGTTGGAGCGGCTGCAGGCGCTCGGCGTTGCCCGGGATGTTGCCGCAGGGTCACGGCCGGCGTCTTTACGCCAGGCGATGCAGATCACCCTGCCGGTCGTGCCGCCCAATGCGGCGAAGCGCCTGCCGCCGCTCGAGCTGTTTTACTCTTTTCGCAGTCCCTATTCCTACCTGTTGCTGCCGCGCATCTACAAAATTGCGGACGCGTTTGGCCTTGAACTGCGCCTGCGGCCGGTGTTGCCAATGCTGATGCGCGGCATGCAGCTACCCAGGCAAAAGCAGCTCTATATCATCAAGGACGCCCTGCGTGTCGCCGAATACCATGGCCTCGATTTCGGCACGATAAGGGACCCGCTCGGCGCCGGCGTTGAGCGCTGCCATGCGGTGTTTCACTACGCAGAGGCGCGGAAGCTGGGCCGGGAATTCCTGCTGCACGCGGGGGCAGCCGTCTGGTCGCAGGGAATCGACGTGGCGAGCGATGCCGGTCTGAAAAAAGTCGTCGCGACAACAGGCCTCGACTGGCCGGGGGCCAGGGCGGCGCTGGACGACGAGGGCTGGCGCGTCGAGGCCGAGGAAAACCGCGAGGCCATGATGGCCCGAGGTACCTGGGGCGTGCCAACGCTGTGCCTCGGTGATTTCGTTACCTGGGGCCAGGACCGGGACTGGCTGCTGGTGCGCCATATTGAAGAACAGTGCGATAGCGGGGATGGAATACTGATATGACGACAGTGATTTTTTCACACGGCCAGGAGAGTGGCCCGTGGGGGACGAAGATTCGGGCGATGGCCGAACGGGCCAGGGCGATCGGCTGCCAGGCTGACAGCATCGACTACCAGGGCATCGCTGACCCCGGGGAGCGGGCGGCGAAGCTCTGCCGGGAATGCGCGCAGATCGACGACAGGCTGATACTGGTTGGGTCCAGCATGGGCGGCCATGTGGCCACCGCGGCGGCACGCCGAGTTGGGTGCGGCGGGGTTGTTCCTGCTGGCGCCGGCTTTCTATATGCCGGGATTCGAGGCTTTGACACCAGCCGCGCCGTCCATACCGATTTGCATTGTGCACGGATGGCATGATGATATTGTCCCCTTAGAACACAGTATTCGTTTTGCTCGTGATTGCAGCGCCACGCTGCACGTGGTCGACGGAGACCACAGGCTGACGGCCAATATCGATGAAATAAATGAGTATTTGACCCTTTTCATAAATCACGTAGCCGATTGAATCGGCGTTAGGAGAAATGCATGAAGCAACTGTTTGTATTGATAATGACTCTGACCTTGTTTGCCTGCGGCGGCAAAGACGCTGGCGGCGAGAGCGCGATGGATAAAGCGGCGGGCGCGGCCAAAGAGGCGGCAGGCGATACCATGGACGCAACCAAAGAGCTCGCCGGCGACACGATGGATGCTGCTGAAGGCGCGATGGACTCCGCGGGTGAGGCCATGGACGACGCAGCCGGCGCGGCCGCAGAGATGGCGGACGACGCAATGGACAAGGCCGGGACCGCAATGGAAGACATGAAGGAAGGCGCGATGGACATGAAGGAAGGCGCCATGGATAAGGCGAAGTCCGCCGAAGAGCTATTGATGAAAAAGAAAGAAGAGGCTGACAAGGCTATCGCAGACAAGATGAAAGACTGATGCCTGTTGCGCCTGGGGCGTTCCGCTCCAGGCGCATCTTTCACGCGCGAACCTGCATCCCCGCGCTTTTTCCTCGGCCCGTCAACGGCCACCTCAAACCAACGACGAACTCACTGGATCAAGTGAATGAAGCGCATGCGCGCGTTGTTTGCCACACTGATCCGCGTCGCCCGACAACGAATCAGCACGAGGCGGCCAGTCGAACACGCATTCGTCATGCTGCGTCTTTTCTATCGCAGCCTGAAGCACACTACAGCCTTGATTTGACGCAGGGCGGCTGCCGCCGGATTCCGGTAGACTTGCTCGCCATGAATGCTGCGGGATTGGTTTTTCGACCCTTTTACTGGCTGGCGGGAAAGCTGTTTTCGCTATGGGCACGTCCGGTGGTGCAACCCGACGTACCGGCAGAATTAGTTACCGACAAAAACGCCGCGGTTTGTTATGTGCTGGAGACCGGGGGACTGGCCGACCTGCTTGCGCTGGAACGCGCCTGTCGCGTCCACGGGTTGCCGTCGCCCACCAGCACTTTCGATTATTGCGGCACTGAAGACCACAAGCGCTTCGTTGTACTGCGGCCGCTGGAGGGCTTCCTGTATCGGCGCCCACGCAAGACAGGGTCTCGTCGGCTACTGCGACTGGTCGAAGCCGCCGAGCAGTGTGACCAGGAGTTATTGCTGATTCCGGTTGCTATTTACTGGGGTCGGTCGCCCGAGAAAGAAGGCTCTCTGGTCAAGCTGCTGTTCTCGGAAGACTGGGATGTGGTTGGCCGCACCCGGAAATTTTTCGCGACCCTGGTGCTCGGTCGAAACACGCTGCTGCGCTTTAGTCACGCCCTGCCGTTGCGATCCATTGACATCGGCGACCGCGATGCTGCCATCGCGTATCGGAAAGTCTCGCGAATTCTGCGCGTCCACTTTCGCCAGCGCCGCGTTGCCACCGTCGGCCCCGACCTTTCGCATCGCCGGACCCTGATCGACCAGGTGTTGCGCACCCCGGAAGTCCGTCGCGTGATCATGGCCGAAGCCGGCGATGACTTTCGCAAGCAAGAGGTAGCGCGACACAAGGCAAAGAAATACGCGCTGGAGATCGCGGCCGACATCTCGTACCCGACGATCCGGGTGATAGAGCGATTCCTGAAATGGTTGTGGAATCGCATTTATGACGGCATCGAACTGAATCACGTCGAGCGACTGCATGATGTCGCCCGCAACAAGGAAGTTGTCTATGTTCCCTGCCACCGCAGCCATTTCGATTACCTGCTGTGGGGTTACATCGTCTACGAACAAGGCCTGCACCTGCCGCACATCGCGGCCGGCATCAATTTGAACATGCCGGTCGTTGGCGCCATTTTGCGGCGGGGCGGCGCGTTCTTTCTGCGCCGCAGCTTCAAGGGCAACCGTCTCTACGCGGCGGTATTCGACGCCTACCTGCACCAGATCCTGATCAGGGGTCACTCGATCGAGTATTTCGTGGAGGGCGGTCGCAGCCGGACGGGTCGATTACTCGCGCCGCGAGGCGGCATGCTGGTCATGACGATCAATTCGTACATAAAGAACCCGCGACGCCCCGTCGTGTTCGTGCCGATTTATTTTGGCTACGAAAAGCTCATCGAAGGCGACTCCTTCATCAGCGAGATGGCTGGCGCGGAAAAGAAAAAAGAGTCGGTGGGCGGGCTGATTCGCTCGGTCAAGTCGCTGCGCGAACATTTCGGCAATGTCTATGTAAACGTTGCCGAACCCATTGAACTGACCGACGTGCTCGACCAAAGGCACCCTGAGTGGCGCGAGCACGAATCGGTGAACGGCGAACGGCCGCCCTGGCTGGCTGGAATCGTCGACGAAATCGGCACCAAGATCATGAGCGGTATCAACGCCGCTGCGGCCGTGACGCCCATCAGCCTGCTGGCGTATGTGCTGCTCGCCACGCCCAAGCAAAAAATCGGCATCAATGAGCTCTGTCGACAGCTTAAGTTGAGCATCGATCTCATGAAGCGCTTCTCGTATTCCGACTCGGTAACGTTGCCGGACTGGACGCCCGAACGAATCATTGAGCACGGCGAGCAGCTCGACGTTATCAGTCGCACGACACATCCGATGGGCGAAGTCGTGCACATGGCGGAGCAGACGGCCGTGCTGATGACCTATTTTCGAAACAACATCCTGCATCTCCTGGCGGTGCCGGCGTCGGTGGCCTGCTGCTTTATCCAGGGGCGGCAGCTCGGGCACAGCGAGCTGCAGCGCCTGGTTCGCCTTATCTACCCGTTCATGAAAAAAGAACTCAGCCTGAAGTGGGAGCCTAAGGAGATCGATGCCGTAACGTCGGACGCGATCGGGGCGCTAATCGACCTGGACCTTCTGAAGCAGGGCGAACTGGAAAATATCCTGGTACGTCCGCCGACCGGCTCCGAGAAAGCCTTTCAGCTCCTGATGCTGGGGCAGTCGATGGTGCCAATGCTGCAGCGCTTCTACCTGGTCATAGCCATCCTGGTCAGCCATGGCAACGGCACACTGTCGCGAAGCCGCCTCGAAACGCTCTGCCAGCAAAGTGCCGAACGCCTGTCGATGATCTATGGCCTGCACTCACCCGACTTTTTCAGCAAGTCGCTGTTTCACGATTTCATCAAGACGCTGCAGGAGATGGAGGTGCTGCGCCGCAATGCCGAAGGGCTCATCGTCTTCGATGAGAATATAAAGAGTATCGGTGCCGACGCGCGCCTCGTGCTGGGCGAGGAGATCCGCCACAGCATCCTGTCGCTAACGGTTGCCGAGCCCGGTTAGCAGGTTCTGGCATGAACGTTGTTTCGTTTTATCGCTTCATTGATGTTGCTGATCCGCAGATGCTTCGTGACGAGCTGCAATCGCTGTGCTGCGAGCAGGCGTTGCTTGGCACCGTGCTGGTCGCGAGCGAAGGCTTTAACGGCTCCCTCGCCGGCAACCGGGCCGCGATCAACCGGGTGCTCGCCTGGCTGAAAGCGCGTGTCGGCGTGAGCGAAGAGCTCGATGCGCGCTGGACCGAGTCAGAGGAGCCGCCGTTTCGTCGCCTGCGCGTGCGTGTCAAAAAGGAGATCGTCACCCTCGGCCGCCCGGATATCCTGCCTCATCGGCAAACCGGACAACACGTACCGCCCGCGCGCTGGAACGCGTTGCTCGAAAACCCCGACATACTCGTTATCGACACGCGCAATCATTACGAACACGAAGTGGGCACGTTTCCGGGAGCTATCGATCCTGGCAACGACAGCTTTCGCGAATTTCCTGAGTTCGCAAAAGAGCTGGCGGCAACGACGAAGGACCGGCCGCTGGCGATGTTCTGCACCGGTGGCATTCGCTGTGAAAAAGCCAGCGCGCTGATGCTGGAGCTCGGCTTCAACGAGGTCTACCAGCTTGAGGGCGGCATTCTCAATTACCTCGAAACCGTGACGGCAGATGACAATCGCTGGAACGGCGAATGCTTCGTTTTCGACACGCGCGTGGCGGTCGATCGCGACCTCGCGGAGGGGGGTTATGTGCAATGCCACGCCTGCCGCCGGCCACTGGGCAGCGAGGACCTGGCGTCACCGCATTACCGCGAGGGCGTCTCCTGTCCGCGGTGTATCAACGATACCGACGCCGACCGTCGCGCCCGCCTCGAGGAGCGGCGCAAGCAGGTCGCGCTCGCCCGGGAGCGCGGCCAGGGGCACATCGGGCCAGGGAATTAGGGCTGGACGCTTGACGATCTGTCGTGATCTGCCCGCCCTGTTCCTTGCGCTGCAGGCGCTAACGTACTAAAAAGGTCGTATGTTGAGCCAAATATCCGCCCGGCAAAGAATGACGGCCCTGAGACGCAACGTCCTCGGGCTGCTGGCGATAGTGTGGATCAACATGGCGGTTTTGCCGTGCGCAA
Organism: uncultured Gammaproteobacteria bacterium; assembly: GCA_963807845.1. Lineage (GTDB taxonomy): Bacteria > Pseudomonadota > Gammaproteobacteria > Steroidobacterales > Woeseiaceae > UBA1847. The sequence goes on from CAWEDS010000028.1 coordinate 44,335, forward strand.
TGGCCTTTCAGGTCGAAGACGACTGTCCGCATTGCCCGCCGGCCGAGCAACACGAAATGGCCGCGCATCATGGTCACGGAAAGGCGACAGCGAAACCCCCTTGCGCGACATCGCAGCCCGACTGTTGCGATGTGGTGGCAGCCAGCGTCGACACCCGGGGTGGCCAGCTTGAATTCAAGCCCGCCGCTGAACTAGCGCTTGTTACAACGCCCGCGGTCGCAAACGTGCCTGCACGCGCAGCTCGGCACGTGGGCCCTCGGTCGGACCCGCCCGATATCTGCGGCAGCTCGCCACCGCTGCACGTCCTGTTCTGCATCTATCTGAAATAGTCGACTCCTTGCCGTAAACCCTTCCGGTTTCTTACGCAGGAGTTCAACCCATGTTTTTTGTTTGCGGGCGATCGCCCGAATTGAAGTACGTACGCCTCGAACAGCGGCGTATGCAATTGCTGTACGTATTGCTCTTGGCGAGCGCGCTATTCGTAACGGGCGCAGAGGCGCAGCAGCGCGTGCCCCTGACGCTTGCAGAGGCCGAGGATCTGGCCGCAGCCAGCGAGCCCGGGCAGCAGGCCATGACGGCGAAGGCCGCCGCGCTAGCGGCGCGAGCGGTGGTTGCCGGCGAGTTGCCTGACCCGACGCTGCGGATAGGCCTTAACAATTTTCCGGTCGAGTCCGGCGGTTTTCGAACCGAGGGCATGACCCACGCAGCGGTTGGATTGCGGCAGGCGTTCCCTGCGGGCAAGACCCGCTCATTCGGTACGCGTCAGCTTGACCTGCTCGCCGACGAAATGAACGAGAATGCCGCGGCGCGTGGTCGTGATGTTCTTGACCGCGGTGCGGCGCGCGTGGCTGGATCTCTATTACTGGGAGCAGGCCCACCAACTCGTGTCCGAGTCGCGCCCGTTCTTCGACGACCTCGAGGCGGTCACGCGTTCGCTGTATTCAGTTGGCCGCAAAGGTCAGCAGGATGTGCTGCGGGCCGAGCTTGAGCTCAGCCGGCTTGACGATCGCCTGATCGAGATCGAGCGCCAGCGCGGGCGCGCACTGGCGGCGCTTGGCGAATGGGTCGGAGACGCAGCAGCGCGACCGCTCGCGCCGACCTTGCCGAACTGGGACAGGGTGCCATCGCTTGCGTCTCTGGAGGAGGCATTACTGAGGCATCCGGCGCTGCGGGCGGCAGACGCCCAGGTACTGGCGCGAAACACCGGCGTCGACCTGGCAAACGAGCGAAACAAGCCTGCCTGGGCGCTGGAACTTGGCTACAGCTACCGTGAGGGCTTCCTGCTCCCGGGTCAGCCGCGTTCGGATTTCGTCAGTCTCGGCGTCACGGTTGATCTGCCGTTCTTCAGAAAGAAGTCGGTAGACAGCACGCTGTCAGCCGCGCTGCAGGAGCGCAGTGCCGCCAGGTCGCTGCGTGAACAGTCACGGCGGTTGTTGCAACGCGAGCTCGCCGCCGAACATACACGCTGGCAGGACCTGACGCGTCGCTTGTCGTTGTACGACACCCGTATTCTCGCTCAAGCGAAGGCCAACGCGGAGGCCTCGATGTTCGCGTATCAAAGTGACCGCGGCGACTTCGCCGACGTCATGCGTGCCTGTATTGACGACCTGAATACGCGAATTGACCACATTCGGCTGCAGGTAGAGCGCGCACAAAGTTATGCCGCGCTGGCCAATCTCGGAGGGTTGCCCCGATGAAAAAAACCGCGGTTTTCGTTGTATTGATCGTATCGGCGGTTGCCGTCGGCGTACTGATTGGCCGCTCAATGGGTGCAACACCCCGCTTGGCCGAATCGGCCGGCGGTAGCCCGGAGCCCCTGTACTGGGTCGCACCGATGGACCCGAACTATCGCCGGGATGAACCCGGCAAGTCGCCAATGGGCATGGACCTGGTGCCGGTGTTTGCCGACGACAAGGATCCTCAGCCGGGCGTCGTGTCCATTGACCCCACCGTCGTCAGCAACCTCGGTGTGCGAACGGCCAGGGCACGGCGAGGGCAGCTGTCGCAGCGCATAGAGACGGTGGGTTACGTCGCGTACGACGAGGATACCGTCCAGCACGTCCACACGCGTGTCGAAGGCTGGATTGAGAGGCTCGCAACCACCGCCAGCGGTGACCCTGTTGCAAAAGGACAGCTGCTATTCGAAATCTATTCACCGACGCTGGTCAACGCACAGGAGGAATACCTTCTGGCGCTGCGCAGCGGTAACAAAATGCTGCTGCAAGCGTCCCGAGAGCGCCTCGCGGCGCTCGGCGTGCCAAACGGCGAGATCGTTCGCCTCGACAAGGAGCGCACCGTCCGACAGCGCATCCGTGTCTACGCGGATGTCGATGGTGTGATCGCGCACCTGGGCGTCCGCGAAGGGATCTACGTCACGCCGTCGACCGAGATCATGTCCGTCGCGCAACTGGACAAGGTCTGGGTGCTGGCAGAAGTTTTCGAGCGGCAGGCGGCATGGGTCAAGCCGGGCCAGATGGCGATGGTTGAGCTCGACTTTCTGCCTGACGAGAAACTGCACGGCACCGTCGATTACGTATACCCGGAACTTGATCCGACAACGCGAACGCTCCGCGTCAGGCTCCGTTTCGACAACGCCGCGGAATCGCTGCGGCCCAATATGTTTGCGCGCGTGACCCTACAGGGTGACAGTCGCGGCGAGGTCGTGCACGTGCCGCGCGAGGCGCTCATACGCGGCGGATTGGTTGATCGGGTGGTGGTTGCGCTCGGCGAGGGTCGGTTCCGGGCCCAGCCGGTTGAAATCGGTATCGAGTCGGGTGATCGTGTCGCGATTCAAAAGGGCGTCGCGGCAGGAGACCGGGTGGTGGTATCCGGTCAGTTCCTGATCGACTCCGAGTCAAATATCGACTCGGCCCTGGCGCGAATGCAGGGCACTCCCAGCGATGCGACCCGGCTCCCTGAAGCCGATGATCTCAACGATGAGCCCCCGGATCACAGCCAGCACCAGCAGGGGACAGAGTAGTGATCACCCGGCTTATTCGCTGGTCGATCAACAATCGTGTGCTGGTGTTGCTCGCCGCCGGATTCCTGATTGCCTGGGGTGCTTACTCGGTACGAGAGATACCGGTCGATGCGTTGCCTGATCTCTCGGACGTCCAGGTCATTGTGAAGACGTCGTTTCCGGGGCAAGCGCCGCAGGTTGTTGAGGATCAGGTCACCTACCCGCTGACCACGGCGATGCTATCCGTGCCCAAAGCCGCAACGGTGCGAGGCTATTCGTTTTTTGGCGACTCATACGTCTACATTATTTTCGAGGACGGGACGGATCTCTATTGGGCACGCAGCCGGGTGCTCGAATACCTGAGCCAGGTGGCCGGGCAGCTGCCGGATACCGCGAAGCCCACCCTGGGGCCGGACGCGACGGGCGTTGGCTGGATCTACGAGTACGCGCTCGTTGATCGCACGGGTAAGCACGAACTCTCGGAGCTGACGAGCCTTCAGAACTGGTTCCTCAAATACGAACTGCAGACGGTGCCGGGTGTGGCAGAAGTCGCCACGATAGGCGGGATGGTGCGCCAGTATCAGGTCGTCATCGATCCGGACAAGATGCGCGCTTTTGGCCTGACCATCAATACGGTGAGAGCGGCTATAAGAGCCGGCAACCAGGAGGCGGGCGGCTCGGTCATCGAGATGGCGGAGGCTGAGTATATGGTACGTGCCAGCGGCTATTTGCAGGGCATCGATGACTTGTCAGTTATACCGCTTGGCGTCAACGCGAGAGGCACCCCGCTGGTGCTCTCCGACGTTGCGGAAATTCGGCTCGGTCCGCAAATGCGCCGTGGCGTTGCGGAGCTCGATGGCGAAGGAGAGGTTGTCGGTGCTGTCATCGTAATGCGATGGGGAGAGAATGCGTCGAAGACGATCGATAGCGTGAAGGAAAAGTTGGCCGACTTGTCGCGCAGCCTGCCAGAGGGCGTGGAAATCGTCACCACGTACGATCGTTCCTCGCTTATCGATCGCGCTGTCGGGACGCTGCAGGAAAAACTGTTGGAGGAGTTCCTGGTTGTCGCGCTGGTTTGCGCTTTGTTTCTTTTTCACCTGCGATCGTCGGCGGTAATCATCTTGAGTCTGCCGGTCGGCATTCTGGCGGCCTTCATCGTAATGCACTTACAGGGCATCAATGCCAACATCATGTCGCTTGGGGGGATCGCGATTGCGATCGGGGCGATGGTGGACGCCGCAATTGTCATGGTCGAAAACGTCCACAAGCATATTGAGAATGAGCCACTCACCGACGAAAACCGTTGGCGGATCATGGGGGATGCCGCGAGCGAAGTCGGGCCACCTCTGTTTTTCTCACTGGTCATCATCACGCTGAGCTTTCTCCCCGTATTCACGCTCGAGGCCCAGGAAGGACGGCTGTTTGCGCCGCTCGCTTTTACGAAAACGTATGCGATGGCCGCAGCCGCCTGCCTCTCCGTAACCCTGGTTCCCGTGCTGATGGGGTATTTCATTCGGGGCAGGGTTACGCCGGAACACAAGAATCCGATCAACCGCGTGCTCATTGCGATCTACGGACCGGTCATTCACGGCATTATTCGATTTCCGAAGGCCACGTTGGGTGCGGCGGCCGTTGTGCTGGTCGTGGGTCTGTGGCCGACGACACAGCTCGGCTCCGAGTTCATGCCGCCCCTCGATGAGGGCGACCTGATGTACATGCCAACGACCTATCCGGGTGTGTCTATCGACAAAGCACGCGAAATCCTGCAGCAGACCGACAAAATGATTCGCACGATACCCGAGGTGAAAAGCGTGTTTGGCAAAGTTGGCCGCGCCGATACCGCAACGGATCCAGCGCCGTTGACCATGATCGAAACGGTAATCCAGCTCAAGCCTCGCGATGAGTGGCGCGAGGGTCTGACCCCGGAGGGCTTGCGTGCCGAGCTCGATCGCCTGGTGAACTATCCCGGGCTTACTAACGCCTGGGTCATGCCAATCAAGACCCGCATCGACATGTTGGCGACCGGCATCAAGACGCCGGTCGGCATAAAGGTGGCCGGGCCGGATCTCGCCGTTATCCAGGGAATCGGCCAGGAACTTGAGCGCGTTCTCGATAAGGTTTCCGGCACAGCGTCCGTGTACTCTGAACGTGTCGCTGGCGGTCGGTACGTGGACATCAATATCGACCGCCGGCGCGCCTCGCGATACGGACTGAATATCGACGATGTTCAGGACGTGGTGCGCACCGCGATCGGCGGCATGAATGTCACGCAGACGGTAGAGGGTCTCGAGCGCTATCCTGTAAACCTGCGATATCCGCAGCGCATCAGAGGCTCGGTCGAGCAGCTGAAACTACTACCGATTGTAACGCCAGAGGGCGCGCGCATTGCTCTGGCTGACGTTGCTGAGGTCACCGTCGTCGATGGCCCTCCGGCCATCAAGAGCGAAAACGCGCGCCTGAATGGCTGGACATTTGTCGACATCGCCGGCCGGGACCTTGGCTCGTACGTTGCCGAGGCACAGAAGGTGGTGGCGGAAAACGTCGCACTGCCCGCGGGTTACTCACTCGTCTGGTCAGGACAGTACGAGTACATGGTGCGGGCGAAGGACAGGCTATCGGTCGTCGGCCCGCTGACACTCGCCATCATCGTCCTTCTTTTGTACCTTAATTTCCGCCGATTCGCCGAGGTTGCGATCATCATGGGAACGCTGCCGATGGCGTTGGTTGGCGGCGTCTGGCTTTTGTACCTGTTGGACTATGATCTGTCCGTAGCGGTCGGCGTCGGCTTTATAGCGTTGGCGGGGGTCGCGGTGGAAATTGGCGTGGTCATGCTGGTTTATCTCAATCAGGCAATGCGGCGCCATGCGGCGACAGCGAAGGCGGAGGGCCGCAGGTTAAGCTACGAAGACGTGCGACTGGCGGTCATCGACGGGGCGCTACTGCGGGTCCGACCCATCATGATGACAGTTGCCGCGATTATCGCTGGGCTATTGCCGATCATGCTCGGCGGCGGCACCGGCTCCGAAGTCATGCGACGTATCGCGGCACCGATGGTCGGCGGTATGGTTAGTGCGACGATATTGACGCTGATCGTGATTCCGGCCCTGTTTCTTTTGTGGCGATCTCGAGCGCTAAAGGTGGAACGAATATGAAGAAACACGAAGCAACTGACCACAGCTGTTGCCACACAGAGCATGCAGCGGTGGCTCACGAGTCGAACGGCGAGTATGACCTCGTCCCTGCCGGCTACAGCGGTACCGTCTACACCTGCCCGATGCATCCAGAGGTCCGCGACGTCCGAAATTCCGGCTGCCCGATTTGTGGCATGGCGCTCGAGCCCGCAGGCGTCGTGACGGGCGAAGAAGATACGTCAGAACTCGATGACATGAAGCGGCGGTTCTGGATTAGCGCCGCGCTGACCTTGCCGTTGTTCCTGTACGCGATGGCAGACGCGATTCCCGGGCGCCCGCTCGAGGGCATGGTGCCGGTGCGTGGGGGGCAATGGCTGCAATTCGCGCTGGCGGCTCCTGTTGTGGCATGGGGCGGCTGGCCGTTCTTTGTGAGAGGTATCAACTCGCTACGGACGATGAATCTCAACATGTTTACGCTGATCGCGCTGGGTGTGGGGGTTGCGTTCGCGTATTCGCTCATTGCAACCCTGTTCCCGGGCATTTTTCCCGAGGCTTTTCGAAGCGCAGCAGGTGAGGTTGCGGTGTACTACGAGGCGGCGGCCGTTATCACGACACTGGTCCTGCTCGGCCAGGTACTGGAACTGCGCGCGCGCAGCCAGACCTCGGGGGCTATCCGTGCCTTGCTCGAGCTCGCGCCGCCCACCGCGAACCGTATTCGGCCTGATGGCAGTGAAGAGGCGATTTCCGTTGACGAGGTCGCGAGCGGCGATCGTCTGCGCGTACGGCCGGGCGAGAAGGTTCCGGTGGACGGCAAACTGGACAGCGGCAGCAGTAGCGTCGATGAGTCGATGATCAGCGGCGAGCCGATGCCGGTTACAAAGCGGAGCGGTGACGCGATCGTCGGCGGCACGGTCAACGGCACCGGCGCTTTTGTCATGATCGCGACCCATGTTGGCGACGATACGCTGCTGTCACAAATCGTAAGAATGGTTTCGGAAGCGCAACGTAGTCGCGCACCCATTCAACGCCTGGCCGACGTGGTTGCATCCTGGTTTGTACCCACCGTCATTACGGTCGCTGTCCTAACGTTTGCACTGTGGTCATGGCTGGGTCCCCAGCCTGCGATGGCCTACGCGACGGTCAACGCCGTGGCGGTATTAATCATCGCCTGTCCCTGCGCGCTGGGTCTCGCAACGCCGATGTCTATCATGGTGGGGACCGGCAAGGGCGCACAGAACGGAATTCTGATCAAGAATGCAGAAGCGCTCGAGACCTTCGAGAAGGTTGACACGGTCGTTGTCGACAAGACGGGCACACTGACCGAAGGACGCCCGGAACTGGTGATGGTGAGTCCGCTCGATGGTTTTAGTGACGAGTCCCTTGCTGGCATTGGTGGCGTCCGTCGAGAACGGCCAGCGAGCACCCGCTGGCAGAGCGCCATCGTCGCGGGCGCGAAGAAACGATCGCTGACGCTTTTTTCTCAGCAGGGCTTCGAGTCTGTTACGGGCCAAGGCGCAAAAGCGACGGTGAGCGGCAGGTCGGTCGCCGTCGGTAATGAAAAAATGATGCAATCTGTCGGCGCCCACGACACCCGGCTAGTGCAGGCCGCGGAAGCTTATCGCAAGGAAGGGCAGACGGTCATGTTTGTCGCGGTCGACGGCAAAGCGGCCGGACTCATCGGCGTCGCCGATCCCATAAAAGCCACCACGCCACGAGCAATAGAGCAGTTGCATCGAGCAGGTCTGCGCGTCGTAATGCTGACCGGGGACAGCGCCGTAACGGCACAGGCGGTTGGTGCAAAAATCGGCATCGACGAGGTGTACGCTGACGTCTCCCCGGAAGACAAGCATCGCATCGTGAGCGAGCTGCAATCCGGCGGCGCGATCGTTGCGATGGCGGGTGACGGCATCAACGACGCACCGGCGTTGGCGCAGGCAGATGTTGGTGTCGCGATGGGGACAGGAACCGACGTTGCCATTGAAAGCGCGGGTGTGACGCTCTTGCGGGGCGATCTGCTCGGCGTCGTCAAGGCCCGCGCACTAAGCCAGGCGACCATGCGCAATATCCGTCAGAACCTGTTCTTCGCCTTCGCCTACAACACGGCCGGGGTGCCTATCGCCGCCGGCGTCCTGTACCCGTTTTTTGGAATTCTGTTGAGCCCGATGATCGCGGCGGCGGCGATGAGTTTGAGTTCCGTCTCCGTTATAGGCAATGCGCTGCGGTTGCGAAAGCTGACCTTGTAACGGGGCAGGACAGGGCACCTGTCCGGGGCGCTGCGGCTCGCGCCTCGATCGATCGCGTGCGCTACTTCCTGCGATACCCTGAGCGGGTAACGCCGTGCTCTAGGCGTCGAGGTCCGGTATCAGCTCGCTCTCGAGGTTGGCGATCATGTCCTTGAGCAGCAGCTTGCGCTTCTTGAGGCGCCGAATTCGCAGCTGGTCGACCATCGGGTCTTCCTGCAAACGATCGATCAGGTAGTCGAGGTCCCGGTGACTGACACGCAACTCGCGTAATCGCTCGAGTTGCTTAAACGATTCGGTATCGATCTTGTCGGTCATACCATCATGCTACTCGCAGTCCGGCAACAGCGCCAACCAATCGCGGTCGGGCGCGCCGATGACAAAAAAGTGCGGGTTCAGGATATCCGCTTTCGTATTGTACGCCATCGTTCGTCCGTCGAGCGTCACAACGCGGCCGCCGGCCTGTTCCACTACGGCCTGGGCTGCCGCCGTGTCCCATTCGGACGTTGGCCCGAGGCGCGGGTAGATATCGGCGTTGCCCTCTGCGATCACGCAAAATTTCAACGAGCTGCCCATCGGCACCATGTCGTGGTCGCCGAGACGCACTGAGAAAGGCATCGAGGCTGGCGCCGCGATGAGACCGGCTGCCAACGACGCGAACGGGGTCGCTGCTGGCGCCGCTAACCTGAATGCGGCGCGCCGCGTCATCATTTTCACGCAGCGTCGCGCCGGCGCCGACGCAGCCAACATACGTTTTGTCCTGCACCGGCACGTGCACGACGCCGAGCACCGGCCGCTTGTCGTCGATCAATGCGATGTTGACCGTGAACTCGCCATTGCGCTTAACAAATTCCCGCGTGCCGTCCAGCGGATCGATAAGCCAGTAGCGCCGCCACAGCCGGCGCTGCTCGTAGTCCGGCAGGCCGGATTCTTCCGAGATGATCGGGAGCTCGGGCGTGAGTTTGCCGAGACCCTCGATGATGCGGCCATTGGACGCGAGGTCGGCCTGCGTGAGCGGCGATGCGTCGTCCTTGCTTTGCACCTCAAAGTCCGTCGAGTAGACTTCGAGAATCGCGCGGCCGGCATCCTCGGCAAGCGCGACGACGGGGTCGATCAACGATCTGTAATCCATGCTTTTCTCCGGCTATCCGGGCGCGCAGTATAACAATGAAAATCGACCCGCAAACCGCACTGCAACGCACCCGGACCCTGATGCTGGATATGGATGGCACGGTGCTCGATCTCGCCTTCGACAACTACATCTGGAAGGATCTCATGCCGCGCCGCTATGCGGCGGCCAACGGCATGACGTTGGCGGCAGCGCGCGAGCACCTGTTCGAGCAGTATCGTTCGGTGCAGGGCGGACTCGACTGGTATTGCCTGGATCACTGGGCCGAGCGACTGGGCATCGACGTGGTCCAGATGCACCACGACGTCAATCATCGAATTGGCTACCTCCCGGGGGCGCTCGAATTCCTGCGCACGGTTCACAAGTCGAGATACCCGCGTCCTGCTGGTGACCAATTCGCATCCCGAGACCCTGCGGCTGAAGGACGCCGTGACCGGTCTGGGCGACTATTTTGACGGCGTGTTCAGCTCGCACAATTACGGCCATGCAAAAGAAAGCCAGGCGTTCTGGCACGCGCTGCAGGAAGACGTCGGTTTCGATATCGAGACAACGATGTTCGTTGACGACAGCCAGCCGGTGCTAAGGAGCGCCGAGGAGTACGGCGTGTCGATGCTGGTTACGGTGACACGGCCGGATACCAGCCAGCCGAAAAAGCGCGGCTCGCAATTTCGCGGTGTCGAAAGGGTCGCCGATATGCTGGCGTAGGCGAACGGCCGGCCGCGCCAGCGAATTTACCGAGACATCCTGAGCCGCGCATGGCCCGCTGCCGCCGCCACGGCTTGTGGCAGCGATTAGTTTCCCGGTCAGCGTCGCGATCCGCCGGAGCGCGGCTTGCCGCCGCCACTCCTGCCGCCACTTCTGCCGCCGCCCGAGCGGCCGCCGCCCGGTCGGCCGCGCTGGCCGGAGGGCTTTCTCGGCCGCGGTTTGGGCCTGATGATCTCCGGCAAATCGTCGGGATCGTAGGCGGCAACCGGCAGCTTGTGGCCGATGTACGCTTCGATGTCGGGCAGCGACATGACATAGGATTCGCAGCCAAGGCTGATCGCGTCGCCCGCCGCGCCGGCCCGCGCCGTTCGTCCTATTCTGTGCACATAGTCTTCGGCGTCGTGCGGCAGGTCGTAATTGATGACGTAGTGCACGTCCGGAACGTGCAGGCCGCGTGAGGCGACGTCGGTCCCGATCAGCACGGGAAGATCGCCTTTCTGGAAGTCCAGCAGCATGCGCAGGCGCTTGTTTTGCGGTACGTCGCCGGAGATGGCTTTTGCATGAATGCCGTTGGCTTCGAGAAAGTCCTGCACGCGCTCTGCTTCGCGCTTCATATTGACGAAGATCATGATGCGTCCTTCGCCCATTTCCCGAACCAGCCCGATCAGCAGCCGCATCTTGTCTTCATTGGACGGGAAAAATACCGCCTGGCGCACGCGGTCGGCTGTTACTTTGTCCGGCTCGATGCGGATGAGCTCGGGTTCGTTCATGTGTTCGTAAGCGAGTTCCATGACGCGCTGCGACAGCGTCGCCGAGAACAACATGTTGAGCCGCTTGTCGGGTTCCGGCAGCTTGCGCAGCAAATAACGAATGTCCTTGATGAAGCCCAGGTCGAACATTCGGTCCGCTTCGTCGAGGATGGCGACCTCGACCTGGTCCAGTTTGAAGACGCCCTGTTTGAAGTAATCAATGATGCGCCCGGGGGTACCGATCAGCAGATCGACGCCGTCTTCGAGTATTCTGCGCTGCTTCTCGTAGTCCGTGCCGCCGAACGCAAGCCCGATCTTGAGGCCGGTGTGCTTGCCGAGCACTTCGGCATCGTTGGCAATCTGCACAGCGAGTTCGCGCGTGGGTGCCAGCGCAAAAAGCCGGGGGTTGCGTTTTTCGCCGTCGACGAGCCGGCGTTTTTAACAGCCGCTCGTAGGCGGCGATCAGGAACGCTGCCGTCTTGCCGGTGCCGGTTTGCGCTTGCCCTGCGACATCGTGGCCCTTGAGGGCGATCGGTAACGTGGAGGCCTGGATAGGTGTACAGAATTCGAAGCCCGCATCGCGGATACCGGCCTGCACGCTGTCGTGCAGCGGCATGGAATCGAATCTGAGTTCGCTCAGATGGTTTTCGGACATAGAAAAGAGACCAGAAAATATGCGTCAAAAGCTTGCAAAATGGCTCGCGAAACGGTCAAATTGACGGCAATTCGACGCGACAACCGTCGCACCTGCCAATTTCGATTTCCTGAACGATCCACAAAGAAGCCGGAAATAGCCGGGTTTAGCCGGCAAATAAGCTGCGACATATTGCCTGATAGTTGAGGCAGCGTCATCCGTTTTTGCAAAGCCTCTCTGTTTCAAGAGCCAGACAGAGGGCAAAACCACTATAAATCATCACTTTCATTTGGAGGAAGCAGCCGGTGAGCGACAATATCGTGCACACATCGGACGGCACATTCGAAGCCGACGTATTACAGAACGAAAAGCCAGTATTGCTCGATTTTTGGGCGGAATGGTGCGGTCCCTGCAAGATGATTGCGCCGCTGCTCGAAGAGGTCGCCGTGTCGCACGCGGACAAGCTGGCCGTTGTAAAACTGAATGTCGACGAGAATCCGAATACCGCTCAGAAGTTTGGTATTCGTAGCATTCCGACACTCATCCTGTTTAAGGACGGCGCCGTACAGGCGCAAAAAATGGGTGCGATGCCGAAATCGCAACTTGACGAATTTCTGGACACTAATCTGTGAGAGGGTACTTGGGCACTTCAACTAAAAATCACCCGAACAAAACTGGCAATAAGGGTAAAGGCAACCCGAATCGCCGCCGCCGCCGCCGCCCGCAACAGAACGAGTACCCCGATGACGAGGGCAGTCTCGACGTAATACCGCCGGAGCAGCTCGAACAGAGCAAAAACGTCATGAACCTGACGGAGCTCAAGACCCGGCCCGCAGCGGCACTTGTCGAGCTCGGCGAGTCACTGGGCGTCGAAAACCTGGCGCGTTCGCGCAAACAGGACATGATCTTCTCGATCCTGAAGGCGCATGCGCAGCCTCGGCGAAGATATCTACGGCGATGGCGTCCTCGAGATTCTCCAGGACGGCTTCGGCTTCCTGCGATCCGCGGACAGCTCCTATCTCGCCGGGCCCGACGACATCTACGTCAGCCCCAGCCAGATCCGGCGCTTCAACCTGCGCACCGGCGACACGGTTTCCGGCCTGATTCGCCCGCCGAAAGAGGGCGAGCGCTATTTTGCCCTGCTGAAGGTCGGCCAGATCAACCACGACGCACCGGAAAATGCGCGCAACAAGGTGCTGTTTGAGAACCTTACGCCGCTGTTCCCGCGCGACCGCCTGAAGCTCGAGCAGGGCAATGGCAGTACCGAAGACCTGACGGCCCGCATCATCGACATGGTTGCGCCAATCGGTAAAGGCCAGCGTGGCCTGATTGTCTCGCCGCCGAAAGCGGGCAAGACCATGCTGTTGCAGAATATCGCGTCAGCTATTTGCGCGAATACACCGGAGGTCGACCTGATTGTGCTGCTCATCGACGAGCGGCCTGAAGAGGTGACCGAAATGGAGCGCACGGTGCGCGGTGAAGTGGTTTCGTCGACCTTTGACGAGCCGGCGAGTCGCCATGTGCAGGTCGCGGAAATGGTGATCGAGAAGGCCAAACGGCTGGTCGAGCACAAGCGCGACGTCGTTATCCTGCTCGATTCGATCACGCGCCTGGCGCGTGCGTACAACACCGTTGTGCCGTCATCGGGCAAGGTCCTGACCGGCGGTGTCGATGCCAACGCGCTGCACAGGCCGAAACGCTTCTTTGGCGCGGCGCGCAATATCGAGGAAGGCGGCAGCCTGACGATCCTCGCGACGGCGCTGGTCGACACCGGATCGAAGATGGACGAAGTGATCTACGAGGAGTTCAAGGGCACCGGCAACATGGAGATCCACCTCGATCGGCGTATCTCCGAGAAACGCGTGTTCCCTGCGATCAACATCAATCGCTCCGGCACGCGCAAGGAAGAGTACCTGACCGATCCGGATGAACTGCAGAAGATGTGGATTCTGCGAAAAGTATTGCATCCCATGGACGAACTGGCTGCCGTCGAGTTCCTGCTGAACAAGCTGCAGGATACGAAGACCAATGCGAAGTTCTTCGAGGCGATGAAGCGCTAGCGGTTGGCTGTTTGGCCAGTCGCGAATCCTTTTACGGGTACCTGTAGGGACGAGCGGCTTTTGTCGCCGTTAATGCGGCGGCGCGCCCCTCATCTGCGTCGTCAGGCTATGCGGTCCCTGCCGGCGGCGTAGCAAGCCAGCGCTCCGCCTCGGCAACGCTGTCGAAGACACGCGCTGACGCCAGCTTCCTGTTGCGCACGACGACCGCTGCGAGTTCGATTGGTTCCTTGGCGTCGTGCGTTTTCCTGTATCCACGCGATGCGGTGTTGCGGCGTAATGCCCGCGGCGCGAAAATTATCGGAATAGTCGTAGGCGCAGTCCGGGTCCATTGGCCCTGTGTTGGACACGCCCAGGATGTTCAGGCATCGATGCTCGTTGCACTTGGCGGCGATGTCACGCCAAAGTTGTTCGACGTCGAGGTAGTCCCACGACGCCGGTGACGCGTACCCGGACCATGAGTCTTCGTGGCTTATCGAGTAGTTCAAGCGTCATGGCTGAACTTAGGGCGGAGTCCGGGCGAACCTATCGCGGTTTGCCGAAGCGAACGGCGCCCGTGCGCTAGAAATGCGTGTCAGGTTTCTCCCCGAGCCACTGCTTCGCCTCGCCCAGGTTGTCAAAGGCCCGCCCCGTCTTCAGTCCTTGTGCCGGACGACGGCTTCCGCAGCTTATGGATTCTCTGGAATGGCGATCTTTTTCCACCCACGCAATACGATGTCGATCGTTTATTCCGGCCGCTTCGAATATCGCCGCGTGGTCGTAGGCATTGTCGCTATTCCAACCACTGGTATGCGACTGACCCAGAATGTCGAAGCAATCGTACTGCAGACAGGCCGCTGCGAATCGCGCCACAGGCGATTAAGTGATAAATAGTCAGGAGCCCCGCTCACCAAGACCCTGATCCGTGATTCGACGTATTCGATTTCGTACGCTAACGGCATAGAGCAAGTCTAATACCGGATCCCTGGCATCGTCCATATCGACGATTACTGAGCGCCCCGCTGGCATCGACTGCGCCCGATCCTTTAAAGCCCGGCGTACAATGCCATGATCATCCGACCGATTTTTGCGGGACGACACGTCTAACAGTCGACTACCCGGAGTGGTTCGAGATGGCGGTCTACTTTCAAGACAAAAAACTTGTAAAACAGATGCTTGCGAGTGATGAGCGGGCGTTTGACCAGTTTTTTGACGAGAATTTCGCGCGTTTGTATCGCTTTGCACTGACCCGCCTGTCCGACGACCCGGACGCGGCACGCGAAGTAGCGCAGATCAGTCTCACCAAGGCGATACGAAAGCTCCATACCTATCGTGCGGAATCGGCATTGTTTACCTGGCTGTGTTCGATATGCCGCAATGAGACCAGTGACTGGCTCGCCCGCCAGGGCCGTTATCGGGAGCATATCGTCCTGACAGAGGATTTCCCGGAGATTCAGGCGGCGGTGGACTCGCTGCAGTCGCCCGACCAGATGAGCCCGGAGCGGCATTACCGCCGCGTCGAAGTGCTGCGACTGATACAGGTTGCGCTCGACAAGCTGCCGGCGCGATACGGCGATGTGCTCGAGTGGAAATATATCGAGGGCCATTCTGTAAACGAAATTTCTGAGCGGCTGGATATCGGCGCTGAGGCAACACAGTCGTTGCTGGCGAGAGCCAGGAAAGCATTTGCCGATGCCTATTCATCGTTAACGGAAGGTATCGAACTCAAGGAAAACGAAGCGGTGACACTATGAGTAACTCTGATCAAATCACGAGCAATGCGCCCGAGGACGCGTTGGAGCGATTGCTGAAACAGGCGTCGCCGCGACCCATGCCACCGCCGTCCGATGTGGCCGCCGTCAGGCAAGCCGTGCGAGCCGAATGGCGTGAGGTGAGTGGCGCTCGCCAATCTCGCCGTCGCGTGCTGTCCTTCGCCATGGCGGCAACGGTGCTCGTTGCGGTGTTCTCGTTGTTCAATGTTTTTCGTATGCCGCCGGTCGAGGTGGTGCAGGTTGCGTCGATCGCCAGGAGCTTCGGCTCGGTTTACCTGCTGGGCGAATCGGCAGAGCTTCGTGAAACGCGAGCGCTGTCCAATGTGCTGTCCGGGCAGACCATTGTCACGGGAAGCGACTCGGGTATCGCCTTTGCCTGGGGCGGCGGCGGTTCCCTGCGGATGGATGGGAATACGCGAGTGCGTTTCGTCGACAGTGAATCGGTGTACCTCGATTCCGGCCGCATCTACTTCGATTCCATGCCGTCTCTGCTGGTCGCCGGTGTCACGGCCGGTGACAACGCCGCATTCGTGGTTCGCACCGAACATGGTGATGTTGCGCATATCGGCACGCAGTTCATGATCGGCGTTGACGATGCGGCGGGCGGCACCCTGACCGTCAGCGTCAGGGAAGGCCAGGTTGCCGTTGACGGTAGCTATCACAGCCGGCTTGCCTCGGCTGGCGAGCAGCTAACGCTTGCGGGACGGCAGCGACCCGACGTTCTCAGCATTAGCCGTAACGGCGATAGTTGGGACTGGGTGACGCGCACATCCCCGGTGGCCGACGTCGATGGCAGGGCCCTGCACGAGTTTCTGCTGTGGGCCTGCCGGGAAATGGGGCTTGAGCTGCAATACGAGGGCCAGGCTGAACGTGTCGCGCGGGAAGAAGCGATACTCAAGGGCTCGATCGATACCACACCGGCTGAGGCGCTCAGGCTGAGACTGGCAAGTGCGGCACTGTCCTGGCGCATCGAGGAAGGAGTGATTTACGTTAGCGATCAATAAGCGATAGCGATCAAAATGTTTCGCGCCATAGTGATAGCAATGCTGCTGGTGTCGGCGACTTTCGCCGACGACGGGCAGGCTGTGTCGTATGCCGGTCGCACGGTGGCCAACGTGATCGACGGATTTCGCGATCAGGGCCATCGTTTCGCCTACAGCACCAATCTCGTCAATCGTGAACTGCGCGTGCTCGCCGAGCCCGGCCCGGGCACACCGCTCGAAATCGTACGCCAGATACTCGAACCGCACGGGCTGGATGTTCGCGAGGAAGCCGGTGTCTTCCTGGTGGTCCGGGCAAAAGAGGGGCAAGCGGCCGAAGCGCCGGCGGCAAAGGTGCCATCGAGCCCGCCGCGGCCCGACATCGAAACGGTGGTCGTCGCAGCGAGTCGTTACGAGATATCGCGGGACCTGTCCGCGTCGCGATTTTCAATGGATCGCCGCTCGATCCAGAATATGCCCGATATTGGCGAAGACCCGATTCGGGTGGCGCAACGATTGCCCGGTGCCGCAGCAAGCGGCGCGTCCGCGGTCGCGCATTTTCGCGGCGGGGAGCAGAACGAAATCGGCATCATGCTGAACGGCCAGTTTCTCTTCGATCCGTTCCATATCCGCGACTACCAGAGCGTTTTCAGCGCCATTGACGCTCGCGCAATCCAGGGCGTGGAAGTCTACACAGGCGGTTTCCCGGTGCGCTACGGCGATCGCATGAGCGGTCTGGTTCTGATGGATTCGCTCGATGCGGAAAAGACCCGGCATACGGAAATAGGGCTCAGCGTATTCAACACTTCCATTCTGACCGCTGGCGCCAACAGTGAGCGCAACTGGCTGTTTTCCGCACGGCGCGGCAATCTCGACCTGGTCATCGACCCGCGCTTCGGCCAGCCCTCGTATTTCGATGTGTTCGGCGAATACACGTTCGAGGTGACGCCGAATGCGCGGCTCTCGATTAACGGACTGTTCGCAAACGACCAGATAAAGCTGATTCTGGAAACCGAACCGGCCGAGCGCGAACAGGTGATCAGCGACACCCGCAATGCGCAATTCTGGTTGCGACTCGACAGTGACTGGTCGTCGTCGCTCGCCAGTACCACCGTACTGTCGATGGTGGACTACAGGAACCGCAGGGACGGGATCCTGAACGACATCGAAAAAATGGTGGCATCGGTACTCGACGACAGGGAGATCCGGCAGTTCGCCCTGCGCCAGGATTGGGTCTGGAGTCCCTCCTCGCGTCACCGCACGCAATGGGGTATTCATGCGGCCTGGGGCGAAGCCGACTACAGGTACGCGGGATCCGTTGCGTATTACGGCCTGCAGGCGATCTACGAGAACCGTCCAGAGGAAATCGAGCGACGACTGCAGGCGAGCCCCAAAGGCGGCAGCTATGCGGTGTACGTGTCCGATCGCTGGCGGGTCTCGCAGCGCGCCATGCTTGAATGGGGGCTGCGCTGGGACGATCAGACCTACACGGCGCTGGAGTCCGATTCGCAGCTCAGCCCGCGATTCAGCGTGATGTGGCGACCGCGGGATTCGACCGAGCTGCGGCTGAGCGTCGGCCGATACCACCAGTCCCAGCCGCTGCAGTCGCTGCAAATAGAAGACGGCATCGACAGTTACTGGCCAGCACAACGTGCCGACCACCTGATCGTCGGGCTCCGGCAGCTTTTCTTAAACGACCTGTCCGTGCGACTGGAGCTGTTTCAGAAACAAATCGAGAAGGTTCGGCCGCGGTTCGAGAATCTTTACAACCCGCTGGGCCTGATTCCGGAATTGCAGGCGGATCGCGTGCGACTCGAGCCGTCCGACGCGACGGCCCGCGGACTGGAATTGTCCGCTGATCGCACGGTCGGTGCCTGGCATTGGTGGGCGTCGTATGCGTGGTCAAAAGTGACCGACCGCATCGATGGCCGGGACGTGCCGCGCAGCTGGGACCAGCGACACGCAGTGCAGGGCGGTTTCAGCTGGCACGACGAGGTGTGGGATTTTTCTGCCGCAGCCAATATTCACTCCGGTTGGCCGACGACCGGCCTCGAACTAGAGAATGCCGGTTTCGACGCTGACGGCGACCGGCTCGTCGTCGCCGTGCCGGGACCGCGCAATGCACTGCGCGTGCCGAGGTTTGCGGGAGTGGATGTGCGCTTGAGTCGCAAGTTCAAGGTGCCGCGCGGGTCCCTGCTGGCTTTTGTAGAAATCTCGAACGTGTTCGATCGGCGCAATGTCTGCTGCATCGACTGGGATATCGCAGAGGATGAGATGGGCGAACCCGAGCTCGAAAACAGTCGGGACTTCTGGACGTCGATGCTGCCGGCCGTCGGTGTGTTATGGGAATTCTGATTAGCCGTGCGGGCTGACGGCGCGCCAGGCGGCGAGGGCGTGCCTGTAGATCCGAAGGTGTTTCGCGGCATCGTCATCGCTCTGGTAGACGACGCCCGATGCCCGCCTGTAAATCGCCTGGGTAATCGGGTTGCGCCCGGGCAGCTCCTCGCCTCTCGTCAACACGTAGGGAATCGAGCGCGTCAGGTTCAGCAATAACCCCGCTTGCCCATCCGCCGCACCATGAACATGCACGACCTCGACGTGCGGCATCAGGCAACAGGCCATCACCGCAGAACGGATACTCGGCCCGACCGTCACGTTCTCGATGGCCGCCAGCCGTTTGGCGAGCGCTACGTTGCTGACCAGGACGTGCTGGCGCGTGCCGTGCGCTTGCAGCGCGTCGATGAGCTGGATGAAAGGATCGCCCTCGCCGCTGGGCGCTTTCGCGAGATTGATGTGACCGATATACATGATGAGACCAAACGGCGCGTCGAGCCCCGCGGTCGATGCTCCGTTCTGGCGGCGGCTACCCTTGTCTCATCAGACGGGCGCAGTCCGGGAAACCGGTCGCCGGCAGGACGACAGCCTTCCCGGATCGTGGAACGGCGCGACTAGTTGCTGACCGTCTGCCTGTAGACGGGAAGGTGATCGCTTATCGTAAGCCAGGCTTGCTTGTCTTCGGTCCAGATGTGCGCCCTGGGAGCGGGTCGCCCGGGGTCGTCGAGGGAATTGAGTGTGATGTCGATTTCACCGGGACGCTGTGCATTTTCATAGGTGATGGCCGTGCCGCAGTCCGGGCAATGGCCCCGCGTCACTCCGGGGGACGAGGCATGCACTCGCAGCTCGCCCTGCGTGACTTTGAGCGTGTCGCGGGCGTAGGTCGCCCAGCCGACACAGGGCGCTCCGGACGCCCGCTGGCAGCTCGCGCAGTAGCAGAGGCAGGAAAACGTCTCCGGGGCGCTTACCGCGAAGCGTATGCGTCCGCAAAAACAGTGGCCGTGCAGGGTTTGGTCGTTCAATGTTGCTAATCGTCGAAAAACTCGACGTTGCCCGTCTCGATGGAATACTCCGCGCCAACGATCGAGAGCGCGCCCTCGTCGATGAGTTGCTCGAGAATGCGCGAGCCGTGCGACAGCCGCTTGACGGACGCAATGATATTGGCGCGCACTGCGGCCTCCGTCAGCGCGTCCTTGTCACTCTGGTCATGCGCCTCGAGAATCGGTTCGATTGCCGGGCGTACCCGATCGACGATCGCGCGCAGGTTCGGTGAGCGATGCGTCTGTTCGAGCGCCAGTTCTTCAAGGGTTGCAATAACGGCACCGCAATTCGAGTGCCCGAGCACGACCACAAGCCGGGTGCCGAACTGGTTGACGGCATACTCGATGCTGCCGATGCCCGACGGCGTGACGATGTTCCCGGCGACCCGGATGACAAAGAGATCGCCGAAGCCCTGGTCGAACACCAGTTCCACCGGCACTCTCGAATCCGAGCAGGCAAGGACAATGGCAAACGGGTTCTGTCCGACCGACAGTCCGGCCTGGTGCACGCGGTTTGCCGCCGGTACCGTCCCCTCCTGACCGGCGGCGAAACGGCCGTTGCCCTCCTGGAGTTGACGCAGTGCATCGGGCGCTGAAATCATGCCGGCCAGTATCTGGCACGCTACCGGCCGCTGCAAGGGATTTAGCGGTCTCGCCAGCGATGCATGAAGACCGGTGTACCGGCCGGGAAGTGGCTGGTCTCTCTCGCGAGCTCAACGTAGCCGTGGCTTGCCGACAAGGCGGTGAAGTCACCGGACGTGTTGGTGTGCACCGGCATGGCCAGCTGCTGGCCCGCGGCGTTCGAAATCAGGCTGACCGGCAGGAAACAGGTGAGATCCGGATCGAAGCTTACGTCGCTCGCAAGCGTTGCGAATTCGGGCGGCCGCGGCGTTGCGGCGGCCGCGAGGTCTAGTGCCGGGATGACGTAGTGGCGGCAACAAACCAGCGCTGAAACGGGGTTTCCCGGCAGCGCGAACACGACAGTGTGGCCAGCGCCAACGCCGAACCACATCGGTTTGCCGGGTCGCTGGCTGACCTTGTGAAAAACGACCTCGACGCCGAGCCCGGCAAGTACTTCGGGCACGAAATCCGCCTTGCCCATCGACACCCCGCCGCTCAGGATGACAACATCGGCTTCGTCGAGGTGAGCGGCAATCCGCAGGCGCAGTTCGTCGGTGTCGTCCTGCAGGTGTTCGTGGCGGCAATCGTCGTAACCGTGGTCCGTCAGCATGGACTGTATCGCCGGCCCGTTGGACAGCCGCACCTGGTGAGCTTCGATCGGCGCGCCCGCCGGCACCAGCTCGTTGCCGGTGGAAATAACGCGAATCACAGGGCGGGCACTGACCTCGACCCCGGTCAACCCGCAGGACACCAGCACGGCGACGTCCAGGGGCGTTATGCGCCTGCCCGGCGTGAGCAGGTGCGCACCGGCGGCATGATCCGACGCGCGAGGGTGTATGAACCGGCCCGGCTGTGCATCGTAGTTCGCGTCAACGGTAGCCGAGCCGCCTTCGATAGTGATGCGTTCGACCGGCACGATGCAGTCGGCGTTTTGTGGCAGGGACGCTCCCGTCATGATTTCGATGCAGTGACCCGCGTCGAGTTCAAGCGCCGCGTCACCGGCCGCCTGCATTGCCTGAATCGGCAGTTTGCGATCACCACGGGCCAGGTCGGCAAAGCGCAGCGCGATACCGTCCATCATGACCCGGTCAAAAGGCGGCTGGTCTCGTTCCGCGCGCACGACCTGGCGCAAAACCCTGCCGCAGGCATCGCCAACCGGCGTGTTCTCCGTGGCAAATTCCGGCATGGCCGCGGCGATCGCCTGCTGCGCCGCTGCCGTGGTCAGCATGATCGCCGCTCCTCGCGTGCGATCGCCCGGTGGCCAATGTCACGGCGGTAATAAACGCCGTCCCAGTTGATTTTCCCGAGCGATTCGTACGCGGTTTTTGCAGCGTCCGCGACGGACTCACCCAGCCCGACAACGCAGAGCACCCGGCCGCCATTCGTGGTCACGGCACCATCGGTGCTGGCGGTGCCGGCATGAAAAACTTTCTGCGTGGCACTGTCGGCTTCATCCAGGCCTAAGATAACAGCGCCTTTTTCGTAATGCCCGGGATAGCCCCCGGCCGCCAGTACGACGCCGAGCGCGGCACGCTCATCCCAGTCGGCGACCTGCTCATCGAGCGTGCCCTCCAGGGTGGCGCTGCAGATGGCAACGAGATCGGAGCGCAAGCGCATGAGTATCGGCTGCGTTTCGGGGTCGCCCATGCGGCAATTGAATTCGATCACCTTCGGCGTGCCGTCCGGCATGATCATGAGTCCGGCATAAAGGAAGCCAAGATACGGCTGGCCATCGGCTTTCATGCCCGCGAGGGTCGGTCGAATGACGAGATCCATGATCCGCTGCTCGATATCGTCGCTGACCACGGGCGCCGGCGAGTAAGCGCCCATGCCACCCGTGTTCGGCCCGACATCGCCCTCATCGCGCGCCTTGTGGTCCTGGGAGGTTGCCAGCGGCAGGACCCTGTCGCCGTCCGTAACGACAATGAAGCTCGCTTCTTCACCCTCAAGGTATTCTTCAACGACAATCCTGGCACCCGCCTCACCGAAGCTGCCGCCGGCGAGCATGTCGGTGGCAGCCTGTATTGCCTCATCGATCGTCGTGGCGACGATGACGCCTTTGCCAGCCGCCAGCCCGTCAGCCTTGATGACGATCGGTGCGCCCTGTTCCCGAATGTAGCTGAGCGCAGGCGCGAGTTCGGAGAAGTTCCGGTACGCGGCCGTTGGAATGCTGTGCCGGGCAAGAAAATCCTTGCTGAACGCCTTTGAGCCCTCGAGCTGTGCGGCGGCCGCGGTGGGGCCGAAACAGGGCAGACCGAGCGCCTTGAATCGGTCGACAACGCCTGCCACCAGCGGCGCTTCCGGACCGACGATGGTCAGGCCGATATCTTCTGTGCGAGCAATAGTGGCCAGCGCTTCGATGTCGGTGGCCGGCACATCGACGTTGCGGACCTTTGCCTCGCGGGCTGTTCCCGCGTTGCCGGGTGCGACCAGTACTTCCTCAACGTGCGCCGATTGCGCGCACTTCCACGCAAGCGCATGCTCCCGTCCGCCCGAACCAATGATCAGTACTTTCATCAGTGGCGAAAATGGCGCATGCCGGTGAACACCATGGCCAGGCCATGCTCGTCGGCGGCTTGTATCACTTCGTCATCGCGCATCGAGCCGCCCGGTTGAATGATGGCGGAGATGCCGTGCTCGGCCGCCGCGTCGATGCCATCGCGAAACGGAAAAAACGCGTCGGAGGCCATCACCGAGCCCTGCACCTCGAGGCCTTCGTCGGCCGCTTTGATGGCGGCTATGCGGGTGCTGTAAACGCGGCTCATCTGCCCGGCGCCTACGCCGATCGTCATGTTGTCCCGGCAGAATACGATGGCATTCGACTTGACGTACTTGACCACCGTCCACGCGAACAACAGGTCCTGTATCTGCTCCGCCGTTGGCGCCTGCCTGGTGACGACCTTGAGCTCGTCAGCCGTCACGACGCCGGCGTCGGCGTTCTGGACCAGCAAGCCGCCAGACACTTTCTTGAAGTCATATCCGGCGGGCTTTGTGTCCGGCCAGTCACCCGTTTCCAGCACGCGCACGTTCTTTTTGGCAGCGATGATGGCGAGGGACTCCGCGGGAATCGCGGGCGCGATGATGACCTCGACAAACTGGCGCTCGATGATGGCCTTTGCCGTCGTCGCCTCGAGGGGCCGATTGAGGGCAATGATGCCGCCAAAGGCCGACGTGGGATCGGTCTTGAACGCTTTTTCGTAAGCCTCAAGCTGCGTGCCGGCCACGGCAACGCCACAGGGGTTCGCGTGCTTGACGATCACGCACGCGGGTTCGGCAAATTGCCGTACGCACTCAAGTGCCGCATCACTGTCGGCAATGTTGTTATAGGAGAGCGCTTTTCCTTGCAGCTGTCGGGCGCTGGCCAGAGAACCCGTGACGGCCTCCTGGTCCAGGTAAAATGCCGCGCCCTGATGCGGGTTTTCGCCGTAGCGAAGCGTCTCGGAGAGTTTGCCCGAATACAAGAAGCGCTCGCCGAGCTCGGTGTCACCGAGTGATCGCGACAGGTAATGCGTTATCGCCGTGTCGTAGCTTGCCGTGTGCGCATAGGCTTTTGCCGCCAGGCGCCGGCGCAGTTCGAGAGAGAGTGACTTCTCTTGCAAATGCTCGAGTACCGACTCGTAGTCGTCCGGACTGACAACGACGGCAACACCATCGTGATTCTTCGCCGCGGCGCGAATCATCGCGGGTCCGCCGATGTCGATGTTCTCTATCGCCTCGTCGATCGTGGCGTCAGCACGCGCAATGGTCTGCTCGAACGGGTAAAGGTTGACGACCAGCAGGTCGATCGGTTCGATGCCGTGCTGCTCCATTACCGCGTCATCGGTGCCACGCCGGCCCAGCAGGCCGCCATGAATGTGCGGGTGCAGGGTCTTGACGCGGCCGTCCATGATTTCCGGGAAACCGGTCTTTTCGGCAACCTCGATGACCGCCAGGCCCGCTTCGCGGAGCGAGCGGCAGGTGCCGCCGGTGGAGAGTATTTCCACTCCGAGCGCGGCAAGGCCGGAAGCAAAAGGAATCAGTTCACGCTTGTCAGAAACACTGACGAGCGCGCGTCGAACGTTCAACATGATTGCACCTGGTAGAAAAGGGGGGTGCCGAAGTGGCGCCTACTTGATTAACAAATACGTCCTGAGTTTCTTGCGCAAGGTGCCGCGATTGATTCCGAGTATACCGGCGGCCTGGCTTTGGTTGCCTTGCGTGTAGTCCATGACGGCCTTGAAAAGCGGTCGCTCTACTTCGCCGATCACGAGGTCATACAAATCGCCGGGTCGATCACCGTTCAGCGTTGTGAAGTACTGATCGAGCGCGTCTTCGGTGTGTTTGCATAGCGGTTTCTTGCTTTTCCTGGACGTCAGGTCCGTGCTCTTGTTTTTTTCCTGGGCCACGTTGCTTAATTCCTGAAGAATTCTTGTGTCAATCTGATTTGTTCTGAAGCACGTTCAACGCGCACGACCTGGTGGCGAAACGCGTCGCCGCCGTAGAGGCTGTTGCAGTACCAGGTCAGGTGCTTGCGAGCCACTCGAACGCCGGTTATGTCCCCATAAAACCGGTGTAGATCTCTCAAGTGGCCAAGCATAATATCACGCAATTCGGTTTTTTCTAGCTCGGTATTTTCCGCAGTCGGATCGATCAGGCGTCGCAGATCACGAAAAATCCAGGGACGACCCTGTGCGGCACGCCCGATCATCAGGCCGTCCGCGTCAGTTACGCGCAATACTTCGAGCGACTTCTCTAAAGTTGTTATATCTCCGTTGGCGATGACCGGTATTTTTACGTTTTGCTTGACCTTCGCGATGGTTTCGTATTCCGCATCGCCCGCATACCGGCAGGCGCGCGTGCGCCCGTGTATCGCAAGCGCCTGCACGCCGGCATCCTCGGCAATGGTCGCGATCTCGACCGCATTGCGATGCTTAGGGTCCCAGCCTGTGCGGTACTTGAGGGTGACTGGCACGTCGACCGCACGTACCACCGCGCGCAGGATGGACGCCACGAGCGGCGGGTCTTGCAAGAGCGCGGAGCCGGCCGACTGCTTGCAGACCTTTTTCGCGGGGCAGCCCATGTTGATATCGATAATCTGTGCGCCGCGATCCACGCAGGCCGCCGCGGCTGTCGCGAGTTGCTCCGGGTCGGAACCGGCGATCTGCACGGCGACGGGCTCGGCGTCCAGATCGAGATCGAGCCGGCGGCTGGACTTGGCTGTCTGCCAAAGACTCGTATCGGCCGTGGTCATTTCGGAGGTCGTCATGCCCGCGCCGAAGCGCCGGCACAGGCGCCGAAACGGCGCGTCCGTCACGCCCGCCATCGGCGCGAGTACCAGCGGACTCGACAGGGTGTAAGGACCGATCTTCAGCGCTTTCATTTGAATCCGCCCGCAGCGCAACTGAGGTCAGTATCCGACACCCGATAGCAGACATTGAGTTTGAAACCCGTTGCCGCGTTGCTCGGCGACAGCACGGAGATAACTGCATCAAACGAGCCGCCCGGCTGCACCCGTGCGCCCGCATCGAGCTTGTCGCCAAGATACTCCGCTGGCGCCAGCAGGCTGCTGCCGAGGGACTCTTCGTAACGGTTGGTGAGCGTAATACGGATGAGCGGGTAGGGCAGCGCAGCGCCGGAGCTGTTGCCGACGCGCGAGTTGATCGTCAACGGCCGGCCAGTTTCTTGGGCATTGCCCGTGGTGGCCTCGAAGCGCCAGCCCGTGACGTCCCACGCCGGCGATACGGGTCTGCCCAACGCACGATAGACCGGGCCCACAACGCGCTCCAGCGCCGGTATGGTCAAGAGCCGCTCGCGCGACTGGTGCAGGCCCTGGACGAAGAGTAGCGCGACGAGCACGGCGATGGTCGTTAGCCGGCTTCGGGACCGGCCGAAGGTTTGCCCGGCCTCTTCGGCATCCCTCGCCTGCTGCGCCTGTTCGGCGAGTGCGGCCGCCGCCGCGATGTCAGCCGCGAGTTTGTCATTATCGAGCGCCGAGCTGACGAAGTCGCCTTCCATGACGATCGACTCAAACCCCGGCGAGATATCGACGTCAGTGATGAGCTTTTCGCTCGCTCCGGCGACCACGCCGGGTTCGCGATCCGCGCCGCTGGCCTCACCTTCGTCCGGTTCTTCGTCCAACGGCTGGTTGCGGGTGTCGCTGCCGTCGGTTTCATCGTCAGGAGCTGTCGCCGCCGGGTCATTTTCGGATTCGTCCACGGTCGATGCGGCGTCGTCGTCGGGTGCATCGCCCTCGTCCGGTTCCGCGTCCATATCGGCCGCCGTGTCATCATCGCTGTCGCTGTCGCTGTCGCTGTCGCTGTCGTCGCGACGCCGTTCTGCGTCTTCAATCGCTGCGAGCTCGGCATCCAGCGGCGGGACTGCCGGCGTAATGTCGTCTGCAAACTCATCGAGGATGTCGGCCCACTCGCCATCCTCATCGCTCAGCTCGGTATCCGGTGCCGCGTCTTCATCGGGCAGAGCGGCTTCGCTGTCGCAAGCGCCGTCCTCGGCAAGACCGGACTCCGCCGGGTCGGATGGCGGTTCGTCCTGGTCGAAGTCATCCGGCAGCGGGGTATCGTCGTCAAAACGCAATTCGTCAACGGCCGTTTCCCCAAGCGCCGTCATCGCTTCGTCGAAAATCTCACCGGCGTCGACGCTGGTTGGTGTTGCGGTCAGGAACTCGTCGACCGGCGTCCGCGACGTTTCGAACAATTCGCTGCCGGGAAAATCGTCATCGTCATCCGGATCCAGCACGCGCCATTCGACGCCCGTATCCTCGATACGAACATCGGAGCCGGCAAGCTGATCCAGCGTCTCTAGTAATGCCGCGCTTTGCTTCGCGGAAACGGGTGGTGGCGTGCCCGGCTGCAGCGAGTCGGCGTCCGGTTGGAGTTCCGGTATCGGCGCTTCGGCGTCATCGGCAACCACGCGCTCTGGCCGCGTCTCGGACAGAAATTCGAGCGCGTTGAAGGCGTGCGAACAGGATCCGCAGCGCACCTTGCCGGCGGCCTGCTTCAGGACCTCGGCGCTGACGCGAAACGCGGCGTGGCAGTCAGGGCATTGCGTGTACATAGCCGGGCCCTATCTCCTCGTTCCGGTTAGTCGCGACCACATCTGGCCATCCTGCTTCCTGAAGACCGGCGCCTGGAAGTCGATCCAGGGCGCATAGGCGGCCTGCACGCTCGCAGCTTGATCCGATAATACGCCCGAAAGCGCCAGCATACCGCCGGGTGCCAGCGTCGATGCGATGGACTCGGCGTGCTGACAGAGCGGTGCAGCGAGGATATTGGCCAGCACAATGTCAAAGTGTCCCTCGATACCGGCCGCACTGTCGATTACCTGAAGTTGCCCGGAGACCGCGTTGCGCGCGGCGTTCTGGCGCGTCGCGGTGACCGCCTGGGGGTCGATGTCCATCGCGGTGGCTGACCGGCACCCGAGCTTCAGGGCCGCGATGGCGAGTACGCCCGAGCCGCAGCCATAGTCCAGCAGCGTCTTGTCGCCCAGCGGCAAACTGTCGAGCCACTCGAGACATAGCGCCGTCGTGGCGTGTGTGCCGGTGCCAAAGGCGAGACCGGGATCAAGTCGCACGGTAACGGCATCGGGTTCGAGGTTCGGCTGATCGCCCGGGCAGATCCAGAGCCGCGCGCCGAAACGCATAGGCCCGAAGTCTTTCAGCCATTCGCGTTCCCACGCACGATCCGCGAGCGATTCAAGGTGATGTCGAGGCAGGCGATCGAGCCCGAACGTCGCCAGCAAAGCCGTCTTGAGCCCGCTGAGGTCAACGTCGTCGGAGAACAGCGCGGTCATGCGGGTATCGGTCCACAGCGGTGTTTCCCCGGGTTGCGGCTCCAGCACGGGATTGTCACCGGCATCGCTGAGTGTGACCGAGCAGGCGCCAAAGCGATTAAAGACCTGCTCCACCGTGTCGGGATTCAGCGCGTCAAGGTTCATGACAAACTGTTGCCAGGCCACGGTTCTGCTGCTCGACGTCAAACGAGACCGAGGCGCTTCTCGAGATAATGGATGTCCGTGCCGCCTGCCTGAAACGCGGCATGCTGAAAGATTTCCTGGTGTAACGGAATGTTCGTCCTGATGCCTTCGATAACGATCTCGTTCAGGGCGCTGCGCATGCGCGCGAATGCCGCGTCGCGACTGGCTCCATGCGCAATGAGTTTGCCGATCATCGAGTCGTAGTAGGGCGGCACCTTGTAGCCGCTGTAGAGATGGCTTTCGACGCGGATGCCTGGACCGCCAGGTGAATGCCACAGCGTTACCAGGCCAGGGGAGGGCATAAAGGTCTTTGGATCTTCTGCGTTGATGCGACATTCAATCGCATGCCCCTGGATCCGGATATCGTCTTGCGTGAATTGCAGTGGTTCGCCGTTGGCGATGCGTAGCTGTTCGCGGACGATATCGACGCCGGTGATCATCTCGGTCACCGGATGCTCCACCTGCAAGCGGGTGTTCATCTCGATGAAGTAGAACTCGTCATTCTCGTACAGGAACTCAAACGTCCCCGCGCTGCGATAGCCAATTTCCTTGCAGGCGTTTACGCAGCGCTCGCCGATGCGCTTCCTTTGTTCTTCGGTGATCCCGGGCGCCGGCGCCTCCTCAATGACCTTTTGATGGCGGCGCTGCATCGAGCAGTCGCGTTCGCCCAGGTGAATGGCATTACCGTGCGTATCCGCCAGCACCTGGAACTCGACATGACGCGGTGTTTCGAGGAATTTCTCCATGTACACAACGTCGTTGCTGAACGCGGCGCGTGCCTCGGAGCGGGTCAACGTGATCGCCGCGGTGAGGGAGGCCTCCGCGTGCACGACGCGCATGCCGCGCCCGCCGCCGCCGCCGGACGCTTTGATAATGATCGGGTAGCCAATTTCGCGGGCGAGGCGCATGTTCTCGTCCGGATCCTCGCCCAGCGGACCGTCCGAGCCCGGCACGCAGGGAACGCCCGCGGCTTTCATGGCCCGTATCGCGGACACCTTGTCGCCCATCAGGCGGATCGAATCGGCTTTGGGCCCGATGAAGGTGAAGCCGCTGGTTTCGACGCGCTCGGCAAAGTCGGCGTTTTCAGAAAGGAAGCCGTAGCCCGGATGAATGCCGGTCGCGTCCGTCACCTCTGCCGCGCTGATGATCGCCGGCATGTTGAGGTAGCTCTCGCTGGAGGGCGGCGGCCCGATGCAGACGGTCTCATCGGCGAGCAGCACGTGCTTCAGGTTGTTGTCGGCGGTCGAGTGCACCGCGACCGTCTTGATGCCCATTTCGCGGCACGCGCGCAGTATCCGCAACGCGATCTCGCCGCGATTGGCTATGACTATCTTGTCCAGCATGGCGGCGCGCCCCGCTAGTCGGCGTGGCGCTGATCGATAACGAACAACGTCTGGCCGAACTCAACAGGTTCACCGTTTTGGATGCGGATCGACTTGATCACGCCCGCAACGTCGGTTTCGATCTGGTTCATCATCTTCATGGCCTCGATGATGCAGAGCGTGTCGCCTTCGTTCACCCTGTCACCGACCTGCACGTAGGGCGCGGCACCCGGAGAGGAAGCGGCGTAGTACGTGCCGACCATGGGGGAGGTGACTTCGTAGCCGTCTTCTTCAACGACCACCGGCGCCGTGACCTCGGTACTCGCTACGGGCGCCACGGCGGCCGGAGCCGGTGCCGCATACTGCGCCGGCGGCGCCATAGGTGGCGCGCCCGGTGAATAACGGCTGATGCGCACCGATTCCTCGCCCTCGGTGATTTCAATTTCCGCAATGCCGGATTCATCCAGCAGTTCGATGAGTTTTTTTACTTTTCTTATGTCCATCGTCTAGTTCCCCGAAATGGCGACGTGGTGACTGGCGGCATTGACTGCCAGTTCGTAGCCGTAAGCCCCAAAACCAAAAAGGCAGCTGTTCGCAATATCACTGAAGTAGCTGCGCTGGCGAAACGCCTCCCGCGCAAACGTGTTGCTGAGGTGGATTTCAATAAACGGAATCTGGACGGCCAGCAACGCATCGCGCAGCGCCACGCTGGTGTGCGTCAGGCCCCCGGGATTCAGGATGATGAAATCGACCGCCTCAGCGCCGGCTTGCTGCACGCGATCGATGAGTTCGTGTTCGGCATTGCTCTGGAAGCAGCTGAGAACATGACCGAGCTCCGCGGCAAGGTCGATGCAGTGCGCCTCGATGTCGGCCAGGCGCGTCGCGCCGTAGACCTCGGGCTCGCGCGAACCCAGCAGGTTCAGATTTGGGCCGTTGATTAGCAAGAAAGCGGACATTGGGCGCGTTTCTCTGTTAGATGGCCGACGATAGCGGCAATTCTAGCCCTTTTTCACGATATTATGGCAACTTTAATTGCCCGCGGCCGCTGACCGGCGCTCAGAGCGCGTTCAGTTCGCCCCGCGCGGCGGCTTTATCGATGGCGCCGCGGTCCAGTCGCGTCATGATATCGGTGAGTTGCTCCAGGTGTTCCCGGTGCAACTCGCCGATATAGGCGGCGAGGTACTCGCCGTCAGCGGCGACGAACATCGTGAACGGCATACCGATGAACTCGATGCCCGAGGACTCCGCAACCGCCATCGCGTCTTGCTCGCCTACGAGTACCGGGTAGTTGAAGTCGGCCGACTCGCTGTAGGCGGCAACTTCTTCAGGGTAGTCGACCGCGATACCGATCACCTGGAAACCGTTCTCCGACTGCTCGTCCTGAAACGCCTTGAGCAGCGGGATTTCACGACGGCAGGGCGCGCACCAGGTGGCCCAGAAATTGACCAGGCGATGTTTGCCCTGCCACTCGGCGAAGTCGCGAACCTTGCCGCTCATGTCGGGCAGGGAAAACTCGGGGTGCGACACGACCTTGCAGAGCCGGCGCTCCCGCGGCAGGCTGCACATTTGTCGACTGAACGGGAATCCGGGCCGCGTAGAACAGCGCGCCGGCCAGCAGCGCAAGCAGTGCGGTTGCGAAGATCAACAATAGTCTGGACACGGCTTACCCTTTCAGAAGTGAGAGTCGATTAGAAATGAGAGTCGATCGCGACCGCGTCAGTGACCACGTTCGCACTCATGGCATCACTGTTGCCCAGTGCGCGCTGCACGTGGCGGGCGAAGTCGGCGGCTTTCATGTAGCCCACGACCTCAAAGCCATCACGTTGTCGACCGTCCGTGCCGAAAAATATGATCGTCGGCGGCCCGAACACGCCGAAGCGGGCCAGGAGTGCCTTGTCGGCTTCGTCATTGGCGGTGACATCGGCCTGCAGCCAGACGGTATTCGACAGCGCCGCCTGCACGCTCGTATCGCTGAACGTATAGGCCTCCATCTCTTTGCAGGATACACACCAGTCCGCGTAAAAATCCAGAAACGCGCTCTTGCCCTCGCTGACAGCCTGTGCGATTTCGCGATCCAGTTCATCAACGGTTTTGACGCGTTGAAACGGCAGCGCATGTTGTTCTCCGGCGACGCTGCCGGCGTTGTCGAAACCGACAGCGGCGAGCGGTCTGAGCGGATTGCTGCCGCCGGTCAATGCGCCGAGCATCAGGATCACACCGTAAACAACGGCAAGGAGACCGAAGCCCTTGCCGAGCTTGGCGACCGTTCCCGACTCGCTGCCGAGCGTTGTGAGTCCGCCCATGAAGACGCCGGCCATGAAAATCAGTACGGCCCAGAGCAGCATCGTAACGTTGCCCGGCAGAATACGAGACAGCATCCAGATGGCCAGCCCGAGCATCATGAAGCCGAAGGCGTTTCTCACCGCTATCATCCACGGACCGGCTTTCGGCAGGAACTTGCCCTGCGCCGCGCCGACGAGCAGCAGCGGTGCCCCCATGCCTAAGCTCATGGCAAACAACGCGGTGCCGCTGCGCAGCATGTCGCCCGTTTGCGCCATCACCGTCAGCGCCGCTATCAATGCAGGTGCCACGCAGGCGGTCACGATGAGGGCAGACAGTGCGCCCATGACAAAGGCGCCGATCAGGGTGCCGCTCTTTTGCCGACCGCTCGCGCCCGCCAGCTTGCCCTGCAAGCTGCCCGGCACCTGCAGGTCGTACACGCCGAACATGCCTAACGCCAGCACGACAAAAAGGGCCGCAAACAGAATCAATATCCACGGCTGGTTGAAGGTAGCCTGCAGCTGCATGCCGGCCGCGGCTGCGGCGATGCCGGCGCCGGTGTACACGAGCGCCATGCCGAGGACATAGCTCAATGCCAGCGTGAAGCCCCGCATCGGGGTAACGTCGTCGCCGTCGCCGGCGATAATGCCTGACAAGATCGGCACCATCGGCAGGACGCACGGAGTGAAAGCGAGGCCCAGTCCCGCCAGGAAAAACAGCCCGGCGGCCACCCAGAGACTGGATTCCGTGATGATCCGGGCCAGTCGCGCCTGTTCGCTGACCGGTGCCCCAGCGGCTGCCGCTACCGGCAGAGCTGACACCTCGCTTGCCTCGGGCAAACGAACCTTGATGACGCGTGTTTGCGGCATGTAGCAAAGCCCGCCTTCGGCACAGCCCTGGTACTTCAGTTCCAGTTCGAGGTCCATCGCCTCCGGCGTGGCGCGCGCGATCGCCAGTGGCAGAAGGATGCTCTCAAGGTAGACCTCGACTTCACCGAAAAACTCGTCGACCTTGAGTTTGCCTTTGGGCAGTTCGAGGCGGCCGGCGCTGGCGTCGTCGCTAAGCGAGCGGACGGCGATTTTGTCTTTGTAGAGGTAGAAGCCCGGCACGACCTGGAAGCCGACGTCGACCTTGTTGCCGTCGACGGCAAACACTTCCGGTATGAACACCTCGTCAACCGGCGGAAATTCGCTGTCGGTCTTTGCCGCGCCGAATTGCTCCAGTGACAGCTTGGGCGTGCTGGCCGATACGCGGCGTAACGTTACGGCTTCCCGCCACGTCTGCGGGGGGTAACAAATGCCGATATCGTCGTTGCAGCCCTGGCTCTTGATGACAAGTTCGGCACGCTCTGGCCGTGCGCCGCTGACCGAGTAAGGAATGGTGACGAAAAATCGCTCGCGATAAACCTGCTGCGGGCCAAAAAACTCGTCTTCGTGCAGCACACCGTCGGGCAGCTCTGGCGCGCCCAGCTCGATCGCGCTGTCGCCGCTCTCGAACGCAAGTTTGTCGCGATACAGGTAACAGCATTCGTCGATGGCCCAGTCCAGCTCGAACGCCTTGCCCGTGTCCGTCACGACGTAGCGGAAGGCCTCGGTCACCTGCGGCGGCGGCTGGTCGGCCGATACCGGGAGTACCGCGCACAAAGTGAGCAGGAGTACGGCGGGCAGTGTTCGTATCAGAGTCATAAGCGCTGGTCGTCACGGTCAGGAAAGCGAATCTGCACCATGGGACCCGCCGGGGTTGCGATTGTTACCGCAAAGCAGGCCGCTGTCACCGATGGAGGTCGGATTTTTGCAGAAAAGTCGCTTACCAAAGCTTGAAATTCGGGCATTCATGCCTATGATTAGCACTCCTCGAGGCCGAGTGCTAACAGTAACAGGCATGAACGACGGCTTAAATGGTATTAAAACCAACAACTTATAGGAGATATGCACCATGAAGATGCGTCCGCTTCATGATCGGGTCATCGTTAAACGCATGGAAGAAGAGCGCACATCGCCCGGCGGGATCGTTATTCCTGACACGGCGGCTGAAAAGCCCATCAAGGGAGAAGTCATTGCAGTAGGCAATGGCAAGGTCCTCGATAACGGCGATGTCCGTGTTCTTGATGTCAAGGTCGGCGACAAGATCTTGTTTGGCAAATATGCCGGTACCGAAGTCAAGGTGGAAGGTGACGAACTGCTCGTGATGAAGGAAGACGACATCATGGCAATTATCGAAGGCTAGGCCGCCTTACACCCGGTTTTGAAAATAGAGGGGCGGCTTCGTTCGCCCCAGTCAACAGAGGAAATTCAAGATGGCTGCTAAAGAAGTACGTTTTGGCGATGACGCACGGCACAAGATGTTTGCCGGCGTCACCGTTCTCGCAAACGCGGTAAAAGTGACACTGGGCCCCAAGGGCCGCAATGTCGTGCTCGACAAGAGTTTTGGTGCGCCGACCGTCACGAAAGATGGCGTTTCGGTTGCCAAGGAAATCGAACTCGAAGACAAGTTCGAAAACATGGGCGCACAGATGGTTAAGGAAGTCGCATCGCAGACCTCCGATGTTGCCGGCGACGGCACCACCACCGCCACAGTGCTTGCCCAGGCAATCCTGCGTGAAGGGCTGAAGTCGGTTGCTGCCGGCATGAACCCGATGGACCTGAAGCGCGGTATCGACAAAGCCTCTTTGGCGATCGTTGAGCAGCTCAAAACGCTGTCCAAGCCTTGCGAAGACGAGAAGGCGATTTCGCAGGTCGGCAGTATTTCAGCGAACTCCGATGTCGAAATCGGCGAGATCATCTCCGGCGCCATGCAGAAAGTCGGCAAGGAAGGCGTTATCACCGTTGAAGAGGGTTCGGGTCTTGCGAACGAACTCGATGTCGTCGAAGGTATGCAGTTCGATCGCGGTTATCTTTCGCCGTACTTCATCAATGACGCGGGCAGCCAGCAGGTTGAGCACGATAATCCGCTGATCCTGCTGTACGACAAGAAGATCTCCAACATCCGCGATCTTCTGCCGGTACTGGAAAGCGTTGCCAAGGCGGGTCGGCCGTTACTGATCGTATCCGAAGATGTCGAAGGCGAAGCACTTGCAACGCTGGTTGTTAACAACATCCGCGGTATCGTCAAGGTTGCTGCCGTCAAGGCACCGGGTTTCGGCGATCGCCGCAAAGCCATGCTGCAGGACATCGCTGTTCTGACGGGCGGCCAGGTTATCTCTGAAGAAGTCGGTCTGTCGCTTGAGAAGGCGACCATCGAGGACCTCGGCGAAGCCAAGAAAATCCAGATCACCAAGGAAGCCACGACCATTATCGACGGCGCTGGCAAGGCGGCCGATATCAAGGGCCGTGTTGAACAGATCAACAAGGAGATCGAGGACTCTTCGTCGGACTACGACAAGGAGAAGCTGCAGGAGCGTGTTGCCAAACTGTCTGGCGGCGTTGCCGTCATCAAGGTGGGCGCTGCGACCGAAATCGAGATGAAGGAAAAGAAGGCACGCGTCGAAGATGCGCTGCACGCAACGCGTGCGGCTGTCGAAGAAGGCGTTGTTCCCGGTGGTGGCGTTGCGCTGATTCGTGCCGTCAAGATGATCGAGAAGCTCAAGGGTGACAACGACGACCAGAACGTTGGTATCGCCATCCTGAAGCGTGCGGTTGAAGAGCCGCTGCGCCAGATCGTGCGCAACGCCGGTGGCGATGCCTCGGTCGTGCTGAATGCCGTTGCTCTGGGCAAGGGTAACTACGGCTACAACGCGGCGACGGGCGAATACGGCGATATGATCGAGGCCGGTATCCTG
>CAWEDS010000029.1:0-135912 GCA_963807845.1 uncultured Gammaproteobacteria bacterium
TCGTCAGGTCGACCGGTTTCATGGTCACGACTTCTTTGGCCGTCTGCACCTCGATGCCGTCGGTCTGGAACGTCATTTTCGTGGGCGCCGTGGCGAGGCCCTCGACGGTTCCTTTTAGCGTCAGCCCATCGAACAGCACCAGGCTCTTGTCGGTATCGAAGCGAATCACCGTGTCGAGATCCAGATTGCCGCTGATATCGTCCGGCTGCATGTCAAAATGGAATGAGCCGTTCGCCGGCACCGGCGTACCGTCGTCCGCGACCCGCCCGAGCTGCATGTTCATGTCACTCAGCACATAGGTCTCGCCGGCCTCGCGGTCGTCGTAGGTGATCGTCGTGTTGCTGACATCGACGCCCGACACTTCAATGGTGCTACCACCTTCTGCGCCCGCGCCGGATGACGTCGACTCCTCTGCGCCTAGCAGGTCATCCCAGTTGCTCCTGCCGCCCCGGTCCACCTGCAGGTTGAGCTTGAGGGTGTCGAGCACGGCGGTATCGATGGCGACTTCCCGCCGCAACAGCATGGGCAGGAGGCGTACGCTCAGCTTCGCCCGGTCGAACTCCGCGAACGGCTTGTCGCCAAACCCCGGTGCGTTGCCGAGCGTCGTATGGCCAAGCTCAATGGCCAGCCACGGAAACAGCGCCAGCGAGACATCGCCGTCAATCTTGAGCTCGCGACCCGTCTCTTTTTCCACCGCCGCCGAGATCTCCTCGCGAAAATCATTGGGGTCGAAAAACAGTAGAAAAAACACCGCTGCCGTAGCGAAAAGGACGACGAAAGCGAGGACGAGCAAACCAAAAACCTTGACGATCCGGCTCATTTCAAAACCTGTGGTGGGTGGACGGGTAAGGGTATCAAACTGGCGGCCTGTTGGACTTCCTGTCGGGGCGAAAGTGCGCCAACCGGGCGCAAAAAAGCCGGGACGCAGGCCGCGCCCCGGCTCGTTTCAGGCGGCTACGCCCGCCGGGCCTTATTTACGGCACAGGCTGACGCCGCCGTTCATGGTCGAAATATCGACGCGGCCGGCGCCGTCACCTTCGGTGAATTCCAGGCTCCAGCCCGGCGAATACTTGCTGCTGCGCTCGGCATCCGGTCCGAAACAGTTGCGGATGCGGCCGTTAAAGGTGCTGATATCGATTCTCGCCGACACCTCGCCGACGAAGTCGATCTCGACGTCACCGTTGACGGTCTCTGCCGAGAGCTTGCCGCCATCACGCAGCGCTCGCCTGGAACAGCACTTCGCCGTTGACTGTGCTGAGGTCCACCCGATCGAACACGCCCTCGTCAACGACCACATCGCCGCTCACCGACTCGGCGCTGACCTCGCCCGCTATGCGGAACAGGGTCACGTCGCCCGATACCGTGCTGGCCTCCATCTCGATGTCGCTGTTCGCGCCGGTCACCTCGACATCGCCGCTTACCGACCTCGCCTGGATGTCGTTTCCGGCCGCCTCGGTTTGCACGTCCCCGCTCACCGTGTTCAGTTGCTGCTCGCCCTGCACGTCGGCAACGTCAATGTCGGCACTGACGGCGCTCACGTCGATCGAGCTCTTTTCCGGGACGCTGATGCGCAGGTCACTGTCGATGCCGCGGCCGCTGTTTTTCGGCACCTTTACCTTGATCGTGATGGTGTTTCCGTCGCGCTCGAAGATCAGCTCTTCAACTTTCGGTCCCAGCGTACCGGTCACCAGAACCTCGTTCCGCGACCAGCCGTTCACCTTGACAGAGCCGGCGATATTGGAAATGTCGACCTGGCCTGCGGCTGCCGCGTCCAGGGTCCTGTCGACCTCTTCGGCGAACAGCGGTGACAACAACAGGCAGGACAGGATCAGTACAGTCAGTTTTTTCATCGTCGTTCTCTCTCAATTACGCGGCTGCCAAATCGCCAACCTTATCCTTCGCTAAATATCGTTTCTCATCATTACGTTGCGCGTCAGGTTGCTCACCCGGCGCAGCACCGACAGTTGTTCCCGGTAGGCCTGCAGCAACCTGGCCTGCAGCATCACGTTGTCGGGGTCTTCGGCGAGGGCGCCGTTGATATCCGCTATCGCCGTGTGCACAAACCGAGGTTTTCCTCGACAGTCCGTGCGCGACTCCGCCGGGAGGCGGGCGAGCTCGCGGTCGAGCTGCACGGCCAGCGAGTCGCGCGCGTCCTGGAACTCCGGCCCGAGCGTGTAATGCCCGCCGAACGCGGTCTGTTCGAAAAGCAGCTCCGGCGCGACCTGCACAACAGGCTCTTGCCCGGTGACCGCAAGGTAGGTGATCGCCGAGGACGCGCCGACCAGGAGGACAACGGCCGCCGCCTGCGCCAGCAGTGGCGCCCAGGCGGAACGCCGCGGCGCATCGATCGCCCCGGCGATGCCGGGCCAGAGATCCCGCTCCGGGCTGATCTCCCTCGTCAGCCGGCTGGCGGCATCCATCAGTTTGTCATCGGTCCTTTCGGTCATGCCTCAAACCCCTGTTCTGTAAGCTGCTGGCCAAGCAGCCGGCGCGCGCGATGCAGCTGCGCCTTGCTCGTGCCACTGGCGATGCCCAGCATGCGGCCGGCCTCGTCGTGGCTGTATCCGTAGACGGCATGCAGTACGAAGACATGGCGGGCACCCTCCGGCAGCCGGTCTATCGCTTCGGCGAGATCCCGAAGCTCGCCGCTGTCGTTCGCTACCTGCGGCGCAGGCGAGAGCTCTGCGGCACTCTGTATCCGCTCCCACTCGCGTTTCGACTTTCGCATGCGTCCCAGCACGGTGTTGACCGCGATGCGATGCAGCCAGGTTGCAAAGGCGCTGTCGCTGCGAAATTTCGTGAGCTTGTTCCATGCCTGTATAAATGCGTCCTGTGTGCAATCTTCTGCCTCGGCGACATTGCCCGTCATCCTGAGACAAAGCCCGTAAACCTTGCCCAGATGCAGTCGGTAGAGAGCCTCGAACGCCTGGCGGTCCGATCGCTGTGCTCGCCTGATCAGCGTGGCCTCATCAGCAACGGTGTCTTTCGCGCTCTGGATCATCTGCGGATAATAGTCGCTGCTGTTTGCGGTCAAAAGCGTCGCCAAGTGCTTTTTCTCCCTCTATTCACATCTTTTGACGCCGCTCACGCCAAATAGGTTTAGAGCGACTATTCCCGGCCGTGCAAAAAACCGCTTCAAGCGACTGTCTTTGTTTACTTTTCTGGTATCATGCCTCGGGTTCGCCGGACCCCCGGCCGTCACTCGTCACAACCGAAAAACGAAAAAAACTATGGTCCCTGAAGACGCCTGTTCGCCTGCATGGAAGATCAAAAACGCCGCGGGGAAGATGCCGCCACTGGTTATGTGCCGATAATGTCCGGCCACTCGATTCTTTACATTGGCCGCGGCGAGTTTGCCGCAGACTACCTTGCCGAACTCGAGACGCTCCCGTTTTGCACGATGTTGACGCGCTGCCCGTACCTCGCGTTACCGCTGGACACCCGCTTCACGATTGACGTCGTGATGCTCGAGATAGGGCCGTCTATCGCCCAGTCGGGGCTGCCGCTCGCCAGCATTATCCGCTCGCTCGCGCCTTACCCGGTCATCGCTCTGATCCGCAAAAAGCACGAACATCGCGGCATCGCGGCCATGCGCGCCGGCGCGGCGTCTTACATTTGTATCGATGACGTAACGACCGACAACCAGGAAGCCGTGCTGGATTTCGGCGTGCAGCGCAGCCGCCTGCAGCGGCGGCTCTCGGACACCGACATGACGGTGCTGTCGATACTCCGGGACATCAACGACGGCGTGATCGTCGTGGACAACACCGGGCACGTGCTCGAGATCAATCCGGCGGCACGCACCATTCTTGGCCTCGGTCCGCGCATGCAGCCGGACCCAAACTGGGAACAGACCTTCTGCTGCATCGACGAACACGGTAAAAACTACGCCAATTCCGCGGACCTGCCGCTCGTCCGCGCCCGCAACGGTGAGAAATTTGCGGACCAGGTGGCGATCTATCGTGTGCCCGACCAGCCCGACACCGTGCTCAGCATCAACGGCCAGGGTTTGTTCGACGGCAACCGCGAACTGATCGGCGGCGTCATCACGTTTCGCGATATCACCGACCTTACGCGCAGGCACATCGAACTGGAAAAGCGCGCGCAGTTCGACGACCTGACCGGGCTGCCGAACCGCAGCCTGTTTACCGAGCACCTGACGCGCGCGGTCGGTCGCAGCCAGCGCAAGAAGACGCCGCTGTCGGTGCTGTTTATCGATCTCGACCGCTTCAAGTCCGTCAACGATACGCTCGGCCACGATGTCGGCGATACGCTGCTTTGCGAAGTCGGCAAGCGCCTGACACAGAACCTGCGCGTCGGTGATTTCTCCGGGCGCTGGGGTGGCGACGAGTTTGTCGTCTGCCTCGAGGATTTCGGCGAAGCGAGTAACGCGGCGGCAGCGGCACAGAAACTGCTGCTGGTGTTGTCAGAGCGCTACGAACTCGGCGAATCGGAAGTGTATGCGACCCCGAGTATCGGCATCGCGATGTATCCGGATTCCGGCAACTCCGCCGAGCGACTGATCAAGGCCGCGGACATCGCCATGTACGAAGCCAAGAAGCGCGGCGGCGATCGCTTCCAGTATTTTTCGAAGGCGCTCAATACCAAGCTCGCGCAGCGCGAAGAACTCGAAGTCGGCCTGCGGCATGCACTGGTGCGCGACGAGTTCGTATTGCACTACCAGCCGCGCATCGATGTAGCCAGCGGCCGTCTCATCGGTCTCGAGGCCCTGCTGCGGTGGCAACACCCGCGCTTTGGCCTGCTGAGGCCCGCGCGCTTCCTGCCGATACTCGAAAGCAGCGGCCTGATTCATTCCGCAGGCGAATGGGTCATCGCAACCGCCTGCCGGCAACTGGCCGGCTGGCAGCGGCAATTTGAACTGCCCGACCTGTCCATTGCGCTCAATCTTTCGCCGCAGCAGCTCGCGCACAAGCGGCTCGTGGACGCCGTTGCCAAGTCGCTGTCGGACAATAACCTCGACCCCGGTTGCCTCGAGCTTGAGATCGGCGACGGCGACATCGTGCACAAACGCAGTATCGAACTCGAAACCCTGCAGGGGCTCAGGAAGCTCGGCGTGCGCATTTCGCTCGATCATTTCGGCACGCGGGACGTGTCCCTCGCATCCCTCGACAACGGCTTTATCGACAGCTTTGTTCTCGACCAGTCATTGATCGTCGATGTCGACGAGAACAACAGCCACCAGCGCATCGTGCGCGCCGCCATCGCGATGGCACAGGGCCTCAACATCGAGGTCGCCGCCGAGGGTGTGGAAACGCTGCGGCAGCTCGAGTTTTTGAAAAGCTGCAACTGCGATCTCGCACAGGGCTTTTTGATCAGCAAGCCGATGCACCCCGACAAGGTCTCCGCAATACTCCGCAGCGAAATCGCCGGCACGCGACT
This sequence comes from uncultured Gammaproteobacteria bacterium, assembly GCA_963807845.1. Taxonomy (GTDB): domain Bacteria; phylum Pseudomonadota; class Gammaproteobacteria; order Steroidobacterales; family Woeseiaceae; genus UBA1847. The sequence continues at coordinate 5,401 of CAWEDS010000029.1, forward strand.
GCTTGCCCGCGGGATGCCGTAAACCAAAACACCCACAGACTCAGCACCGGGAAAGCGGCCGACAGGTTGGCGTCGAACTGTTTGCCCGCTGTAGGCCGTAAACCCCTTAAAACACCCACGGACTCAGCACCGGGAAAGCGGCCGACAGGTTCACCGTCGAACTGCTCGCTGGCGCTCGCTTGATGTTTCGACGGCAAACCTCTCGTCCACTCTCCCTCAGTGGTGCGAGTGAGCCGTGACAATACCGTTGGGCGAGGTGGGCCGTGAGAACCACAGCCAACGTTCGCAAACAGTTCGCAGATGAAGCGTTCTCCCACTCATCCCAACCCTACGACTGAGCTACCTCGGAGAGTAATGCGGCAGGCAAGCGGGCGGGATGTGTGTTGGCGAAACATCAGGCGAGCGCCGGCGAGTAATCCGCGAATAGGACCCTTGCCCACCAGATTCCAACCCTCGACTGGACTGCGATCGTACCTGTCGCGTAAGGCAAGGGAGCTGTATGTGTGTTGGCGAAACATCAGCCGAGCACCAGCGACCAGTTCGCGGACAAATCCCTTGCTCACTATTTGCCAACCTTCGACGGTCTGCAGCAGAACCTGTCGTGCAAAATGAGCGTCAAAAAGTACTCAGAGGATGAAACCCTCGACCGGGCTGTGGCAGCACCTGTCGCGCAAGGCAAGCGTCAAAAAGAACTCAGAGGACAAAACCCTCGACTACCATCACACCCCCCAGACTGAGCTGCGCCGCCCTGTGTCTGCCGAGGCAAGGGGGTGGGAAGTCTGTTGGCGAAACATCAGGCGAGCGCAAGCGAGCAGTTCGCCAAGAGACTTCCCACCCCCTTGCCGTCGTACCCGTGAGAAAAAAGCAACTCAGTCAACCGCCAAACCGCATTTCCAGCAGGCTGCGATACTGTCCTTCGTTTTCTTCGCCGCACTGCGCGCATCGCCAGGAATTGCCCGGGCTTTCCGACTCCACCGACGGCAATGAGCTGCGGTGGCGCGATCGAAGTCGAGGTCGTTGATGACCCAGACCTCCGGCCAGGTTTCGGCGAAGGGCATTTCGCCGAGAATGGAGCCGAGATGCTGATTGCGAATCTCGGTGCGAATACCTTCGGCCGCCAGCAGGTTCTTGTAATGGTTGATCGTGATTAACGAATCTGCCGACGGTCAGTTTCTTCATGCGCCTGCCAGCGATCGCAGGAAGGGTTGCGGGTCGTCACCGCGCTCCAGTACTTCGACCAGTGCCGAGCCGACGATCGCGCCGGCGACGTGCGCGCCTACTGCGGCAACGTCGGTCGCCGCGCGGATACCGAAACCCGCGCACACGGGCAGCTTTGATACGCGCGCGACGGTGTCGAGGTAGTCGGCGAGGTCCGTCGGCAAGCCGGCGTCGCCGCCGGTGATACCGGTGATCGTGACCGCGTAGACGAAGCCTCGCGAGGCATCGCAAAGCGTTTTCAGGCGCGCCTCCGGCGTTGCCGGCGTCACTAGCTGGATGAGGCCGAGGCCGCGGGACTCGAGCGCCGCGCGGAGGTCCGCGCTTTCTTCGAACGGCAGGTCCGGAACGATAAAGCCGCAAACGCCGGTCGCCAGCGCGCGCTCGGCGAGCGCGTCGTAGCCGAACGCGAGCAGCGGGTTGAGGTAGGACATCATGACCAGCGGCGTATCGATCGAGCCGCGCGTTGTCGCAAGCTGCGCGAAGATCCACTCGAGGCTCACGCCCTGGCGCAGCGCCTCGAAACTCGAGCGCTGGATCGTCATGCCGTCGGCCATCGGGTCGGAAAACGGTATACCGATCTCGACGACGTCGCCGACCGCCGCAACCGACTTCAGGGTGTCGATGAAATCATCACGGCTGGGGTAGCCCGCCGTGATGAACGGCACCAGCGCGGTCCGGCCGCCGGTTGTCGCCGCTTTGATCGCGGCGGTGATGCGCTCATGCGCCTGCATGGTTGCGAATCCTTGCCGGGTATTTTGTGAGCGTCGGCATGTCCTTGTCACCGCGTCCCGAATTGCCGATCAGTATGCGCGCCCCGGGATGTTGTTGCGCGTATTTGCGCGCGGCGGCGAAGGCGTGCGAGGTTTCGAGCGCCGTCAGTATGCCTTCGCTGGCGCACAGCTCTTCCAGCGCCTCGAGGGCTTCGTCGTCCGTCGCCGAGATGTACTTGACGCGGCCGGTGGCCTGCAGCATGGCGTGTTCGGGGCCGACACCGGAGTAGTCGAGACCCGCCGAGATGGAATGCGTTTCCTGCACCTGGCCGTCGCTGGTTTTGCAGGATCATGGTGTAGGAGCCCTGCAGCACACCGGGCGTGCCGGTTGCGAGCGTGGCCGCGTTTTCGCCCAGGCCGTTGCCGGTACCGCCCGCTTCGACGCCGAACAGTTCGATATCGTCAGCGAGCAGCGGGTAAAACAGCCCGATAGCGTTGGAGCCGCCGCCGACGCAGGCGAACGCGGCGTCCGGCAGGCCGCCGGCGAGGTCGATCATCTGCTGGCGCGCCTCCTGCCCGATCACCGACTGCAGCTCACGCACCAGGTACGGGTACGGGTGCGCGCCGACGGCCGAGCCCAGCAGGTAGTAAATGCCCTCGGGATCGCTAACCCAGACCCTCAGCGCTTCGTCGATGGCCGCTCGCAGCGTCTTGTCACCGGACTCGACGGCGACGACCTCGGCGCCCAGGCGCTGCATGCGATCCACGTTCGGCGCTTGCCGTTCCATGTCGACCGCGCCCATGTAGACGGTGCACGGCAGGCCGACGCGCGCGCAGGCGGCGGCAGAGGCCACGCCGTGCTGGCCCGCGCCGGTTTCCGCGATAACGCGTCGCGCGCCGAGCCGCTTGGCGAGCATCGCCTGGCCGATGGCGTTGTTGATCTTGTGCGCGCCGGTGTGGGCCAGGTCTTCGCGCTTCAGCCACACTTCCGCGCCCCAGCTCGCGCTCAGCCGCGGCGCCAGCGTCAGCGCTGTCGGGCGGCCGACCCAGTCGCGCAGCTCCTTCTGAAACTCCGCCTGGAACGAGGCCTCGTGCAGGTGCTCCTGCACGCCGCGCTCCAGCCGTTCGAACGCCGGTACCAGCGTCTCCGGCACGTAGCGGCCGCCGAACGGACCGAAGCGGCCACGCGCGTCCGGCAGCTCGCCGCGAATGGCGGCAGCCAGCAGCGCCCGCCGCATCGATTTCTGGCAATGCACTCATAGCAATCTTCTCCGCGGCCTGCGCCGCCTTGATGAAGTCTGTGATTCGCTGCGACTCTTTCTGCCCGGGTGACGACTCGACCCCGCTGGAGACATCGACACCGAATGGCCGCACCAATCGGATCGCCGCGGCGACGTTGCCGGCATTCAGGCCGCCGGCCAGTATCATGCCACCGGATCGTGCCAGCGACGCCGCCGCCGTCCAGTCGACGGTTTTGCCGTGGCCGCTGTTCGGCCCTTCGTAGACGTAGGCGCCGTCTGTATCCGGTCGCGACACGCCTTCGCGAAGACCGGCCAGCATTCCACCGACTCCGGCACCTGCAGGCGCGGCGAAATCGTCGGCATCGGTTTGCAGGACGTCCGGCCTGAACACCGCGAGCACGTGCTGCCACTCTTCGTTACTCGGGTGCAGCATCACGGCGACTCGTTTCACGTCACGCGGCACGCCGTCGCTTAGTGCGCGTGGCGACTTCCGGCGTGACGCTGCGCGGCGATTCGGCAAACACAAAGCCGAGCGCGTCGGCGCCCGCCTCTATGGCGGTTTCGACGTGCCGCGGGTCGCTGAGACCGCAGATTTTGATCAGCAGGCTCACGCCGCCAGCCTCGCCCGACCGGCATCGCGCATCGCCGCGATCAACGCGGCCGGATCGTCGCTGCGCATCAGCGCCGTACCGACCAGCGCCATGCGATACCCCAGGCCGCAACGTTCGCCGCGTCGTCCGCGACCCGCAGTCCGCTTTCGGCAACGCACGGGCTTGCCGGCAAACGCTCGCAAGTTTTTGCAGCCGGTGTTGTCGACTTCGAGCGTGCGCAGGTTGCGGGTGTTGACGCCGACCAGGAGTTGCCCGGAGCGGGCGCGCTCGGCATCGTCGGCGTTGTCGAGCAGTCGCGACGATCGTCGAGATCGTCTTCGTCGAAGGATTCGAGCAGCACGAACATGCCGTGTTGCCAGGCCGCGTCGAGCATCTCGCGCAGCGTCGTATCGCTCAGCATCGTGGCGATCAGCAACACGCCGCTCGCGCCCGCTTTGCGCGCCTCGAGCATCTGCACCAGGTCGACCAGGAAGTCCTTGCGCATGACCGGCGTGGCCGGCACGGCGGCAGCGACCTCTTCGAGGTGCGCGAGGTCGCCGTCGAAGCGACTGGGCTCTGTCAGCACCGAGATCGCCGCGGCACCGCCTGCGGCATAGCTCTGCGGCGCGCGCTGTGCGACTCGTTTGTGGCGAGCGCAGTTCGCCTTCCGCCGGCGAGCGATTCTTGATTTCCGCGATCACGTCGAAACTCTGAGGGCGAGCGGCACCAGCGGCCTGTCGAAATCGGCCGACGCAAAGCGCGTGCGACACCCTGGCTGCGCGCTCCGCGCTGCTGGCGCCATGCTTTGCAGAAAATCGCTCATCGGCCCTCGAAGTGCGCGCGCAAGGTGTCGAGCAGCGCCTCGGCACGGCCGTCGTCGATCGCGGCGGCTGCCTGCGCGACGCCGTCGCGTCGCATCGTTTGCCTCGCCCTGCACTTCGAGCACCAGCGAGGTGCCCATCAGCAGCGCGTCGCGATGCGCGCCCTTGTCCTCGCCGCTGAATACGCGGACCAGCTCGCTGGCATTGTGCGCGGCATCGCCGCCCGCGAGATCCTCCGGGCGGCAGCGCTCGAGGCCGTAGTCTTCGGGCGTGCGCTCGCCGTGGCGACCCGGCCCGGTCGGACGTCGAAGAGCATGAAACTCGCCGGCGGGCGTCGCCTCGTCCCAGCCCGGCTCGCCGTGCACGACGAACGCCCGCTCGAGCGGCATGCCGGCAAGCGTGTCGGCCATCAGTTTTGCAGCCGTCTGGCTGTAGGCGCCGATCAGCTGAAACGGCGGCGCCGCCGGGTTGGTCAGCGGGCCGAGGATATTGAACACGGTGCGCACGCACAGCGCGCCGCGTATCGGCACGACGGCCTTCATCGCCGGGTGGTACGCCGGCGCGAACAGGAACGTGAAGTTGGTGGCCTCGAGGCAGGCGACGGCCGCCTGTTCTGCAGCGGCAGCGGCATGCCGAGGCACTCCAGCATGTCGGCGCTGCCGGAGCGGCTCGATACCGAGCGATTACCGTGCTTGACCACGCGCGCACCCGCAGGCCGCGGCAAGCAGGCCGGTGCCGGTCGACAGGTTGAGGCTGCCGGAGCCGTCGCCGCCGGTGCCGACCGTGTCGACCGTCGGCGCGCCGTCCGGAATCTCCGGGTGCACGCGCCAGCTCGCGCATCGCGGTCGCGAAGCCACGAATCTCGTCGGCCGTTTCGCCCTTGGCGCGCAGGCCCGCGAGCAGCGCGCCGGCCAGTGCGTCCGGCAGCTCGCCCGTCGGCGAGCTTGTGCATCAGTTCATGGGCCTGTGCTCGCTCAGTGACTCGCCGTTCAGCAAGGCGTCGAGCAGTGCGCTGTATTGTCTTGCTCATGACGTTCGACTCCCGGGGTTGCCCATGCGCCATGAAAGTTCACCATGAGGCGATCGCCCTCGGGCGTCAGCACGCTTTCCGGATGAAACTGCACGCCTTCGATCGGCAGGCGCTCGTGGCGCACGCCCATGATCTCGCCGCGCTCGGTCCGCGCGGTGATCTCGAGGCAGTCGGGCAAGGAGTCGTTCTCGGCACACAGCGAATGATAGCGGCCGACTTCGAAAGGGTTCGGAAAGGCCGGCGAACAGGGTCTTGCCGTCGTGATGGATCATCGAGGTCTTGCCGTGCATCAGCCGCTCGGCACGCACGATCGTCACCGCCGAAGTGCTGCACGATGCTCTGGTGCCCGAGGCACACGCCGAGCACCGGCACCTGCCCCGCAAACGCCGCGATCATCTCGAGCGAGACGCCGGCATCCTCGGGACGGCCGGGGCCCGGCGAGATGACGAGGTGCGTCGGCTTCAGCGCGAGCGCCTCATCGACCGTGATCGCATCGTTGCGATACACCATCACCTCGGCGCCGTGCGCCGCGAACGCCTGCACCAGGTTGTAGGTGAACGAGTCGTAGTTGTCGATCAGCAGCATGCGCACGTGCGCGAAGGACGGTTGTCAGTCATCACAGTCCCTCCCGGCCATTTCGAGGGCGCGTCTCAGTATGGCGCTTTTTGCCAGCACTTCCTGGTATTCCCTCTGCGGGATGCGAATCGGCAACGATACCGGCGCCGGCCTGGAAACTGTACTCGTCGCCCGCGAAGACCAGCGTGCGAATCGTGATGGCCTGGTCCATGTCGCCGCTGAGGCCGAAGTAGCCGACCGTGCCGGCGTACAGGCCGCGCCCGACCGGTCTCCATCTCTTCGATGATCTCCATCGCCCGGACCTTCGGCGCGCCGACGAGCGTGCCGGCCGGAAAGCTCGCGGCGAACAGGTCGAACTGGTCGTAGCCGTCCGCAAGCTCGCCCTGCACGCCGCTCACGATGTGCATGACGTGGCTGTAGCGTTCGATGGCGCGGTAGGGATCGACATGCACCGATCCCGCCGTTGCGACGCGGCCGAGGTCGTTGCGTGCCAGGTCGACGAGCATGACGTGCTCGGCCGCCTCTTTCGGGTCCGCCAGTAAGGCCACTTCGTTGGCGAGGTCCTCATCAAGGGTCGCGCCGCGTGGCAGCGTGCCCGCGATGGGCCGCAGCGACGCGACGTTGCCGTTGAGTTTGACGAGCGCCTCGGGCGACGAGCCCACCACCTGCAGGTCGTCGAAGTCGAGAAAAAACATGTACGGCGACGGGTTCAGGAGGCGCAGCGCACGGTACACCTCGAACGGCGGCACGTTGGTCTTGCCGTGAAACAGAACCGACAGCACGATCTGGTAGATATCGCCGGCGGCAATGTATTCCTTGCAGGCGTTTACACGCTCCGAGTATTGCGCTTCGGTCAGGCTTGCCTCCGGCGGCGAAATGGTGACGTTGCCGTTGCTGACCGGAATGGCACCGCGCAGCTGTTCGATCACTTCGGCGCGGAGGCGCTGGCGATCGGCTTCAGGCCCGTCATGCAACAGCGCGACGCGTCGCGTCAGGTGATCGAATACCAGCAGCGACGCCGGTGCGACGAACGCCGCATCCGGTACGCCGCTCTGCGGCTCGTTGCCGGCCGGCAGTCGCTCGAACAGGCGCACGACATCGTAGCCGGACACGCCGACGAGTCCGCCGGCGAACGGCAGGTTGTCATCGGGCTGCGGTCGCGGCGCGATGTCCAGCACTCTTCTCAGCGCCGCGAGATACTCCTGCCGGTTTTTCGGCCTGCGGTTCGGCCTCGCCGTTGACGCTGAACGACGCCCCGTCCATGCGAACCTCGAGGGCATCGCCAAAGCCCAGGAACGAGTAGCGCGCCAGGCGCTCGCCGCCCTCGACACTCTCCAGCAGGAAGCGTGGCCGCATGGACTTGAGCTTCAGGTACGCCGATACCGGCGTGTCCAGGTCGGCTGCAATGTCAAACGGTGCTTGCATGCGTTTTCGGTCCCCTGTCGCGGCCGGTCGCCGCGATGGCGTCAAACTGCCGTGTGGCTGCTGCGTGTGGCCAAAAAAAAGCCCATCCCTGTTTGCGGCAGAGACGGGCGTTTGGTCTTCTGTTGCTCAGCTACAGCCTAGCCGGCCACCCCCTCTGTTGCCGGAAGCCACCACCAAGTGTTGTCGATCTGAGCGTGCATGGGCGTCAGTATTACCGGCGGCCCGGCAATGCGTCAAGTTGCGCGTCTGCGACACCAGGCCTACAGCTCGTACAGCATGGGCAGCACCAGCGAAAAGCCGACCCACATGATGAGCGTCAGCGGGATACCGACCTTCAGGAAGTCCACGAACTTGTAGCCGCCGGCACTCATGACCAGCAGGTTGGTCTGGTAGCCGTAGGGCGTCGCGAAGCTCATATTGGCGCCGAACAGCACGGCCAGTATGAACGGCTCGGGGCTGACACCGAGCTGGTGCGCGATGCTGATGCCGATCGGTGTACCGATGGCCGCGGCGGCGTTGTTGGAGACGATATTCGTCATCACCGTCATCAGCAGCATGAACGCGCTCAGGATGACCGGCGGCGGCAGTCCGTAGGCGCTGTTGACGAAACTCATGGCGATGAAGTCGGCCATGCCCGTGCCGAGCAGCGCCTTGCCGAGTGCGAGCGCCGTCACGATGATCATGACGACCGGTATCGACAGTGCGCTGGCCGCATCGCGCCAGCCGAGGCAGCCGGTGATGATCATCAGGCCCAGTCCGAGCAGCGCACTGACGGAGATCGGCAGGAGACCCAGCGCCGCAGCCAGCACGACAAACGCCATTACGCTGAGCGCACGCTTTGCATGATGCGTTTGCGGCAGGTTGGTGGTGCCGTCAAGCACCAGCATCGAGCCGCTGGCCTTGAGGTTGCTAATTGCTTCACCCGTCCCCTGCACCAGCAGGACGTCGCCGGCCCGCAGGCGGATCAGGTTCAGGTCGCCGGTCACCTGCGAGCTGGGTGCGCGCGCCCGATGCAGCGCCAGCGGCATCAGCCCGAAGCTGCTGCTGAAGTTCGCCGCCGCGAGGTTGCGCAAGTGCAGCGGCGAGCCGCGGGTGATGACGACCTCGGCAAGCTGCTGGCCCTCTGCCGTCAGCGGCGTCTCTTCATCGACAGGGTGTTCACTGTCGGAGACGTTGAACAGTGTTGCGCCCAGCAGCTGTTCGTAGTGTTTGAGGTTCTCGGGCGAGTCTTTGACGAACAGTCGGTCGCCCGGCTGCAGCTTGACCGACGGCAGCTTGGCCAGGAACAGCGATTCGGTGCGCTGGATCTTGTCGATCCGCAGGTTGCCGTCCGCCTTGGCCAGCACTTCCGACAGCGACTTGCCGTCGGCGAAGCCGCCTTCTTTTACGTGCAGCTGCGCGCTGAAAATTCGCGGCGACGTGTCCGCCATCGGCGTGGAGCGATCGGGGATCAGGCGCGGTGCAACCAGCCAGAGAAACAGCAGGCCGACGCCGCCGACGATTGCCACCGGCAAAACCCATTCGAACATGCCGAAATCGTGCATGCCCATATCGTGCGAGATGCCGACCACCAGCAGGTTGGTCGATGTGCCGATAGTCGTCGACATGCCGCCGATAATGGTTGCGAGACCCATGGGCAACATGACTTCCGAAACCGGGAACTTCGAACGCAGTGACGCGCCGACGAGAATCGGCATGAGCAACACGACGATCGGCGTGTTGTTCATGAACGCACTGAGTATCGCTCCGGCGACCAGCGTGGTGACCAGTGCCAGCACGGGCGCGATGACCACGCCCTGCCGACAATGGTTGCCAGCGGCTGCAATGCGCCGGTTGTTTCGAGCGCCTTGCCGACCATCATGAGCACGCAAATTGTGATCAGCGCTTCGTTGCCGAAGCCGGCGAAAAAATCCACCGGCCCGAGGACGACTCTCGCCACCCTTCGCGTACGGGAACACCTGGAACCCGGCGACGAGAAGAATCAGGATAATCAGCGAAGACGATTCGAGCGGAATGCTGTCGCGCGTAAACAGAACGAGCGCGACGACTGTCAGTAACAGAACGGCGATGCCATGAGCGTCAGGTGTAATCGGTTGCAATACGGACCCTCAGTCGACTGCTCCGGCAAGCGGTTGCCGAACTTATAACAGTTTACACCTGTTTCGCAATCCGTCCTGCATCAATACCGCGGCGCAACACCGCGCTGGCGCGCTCGTGGAAACTTCTGTACTCATTATTACTCCAGTGCGAAACGTCAACATCGCGTCGAAAAGACACGCAGTTTGCGCAACGCAGGACCGGCAGCAAATCAATGTAGCGAAAATCGGCGGGCTGGCACTGTGGAAACACATCCCATACCGACATCGTGACGAGGTTGCGATGTCGCAGCGCGGTACTCTCGACGGCGCGCTGCCAGCGCAACATCATCTCCTGGCCACTGCCGGAAATATTCGCGCCGGCGATATCGACGGCCGGACAATGGCCTTTTTGCCGGGCGAGCGTTCTTGACCGGGTGGTTAAGGTCGTGCTGATAAATTCCGCCAGTTCCTCGAGCTCGTTCAATGTTCGAAACGCGCACGGATCCGCGCGACGACGTTTGACAAGATCACCCCAGCCGCGAACCGCGATGGCGAGACGGCGGTTGAGCCAGCTGTCGAACTGCATGTTGGCAGACGGCCAGCCGCGCGCATCGTGCAGCGCTTCACCCCGATCGACACAGGCCTGCAGCTCGGTTTCGAGCGCCTGCAGCCGGACCTCGCCCCTGTGGTCAAGGAAGTGGCAGAGATGGACGTGCAGGGGGACCCAGGCGGAGTCCTGCGGCACCTGCATGCCCGAGGTCAGCAGGGCGTCCGCGTTTTCTTCTGCCAGCAAAGGGCATGGCGACGAGACGACGGTCGGCAGCACCACGCTGACGGGCGCCAGGTCGCGCATTTCCCAAAGATGCTGCCAGATCCGGTCCTCGTGCTGAGTCGAATTTCGGGCGTGGGTGTCGATGACCAGGAACATGACAATAATCTTGCGGTCACGGCCGGCGCGCAGCCGTTCAAGTTACTGGGCAGCCTGTCGAGATTCTCCGGGCGGCGGCGAGCACGGCAGTTTTGCCGCAACAACGGGGGTTTGGGTCTGGTGCATCAAAGCTTGCGGGTGTACCTTTTGCGACCCCGACATTGACAGGATTCGAGGATGCCCTCTTTCGATGTAGTCAGCGATTTCGACGCCCATGAAGTAAGCAATGGCGTGGACCAGGCCAACCGCGAAGTCACGACGCGCTTTGACTTCAAGGGTACGGATTCGAAGTACCAGCTCGACGACCAGACGATATCGCTGACGACGCAGTCCGACTTTCAGCTCAAACAGATGGTCGATATCCTGAACCTGAAGCTCGCCAAGCGCGGCCTCGACCTTGCCTGTCTCGACCCCCAGACGCCGGAGCTCACCGCCAAGGAGGCGCGGCAGAAAATTGTCCTGCGGCGCGGCATCGATGCGGACAATGCCCGCAAGCTCGTCAAGACGATCAAAGCCTCCAAGCTGAAGGTGCAGGCAGCGATCCAGGGCGACAAGCTGCGCGTGACCGGTAAAAAGCGTGATGACCTGCAGGCCGTTATCAGCCTGTTGAAAGACGCCGACGTCGGCCTTCCATTACAATACGAAAACTTTCGCGACTAGTCGCGCCCACAGAAAAACAAAAGCATGGGTACAGGAATCGAGAAAACGCTGCGCCGGCAGGACATCACCTTCGAGGACAAGGACCAGGCGCTGCGGGATGACGTGCGCACCCTCGGGGCAATGCTTGGCGACCTCATACGTGAGCAAAAAGGCGAAGCGCTTTACGAGCTTGTCGAGACTGCGCGCCTGCGGGCCATCCGCCGGCGCGAGGGCAATGAGAAGCCGGGTGAAGATCTCTCCGGGCTGGTAACGGGCCTCGACACCGACGTTGCGATGCAGCTTGTGCGCAGCTTCTCCACCTACTTCCAGATGGTCAACACCGCCGAGAAGGTGCATCGTATCCGCCGGCGACGCGAGTACCTGAGCGACCCGGATCAGGACCAGCCGGGCGGTCTCGACGAGACCCTGCTCAAGCTGAAAGCGTCGGGCATGAGCATCGACGACCTGCAGGCCCTGCTCGACTCAATGTTGATCGAACCGGTGTTTACCGCACACCCGACAGAGCCCACGCGCCGCACCATACTGCGCAAAGAACAAAACATCGTGAAGCACCTGGTCGACATGTTGAATCCGACGCTCACGCCGCAGGAGACCAACGCCGCGCTGCAAAACATCCGGCTGCTGGCAACGACGGGCTGGCAAACCGACGAGCACCCCTCGGAACAAATGACGGTTGCCGACGAGCTGGAACACGTACTGTTTTTCGTAACTGACGTGCTGTACCGGGCGGTGCCGCCGTTCTATGAGGATATTCGTTCCGCCGTCGATCGCATTTACGGCGACGAGGGCAAGAACCTGCAGCTTCCGCACCTGCTCAAGTTTGCCTCCTGGGTCGGCGGCGACATGGACGGCAATCCCAACGTCAGCGCGAAGACCATTCGCGAAACGCTGGCCCGGCAGCGCTCGCTGGTGCTCAATCTCTACTACAACGAATGCGGCACGATCGCCGAGAAGCTCAGCCAGTCCACGGACCAGGCCGGCTTCAGCGAGCGCATGCTCGAAAAGATCGAGGAATACCGGGGAATTTTCCAGAACGCCTATCACGCGGTGCCGGCACGACATCGGGACATGCCCTATCGCGTGTTCCTGCGCCTGATACAGCAGCGGCTGCAGTCGACCTATGACGACGATATTTATCCCTACGAAAAAGTCCAGCACCTGATCAACGACATCGAGATCATCGCCGAGAGCCTGGCGGTCAACAAGGGCAAGAACGCAGGACTGTTCCCGGTGCGGCGCCTGCTGCAGCGCATTCATACCTTCGGTTTTCACCTTGTGACGCTGGACGTGCGCCAGGATGCCGACGTGCATCGCCGCGTCGTTGCCGAATGCCTTGGCGAGGACGACTGGCTCGAGCAAACGCCGGAGAAACGTACCCGGAGAATCATCGAAGCTATCAGGACGCGTGAAAGCGCACCGATGAGCCTGAGTACCCGCGCCCGCAAAACGCTGGCCGTGTTCCAGGCGATCGCGTTTTGTCGCAGAAAATACGGCCGCCAGTCTATCGGGCCCTTCATCATCAGCATGACGCAGGGGGCGGACGACATCCTGTCGGTGATGCTGCTGGCGCAATGGGGCGACCTGCACAACCGCCGCAACGAGGTGCCGCTCGACATCGCGCCGTTGCTGGAAACCGTCGACGACCTGCAGAGCGGGCCGCAAATTATCGATGCCCTGCTGGACAGCGAGCTGTATCGCGAGCACCTGAAGCGCCGCGGTAACCGGCAGACCATCATGATCGGCTACTCGGACAGCAACAAGGATGGCGGTCTCGCGTCGGCCCGCTGGGCGTTGCAGAACGCACAGGAGCTGCTGGTCAAGGCCGTCGAGTCCCAGGACATCGAGTTGACGCTGTTTCATGGTCGCGGCGGCACCATCAGTCGCGGCGGCAGCAAGACGCATGTCGCCGTACTCGGCGCCCCGCCCGGCACCGTCAACGGCCGCCTGCGAGTGACCGAGCAGGGCGAGATCATCAACGAGAAATACGGTCTTCGCGGCATTGCGCTCAGAACGCTCGAGCAGATTACCGGGTCGGTGGCGCTGGCAACGGCGCTGCCCAAGCACCGCGGCAACGACATGCCGGAATGGCACGAGATGATGGATGTCCTTGCCGACGAAAGCCGGCGTGCCTATCGCAAGCTCATTTACGAAACACCAGACTTTTACGAGTATTTCAGGACGGCAACGCCCATTGACCTGATCGAACGCATGCGCATCGGCTCACGCCCGTCCGCACGCCGCTCGCAGTCCGGCATAGAGGATCTCCGTGCGATCCCGTGGGTATTCTCATGGACCCAGGCGCGCTTTGTACTGCCCGGCTGGTACGGGCTCGGCAGCGGTCTGGCGAAAGCCGCCGAACAGTTTGGTGACGCGGCGTTTCGCGAAATGTTCCGTGAATGGTATTTCCTGCGCTCGTTGACGTCCGATGCCGAGATGGTGCTGGCAAAAGCCGACCTCGGAATCGCAGAGCTCTACTCGGGGCTCTCCGGTGAGTTACACGAGACGTTCTTCCCGATCATCAAAAAAGAACACGACCTCACCCGGGAGCTGATACTCGAATACTCCGATCACGAGGCCCTGCTCGAAGGCGACATCACGCTGCAACGAGCCATCATGCTGCGCAACCCCTACGTTGACCCGATGAGCCTCATGCAGGTTGACCTGCTGGCACGATGGCGGGCATCGAACGGTGAAGACGAAGGCCTGTTCAACACGTTGCTCGCCAGCGTCAACGGCATCGCGCAGGCACTGCAGAACACGGGCTGACAAAAGACCGACGCCAGCCAAGCCGGCAGCGCGGTCACTTACTCGTCAACAAAACTGGTGAACTCGTCGAGCGATTTCCGCTGAATGTCCGGCACGCGCGCATCATCCGCCGGGTAACCCACCACCAGTAGCAGGAATGGTCGTTCGCTCTTCGGCCGACCCAGTATCTCGTTCAAAAATTTCATCGGGCTCGGCGTGTGCGTCAGCGTGGCGAGCCCGGCGGTGTGCAATGCCGTGATCAGCAGGCCGGCCGCCAGACCGGTGGATTCCGCCGGGTAGTAATGCTTCACCTTGCGGCCGTCGGGCAGCTCACCGTATTTTTGCAGGAACACCGCTATCAGGTAGGGCGCCGTCTCCAGAAACGGCTTTTCCGAGTCGGTGCCCAGCGGCCGCAGCGCTTCCAGCCATTCTTCGGACGCCCGGTGTGTGTAGAATTCCCGCTCCTCGGCTTCCGCCGCGAGCCGGATCTTGCGCTTGGTTTCCGGACCGCTGACGACAGTGAAGTGCCAGGGCTGCAGGTTGGCGCCACTCGGCGCGGTGCCGGCCGCCTGCAGCGCGGTCTCGATGATGTCCCTCGGTACCGGGCGGGCGGAGAACTCACGCACCGTTCGACGCCGATCAACTTCCGCATAGAACGCCTTTGCGCGCTGTCGCATTTCGTCGACCGGATACTCACGGTAACGCCGCAGCGGAATGCTTTTGTCTTTTGTCATGTTCTCCCCGTTATCGATTGCCGATACACCTAGCGCTTTCTGTCACCGAGTTTTTGCAGCACGCTCCACTCGACGCCCTCGCCTTCTGACACGGCGCGTCCCCGCATGGAGATACCCGCCTCGTGCACGGACTCTTTATTGCCGGTGATCAGCGGGTGCCAGTCGGGCAGGTCCTGCCCCTGGGCCAGCCTTCGGTAGGCGCAGCTGGCGGGTAGCCATTGAAAGGTTTCCGGATCATCCACCGACAGCACCAGGCAGTCGGCGACGCGCTTGGCACGCCGGACGTAGTCGGTGCATCGGCAGGTCGTAAGGTCCAGCAGTCGGCAGGCAACGTCGGTGTAGAAAATTTCGCCGCTGTCCTCGTCTTCGAGCTTGTGCATGCAGCACAGCGCGCAGCCATCGCAGAGCGACTCCCATTCTGAGTTGCTCATCTGGCTCAAGGATTTGCGTTTCCAGAATTGATCCGTCATCGTCGCTACTTTACGTCACCAGCGCTCAATGAAGCAGCGAATTTCAGTATGACAGCCGTGTTTTTAGACTGGTCAACGATGGGTCCCGGGCTCGATACGAGTCCGTTACGTACCCTGTTGCCGACACTCGAGCTGTTTGACTCCACTGCCGAGAAGCAGGTGGCCGCGCGAATCCAGGATGCGGAGTTTGTGTTCGCCAACAAGATCCGCCTTAGCGACGAACTGCTCGAGCGCTCTCCAAAACTTCGTTTCGTCGGCCTGACGGCAACCGGCACCGACAACGTCGACCTGGCGTCGGCGAAGCGCCACGGGATTGCGGTTTGTAATATTCGCGCCTATTGCACTCGCTCCGTCGTCGAGCACGTGATTCGGGTGCCTGCTCAGCCTGACGCACAGCCTGCGGCAGTACAGCGCCGACGTGCGCGCCGGCGAATGGCAAAAGGCCGCGGATTTTTGCATGCTGACGCACCCGGTGCGCGAGCTGTCGGCTATGACGCTCGGCATCGTCGGCTACGGGGAACTGGGCCGGGGCGTGGCGGCCGCCGCCAAGACCTTCGGCATGCAGGTGCTGGTGTCTGTCGCGTCCCGGCGGCAAGCCGGAAGACGGCCGGGTAAGCTTCGACGAGCTGCTGGCTGCGTGCGGATGTGATCTCCCTGCACTGCCCGCTGAATGACAACACCCAGAAGCTGTTTGGCGCCGCACAGTTTGCGGGCATGAAAAACAACGCGATCCTGATCAACACGGCGCGCGGCGGGCTCGTTGATTCGGCGGCGCTGGCCGAGGCGCTCGGCAGCGGGCAAATTGCGGCAGCGGCGATCGACGTGTTGCCGAAGGAGCCGCCGGTGCACGGCGATCCTCTGCTCGACTATGCGGGCGATAACCTGATCGTCACACCGCATATCGCGTGGGCCACCAACGAAGCGCGCCAGGCGGCGATCGACGAACTCGCGGCCAACGTGGCTGCGTTTCTCGACGGCCGGGAACGTAACCGCGTCGTCTGATCAGGTGCCGATGACCTGCCGTGCCCATTGCACGATCTGGCGCACGCGCGGCGAACCGAGGTCGTAGGCCTCATCGAAGCTCACCCAGCGCCACTCGTGGTGCTCCGGCTCGCCCGTCTCGGGCGACATCCCCATTGTGACCTGCGCCTCGCGCGTACTCGCAATGTAGTACCTCGCGACCTTGCCACGACTGTAGGGCGCGGTTTCGAAATAGCGATCACCCCAGTCAAACTCGACGTCGGCCACACCGGTTTCTTCGCCAAGCTCGCGCAGCGCAGTTTCCAGCGGCTCCTCGCCGGCCTCCTGCATCCCTTTCGGGAAATCCCAGTGGCTGTATGCGCGCAGCATCAACGTCACGCAGCCCTTGTCGGTCTCGCGCGCCAGCACGATGCCGCAGGAGCGCCTTGCCTGCGTCACGTCGCCCACCGCAGTACGTCGACGGGCGCCGCGTTGATCGCACCCCGTGCCGCAAAGAAACCGCTGACGCAGACCAGCAACACGCCAGCGCCGACGCCGACGACCCACAGCAGGGGATTGAACGTGTAGGGGAGCTGGAACAGCTGGATCGCGACCACCGCCGCGAGAATCGAGGCGCCGGCGGACGCGAGTAAACCGGCGGCAAGGCCGAGCGCCGCGAATTCCGCCATGACGCCGGCAAACACGGTGCGCCGGCGGGCGCCCAGTGCGCGCAGCATGGCGCTTTCGAAACGACGCTCGTCGATGGTCGACTGCACCGCCGCGAACAGCACCGCGATACCGGCGGCGAGCGTGAAAACGAACACGGCCTGCACGGCAAGGCTGGCTTTTTCGATGATGCCGCGGACCTGCTCGAGTATGGCGTCGAGATCGATGACGGAAATCGTCGGGTAGCTGCGCACGAGATCAACCAGCATCGGCTTCTGCTCGTCCTCGACACGCAGGCTCGTGATGAACGTCGTTGGCATGTCGTCGAGCGCACCGGGCGACAGGACGATAAAGAAGTTGGGCTGAAACGAGTCCCAGTTCACCTTGCGAATACTCGCGATCTCCGCTTCGATCTCGCGGCCCGCAACGAAGAAGTTCAGGCGATCGCCAATCTCGAGTCCGGCGTTCGCCGCCGACTCCTCCTCGATGGAGGCCAGCGGCGGGCCACTGTAGTCGAGCGGCCACCATTCGCCTTGCAGCAATTCGTTGCTGGCACTCATCTCGGCCGTCCAGGACAGGTTCGCCTCGCGATTCGTCAGCCAGCGACCGTCTTCGTTCGGGTATTCCCGGTCTTTGACGGATTCGCCGTTGATCAGGGTCATGCGCGCGCGCACCAGCGGCGTGAACGTCGGGAGCGGCCACACCGTTGTCCTCGAAAAATGCGCCGAGCGGCGTCACCTCCTGCGGCTGGATGTTGATCAGGAAATGATTCGGCGCGTCTTCTTCCAGCGTCTGCCGCCAGCCCTCGAGCAGGTCCGTGCGCACCAGCGTGAGCAGCAGCAGCACCGTCAGCCCGAGGCCGAAGGCGACCACCTGGATCGCGCTGTCGCGCCCGCGCCGGCTGACGTTGGCAAGGCCATAGCGCCAGGCAACGCCCACGCCCGAGCGGAACCGGCCGATCAGCGCCACCAGTCCGCGGCCGACGAGGTACAGCGCCGCCGCGATGACGAGGATGCCGCCGATCAGGATCACCAGCAGGCGCGGATCGCCGACCGATCGATACAGCAGCGCGGCCACGGCGGCCAGCGCCAGGCCGCCCACCAGCAGTCGCGACGGCGCCGGCGGCATGGCGTCGTGGCGCAGCACCCGCAGCGGCGGCGTGTTCCTGAGCTGTATCAGGGACGGCAGCGCGAAGCCGAGCAACAGCACCAGGGCGCTGCCGCTGGCGAGCAACACCGGTTTCAGGCCGGGATCCGGCAGGTCGCCCGCGATCAGGTCGGCAAGCATGCGTGACAGCAGTTCCTCGGCCGCGTAGCCGGTGACGCTGCCAAGCAGCACGCCCAGCACGCCCAGCAGCACGAGCTGGATCAGCGCGACGGCGATAACGAAGCCCTGCGTGGCACCCAGGCTTTTCATCAGCGCCACGGTATCCATGCGGCGATGCGCAAAGCGTCGTGCCGACATCGCGATCGCAACGGCACTGAGCAACAGGCTGATCACGGCGGTCAGGGACAGAAAGCGCTGCGCCCGATCCGCGGCGCGTGTAGGCGCGCTCGCTGCTCTCTTCCTGGCTGCGAATGCGCACCGAGTCCGGCAGCTCGTCTTCTATCGCGTCGTTGAAATCCGCGACGGCCGATTCCTCGCCGGCAACCAGCAGCGCGTAGCTGACGCGACTGCCTTCGCCGATGAGTTCGGTGCTGGCGACGTCACTCGTAGTTCATCATCAACGACGGCGCGAGCGAGGCAAAGCCGATCGACTGGTCCGGCCGGTAGGTCAGCACCGCGGCGACGCGCAGGTCGACGCTCGCCGACCGAGAGCATAGTCGCCGACGTCGGCACCGACCCGCGCGAGCAGCGCACCGTCCGCCCACACCTCGCCGGGCGCCGGAATGCCCGTCGACCTCACGCTGTTCGCCGAAGAGCCGATCCGCCACGCGCACCGCGCCGCGCAGCGGGTAGCGCTCACTGACGACCTTGATGGCCGCCAGCGCGCTGTCGTCGCCGGCGTAGACGACGGAGGGAAACGTCATCGTGTCTGCGGTTTCGAGACCGTACTCGGCGGCCAGTGAGCGCCATTCGGCCGGCACCGGCTCCTGCGAGCGCAGCCTCAGGTCCGCCGCCAGCACTTCGTTGGCCTGGCGCGCGACGGCCTTGCCGATGCGGTCTGTCAGGAAGCCGACGGCGGTCAGGGCGCCGACCGCGAGCCCGACGGCGGCGAGCAGCACCAGCACCTCGCCGGAGCGCAGCTCGCGGCCGAGGGTCCGCAATGCGAAGACCAGCGCTTTCACGCGGCGGCCCCGCTGTCGCTTTCCAGGCGGCCGCCGTCGAGCGCAATAACGCGATCGCAGCGCTCCGCCAGTGCCGCGTCGTGGGTGACGAGGACGAGCGTCGTCGAGGAGTCCCGGTTCAGCTCGAACATCAGCTCCATGATGTTGGCGCCGGTGCGGCTGTCGAGATTGCCGGTCGGCTCGTCGGCGAACAGTACGGCCGGCTCGGTCGCAAACGCGCGCGCGATGGCGACGCGCTGCTTTTCGCCGCCCGACAGCTGCGACGGGTAGTGGCTCCAGCGCTCCCCGAGGCCAACCTGCTCGATAATCCTGCGCGCGGCGTCGCGGGCGTTCGCGTGGCCCGCAAGCTCCAGCGGCAGCATGACGTTCTCGAGCGCATTCAGTGACGGCACGAGGTGAAACGACTGGAACACGAAGCCGACGCTCTCGGCGCGCAGCACCGCCCGGCCGTCCTCGTCCAGCTCCGAGAGGTTGGCGCCGTTCAAGACGACGTGACCGCTGGAGGGCAGGTCCAGCCCGGCCAGCAGCGCCAGCAGGGTCGACTTGCCGGCACCGGAGGGCCCGACTACCGCGACCGACTCGCCGGCAAGAATCTGGAAACTGACCCCGTCCAGAATGGTCAGAGTTCCTTCGGGGCTGCTAACCTGTTTGCTAACGTTGGTGGCTTCCAGCACCACCTCTTTTTTGACTGACTGATTTCCCATGCGAAAACTTCTTGCCCTGTGTGTAGTAATGATGACATCCGGTGCCTCGGCTGCCGAGGCGCCCACCGTCCTGGTCTTTGGCGATTCGCTGAGTGCCGGCTACGGCATCGACGTTGACCGATCGTGGACCGCGCTGCTGCAGTCGCGGCTCGAGCAGCAAGGGTACGAACATCAGGTCGTGAACGCCAGCATCAGCGGGGAGACGAGCGAGGGCGGCGCGACCCGTATCGCGGCGGCACTTCAGAACTTCTCGCCAGAGCTCGTTATCCTCGAACTGGGCGGTAATGATGGACTACGGGGCTATCCGCCGGAGCGCATGAAACAAAATCTTACAAAGATTATCGAGCGCTCCAGGGCTGCGGGCGCGACGCGTTGTCCTTTTGGGCATTCGGATCCCGTCGAACTACGGGCCGCGCTACACGGCCGCGTTCGAGGGCGTTTACCGCCAGCTCGCGGACGAGCTCGACATCCAGTGGATCGAGTTTTTCATGCAGGGGGTGGCGATGAACGATGCCTTGCTGCAGGCCGACCGTATTCACCCCAACACCGAAGCGCAGCCGATCCTGCTGGAAAATGCCTGGCCCATTATCAGCGCGTCGCTCGCCGATGCGTTATGATTTTGAGGGGCGCAACAATAGTAAACAGACCGCGCAATAACCTGGGGGAATCTGACTTTGGACAAGCCATGGCTTAAATCCTATCCGCCCGGCATGCCTGCCGACGTGCCAACGCCGCCGTTTCGCTCGATACGCGACCTGATCGAACACGGCTTCTCGCAGTACCCGGACAACCCGGCCTACACCAACATGGGCCGGACGCTGAGTTACAGCGACCTCAACCAGCTGTCCATGCAGTTTGCCTGCTACCTGCAGCAGACGCTCGGCCTCACGCGCGGTGAGCGCGTCGCCATCATGTTGCCGAATATCCTGCAGTACCCGGTCGTGATGTGCGGCATTTTTCGCGCGGGGCTGGTCGTCGTAAACGTCAATCCGCTGTACACCGCGCGAGAGCTGCAACACCAGCTCAAGGACTCGGGCGCACGCTGCATCGTCATACTCGAGAATTTCGCGCACGTTCTGGAGGAGGTCGTCGCTGAGACCGAGGTCGATCACGTTGTTACGACCGGCGTTGGCGACCTGCTTAAAATTTCCGAAGAGCCTGCTGACCAACTTGGTTCTCCGTTACGTCAAAAAAGCGGTGCCGGCCTATCAACCTGGCGAACAGCGTCACGTTCGGAAAAGCGCTCAAAGCCGGTACCGGCAAAACCCTGCAAGCCGTCGACATCGGCTTTGCCGATATTGCCTACCTGCAGTACACCGGTGGCACGACCGGCGTGTCCAAGGGCGCCATGCTGAGCCACCGCAACATGGTCTACAACGTGCAGCAGACCATTACCTGGCAGGCCGATGCCTACAAAGGCAGGGAACCCATCATCGCGATAACGGCACTGCCGCTGTACCACATCTTTTCGCTGCAGGGTAACTGCCTGACCGTGATGGCGCAGGGCGGGCTGAACGTACTGATCACCAACCCGCGCGACTTCGAAGGATTCGCCAAGGAAATGGCGAAGCACGAATTCAACATGTTCACCGGCGTCAACACGATGTTCGCCGCACTGATGAACACGCCGAGCTTCAAGGATATCGACTTCAGCCATCTGTGCGTCTGCATCGGCGGCGGCATGGCGGTGCAGCCGGCCGTTGCCAAGGACTGGAAGAAGGCGACCGGCAACACGATTCTGCAGGGCTACGGCCTGACCGAGACCTCGCCGGCCGCCATCGTCTGTCGTATCGACTACGAGTTCACCGGCACCATCGGGCTGCCGATACCCTCGACCGAGGTCATGATCGTCGGCGACGACGGCAACGCCTTGCAGACCGGTGAAGTCGGCGAGATCTGCATCCGCGGACCGCAGGTCATGGAGGGTTACTGGCAGCGTCCGAAGGAAACCGCCGAGGTCATGCTGCCCGGCGGCTGGCTGCGAACCGGCGATATCGGTCGCATGGATGACGATGGCTACCTCTTCATCGAAGATCGCAAGAAGGACATGATTCTGGTGTCCGGTTTCAACGTCTATCCAAACGAGATCGAAAACGTCATCGTCGAGATCGACGGCGTACTGGAGGCCGCCGCGATCGGCGTTCCTGACGAACGCTCCGGCGAGATCGTCAAGGTATTCGTCGTGCGCACGGATCCGACGATTACCGAAAAGGACATCAAGGACTACTGCCGCGAAAACCTGACGGCGTACAAGTGTCCGAAGATCGTCGAGTTCCGCGACGACCTGCCGAAAACCAATGTCGGGAAGATCTTACGGCGCGCGTTGCGCGACTGAACCCCGAGCGGGCAGCGCGCCACCAGGAGTCACGTCATGACGACAATGAAGCTGGCCTCTTTTTTGCCAACCCTGTTGCTGGCTGCGGTGGTCGGCGCAGCCGTCCCCAAGCCGCTCGATCCACTGATGGTAGCGCCGCATCTTTACGAACTTGTTTTCGAAAACGAAAAGGTGCGCGTATTGATGCACACCATCCGTAACGGGGAGACGCCGCCCCTGCACGCACATCCCGACCGCGTCATGGTCTACCTGCAGTCCTGCGCCTGGCTGGAGGACGACGGCGAGGGTGGCGAACGCATGCAGTTGTTCAAGATCGGCGAGGCCGTGTGGGCGCCGGCCGAAACGCACGGCGGCACCACGGCGTCGGTAGTGCAGGAATGCAAGATCCTCGAAGTCGAGCTGCTATAGCCCGCAGGCGGCCTTCTCGGGGTCGGACCATCGCGAGGCCAGTGTTTTCAACACCAAAAAAGCTTAGAGGTTCAATTCGAGCCTCTTACGTTGCGTTTTTGATGCCTTAACCGCGTTCTAAGCAAGTTGATCGTATGCGGCCGCACGGCGCGATTCGCCGCCCGCGCCTCAAAAGCCTGGCGCACGCTGTCGCAGGGCAGGCAATGCGATTGCCTTAGAACTCGGTTTCCGGCCCAAAAATCAATGCTAAGGGGTCAAAATCGCCGTTTTAAGGATTCGTTGCAGCTAATTTGCAGGGTATTTCGTGGTCCGACCCCGTAATGGCGCTTTACTCATGATACTGCGGACTTAGCTCGTGCACGGCGTCGACCAGCACGCCGAGATTATCCGGGTCGATGTCGGGCGTGATGCCGTGGCCCAGATTGAAGATGTGTCCCGGCCCGTGACCGTAGCTGGCCAGCGTATCCAGAACGCCCTGGCGGATGACCTCGGGACTTTCTCGCAGCGTCGCCGGATCCAGGTTGCCCTGCAGGGCCACCTTGTCGTTCACATAGCCTCTTGCCGTGGCGAGATCGGTCGTCCAGTCGACGCCCAGCGCGTCACAACCCGTCTCCACCATATCGACGAGCAGTTTCCCCGCGCCCTTGGTGAACAGTATGACCGGGATCGTGTCACCGCCCTCGCGTTTCGCCAGGCTATCGACGATGACCTGCATATTGGCCAGGGAAAACCGTCGATAGTCGTCGGGCTGCAAGGGCCGCACCCCAGGTATCGAACACCATGATCGCCTGCGCGCCCGCTTTGATCTGGGCGTTCAGGTAGTGCACCGTTGTTTCGGTCACGATGTCGAGCAGCTGCAGCAGCGCGTTCGGGTCTTCTTTCGCCAGTCCCTTGATGGTGGCGAAATCCCGGCTGGAACGGCCTTCCACCATGTAGGTGGCGACGGTCCAGGGGCTGCCGGCAAAGCCGATCAGCGGCACCTGTCCGTCGAGCGCTTTGCGGATCGTGCGGACCGCGTCGAAGACGTAACCCAGCTCGGCATCCACGTCCGGCACGCTGAGCGCGCGAATCGCCGCCGCACTCTGGACCGGCCGCTTGAACCGCGGCCCTTCGCCGGTTGCAAAATACAGTCCGAGCCCGAGTGCGTCAGGCACCGTGAGAATATCCGAGAACAGGATGGCGGCGTCCAGCTTGAAGCGTCGCAACGGCTGCAAGGTGACCTCGCAGGCAAGCTCGGCATTGCGGCACAGGCTCATGAAGTCGCCGGCCTCGGCGCGAACCTCACGATACTCGGGCAAATAGCGGCCGGCCTGGCGCATGATCCAGACCGGCGTGCGCGGTGTGGGCTCACGACGCAGCGCCCGCAGGAACAGGTCGTTTTTGAGCGTGCTCATTCCTTGCTTGTCTCCCTTGCGATGGTGGCTTGAATGCCTTCTGCGGCCGCACGCGGGCTCGCGGCATCGCGGATGGGCCGGCCAACGACAATGTAGTCGGCGCCGTTCGAAAACGCGGTCTCCACGGTGACCACGCGCTTCTGGTCACCCATCGGCTTGTTATCTACCGGGCGAATGCCGGGCGAGACGACGACCAGCTTGTCGTCAATGTATTCGCGCAGCTTCGGCACCTCGAGGCCCGAGGAAATCACGCCGTCGCAGCCAGCCTGCAGTGCGCGCCGGGCACGCGACAACACCAGCGCCTCGAGGTCGCAATCGAAACCGAGGTCATCGAGGTCGCCGCGATCGAGGCTCGTCAGCGCGGTCACGGCCAGCACTTTCAGGGTGTCGCCCTTGTTTTCCGCGGCCGCCTGCATGATGGACTGGTTGCCATGGACCGTGACGAATGCGGCGCCGCGGTCTTTTAAGGAGCGCACGGCGGAGCCGACGGTTGCCGGAATATCGAAGAACTTCAGGTCGCAAAACACCTTCTTGTCGCGTTCGAGCATCCAGTCGAGCAGTTCGAAGTACTCGCCGCTCATCATCAGTTCGAGGCCGATCTTGTAAAACGTCACGGCGTCGCCGAGCTCGTCGGCCAGCGCGCGGGCGCGGGCGCAATCCGGCACGTCCATGGCGAATATCAGCCGGTCTTTAGCCGGTATGTTTTTTTGCTTCACTGCGTTTCCTTTTCCGGGGCGCGCATTCTATCAGCCCGCGATGTCCTCGTGCGCCGCCAGCGCGTAGCGATCGGTCATGCCGGCGATATAGTCCGCGACGACGCGCGCCCTGCCTGCCTCGTCCTCGTCGGCCGCTGCCGCGGCAAACTCCTCGGGCATGAGTTGTACGTCGGCTGAGTAGGCGGCGAACAGCTCGCGAATCACGACCTGCACCTTGCGCGTCATCTCCAGCTTCTTCTCATGCCGGTACAGGTGCTTGTTGAGGAATTTTTTCAGCGACACATGCTGCTCGTAGACCGCGTCAGACATCGACACGAGGGCCGTCCCGGCATTGCGAACATCGTCGATTGAGCGGGGTTGCTGCTCGTCGATGCGGCGACGCGTCTCTTCGATCAGGTCGGTCACCACCGTGCCGATCATGCGGCGAATGATTTCATAGATCAGGCGCCGGTCCTCGAGATCCGGATAGCGCCGGTGCACCTCGACGGTAGTGACGCTCGAACAGCGGCTGTCCGCGTAGCTGTCGAAGGCTCAGCAGGCCGGCGCGAAAACCGTCGTCGACGTCGTGGTTGTTGTACGCGATGGCGTCGGCAATGTTCGCCAGCTGCGCCTCGAGGCCGGGCTGCGTGCGGTTTAAAAACCGCTCGCCCACGTCGCCGAGGTCTCGCGCATTGCGTGTCGAGCAGTGTTTCAGGATGCCCTCGCGGGTTTCGAACATGAGGTTCAGCCCCGGAAAATCCGCGTATTTTGCCTCCAGCACGTCGACGACCCGCAGCGATTGCAGGTTGTGCTCGAAGCCACCGTAGTCCCTCATGCAGTCGTTCAGCGTGTCCTGGCCGGCATGACCGAACGGCGTATGACCGAGGTCGTGCGCCAGGCAGATCGCCTCGGTCAGCGGCTCGTTGAGCGACAGTGCAACGGCGGCGGTACGGGCGACCTGCGACACCTCGAGCGAGTGCGTCAGCCGGGTGCGGTACAGGTCGCCCTCGTGGTTGACGAAGACCTGGGTCTTGTAGACCAGCCGCCGGAAGCCGGTCGAATGGATGATGCGGTCGCGGTCGCGCTGGTACTCGCCGCGATAGGCGGAGCGCGGCTCCTCATAGCGCCGGCCGCGACTCCGCGCCTCGTCCGCGGCATAGGGCGCCAGCGCTGCGCCGGTCTTCAATGCGCCGCCCCGATCAGCGCGGCCAGCCGGGGCTCGTCATACGTGCCGTTACGAAGGCCTCGCCAAGCGAGCGCAGCAGCACGAAGCGCAGCCGCTTGTTCTGCACCTTCTTGTCCATGCCCATGGCATCGAGCCACTGCGGCCGCGGACAGGACCGGTGGCTCGACCGGCAGGCCTGCCGCGCCCAGCAGCTTGCTGAGACGCTTACCAGGTCCGTCGGCAGGAATGCCGCTCAGCTCCGCCGCCATCACCATGCCGGCCGCTACCGCTTCGCCGTGCAGCCATTCGCCGTAGCCCATGCTCGCGTTCGATCGCGTGGCCGAAGGTATGGCCGAAATTCAGGATCGCGCGGCGCCCCGCCTCGCGTTCGTCTCCGGCAACCACCTCGGCCTTGAGCTCGCAGGAACGCTGGATCGCGTAG
Source organism: uncultured Gammaproteobacteria bacterium (assembly GCA_963807845.1). Taxonomy (GTDB): domain Bacteria; phylum Pseudomonadota; class Gammaproteobacteria; order Steroidobacterales; family Woeseiaceae; genus UBA1847. The sequence goes on from CAWEDS010000029.1 coordinate 31,684, forward strand.
GCCAGCGTCTCCGCGTTGCGTGTCCAGCAGCGTCGGCATATTGGCTTCCAGCCAGGCGAAGAACTCCGCGTCGCAAATCGCGCCGTACTTGATGACCTCGGCGAGTCCGGCTGCGAACTCGCGGGACGACAGGGTCAGCGAGCGTATCGGTATCGATCAGCACCAGCTGTGGCTGGTAGAACGCGCCGATCAGGTTCTTGCCCTTCTCGTGATTGACGCCGGTCTTGCCGCCCACCGACGAGTCCACCTGCGCGAGCAGCGTGGTCGGCACCTGGAGGAAGGGCACGCCGCGCATGTAACAGGCCGCCGCGAAGCCGGCAATGTCGCCGACCACACCGCCGCCGAGCGCAATGACGGTGGTGTCCCGGTTGGCTCCCGCGGCAACGAGGTCATCCAGGACCGTCTGCATTGTCGCCAGCGTCTTGAACGCCTCGCCGTCCGGCAGGCAGATACTGCTGATCTTGCGACCGTCCAGGTTGGGTAACAATCGCTCCAGGTAGAGTGGCGCCACCGTCTCGTTGCTGACGACCAGGCAGTCCGGTCCGCGCACGTAGTCGGCCAGCGCGAAGCCGCCGTCAAGCAGACCGCGGCCTATGACGATCGGGTAGCTGCGCGCTCCCAGTTCGACGGTGATGGTGCAGTTTTTCGACATGGCGCTAGATTACCGCAAACAGGACAATCGGGCGCGCCCGGTCCGTTTCGCGTCGCTTGGCGGTAAGATAGTCAGGTTGCGGCCGTCAGTCCGGCCAGGGGGTTGGCGGGTCAGGAAACCTGTTCGAGAATTTCGCGGGTGACGGAATGCACCTTGCGGCCATCCGTTTCCACGACGAGGTCTGCAATTTCCCGATACAGGGGATCACGCTCTAAAAACAGCGCTTCGAGAATCTCACGACGATCGCCGTTTTCGAGCAGCGGCCGCTCCCGGCCCTTCTTGGTGCGCGCGAGCTGCTGGTCGACCGTCGTGTAAAGATAGATAACGAAGCCGCGGCCGCCGAGGAAACTGCGACTCTCTGGATCGATCACGGCGCCGCCGCCCGTCGCGAGGACCACGCCGTCGATCTTGCTAAGGTCGTCGATAACGGCCGCCTCGCGCTTGCGAAAGCCTGTCTCACCTTCCTTTTCGAAGATGAAGGAAATATCGACACCGGTACGCGACTCTATTTCGTCGTCACTGTCGACGAATGACAGGTGCAGACTTTTTGCAAGCTGACGACCGACAGCCGACTTACCGGCGCCCATCGGGCCCACCAGAAAGATGTTCTTTGGCTGCTTCATAAGATGCTGTTCGTCATAGTCCTTGTCGCGGCCCTGAAAAAGAAAGCCAACCCGAGGGTTGGCTTTCTGTCAATACAGGTGAACAAGTGCCTAGTTGACGGTCGACCCTTCCTCAAGGATGCGCGGCGTTACGAAGATCAGCAACTCCGCCTTGTTGTCGGTGCGCTGCTTGCTTCGGAACAGGGCGCCCGCAACCGGTATGTCACCGAGGAACGGTACCTTGTTGATCGTTTCGCGACGTTCCGTTTCGTAGATACCGCCGAGAACGACGGTCTGGCCGTTGGCCACAAGGACCTGCGTTTCCACCGAGCGCGTATCGATACTTGGAACCGTACCGCCGAGGCCGCCGGTCGAAATGATGTCACCAACGTTATCCTTGCTGACCCTGAGGTCCATGATGATGTTGTTGTCCGGCGTAATCTGCGGCGTTACAACCAACTCGAGGACCGCTTCCTTGAACTGGATCGTTGTAGCACCCGAGGAAGCCGACTGCTGGTACGGAATCTCCACACCCTGCTTGATCGTCGCTTCTTTCTGGTTAGCCGTGATCACGCGCGGTGTCGAAACGATTTCACCGCGACCTTCTGCCTCCAGTGCTGACAGTTCGAGGTCAACGAGGTAATCGTTCTCGAGCACGGCCAGTGAGAAACGACCGGCCGCATCGGCAATCGGCAAACTGACGTTGTAGCGATTGTTGAGCGTCGGCAGCGTAATCGGGAATACCGTGCCGTTACCCGGGTCCGCCAGGTTGTCTATTGCTGAACCGATCATGGTGTCGGTGCCCGTGCCGGAGCCACTGATTGTCGTCAGGCCGGTGTTGCTTTCGTTAAACGCGGTCACACCGAGACGTACGCCGAGATCGCGACTGAAGTCATCATTGACGACGACGATGCGCGATTCGATCAGGACCTGCTTGATCGGAATATCCAGGGTGCGCACAAGGCGACGGATATTCTGCAGGCGCTCTGCCGTATCCTGAACCAGCAGTGTGTTCGTGCGATCGTCAACGCCAACGCTACCGCGCTCGGACAGCATCGGGTTGTTGCCGCTGCCGCCGGAGATCAGTGCCGAAAGGTCCGACGCTTTCGCGTAGTTAACCTGCAGGAACTCGGAATACAGCGCCTCGAGCGCGCTGATGGCTCGTTTCGCTTCGAGGTCCGCGGTTTCGCGTGCGGCGATCTCTTCGGACGGTGCAACGATGATCACGTTGCCGTTCTGGCGCATGTCGAGACCCTTGGTCGTCAACACGATATCCAGTGCCTGGTCCCAGGGAACGTTGCGCAGGCGCAGCGTGACATTGCCGGATACCGTATCCGATACCACGATGTTCTTGCCCGAGGTTTCGGCAAGCAGCTGTAATACGGCGCGTGTCTCGATGTCCTGGAAGTTGAGCGTCAGGCGCTGACCTTCGTATTCCTTGGTCTCCGAGAACAGGCTCGACTGTGCCTGCTCCTCTTCCACTGCAGGGTTGATTTCGATCGTGAACTCGTTATCGGACTGGTAGGCAAGCTGCTCATACTTGCCTTCAGCGGAAATAACGATACGCGTGTCGAGATTCGTTCGCAGTGTGTCGACGGTCGAAACCGGCGTCGCAAAGTCCATTACGTCGAGGCGTCTCATGAGCTCCGCCGGCAGGCCGGTATCTTTAAATACGGCTACGACGCGACCGCCTTCCTGGCGAATGTCGATCGGCGTTGACGGGTCGGTCAGGTTGACCACGACACGACCGCCGCCATCACGTGTACGGCGAAAATCAACGCTTGAGATCGAACGGCTGCCCGGCGCGGCATAGGAGCGCTCCTCGGGTGCCGGTGTGGCGCCGGCGAACTGGGTGGTGTCGGGGCTGTAGTCATCGCCGCCGCCCAGCGTAACGATAACCGTGTTGCCGCTGCGGCGCGTTTCGTATTCGACCATGGAATCGAGGTTGAGAACGACACGGGTGCGGCCGTTCGCTTCAGCCGTCAAGACCGTGTCGAGCGGCCCGAGATTCACATCCCGACGACGCGAGCTCAGGCCCAGTGTCGTGCCGGGCAGGTCAAGTGCAATCCTCGCGGGATTTTCGATCGTGAATGCCAGCGGCTCGGGAGCCGTGTCACTCATGATCAGCCTGAGCTCGACTCGCTGGCCGGGCAGACTCTGAACCTGAATGTCCTGCAGGCGGTTGCCTTCCTGAGCGCTGGCGGTAGCACCCCAGAAAAGCAGCAACGCTGCGTTAGCCAATGCGGCCAGTTTAAGCACCGAAATGCGGTGACCGACCGTCGGTTTCATTTTGAGCATCATTCCAATTACTCCCAGTTCCATTCAGGTGTCAGTCTTTCAGACCAACAGCGGCGTCTCTCTCGACGTAGCCGCCAACTCCATCAGAAATAATTTCAACCAGAGATATCTCTGAATCAGAAATTTCTTGAATTCGTCCGTCGTTTTGACCCAGGTAGTTTCCGGGAACGACGCGGTGAATCAGGCCGTCTTGCGTCTGCACGAGACCGTACACGGTGTTACCCATGTCCAGCGTGCCGACCATGCCAAGGGTGTCCAGTGGAAAGCTCTCGAGGTATTCGCGACTCCGGTCACGATCCGGGCGAGCGCCATTCGAGGCGAGTGCGGACTGCTGGTTATCGGGAACAAACGGTGAGCGCATTCCCTGGGCGTCCGCAATGTACGTATAAATTTCGTAGGGTGTGATTTCCGGCAACGGGTCGATGCGACCACCGGGTTTTGCCTTGACCTCGTTAATGTACTGATCGAGGTCGTCCATGTCGCCGCCGCAGGCCGTGAGCCCCGCCGCCAGCACCAGAACCAGGCTGAACTTGATTGATTTGGAAGCGCGCATGATCACTCTGCCTCCTCGTCGAGATAACGGTAGGTTTTCGCGGTGACCTCGATACTGAGGTTGTCGAACGACTCTTCGTCTTCACGTGTGATATTGATGTCGTGAAGCGTCACGATTCGCGGCAGCGCCGCGATGCCGCTGACGAAATTGCCAATCTCGTGATAGCCGCCGGTGAGGCGAATGCTGATGGGCTTTTCCGCGTAGAAGTCTCTCGGCACTTCGCTCTGCGGAACGAACAGTTTTTCCTGCAGCCCGGCGGCGAGGCCGGTCTGGGAAATGTCCACGATCAGGCTCGGTATTTCTGTCTCACCCGGGAGCTGTCTCAGCATCGTGCCAAAGGATTGTTCAATCTGCGCAAGCTGCGACTTGTACGCGTCGTAATTGGCGGCCTTGCGCTGCTTGTTTTCAAAGGTAAGCCGTAGCTGCTGCTCCTCTTCCTGTACGCGGCTGAGCTGTGGCGCCTTGTCCTGGACGATAAACCAGTAAATGCCAAGTCCCAGCACAAGCGCAAACACCAGCGCGATGACAGCGGCACGAAACGGAAACGGCCAGCGGCCGACGTCGTTGACGTCCAGGGATTGAAGTTCTTCGATGAGGTTCATTCCGCGTCCTCCAGTTCGTCTTCGTCGCCGGAACGTACCTGCTTCAGGTTAACGACAAACTGGGACTGCCGGGCCGGGCCGTTTTGCGTGGTTTCAACGCGTTCAACCTCAGGATCGCCGAGCCATTCCGATGCATCGATTTGCCGCATCAGTGCCGAGACGCGCGTACTGGACTGGGCAACGCCCTTGAGCTCGACCTTCGCGCCGGTCTGCTTCATGCCGGTAAGGTAAACGCCTTCGGGCAGCTGGCGTACCAGCTCTTCGAACAGATGCACAATCTCGGGCCGGCTCTTCTGCAGTTCTTCGATGATCTCCATGCGCGCCAGCAGTCGTTCTTTCTGACGCTCAAGGCCGTCGATTTCCGTAATGCTTTTCTCAAGCTCGACAATCTCGGCAGTCAGGCGTTCGTTGCGCGCGTCCTGGTTATCGATCATCTGCGAATACGCAAAGATGGTTGCAATAACGGCGGCGATTGCCGCCACGACGGCGCCACCAACCGCGACACCGAATTCCCGTTGGCGTTTCTTGCGTTCCGCCTCGCGCCACGGGAGTAGATTAATACTTGGCATATTAGTCGAAGCTCCTCAGTGCAAGCCCGCAGGCGGTGAGCAGTGCTGTCGCGTCTTTGTGCACGCCCTGCGACTTGGCCTTGGATGAAATCTTCATTTGTCCCAGCGGGTCACCGATCTCGGTTGGAATTCCGACGCGGCTGGATATGACGTCAGCGATGCCCGGGATGTTGGCGCAGCCGCCACAAACCAGGATCATGTCCGGCTGTTCGCGACCGCCGCCCGAGGCAAGGTAAAACTGCAGCGAACGGCTGACCTGCTGCGTCATGTCGTCGATAAACGGTTCCAGTACTTCGGGCTGGTAGTTGCTGGGCAGACCACCCTGCTTCTTCGCGCGCCCGGCGTCCTCCATCGAGAGACCGTAGGTGCGCATGATCTCCTCGGTCAGCTGCTGGCCGCCGAAGTTGAAGTCGCGAGTGTAGATGACCTTCAGGTCGTGCAGCACACTAAAGGTCGTGCTGCTCGCACCGATATCGACTACCGCCACGTATTGTCCGATGCCGTTGTCCGGAATCTGGTGGCTCAACAGCCGACAGGCGTTCTCGAGGGCAAAGGCCTCGACATCGACAATCTTGGTCACCAGGCCCGCGGCGGTCACGGCAGCCTCGCGCTGGTGCACGTTCTCCGTTCTCGTCGCGACCAGCAACACGTCCAGAAGCTCCGGGTCCTTTTCGTTGGGACCGATAACTTCGTAGTCGAAGCTGACCTCTTCCATCGGGAACGGAATGTACTGATCGGCCTGGATCTCAACCTGGCCTTCCAGATCCCTGGCGGACAGACTGGACGGCATCTGTATGATCTTCGTAATGGCGGCGTCCCCACTAATGGCGACCGCCACATCCGTGGCCTTGGCCCCGGCGCGTTTAACGGCGCGTCGAATGGCTTCGCCGACTGCTTTCGCATCGACGATCGCTTTTTCGCTCACCGAACTCGCTGGGGTTGGCTCTGCTGAATAGGACTCGACACGATAGCGCTTTCCGCTCTGGGTAAGCTCTATCAGCTTAACCGACGACGTCGTTATATCGAGGCCCAGCAATGGCTGTGATTTATTGCCGAAAAGCACGTTTTTTTCCTTCTAAGTCGGTAAGTTGCGAGTCAATTGTAGGTTGGACCTTAGCAACGCGATTTAACTATATATCAATAAAATGTTAAATAAAACGTGACTTTGTTCACGAACCAACCATCCCTAATGTTACTTCGGCTTAGGCCTCGGATTCCGTGACCCAGTTGGCGGCTGTCGCAGTGACCTGCGTATTGCAGCATTCCACCCAGCCCGTCTATCATCGGCCGCCCTATAGGACTCCCGTTTCAAGCCCTGCCCCTAAAAAGCCACTTTTTCCGCACCTGCTCATCCGATCGTACTCCCAGACTCGGTGAGCGAGCGCCCCGGTAAATCAAGGATGTTCGGCTCAAAACGCCCGCCACTATGCATAAACCGCCGAAAACAAACAAGAATTCACGTCACAGACGGTGGCGTCGGGTGGCGAGAGGCCTCCTGCTGCTGTTCGGATTCGGCGCTTTTGCAGGCGTTGGGGCCGCTGCGGCGGTAATCGGCGCGTATTACTTTGTGGCGCCCGGGCTGCCGAAAGCCGAGTCCATCCGCGACATTCCCCTGCAAATCCCGCTCCGAATTTTCAGTCGGGATGGCTACCTGATCTCCGAAATCGGCGAGCGGCGGCGCCTGCTGGTCGAATTCGAGGACCTGCCGCCACACGTGGTCAACGCCTTTATCGCCGCCGAAGATCGGCGCTTTTTCGAGCATCCCGGCATCGATTACCAGGGCATTTTGCGATCATTCGCGCGACTGCTGCAAAGCGGCGAGATCAGCGGTGGCGGCAGCACCCTGACACAGCAGCTGGCCCGTGACTATTTTTTGACCCGCGAGCAACTGTTTACGCGCAAGCTGCGTGAGGCATTTCTTGCCTACAAGATAGAGCATGAGTTTACGAAACAGCAGATCATGGCGCTGTTCCTCAACAAAATGTTCTTCGGGCAGCGCGCCTACGGCGTGGCCGCGGCCGCACAGGTGTATTTCGACAAGAACCTGCAGGACATCAACGCGGCGGAAGCGGCCACCCTCGCCGGCGTGCTCCCTGCGCCGTCGCGCTATAACCCGGTTTACAGCGCCGCCAACGCGAAGAATCGACGTAGTTACGTACTTGGGCGAATGCACGATCTCGGCCACCTTGACGATGCGAGCTATGTCGAGGCAATGGCCTATCCGATGGAGTCGCAGCTACACGGTGCCGCGGTGCAGCTGAATGCCCCGTATGTTGCCGAGATGGTGCGCAGCGACATGTTGAAGCGCTACGGCGAGGACATCTACACGGCGGGCTACCAGGTCGTGACGTCACTCGATTCGCGGCTGCAAAATGCAGCCAACTACGCGCTGCGAAACGGTCTGCTCGAGTTTACGCGACGACGCGGTTATCGCGGGCCGCAGCGACTGGTAGCGCTGGACGACGCGCTACTCGCGTCGCCGTTTGAAGACTGGCCGGCGGAAATCCGCGACGTCCTCGACCAATACGCCCCGGGCGGTCTTTCCATGGCGTTGGTAACGGCGTTGTCGGACAACAATACGGCGACCGTCATGATGTCGGGTGGTGTCGAAGTCGTGCTGCCCTGGCAGGGTATCTTTTGGGCGAAACCGTTTGTCAATCGCGAGACGACGGGGCCGGAACCGGAGACGGCAGGGGATGTGCTTGCCGTCGGTGACATTATCTATGTGATGCCGACGACGGCCGGCAGCTGGGCACTGGCGCAGGTACCCGAAGCGCAGGGCGCGATCGTAGCGCTCGACCCTTACGATGGTGCCGTTAGCGCATTGACCGGCGGCTTCGATTTTACAACCAGCAAGTTCAACCGGGCCCGACAGGCGTATCGCCAGCCGGGCTCCTCGTTCAAACCGTTTATCTACTCGGCCGCGCTGGAACACGGCAATACGCCGGCAACGGTGGTGCTCGATGCCCCCGTCGTCATCAATTCGTCCGAACTCGAGGCCGTCTGGCGACCGATCAATTACAGCGGCCGCTTCTACGGCCCTACCCGCATGCGTGAAGCGCTGGTGCGTTCGATGAACCTGGTGTCGGTACGCTTGCTGCTTTTCGAAACCGGGGTGGGTAACGCCGTTCGGCATATCGAAAAATTCGGCTTCGGCGATGCCGCGCTGCCACGCAACGGCTCACTGGCGCTCGGCGGTGGCGCGGCGTCACCACTGGATATGGCGCAGGGCTACGCGACCATCGCCAATGGCGGCCATGCGGTGAAGCCCTATGTCATCGACGCGATCTACGATGCCGACGGCAAGACTCTTTATCGCAGCGAACCGGCGATCGCCTGTGACGCCTGCATGGCGGAGACAGCGGCGCGCGACCGCGGCAGCCAAGACGTATCGGAACTGACGCTCGAGGAAATCGCCGAGGTTGCTCTCGACTACCGACCGGACGCGAGAGCAGCACCAGAGCTTTTCAAGGATGTCATCGTCGCGCCGCAGGTCGTCAGTGCAGCAGAACATCTTCCTGGTGCAGGACATGATGCGCGACGTTGTGAAGCGCGGCACGGGACGTCGCGCCATGGTACTGGGACGCAACGACCTGTCCGGCAAGACAGGCACGTCAAACGACCGTCGCGACGCGTGGTTCGGCGGCTTCAACGCCGACCTGGCAAGCATCGTCTGGGTGGGCTATGACGACGACCTGCCGCTCGGGCCCGGCGAAGAGGGCTCGCGGACGGCGTTACCGATCTGGATTGAGTTCTCGCGCATTGCGCTGCGCGGCGCGCCGGAAAACCAGATGCCCATGCCGGAGGGCATTGTCTCGGTGCTGATCGATCGCGAGACCGGCTGTCCTGCACGCGCGGGGCAGCGCAACGTCGTGTTCGAAGTGTTTCGTGAAAACAATGTGCCCGAGTGCGAATTTTCCGATGACACGCTGGATATCTTCAATAATGCCGGCGGCGTCGATGCGCCACCCGAGGGGCAGGAAGAAGTACCGGATGAGTCGATTTTCTGACACCAGGACGGATTGACGCTGTGGCCAGGCAAAAAAACACCGATACGGAGCGCGCTCGATACCTTGTCGCACAGGAAGCCGCGCGCAACATCGTCGATCACGGCATCCGTGATTATCGGCTGGCAAAACAAAAAGCGGCCGAACGGCTGGGCGTCGTTGGCCGCGGCTCCCTGCCCGGCAACGCCGAGATCGAAACCGCGGTTGCCGAGCGACTGCAGATATTCGGCCGGGAACCGCATGCCGATCATCTTCGATTGATGCGCGTGGCGGCGCTTTCAGCCATGGAGCTCCTCGCGGCCTTTACGCCGAGACTGGTCGGCCCGGTGCTGGCTGGCACCGCTGACGAGAACTCGTCGGTAAACCTGCATGTCTTCGCCGACAGTGCCGAAGCGGTAGCGATGGAGCTGGCTGACATGGGAGTACGGTATCGCCCCTTTGAGCGGCGCTTGAAAAGCCGCCGCGATCAGGTAGAGACCTATGCAGGCTTCGAGTTTCACTACAGCAACAGCGCCATCCAGGCGACCGTGTTTCCGGTCGATGGCATTCGCCAGGCGCCGATGAGCCCGATCAACGGCAAGCCGATGAAGAGAGTGGACTCGGCCGCCGTCCAGCAGCTACTCGAACACGTCTGACGGCCTCTACGAGTCGGTCGGGCAAGCGGGCCGGTGCTTGCCGGCGAGACATCAGGCGAGCGTAAGCGAGACAGTCCGCCGGTAAACACCGGCCCGCTTGCGCAACGCCGAAGTTCGCGGCTGCCGCGGAGACTAGCGCTTGTCGATCGGCGTGTATTTGCGCGCGACGGGGCCAGTGTAGAGCTGCCGTGGTCGCGCGATCTTGCCGGCGGGATCGGCGATCATTTCACGCCAGTGCGCCGCCCAACCCACTGAACGTCCCAGCGCGAACATCACCGTAAACATCGAGGGCGGAATGCCCAGGGCGCGATAGATGATGCCGGAGTAAAAGTCGACGTTCGGATACAGGTTCTTCTCGATGAAGTAGTCGTCTTTCAGCGCAACCTGCTCGAGTTCCTGCGCCAGGTCGAACAATGGCGTGTCCTTGCGGTCCAGCTTTTGCAAAACCTTGTGGCACATTTCTCGAATAATGGTCGCGCGCGGATCGAAGTTCTTGTACACGCGGTGCCCGAAGCCCATGAGGCGGAACGGGTCCTTCTTGTCTTTGGCTTTTTCCACGTATTTGCCGATCTGGCTCTTGTCACCGATTTCTTCCAGCATCTTCAGGACGGCCTCGTTGGCGCCACCGTGCGCGGGCCCCCACAATGCGGAAACGCCGGCGGCAATAGCGGAATACGGGTTCGCGCCTGAACTCGCCGCCATTCGCACGGTGGACGTCGAGCAATTCTGTTCATGGTCCGCGTGCAGGATGAACAGGAGGTCGAGCGCTTCGGCTGCAACCTCGTCAATTTCGTAGGGCTCTGCCGGCACGGCAAACAGCATGTGCAGCAGGTTCTCGCAATAGTTAAGGTCATTGCGCGGATAGATAAACGGCTGACCAATATTCAGCTTGTAGGCCGCCGCCGCAATGGTCGGCAATTTGGCAAGAATTCGGTGCGCGAAAATATCGCGATGGTCAGGATTCGAGGCGTCCATTTCGTTGTGGTAGTAAGCCGACATGGAACCGACCACGGACGACAGGATCGCCATCGGGTGGGCATCGTAGCGAAAACCCTTGAAGAAGTTCAGCATGCCTTCGTTGAGCATGGTGTGCGTGCGAATCGTGCGCTCGAACTTTTCGAGATCAGCGGACGTTGGCAACTCGCCGTGCAGCAGCAGGTAGGAAACCTCGATGAAGCTCGAGCTCGCGGCGAGCTGTTCGACCGGATAGCCCCGGTACATCAGGATGCCCTGCTCGCCGTCGATATACGTAATGTCGGATTCGCAGCTACCGGTCGAAACGAAACCCGGGTCGTAGGTGAAAACACCCTGTTCTTTATAGAGTCTCGCGATGTCGATTACGTCCGGACCAACGGACCCGGTGCGTACCGGCAGCGTCGATTCCGTCCCGCTTGGGCTGATCAGGCGGTATACATCGTCACTCATCGAATTTCCTCGCGATTGTCTGTTTTGTTGTTCCGAGCATAGCAGAGCGTCACGACCCGAACAGTCGTGGGATTACGCAATGCGCAGTTTTTGCAGGACGCGGCCGAAGCCGTGCCCGAGCTGACCTATTCCGGGCTCTTGGCGGGGCTGATGCCGTACTTGCGGCGGAACTTGTCGACTCGCCCGCCCGTATCGACGATTTTCTGCTTGCCGGTGTAAAACGGGTGACAAGAGGAGCAAACCTCAACCAGGAGATCCTCGCCGAGCGTCGAACGCGTCGCAAATTCGTTGCCGCAACTACAGGTCACTTTCATCTCGACGTAATTGGGGTGAATGTCGGCTTTCATTGTGGCTCTCCTGAGCACGCCAGGTGGCGAAAAGGTCGCGTAGGATATAGCGAAGCGCAAGCCGCCGCAAGCCCCCTTATCTTTATCCACAGAAGCTGTGGATAAGACTGTGGATGGAAATTGAGTGGATGCCCTAAGGTGCGGATTTTCAAGCAGGCTTGTCAATATGACTAATTTATGTCCAATTTTATTTTTATATTAAAATCAATGTCTTATAGCCTGTTGGCGACATTCGAAGTGAATTCGCGGCCCTCATACTCTAGAAATATAGGCGCCATAAAACGCTTGTGCATAAGCGGGCCGGGCGAATCGCGTTGCCGGCCTCCCCGCTGATGTCCGGGCGGCCGCTTTTTCAGGCCGCAGGATGCGCCTTTTCGCTCAGGCGTGGCGGGCCGTCCGCCAGGAATTCGAGCTGCAGGTCGTTGAGAAAGCGCCGGCCGAGCAGCGTCGGTCGCCAGCCGCGGTCCCGGAGCGGGCCACCAGGCCCCTGGCGCTGGCGGCCTGCATGGCGACATCGAGGTCCGCGGGGGCAAGGCCCGTCGTCTCGCAGAAAACGGACTCGCTGAAGCCGTCGGTCAGGCGCAGCGCGTTGAGCATGAATTCGAAGACCAGGTCGGCCACGGCCACCTGCTCGGGCGCCGCGAACGCCTCGCCGTTTTCCAGCATCGTCATGTATTGCAGGGGATTTGCGGCTTTTTTATAGCGGCACACCGCATGGGGGCGACTGAACTTGCCGTGCGCGCCGGCACCGGCGGCCAGGTAATCGCCAAACGACCAGTAATTAAGGTTATGCCGGCACTGTCGACCGTCCCGCGCATAGGCCGACACCTCGTACTGCGCATAGCCATGCTCGGCCAGCAGGGCCTGTCCCCGGTCCTGGATCTCCGCCACCGTCTCCTCGTCGGGCAAATCGTCCGGCGGGCGCGCATAGAAAACCGTGTTCGGCTCCAGCGTCAGCTGGTACCAGGAAATATGCGCGGGCTCGAGCTTGATCGCCGCGCGTACGTCGTCCAGCGCCGCCGCGACGCTTTGACCCGGAAGGCCGTGCATCAGGTCGATATTGATGTTGTCGAATCCCGCCGCGCGCGCATCGTTAACGGCGCGCACGATGTCGCCGCTCGTATGGATGCGGCCTATTTTCACGAGCAGCCGGTCACTGAAGCTCTGGCCGCCAAAAGACAGCCGGTTGACGCCGGCTGCGCGGTACCCGGCCGGCGCGGCACACTCGACCGTGCCCGGATTGGCCTCCATCGTGATTTCAGCGTCGCGAGCGACCTCGAACCGGGCGCGAACGAAGGCCAGCAACCGCTCGATCTCATCCGGTGCGAAAAGACTCGGCGTGCCGCCCCCCAGAAAAATGCTGCCGAGTTGCCGACCCCCGGCACGCTCGGCCTCGTTCGCAAGATCGAGGAGCAGCGCGTCGAGATAGCGTTGCCGTTGCGCCGCACTGCCGCCCGCATGGGAATTGAAGTCGCAGTAGGGACACTTTTGCACGCACCAGGGCAGGTGCACGTACAGGGAGAGCGGTGGGGTCACGACAAGGACTCCTTAAGCATCGGGAGCATCGCGTGCAATGCCTTTCCGCGGTGACTGCGCGCCGCCTTTTGCCCGGCGGTCAGGGCGGCCGCACTCAGGCCGCTGGCCGGATCGAGAAACACCGGGTCGTAGCCGAAACCACCGTTGCCGCTGTCGCTGCCGCAATATCGATCCCTGCCATGCGCCGGTCGCGACCCGCGCCGTGACCTCGCCCGGCACGACAAGGCTCATGACGCAGTGAAAAGCCGCGCCGCGCGCCGCGTCGTCGACATCGGCCAGTTCCGCCAGCAGTTTGTCGATATTGTCATCGTCCGTCGCACCGACGCCGGCATAGCGCGCCGAGTAAACGCCCGGGCGTCCGTCCAGAGCGTTTACGGCAAGTCCGGAATCATCGGCGAGTGCCGGCAGGCCCGTCGCGGCGCTCGCGTGGCGCGCTTTGATGAGCGAGTTTTCGGCAAAAGTGCTGCCGGTTTCCTCCGCGTCCGTGACACGCCAGCGCGGACTGCGCCACGACCTCGATGCCGAGGCCGTCGAGCAGGCGTGCGATTTCGCGGATCTTGCCGCGCATTGCTCGTCGCCAGAACGATTTTCCGTTGACGCTCGGACACCTAGGTTACGGACGCAATCGCCTCGTTCTGTGCCACGATAATGTCGCTGATGCCGCTGCGGGCGAGAGCGATCATCGCGCTGAATTCGTCGTCGGTGAATGCGTGGCCTTCGGCGGTTCCCTGCACTTCGATGAAGCGACCCGCATCGTTCATCACGATGTTCATGTCGGTTTCGGCCTCGGAGTCTTCCGCGTAGTCGAGATCCAGCACCGGGCTGCCGCGATAGATGCCCACGGAGATCGCCGCGACCTGGCCGTGCAGCGGATCTTTTTTCAATTGGCCGGACTTCTTCAGTCGCCGCATGGCGATAGCCAGTGCCACGTAGGCGCCGCTGATGGCAGCGGTGCGGGTGCCGCCATCGGCCTGGATCACGTCGCAGTCGAGCGTTATCGAGCGTTCGCCCAGCGCCTCGAGATTGGTAACCGCGCGCAGCGAGCGTCCGATCAGCCGTTGGATTTCGACGGTGCGCCCGCCCTGTTTGCCGCGCGCGGCTTCCCTGCCCGATCGCGTGTGCGTGGCCCGCGGCAGCATGCCGTACTCGCCGGTAATCCAGCCGCGTCCCGAGTTGCGCATCCAGCCGGGAACGCGCTCCTCGACACTGGCCGTGCACAGCACGCGGGTATCGCCGAAGGATGTCAGCACACTGCCTTCGGCATATTTCGTGAAATCGGTAATAAAGCGCAATTCGCGCATTTGTGAGGCTTCGCGACCGCTCGGGCGCATCGGGCTCTCCAGGTTCAGGTGTCGCTCCACCTTAGCGCGGTCCCGGTTGTATTGTCACTGTAGGGTGAATTGACGCGCAGCGCTTTGGTAGCTCAGCTCCCGGAGCCCTTCGGCAAGATCGTTCGCCTCGGGTGCGCCTATCTCGGCCATGTCTGCATCGCTGAGCCCGGACCAGAGCCCGTCGGAACACGCGAGCAGGATGTCGCCGCTCGAGAGAGGAATTCGTCCGGTGATGCTCATGTCCGGAACCGGCGCGTCGCCGCCAAGGCAGCACTCGACAAAATTACGCATCGGGTGATCCATCGCTTCGGCCTCTGTTATCGCACCTTCCTGGATCAACACCTCGACGTGGCTGTGATCGCGGGAACGTTTTTCTACAGCGCCGTTGCGAATCAGGTAGATGCGACTGTCGCCGATATGCGCCCAGAACGTGCCGCCTTCCTGCACCAGGCAAACGGCGCAGGTGGCGCGCGGTCGGAAGTCGACGGCGAGTTCCTGGCCGAGACCGACCACGGTGTCGTGGGCGGCGGACAAGGCCATGTAAAGAAACCCCTGCGGGTCCAGAATCGGCAACTTGCTCGCCTCGAAGCGCTCCTTGATGACCTTGAGGGCGGTCTCCGCCGCGAGCGCTCCGTCCGAGTGGCCGCCCATGCCATCGAAGACCAGCAGCATGGCCGCGGTTTCTCTGACAACAACGGCCGCGCGGTCCTGGTTGTCCGATCGGTCACCCAGTGCCGAGACTTTGCTGATTTCGATTTTCATGGCGATAGCGTGATTAGCCTTCAATAGCAGCCAAAGCTTAGAATGGCGTACCTCGTAAAAATGTGACCCAGGCAGCACATTTGTGGCGTTGCCGGGCGAAGGACAGCCATGTTACACAGTATGACAGGCTTCGCGCGCGAGACCGTGGAAACCGGCATCGGCACCCTGACCTGGGAGATACGCGCGGTCAATCATCGCTATCTGGACGTGCAGTTCAAGATACCCGAAGACCTGCGACCGAAAGAACAGGCCTTCCGCCAGCAAGCGAGCGCGACGCTCGGGCGTGGCAAGGTCGAGTGCGCGCTGTATTTTCGTCGTGCCGTGAACCATGCGAGCGAGCTGCAGATCGACACGGCCCTCGTCGAGCTGATCGGACATCGAATCTCGGAGCTGACATCGAAACTGCCAAACGTCGCCGCAGCCAACCCGATCGACATGCTTCGCTGGCCGGGTGTCGTACTGCAAACGGAAATTGATACTGAGCCGCTGTTCGACGACGCCAGCGCGCTGCTCTCGCAGGCGCTCCTGGCGGTTAACGGCATGCGTGCCAGTGAAGGCGAACGAATCGCGGAGATGCTTGCAGACGCGCTGCAAGGATATCGCCGCCATTTCCGCGACCGTGCGCGAACGCATGCCCGAGGTGCTGGCCGCCGCTCGCGCAAAGCAAAAAGAGCGCATCGACAAGCTGGACGTCGAGGTCGACCCGGCGCGGCTCGAAGTGGAGGTTGCCCTGATTGCGCAGAAGATGGACGTTGACGAAGAACTCGATCGGCTCGACAGCCACCTCGTCGAAATCCGCGATGCCCTGGACGGCGACAAGCCGGTCGGGCGCCGACTCGATTTCCTGATGCAGGAACTCAACCGCGAGGCCAACACCTTAGGCTCGAAATCCGCGGATACGGAAACAACCCGGGCGGCGGTCGACCTGAAAGTCCTGATCGAACAAATGCGCGAACAGATCCAGAACGTCGAGTAGCGTCACTTGAACAGGGATTCCGCAAAGCTGTTTGTTATCGCCGCACCGTCGGGTGCCGGCAAAACGACACTCGTCAAGGCACTGGTCGCGCGCAACCCGGAGCTCTGTTTTTCGATTTCCTATACGACCCGCCAGAAGCGACGCACCGAGGTTGATGGCGTCGACTACCTGTTCGTGAATGTGGAAGCCTTCGAACGACTGAAGGAACAAGGTGAGTTGCTCGAGTACGCGGAGGTGTTCGACAATTTTTACGCCACCAGTCGCAGCCAGGTGGAGGAGCACCTTCTGGCGGGTCGGCACGTCGTACTGGAAATCGACTGGCAGGGCGCACGCCAGGTGCGCGCGTCGATGCCCGAGTGCATCACCATCTTCATATTGCCGCCCTCGGTCGAGGAGCTTGAGCGCCGCCTCAGGGATCGGCGCACCGACAACCCGGAAGTCATCGCACGACGCCTACGCGATGCGCAAAGCGACATGTCGCACTGGGACGAGTTCGATTACATCGTCATTAACGACAAGCTGGAGCAGGCGGTGGTCGACCTCGAAAACGTGCTGGCTGGAAAGGGCTACACGTGCGCGCGTTCGAATGTCGCCTTGCGGCGGGTCGTTTCACGGGTGATCGGCTAGGCGGCGGCCACGGGTCGCTTTATAACTGTTTGTTATATGTGCTGGCCGGCGGTCGCCCTGGCCGTCTAGACTGGCGTCCGCTTTATCAAGGGGCCTTAATTTTTTCGGCCCCCGCTACGAGGACATGGACTGATGGCGCGAATTACTGTCGAAGATTGCCTGGACAACATTGAGAATATTTTCGAAATGGTGCTGGTTGCCGCCAAACGGGCCCGTCGCATCGCGCACGGCGCCGACCCGATGGTCGAGCTGGAAAACGACAAGCCGACGGTGGTCGCCCTCCGGGAAATTGCCGAGGGCCATGTGACACCCGCCATCCTCGAAGAGATCGACCAGCCGGCCGCGGATGACCTGATGCAGCCGGAAGCGCCCGAGGACATTCTCGCGGTACGTGGTATCTCCATCGGCGACTAGCCCGCGGGACGCGACCGCGGTCGCGGCCTCGACAAGCTCCCCTCTCTGCGGTCATTCCCGCTATGATCGGAGCATGGATTACGCGGCAACTCTCCTGTCGAAACTGCCTGGCGCCTCGCGGCGAGACTACGGCATGCGCAAGCTCATCGAGACGCTGAAGTCCTACCTGCCCGAGGAACAAATCGACCCGATCATGCGCGCCTACAAATTCGGCGCACATGCCCACGAAGGCCAGACCCGCAAAACGGGCGAGCCTTACATCACGCACCCGGTCGCCGTGGCACAGGAACTGGCCGACATGCATCTCGACGCGCAGGCAATCACCGCAGCGATCCTGCACGACGTCGTCGAGGACACCACCGCATCCCTGCTTGATATCGAAGAGAACTTCGGGCCCGAGGTGGCACAGCTGGTGGATGCCGTCAGCAAGCTCGACCAGATCCAGTTTCGCAGTCGTGCCGAGGCCCAGGCAGAAAGCTTCCGCAAAATGATGCTGGCCATGATCGAGGATATCCGCGTCATTCTCGTGAAGCTCTCGGATCGCCTGCACAACATGCAGACACTCGATGCGATGCCGCCCGCCTCGAAAAGGCGCATCGCCCGCGAGACCCTCGACATCTATGCGCCCATCGCGAACCGGCTGGGCATCAACCGCCTCAAGATTCAGCTTGAAGACCTCGGCTTCATGCACCTCTTCCCTTATCGTTATCGCGTGCTGGACAAGGCGCTGAGTAAAAGTAAGGGCAGCCAGCGACAGATCGTCAAACGTATCTCCGACGAATTCAAAACGGCGATGGAAGAGGAGGGCATCGAGGGCGATGTCCAGGGCCGTGAGAAACACCTTTACAGCATTTATAAAAAGATGGTCGAAAAGAAGCGGCCGTTGTCCGACATCGTTGACGTTTACGGTTTTCGCGTCATCGTTGATGACGTCAATGCCTGCTACAAGATGCTTGGCCTGGTCCATGGGCTCTACAAGCCGATGCCGGGTCGCTTCAAGGACTACATCGCCATTCCACGAATTAACGGTTACCAGTCCCTGCACACCACGCTGTTTGGACCCAAGGGCCTGCCGATCGAAGTGCAGATACGGACGCGGGAAATGGACCGCGTCGCAGAAGCGGGCGTCGCCTCGCACTGGATTTACAAAGCGGACGAAAAGCTGGATGCCACTCCACAGCGACGCGCCCGCGAGTGGCTTGCCAATCTCGCGGAAATTCAGCGTTCGGGCACCTCCGAGGAGTTTCTCGAAAGCGTCAAGGTGGACCTGTTTCCGGACAAGATTTACGTGTTCACGCCCAAGGGCGACATCATGCCGTTGCCACGGGGCGCCACGGTGGTGGACTTCGCTTACGCCGTGCACACCGGCATCGGCGATCGCTGCGTCGCTGCCAAGGTCGATCGCACGCTCGTGCCACTCAGGACGCCGCTGCAAAACGGCCAGACCGTCGAGATTATTACCTCGCGCGGCGCCAAGCCCAATCCAAACTGGCTGACGTTCGTACGTTCGGCAAAAGCGCGAACCGCCATTCGCAATCATATGAAGACGCTGCGCTCGACTGAGTCCGTGGATCTCGGCAAGCGCCTGCTCGATAAAGCGCTGAAAGACCTGGGCTCATCGCTTCGCAAGGTCGGCAAGGTGCGCATGGCAAGCATCCTCGAACAGCTCGGGCTCAACAACACGGCCGAACTGTTCGAACAGCTCGGCCTGGGTGAGCGGCTGGCACCGCTAACCGCACGCATCCTTGTCGATTCGGGCGACGAAGACCAGTCCAGCACCAGTAACGCCAGCCTGGTGATTGCCGGGACCGAAGGCATGGTCATCACCTATGCCAAGTGCTGTTACCCGATTCCGGGCGATGACGTCATCGGTTACCTGACGGCCGGCCGTGGCGTCGTCATTCACAGGAATACCTGCAGAAACTTAAGCATCTTTCGCAAGCGGCCGGAAAAATGGATCTCGGTCGCGTGGGAGAAAGACATTGAGCGGAGTTTCTCCTGCCAGATTCAAACCGAGACGCGTAACCGCACCGGTGTGCTGGCCGAGGTCGCCACGACCATCGCCGACTGTGGCTCGAATATCGAGCAGGTCGAAGTCCTTGGCCGACACGATGACTGTTCGGTGCTGTCCTTCCTGCTCACCGTCCGCAACAGGGATCACCTTGCGAAAATCATGCGCAACGTGCGCAAAATGCAAAACGTGTTTCGCGTTTCGCGCGACTGCGCCTAGCCACTAATCGTTTCAGTCCGGGGACAATCAATGAGTAAACAGGCGATTCATACCGACAGTGCGCCGGCGGCGATCGGCACTTATTCACAAGCCGTCAAGTCCGGCAGGATGGTCTTTCTGTCGGGACAGATTCCGCTGGTTCCGGAAACCATGAACGTTGTCGAGGGCGACTTCACGGCCCGTGCCCGACAGGTGTTCTCGAATCTCGCGGCCGTTGCCGGTGCCGCCGGCGGCAGTTTGAATGACGCCGTCAAGATTACGATTTTCCTGACCGACCTCGACAACTTCGCAAGCGTTAACCGCGTGATGGAAGATTTCTTCGAACAACCTTACCCTGCGCGGGCGGCCGTTGGCGTCAAGTCCCTGCCGAAGGGCGTCGACATTGAGGCCGACGCGATCCTTGCAATCTGACGCTGCACTTACGACGCTTGCGGGCGTCGGCCCGGCGCTCTCAAGGAAGCTCGAAAAACTTGGGCTGTTCCGCGTTGAGGACCTGCTTTTCCTGCTGCCGCTGCGATACGAGGATCGCACGCAACTGGTCAGGATCGGCGCGCTCATTGCCGGTACACGCAGCCTTGTCAGCGGTGAGGTTTCGCTTGCGGAAGTCGTGTACCGCGGACGACGCAACCTGCTGGTTCGCCTTACCGACGGCAGCGGCCAGCTAACGCTGCGCTTTTTCCATTTTTCCCGGCAGCAGCAGGCGCAGTTTCAGCCGGGGACTCGCGTGTCTTGCTTCGGCGAAGCACGTCGCGGGCCGCTCGGTCTCGAAATGATTCATCCGGAATATCGCACCCTGCGTGACAACCAGGACGTCTCCACCGATGACTCACTCACGCCCATCTACCCCGCAACCGAAGGCGTGCAGCAGGGACGACTGCGCAGCCTCACGGACCAGGCGTTACGGTTGATGCGGGAAAGCCCGCCCGAGGAACTCTTGCCGCGGGAAATCACGCAGGAACTCGGCATGCCGTCGCTGGCCAATGCCATCGACTACCTGCATCGCCCGCCGCCGGATGCGCACCTTGCCGAGATGCAGGCGGGGCGTCACCCCTGCCAGCAGCGGCTGGCGTTCGAGGAGTTGCTCGCGCATTACTTGAGCCTGCGCAACCTGCGGGCGCTCGGGGCAATCCGAGGCTGCGCCGGCGCTAAGCGGCGGCGAGTCAGAGGTGGCACGTTTCATTGGCGAGCTGCCGTTCAAACTGACGCGCGCGCAGGTCCGTGTGATCGACGAAATACGGGGCGACCTGTCGAAACCGCATCCGATGATGCGGCTTATCCAGGGTGACGTGGGCTCGGGCAAGACGATCGTTGCCGCGATCGCCTGCCTGAAGGCGATCGCCTGCGGCGTGCAGGCCGCCATCATGGCGCCGACAGAAATCCTCGCCGAACAACACTGGCGCAACTTCTCGGAGTGGTTTCGGCCGATGGGTATCGAGCCGGCCTGGCTCAGCGGCAGCCAGCGCACCTTAGCGCGCCGCGAGTCACTGCAAGCTATTGCCGAGGGCCGCGCACAGCTCGTCGTTGGCACCCACGCCTTGTTCCAGGAAGGCGTCGACTTCCAGCACCTGGCGCTCGTCATCATCGACGAGCAGCATCGCTTCGGCGTGCACCAGCGCATGGCGCTGCGCGACAAGGGCGTGTCCGCCGAGGGTCATCCGCATCAGCTCGTGATGACCGCAACGCCGATACCGCGCACGCTGGCGATGGCTGCCTATGCGGATCTCGACACCTCCGTTATCGATGAGCTGCCGCCGGGTCGCCAGCCGGTATCGACGATTGCCGTGCCCGAAACGCGCCGCGGCGAGATCGTCCAGCGCGTGCGCGAGGCCTGTCTTGCCGGGCAGCAGGCCTACTGGGTCTGTCCGTTGATTGAAGAATCCGAGGTGCTCGACTACCAGGCGGCCGAAGCCAGCTACAAGGTGTTGAACGAGGCGCTCCCCGAATTGCGCATTGGTCTCGTGCACGGGCGCATGCGGCCCACTGAGAAGGAACAGGGCATGCGCGCGTTCAAGGAAGGCGTTATTCAATTGCTGGTCGCCACAACCGTGATCGAGGTGGGCGTCGATGTACCAAACGCCAGCCTCATGATTATCGAGAACGCCGAGCGTATGGGGCTCTCGCAGCTGCATCAGCTGCGCGGGCGCGTTGGCCGCGGCAGCACGCAGAGTCACTGTGTGCTGCTGTACAAGCCGCCGTTGGGAAACATTGCCAAACAGCGGCTTTCCGTACTGCGGGATACCAACGATGGCTTTGTTGTCGCCCAGCGCGACCTCGAGCTGCGCGGCCCCGGGGAACTGCTCGGCACCCGCCAGACCGGATTGCCGGATTACCGCGTCGCCAATCTTGTTCGGGATGCCGCGCTGATGCCGCAGGTACAGATCACCGCCGAGTTGCTGCGACAGGATTCGGCGAAAACGGCAGCCGCCATCGTGCGTCGCTGGCTGGGCGATAGAGGACGCTATGGCAAAGTCTGACCCGGCAGCCGTACGCCGCGACAGGCGGCCTCGATAACGTACAATCGGCTCATGAAAACCGTATCCGCAAGCGCCTTCGCCCCACAGCTCGTCCGCCAGTTACGCAACTACGGCAAGCTGATGCGACTCGATAAACCGGTGGGCATCTGGCTGCTGCTCTGGCCGACGCTCTGGGCGCTCTGGCTTGCCGGCGAAGGATCACCGGACCAGGGACTTTTCGTTGTGTTTGTTATCGGCGTCGTCGTCATGCGCTCGGCCGGCTGCGTCCTGAACGACTATGCAGACCGCAAGATCGACCCCTACGTCGAGCGCACCCGGACACGACCGATCGCCTCCGGCGCCGTCACGCCGCTCGAGGCGCTGACGCTGTTCGCCGCGCTCGCGCTGTTCGCTGTTGGCCTCGCAACGATGCTCAACACGCCGGCGCAGCTGCTGGCCGTTATCGGCGCCGTACTGACCCTCGCGTATCCGTTCGTCAAGCGCTTCCTGTCGATCCCGCAGTTCGTTCTTGGCGCGGCATTCGGCTGGGGCGTACCGATGGCCTTCGCCGCCCAGACCGGCCGTACGCCGGAGCTCGCCTGGCTGGTATTCGGCACGGCGATGATCTGGGCCATTATTTATGACACGTTTTACGCGATGGTCGATCGTGAAGACGACAAGAAAATTGGCGTGAAATCCACCGCCATCCTGTTCGGCGAGGTCGACCTGTTCGTTATTGCCGGATTGCAGTTGCTGATGCTCGTCGCACTCGTGCTGATCGGCGTTCGCGCGACGCTCGGATTCTGGTACTACCTTGCCGTGCTGATCGGCGCGGCGCTGATGGCCTGGCACCAGTGGCTCGCGCGGGATCGGCAGCCGGCCGGTTGTTTCGCGGCTTTCCTGCAAAACCACCTGATCGGGATGGTCGTTTTTATAGGCATCGTGCTGCACTACACCTTCAACCCGGTCGCTCCCGCCTGACTCAGGCCGCTTTCGCCACCGCGAGCACGCTGACTTTTTCAACGCCGTTTCTTAGCAAGACGCGCGCCAGCCGGCGCGTCGTCTCCCCGGTCGTTACGACATCGTCCACGATCAGCACGTGCCGTGCCGTGAGTGGGCGCTTTGCGACGAAGGCGTTTTTCAGGTTTTTGCGACGCATCTTTGCGGCAAGCCCGGACTGAAACGGGGTGGCACGGCGCCGGACGACGCCGCCCTGCAGCGGCAGGGAATACGACGCGAGCAGCCCCCGGCAGAGTTCCATGGCCTGGTTGAAACCGCGAAAGGCGTGGCGCCGCCAGTGCAGCGGCACGGGCAGCAGGGCGTCGAGGTCCGCTGGAAGCCGTGCCCTCTGGGCCGCGAGCAGCTCGGCGAAAGCCGGCGCGTAATAGAGCTTGCGACCAAACTTCAGGGCCTTGATGCCGGCATCAACCGGAAACTCGTAGAGTAACGGCGCCACCGTCACCTCGATCAGGGGCCGCCGCTTCTGGCAAGCAGCGCAATCTACGCCGGGCGAAACGGCGCTGGGCCAGGGGCACCGCACAGCGTCGGCAGGCGTGCTCTATCCAGGGCAGGTCGCCGATGCAGCCGCTGCAGATACGGCCCTCCGGTGGACGACAGCGGGTGCCGCAAAAGACGCACCTCACCGGCATGATCGAGTCATCCAGCCGGCGCAGCGCTTCACGCGCTGCAGACAGGCTGGCCCGCAGTGTTTTCCTGGCACGCATGCTGCCTACGATCGGCCAATCCGGTCATCCTTGCCACGTGAGAATCGGCACGTTTGGCCCGGAAAAGCGTGTTAGTTTTGTTGGCTCTTTGCCAAGGGGTTGCCGCTGACGTGAACGACATCCGGGCCTTGCACCCACAGCACCAGCGTCGCCGCTTCGAGCGGGCGGCCGCCAGTTTTGATTCGGCCGATTTCGTGCATCGCCTCACGCGTGAGGGACTGTTCTCCCGGCTGCAGCCGGTGGTTGTCGATGCCGGCACCGTGCTTGATCTCGGCTCGGCGACCGGCGGCGCCGGCCGGCAACTTCGCGGGCGATTTCGCCGCGCGCACATCGTTTCACTCGATGTATCTCGCAATATGCTGTGCCGCAGCCGGACAAAGCGTGCGTGGTACGAAACGTTGCTGGCTCGCCCGCAGTCGTTCGTGCAGGCCGATGCCGCGCGTCTGCCGCTGGCCGACGACAGCGTCGATTTCGTCTTTTGCAACCTGCTGCTGCCGTTCGTTGACAACCCGGACGGCGTACTCAGCGAAGTAGGCCGCGTACTGCGCGGCGGCGGCGTATTCGCCTTCGCGACCCTCGGCCCGGACAGTCTCCTCGAAATCCGGCGTGCCTGGGGTGCCGTGGACGACGACGCGCATGTCAATCACTTCCTGGACATGCACGACGTTGGCGATGCCCTGCTGCGCGCGGGACTGCGTGACCCGGTTCTCGACGTGGATCCGCTCACGGTCCGCTACGAGAGTGCCGAAAAGCTGTTTGCCGACCTCACCTCGGTTGGCGCGAGAAATGCGTTGCGAGCGCGACGCCCGGCGCTCACCGGGCGACGCCGATACGATGCCATGCTTGCCGCTTTGCAGGGCCAGAATGACGGGGCGATCATCGAGCTCAGGCTCGAACTCGTCTACGGGCACTGCTTCGGTGGCAGCGCGAGGAAAGATCCGTCGAACTTTGCGATCGATGCGACAAATATTCCGTTACGCCGCGGCTGAAGTGTCGGGGCGCCGCCTGTTCTGACTTAATCGGCGCAAAACAGGTCGCTAAGCCCATGTTAAATAAGAATTAATCTCAGCAACTCGGCGCCGCCCAGCATTGCATGGGCAGAATGATTTGCGTACACTTCGCGGGCACTTTCTGGCTGGCAACGAGGTCAGAGGCAACGAGCAACGAATGTCCGGGTTCACCGGGCCACTCTGACCCTCACGGGTTCAGTATCTGTCAAACCAGTAATCAGTACCAAGACGCGATCGCCGCGGCGCTTCGCAGGACGAATATGCAATGATACGAAGACTGTTTTTGAGTTTGCCGGCCTTGTGCCTCGCCAGCGCGGCGAACGCCGAGTGGGCGGTCAATATGCCCAAGGGTGTCACAGAGCTCAGCCTCGAAACCTACAACATCCACATGATGGTGTTCTGGTGGTGTGTCGCCATCGGCATCGTCGTTTTCGGCGTAATGCTCGTGTCGCTGATCCGGCACAGAAAATCCCGCGGCGTGAAGCCCGCGGACTTCTCGCACAGCACGCTTGCGGAAGTGATCTGGACGGCGGTCCCGGTGGTGATTCTGATGGTCATCGCGATACCGGTCGCCGAAACCATGATCAAGCTCGAAGATTCACGCAACCCGGATCTGTCGATTGTCGTGACCGGTTACCAGTGGAAATGGCATTACAAATACCAGGATGAAGACATCGCGTTTTACTCGAGCCTGGCCCAGCCCAGCCGCGATGCACGCCGCAAGGAGTCCGGCATCGATCCGTTTGCGGTCGACAACTACTTGCTGGAAGTCGATCAGCGCCTGGTTGTGCCGAAAGATGCGAAGGTGCGCCTCTTGATCACCTCCAACGATGTCGTGCACTCATGGTATGTGCCGGAGTTCGCGATCAAGAAAGACGCCGTGCCGGGCATCGTGAACGAGACCTGGTTCAAGGCCACGGAGGTCGGCACTTACCGCGGCCAGTGCACGGAACTCTGCGGCAAGGACCACGGCTACATGCCGATCGTCGTCGAAGTCGTCGAGCCGGAGGCCTTCCAGGCCTGGGTTGATACAAAAAGCGAAAGCGGCCCGAAGCTCGCCAGAACGCAACAGTAACCAGGGAACAGCAGCGTATCCGCGTGATAGCGATACGCGAACGGAGTAGCAAGGTATGAACACGACAGTAGCCGATCTGCACGACCACGATCATGAGGACCACGGCCCCGCCAAAGGAATAGGGCGCTGGCTGTTTGCGACCAATCACAAAGACATCGGCACGATGTACCTGATATTCAGCCTCACGATGTTCTTCATCGGCGGCACGATGGCGATGGTGATTCGCTCCGAGCTCGCGATTCCTGGCCTGCAGTTCGTGCATCCGGAATTCTTTAACCAGATGACCACGATGCACGCGCTGATCATGGTGTTTGGCGCGGTGATGCCGGCGTTCGTCGGGCTTGCCAACTGGATGATCCCGCTGATGATCGGCGCGCCGGACATGGCGCTGCCGCGCATGAACAACTGGTCGTTCTGGATCCTGCCGGTGGCCTTCGGCATCCTGCTTTCCACGCTGTTTATGCCAGGCGGCGCGCCGGCAGGCGGCTGGACCATGTACCCGCCGTTGATACTGCAAACCGGCGACGCGTTTCCGTTCCTCATTTTCTCCGTCCACCTGATGGGCATATCCTCGATCATGGGCGCGATTAATGTCATCGTGACGATCATCAACATGCGCGCACCGGACATGACGCTCCTGAAGATGCCGATGTTCGTCTGGACCTGGTTGATTACGGCCTACCTGCTGATAGCGGTCATGCCGGTACTGGCAGGCGCGGTCACGATGTTGCTGACCGACCAGTTTTTCGGCACCAGCTTTTTCCTGGCCGCAGGCGGCGGCGACCCGGTGATGTTCCAGCATATCTTCTGGTTCTTCGGCCATCCCGAGGTGTACATCATGATTCTTCCCGCGTTCGGCGTGGTCTCCGAGATCATCCCAACGTTTGCGCGCAAGAAGCTGTTCGGGCACGACTCGATGGTGTACGCCGCCTCATGCATCGCGTTCCTGTCGTTCATCGTCTGGGCGCATCACATGTTCACGGTGGGCATGCCGCTAACCGGGCAGCTGTTCTTCATGTTTGCCACGATGCTCATCGCCGTGCCGACGGGCGTAAAGGTATTCAACTGGGTTGCAACGATGTGGCGGGGCTCTATGAGCTTCGAGACGCCCATGTTGTTCTCGCTCGCCTTTGTGTTCCTGTTCACCATCGGCGGCTTCTCGGGACTGATGCTGGCGGCGGCGCCGGCTGACATCCAGTATCACGATACCTACTTCGTGGTTGCGCACTTCCACTATGTGCTGGTACCGGGCTCGATTTTCGCCATCATGGCGGGCGTCTATTACTGGCTGCCGAAGTGGACCGGTCACATGTATAACGAGAGTCTCGGCAAGCTGCATTTCTGGTCATCGACGATTTTCGTCAACCTGACCTTCTTCCCGATGCATTTCCTCGGGCTCGCCGGCATGCCGCGACGCATCCCGGACTACTCCACGCAGTTTACGGACTTCAACACCATTGCCAGCATTGGTGCGTTCGGCTTCGGCCTGTCACAGCTGATTTTCGTGTGGGTACTGGTCAGCGCATGGAAAGGCGC
Source organism: uncultured Gammaproteobacteria bacterium (assembly GCA_963807845.1). Lineage (GTDB taxonomy): Bacteria > Pseudomonadota > Gammaproteobacteria > Steroidobacterales > Woeseiaceae > UBA1847. The sequence goes on from CAWEDS010000029.1 coordinate 59,048, forward strand.
CAAAGCAACCGACCGCGTCTGGGAGGGCTCGCACGGCCTGGAGTGGACCGTGCCATCACCGGCGCCGTTCCACACGTTCGACACGCCGCCGAAGGCGCGTCTCGCCGGCGAGACATTCGAGTAGACATGAGCGACGCTGAACGGAAAAAAGGCATTCGCCGCACCGCTTTGATATTTACAGCGATTGCCATTGCGTTTTATGTAGCGTTTATCGCCGTGGGCGTGTTGCGCTCCTGAATACGATGCAAGACGGCGACGAAAACCTGCAGAATGAGCACCGCTCGCTCACCCGCCGGCTGCTGGTGCTGGCGGCCGCGATGTTTGGCTTCGGCTTCCTGCTGGTTCCGTTGTACGACGTGTTTTGCGAAATCACGGGTTTCGGCGGCCGCACCAACACCACGGCCGCCGCTGTCGAAGAGGCACCGGATTTCTCGCGCGAGATTCGCGTTGAGTTTGTTACCACGGTGAATTCGTATGCGCCGTTCGAGTTTGTTGCCGATGTCGACAGCATGACGGTCAATCCGGGCAAGATGTACTTCGCTACGTTTACCGCGAAGAACCTTTCAACGACGGAGAAGATCGCGCAGGCCGTTCCGAGCGTGGCACCGGTGTCGGCGGCCGGGCACTTTACGAAGATCGAGTGCTTCTGTTTTACGAGCCAGGAATTCAACGCTAACGAAAAGCGCGCAATGCCGCTGCAATTCATTGTCGACCCGGACCTGCCGGATTACGTCGATACCATTACCTTGCAATACACGTTTTACGACACGGCGCGTGCAGCGTCGAATAACGCTCTATAGACCGCCAACACCCACGTAACGACAGGCCCCGACATGACGACACATACTGACGATCGCTACTACGTCCCCCACGGCAGCTACTGGCCGATCGTCGGGTCCGTCGGCCTTTTGCTCCTGATGGTGGGTGTGTCCAGCTGGCTGAACGGTGCAGACGCCGGTTTCTACATCATGCTGACCGGCGTGGCCGTCATGATTTTCATGATCACGGGCTGGTTCGGCGCCGTCATCGGCGAAAACCAGCGCGGCCTGTATAACGACCAGGTCGACAAGTCGTTCCGCCAGGGTATGTTCTGGTTCATTTTTTCGGAGGTGATGTTTTTCGCGGCGTTCTTCGGCGCCTTGTTCTACGCGCGAAACATGTCCATTCCATGGCTGGGCGGCTCCAGCAACAACTTCTTCACCAACCTGCTGCTTTGGCAGGGCTACGAGAGCACCTGGCCGACGAACGGTCCGGGCGTGGTCGGCGGCGAATACGAGGCGATGCCGCCTTTCGGTCTGCCCCTGATCAACACGGCACTGCTGCTGACCAGCAGCATCACGTTGACGATCGCGCATCATTCGCTGCTCGCCGGCAAGCGTACGCCGCTGGCGATTTTCCTTGCCGCGACCTTCGTGCTCGGCTTCATCTTCGTCTACCTGCAGGGCGTCGAGTACGTTCATGCCTATCATGAAATGAACCTGAAGCTGACCTCGGGCATTTACGGCTCCACGTTCTATATGCTGACGGGTTTTCACGGCATGCACGTCACCATCGGCGCGATCATGCTGACGATCATCTTCTTCAGGATTATGAAGGGTCACTTTACGCCGCAGAAGCACTTCGCGTTCGAGGCGGTCGCCTGGTACTGGCACTTTGTCGATGTGGTCTGGATAGGCCTGTACGTGTTTGTCTACTGGATGTAGTCGCGGCAGCCACTGCAAATTGAAAGTAAAACGGGCGCCAAGGCGCCCGTTTTACACTGCCGGGGTAACCGCGGCGCTATTGCGTCGGTGGTTGAATCCAGCCAAGAAAGTAAGACGCGATCAGGAACAGCAACAGGACCAGCGACAGGCCAACGCGAATCTCGAGTGCCCTGAGCATTTTCGGCGAGTCCGCGTCATCGCGGCGCAGGTAGAAAAGACCGGTTCCGAGGCTGATCACGATCGCAGCCAGCAATAAGAAGACGATATATTTCATAGCAGCACCTGATAAGTAAGCGGTCATTATAACGTGAACACGACAACGAAGAAGCCCATGCCAACCTGGCTGCCCCTTGTGGTCGGCTCTTTGCTGGTCGTGCAGTTTGCGGGACTCGGAGCCTGGCAGGTCAGTCGCGGTCTCGAGAAACAGGCCGATCGTGCCTTGTTCAATGACGCCTCCGGTTTCGCCGCCTGGCAGCATGGCATGGAGATTCGCCCCTACCAGCGACTCAAGGTAACCGGGCGCTACGACAGCGAGCACCAGTTGCTTCTCGATAACATCATCATTAACAGCCGCTATGGATTTTACGTCCTGACGCCACTTTTCGGCCAGGACGACGAACCGGTCCTGCTCGTCAATCGCGGCTGGGTCGAAAAAGGCGAGGCACTGGACGATGGCCTGCTGGATGTGCCGACGAGCCAATTGACCGTGCGCGGGCGCGCCGGATCGCTGCCGCGCGCGGGCTACAAAATGGGCGCCGCGATCGATCCGGCCTCCGACTGGCCGAAAATCGCGGTGTTCCCGTCCAGCGAAGAGGTAGCCGAGGCACTCGGGGTCGACGTACAGCCGTTTGTACTGCTGATGGACCACGAAGAACAACACGGCTTTCTGCGGCAGTGGGCGCCGACTGAATTCGGTCCGGGCAAACACTTCGGCTACGCCCTGCAGTGGTTCGCAATGGGGGCGGTGCTCTCGGCATTGCTGGTCTGGAACTATCGTAAAAAGCGATTCGAGTCATGACAAAAAACAAAGACCGGGGTGGCCGGATCCACCTGTTTTTCATCGCCCTCGTTTTTTTCGGGCCCCTGATCGTCGCGACGTGGCTGTATTTCAGCGGCGAGGGCTTTCGGCCACAAGGAAAAACCAATCACGGCACATTATTGCAGCCGCTGGTCAATATCGGCGAGACCTTGCCGGACGCGCCGATTAACGCGCATATCGGCGGCCAATGGTTACTCGTTTACGCGCAAGATGGTGTTTGCGCCGATCCCTGTGAATTCTCGCTGTACACGCTTCGCCAGTCGCGGCTTATGCTCGGCAAGCAAATGGATCGGCTCGCGCGCGTTTTCTTGCACGGCGAAAGCGCCCCCGATACAGTGTTTCTTGCCGATGAGCACGCTGGCCTGATAACACTTCAGGACGCGGGGCTCCGTGAGCTACTCGAGCGCCACAGGCCCGCGCGGTTGTCGGCGGGCGGTTATTACCTCGTCGATCCGCTCGGCAATCTCGTCCTGTATTTTCAGCCCGATATCGAACCGACTGACATGGTCGAGGATATCAAGCACCTGCTGAAACTGTCGCGCATCGGCTGACAGGAAGAAAAGCGTGAATACGAATGTAGCGACATACACTGACTGGCGAGACTACTACGAGCTGACGAAGCCTCGTGTGGTCATGCTGATCGTCTTTACGGCGATCGTCGGCATGTTCGTTTCCGTGCCGGGCTGGCCCGGCGCCGGTCCGCTGCTGCTCGGCACCCTCGGCATCGGTCTCGCGGCGTCGTCCGCTGCGGTATTCAATCATGTGCTGGACGCACGCGTCGATGTCCGGATGATGCGTACGCGCGGGCGGCCACTGCCGCAGGGCAAGCTGACGGAACAGGCGGCGCTGATGTTTGCGTCGGTGCTTTGCGTCATGTCGATGATTATTCTCTGGTTTCTCGTGAATCCGCTGACGGCGATGCTGACGTTTTGTTCGCTGATCGGTTACGCCGTCATCTATACGGTTTTCCTGAAGCGTGCGACGCCGCAGAACATCGTCATCGGCGGTGCGGCCGGCGCGGCACCGCCGATTCTCGGCTGGACCGCCGTAACCAACGAGGTACACAGCGGTGCGCTGTTGATGTTCCTCATCATTTTCGTCTGGACTCCGCCGCACTTCTGGGCGCTCGCGATCGCGCGGAAAGACGAATACGCGAAGGTCGACATCCCGATGCTGCCGGTTACGCACGGCGAAGCTTACACGCGGCTGAACATTCTTCTTTATACGATCCTGCTGGTGCTGGTCACGATCATGCCGTACCTGATCGGCATGAGCGGCCTGATCTATTTGCTTTCGGCGCTGGTGTTAAACGCCTTCTTCCTCAATTATGCGGTGCAGATGTTCCGTGTGACGAGGACGTCGAATTGCCGATGCGGACGTTCAGGTTTTCGATCAGCTACCTCGGCTTCCTGTTCGCGGCGATCCTGATCGATCACTACCTGCTTTTCGAATCAGCCTCTGACCGGCTCAACGGTCGACCATCACGTGTCCCAAAGGAGCAGAATAATGAGCCAGGCCCGGTTTCTGATACGCCTGACGACGCTCACGCTGTTGGCGCTTTTCCCGTTCACGGCGCACGCCGAGAAAATGGACGATCTTGAGGTCACGATGCAGGTTCTCGACGACCCGGCCGATCTCGAAGAGGCCGTCTCGAAGATGCGCGGACCCGATGACAAGGATATCGACGCCGTCGACTGGGACTTTGAAGAGGCTGAAGGCAATGGCGAGGGAGACGACGAAACGTTCGAGGAAGCGGAGACGGACTTCGAAATGGACGACGAATTCGAGGAAGATATCGAGTTCGAAGAAGACGCAATTAACGATGAGGACGATTTCGAAGACGGCGAGGACGTGGACGACGATTTCTTCGATTAACGCCTTACCCCGGCGCCTCTGGCCCGCCAGAACCGGGCGCTGTGGCCGGAAGACGACCAAGGCCCCCGGATTGCCTCGCAGCCGGGGGCATTTATTTGCACCACGTCATAGTTTTAGTACCGGCAATACCGTTACCCTTGCGACCTGACATAACGCTGCGGCGCATGACCTGCATGGCCAACACCAAGAACCTCCTGACCTCCCTGCTGCTACTCACCTTGCTGCTGACGCTGGCGCCTGTCCGCACGGCCAGCGCGTTGTCCGCGCAGCAATACTTCGAGGACGGCAACCGGCTGTTTCGCGACGATCTGTACTGGGCCGCGCTGTTGCGCTACCGGCAGGCCGCTGACGAAGGCCTCGATGCCGCCGTACTGCACTACAACACCGGCATCGCCCATTACCGCGCCGGGCAGCACCTTCGCGCGCGCGAGTCCCTGCAGAAAGCGCTTGCCGACCCGCGCTTACGATCAGCGGCGCACTACAATCTCGGTTTGAACGCCTATGCAGCCGGCGCTAACGAGGAGGCGCTACGCTGGCTCTACCTGGCCTACGACCAGTCGGGCAACGACAAACTGCAGTCCTTTGCCAGCGCCGCCATCGCCCGGATTCGCGCGGCGATGGAGAAACCGGACGCGTTCGACCGGAGGGTAGCCGAGCGCGAGAAAAAGCGGTCCTTTTCCGACCTTGAGCTGCGCGCGCGAATCAGCTTCGGCAATAACGACAACGTGTTTCGGGCCCCGAACCAGCGCTATGTCGATTTTGCGGATCCCGCGCTTGCCGCTTGTCGATCCCGAAGTCTACGGCGGCGCGTATATTCCCGTAGCACTCAGCGCCAAGTACAAGATCAACAGCCTGCCATTCGAAGGCTTCTACGGGGCGTACCGGATGAGCGGGCGCTTCCACCAGGATGCGCAGCTGAATAACGCCGACGAGTACGTGCAGGAACTGAGCTTTGGCAACGAGTATTTCCGCGAGGAGGACTCGACAATGCGCGAAGTCAAAAGCGCATTTACGATAGCGCAGCACGATGAGATCTATTACGACCGCGACAACGGCAACCCGCGCAATGCCATCGGTGAGGATCTCAGCGATCGCATGAATTACCTGCGCTACGGGCCGCAGCTGTCCCTGAAGCAGGCGTACGAACGCCTCTCCTTCGGCGCCAAGTTCAAAGGCCAGCTGTGGAGCTATGACAAGATCGATGCCACGGCGGAATACGACCACGAATACTTCCTCGTCAGTCTGTTCGGCCAGTACAAGCTGGCGAAGACCTCACTGGTTCGTTTGACGGCCGAATACTACAGTCGTCGTTTCGGCGACCGGCCCTCCTATGACCTCGACGGCCGGCAGCTGCCGGAAAACCCGACGATTCGCTACGACTACGTGTCGTTGGGCCTGCGGGCACGGCAGCGAATCTTCAGCAGCATGTGGTTCGGCTGGGATGTCGAGCGCGTCGAGCGCATCGACCAGTATGTGGGCTACAACGACTACACCCGCGACAGCTTCCGCTTCGAGTTCCACTGGACCCCGACCGACCGCCTCAATCTCGAGCTCAACGCGATCTATCGTCTTTATGACTACCCCAACGCCTTCGCTTTCCATGTCCAGAGCCTGGGCCGCAAAACCCAGGAGTCCGCTGATGGCAGCCTTGTCGGGACGTTTCGCCTGACGGAGAACCTTACCCTGGTGGGCGAGGCTATTTACCGGGAGACCGTCTCCAACGACACGCGCATTCAGTACGAGCGCAACCAGTTCCTGCTCGGAGTACGTTGGGAACGTTGATTCTCTGCTAGACTTCCTCGCTTCCCAATTTCCACACGGCCTGTTGGCGCCCGACCTCCAATGGATGTCACTCCCATTCTCGAAGACCTGAACGACGCCCAGCGTCAGGCCGTTACGGCGCCCGGAGAACCGACCCTGGTGCTGGCGGGTGCCGGCAGCGGCAAGACGCGCGTGCTGGTGCATCGCGCCGCGTGGCTTATTGACGTCGAGGGCGTTGCGCCGCAATCGCTGCTGGCGGTCACGTTTACGAACAAGGCGGCCGCCGAGATGCGCGGCCGTATCGAGACGCTGCTCAACCTGCCGGTGCGGCACCTCTGGATCGGCACGTTTCACGGGCTGGCGCACCGCATGCTGCGTCGCCACTGGCGCGAAGCCGGTTTGCCGCAGAACTTCCAGATCATCGATTCCGACGACCAGCTGCGACTGATCAAGCGCCTCTTGAAAGGTCTCGAGATCGACGACAGCCGCTGGGTGCCAAAAGAGGTGCAGTGGTTTATCAACGCGCAAAAAGACGAAGGCCTGCGGCCGCAGCATCTCGATGATGAGAATGATGCCGACCGGCGGCAGATGATTTCGCTCTATAGCGCCTACGAGGAAATCTGCCAGCGCGGCGGGCTGGTCGACTTCGCCGAACTGCTGTTGCGAGCGCACGAACTGTTGCGCGACAACGAGGAGCTGCTCGCGCACTACCAGCGCCGTTTCCGGCACCTGCTGGTCGATGAGTTTCAGGATACCAACGCGATCCAGTACGCCTGGCTCAGATTGCTGGCTGGCAACGAGGGCGTGCCCTTTGTCGTTGGCGACGACGACCAGTCCATTTATCGCTGGCGCGGTGCGCGCGTCGAACACCTGCATCGCTTCCAGAAAGACTTCCCCGGCACCCGCGTTGTAAAGCTCGAACAAAATTACCGCTCGACGGCGACCATATTGAAAGCCGCGAACGCCGTCATCGCCAACAACAGCTCGCGGCTCGGCAAGAACCTGTGGACCGAAGGCGCCGATGGCGAGGCGATCCGCGTTTATTCGGCGTACAACGAGCGCGACGAGGCCGACTTCGTTATCGGGCGCCTGCGTGACTGGATCGCCCAGGGCAACGCGCGCGCCGATGCCGCAATTCTGTATCGGTCGAATGCGCAATCGCGGGTACTGGAAGAAGGGCTGATCAATTCGCGTATCCCGTACCGCGTTTACGGCGGCCTGCGATTCTTCGAGCGTGCCGAGATCAAGGACGCGCTGGCGTACCTGCGGCTCGTCTCCAACCGCGATGACGACAGCTCCTTCGAGCGCGTCGTCAACCGGCCGACCCGCGGCATCGGCGCGCGCACCGTGGAGATGATGCGTGCCTACGCGAGAGCCAATGCCTGCTCCCTGTGGCGTGCGGCCGGCGCGATCGCCAGCGACGACCTCAATGGACGCGCGCGCCAATGCCGTCAGCGCCTTCATGTCACTGATCGAGCGGCTGGCGCGTGAAACCCGGGGCCTGGATCTGCAACGACCAGGTCGATCACGTCATTCACGCCAGCGGCCTGATCGACTTTTTCAGGAAGGACAAGGGCGAGAAGGGCGAGACCCGCGTCGAGAACCTGCTCGAACTGGTCAGCGCCGCGAAAAGCTTCGAGCCCGACCCGGCCGAGGAAATGGCGCCGCTCGACGAGTTTCTTTCGCATGCCGCACTCGAGGCCGGCGAAGGACAGGCCGACGCCTGGGAGGATTGTGTGCAGCTGATGACCATGCACTCGGCCAAGGGGCTCGAGTTTCCACTGGTCTTTTTGTGCGGCATGGAGGACGGCCTGTTCCCACACCAGCGCTCGATCGCGGATCCCAACGGGCTGGAGGAGGAGCGCCGCCTTTGCTATGTGGGCATAACGCGGGCGAAGCAGACCTTGTACATCACCCACGCGGAACAGCGGCGCCTGCACGGCATGGATAACTTTTCACAACCCTCGCGGTTCATCGCCGAAATCCCCGGCGAACACGTCGAGGAAATCCGGCCCCGCGTACAGGTATCGCGACCGATGCGTCCCGCGCCGTCATCGCGCCGCCGCCAGCCGTCGATCAACGGCAGGGACGGAGATCGGCATGCGCCTCGGCCAGCGAGTGCGCCACAAGAAGTTTGGCGAAGGCGTGATACTGAATTGCGAAGGGCAGGGAACCCACGCGCGCGTGGAGGTGAATTTCGAGACGACAGGTACAAAATGGCTGGTGCTCAGTTATGCGAACCTGGAAAAGGTCTCATAAACTGTCGTGAGCCTTATTTCCGATCTGATGTAGACTACCGATAATGAAGATTCTCATCCTTGGCGCCGGCCAGGTCGGCTCGTCCGCCGCCTACCACCTGTCCCGCGAAGAGGCCAACGAAGTCACCGTTGTCGATCGACGCCCGGACGTCCTGCGCGAGCTGCAGGACCGGCTCGATATCCGTACCGTCGTCGGTCACGCCGCCTACCCGGAGGTGCTCGAACGCGCCGGCGCGAGCGATGCCGATATCGTCGTCGCCCTGACCGACAGTGACGAGACCAACATGGTCGCCTGCCAGGTCGCCTACACGCAGTTTCGCACGCCCACCAAGATCGCCCGCATTCGTTCTGCCGAATACATGAATGCGAACAAGCTGTTTACCCAGGATGCCATTCCGATCGATGTGCGCATCAGTCCCGAACAGCTGGTCTGCACCTACGTGGAACAGCTCATCCTGTACCCCGGCTCCTCGCAGGTTCTCGACTTTGCCGACGGCCGGGTGCGGCTGGTCGGCGTCAAGGCCGATCGCGACGGCCTGCTGGTGGGGCAACGCATTGCCACGCTCAAGGAGCATATCCCGAACACGGAAGGCCGCATTGCCGCCATCTATCGCCAGGGCAAAGCGATGCTGCCTGACGGCGACACCGTCATCCAGGAAGGGGACGAGGTCTTTTTCGTCGCCGACCGCAAAGACATCCGCGTCTTCATGAGCGAGATGCGCCGGCTCGAGGACCCTGTGCGCCGCGTCGTCATCGCCGGCGGCGGCAACATCGGTGTGCGCCTGGCACTCGCGCTGGAACAAACCAACCAGGTAAAGATCATCGAGCGGGACCACTCACGCGCCCGCGAGATTTCCGAGCAGCTCAACAAAGCTATCGTGCTGGTCGGCGACGCCGCAGACGAAGAATTGTTGCTGGAGGAAAATATCGACAGTGTCGATGTGTTCTGCGCGTTAACCAATTCCGAGGAAGCCAACATCCTGAGCTCGATGCTGTCGAAACGCCTCGGGGCACACAAGGCGATGGCGCTGATCAATCGCGCGTCCTATGTCGATCTGGTCGAGTCAGGCAGTATCGATATCGCTATTTCGCCGCAACAAATCACGATCGGTTCGCTGCTCGCCCACGTACGTCGTGGTGACGTCGTCAAGGTACATTCGCTGCGCCGCGGCGCGGCCGAAGCGATGGAGGCGATAGCGCATGGCAACGAGGAGAATTCGAAGGTGGTCGGTCGTGCGATTGAGGACATCGACCTGCCGAAGGGCACCGCGATCATCGCCATCGTACGCGGTGACCAGGTCGTCATCGCGCATCACGACACGGTCGTTGAGGCTGACGACCACGTGATTCTGTTCATGACCGATCGTCGCAAGATCGAGCGCCTCGAAAGCTTGTTTCAGGTCGGCGTCTCCTTCGTTTAGGGCGTGCCAATCTCATGAACTGGACCGTTGTACAGCGCATTCTCGGCCTGCTGCTGATGATGTTCAGCGTCACGATGCTGCCGCCGATTGCCTTCAGCCTGTATTACGACGATCACTCCTGGCTGCCCTTCGTGGAGGGCTTTGTCATCACCCTCCTGTCCGGCCTGGTCTGCTGGTTGCCCGTGCATCGCTCGCGAAGAGACCTGCGCCTGCGGGACGGCTTCCTCGTGGTTGCGGCGTTCTGGACGGTTCTCGGTACCTTCGGCGCCGCGCCGCTGTATTTTGCCGACGGCCTGGGGCTGTCGTTCACCGACGCGGTGTTCGAGTCGATGTCGGGCCTGACGACGACCGGCGCGACGGTGCTGACCGGGCTCGATGAACTGCCGCTGTCGATACTCTACTACCGCCAGCAGCTGCAGTGGCTTGGCGGCATGGGCATCATCGTTCTGGCGGTCGCCGTCTTGCCGATGCTCGGCGTCGGCGGCATGCAGCTGTACCGCGCCGAAACACCGGGCCCGGTCAAGGACACCAAGCTGACGCCGCGCATCACGGAGACGGCGAAAGCACTGTGGTACGTCTACCTGGCATTTACGATCACCTGCATGCTCGGTTATCGGCATCGCCGGCATGGGCTGGTTTGACGCGCTTTGCCACGCGTTCTCGACGGTCGCGATCGGCGGTTTTTCGACACACGATCTCAGTATCGGCTATTTCAACAGCGCGGCGATCGATCTGGTCGCCGTCTTCTTCATGTTTGTTGCCGGCATCAATTTCTCGCTGCATTTTTTCGCCTGGCGCTACGTTTCCATCAAGCACTATTTCCAGGATCCCGAGTTTCGCGCCTATGCGATGATCCTGCTGACGCTGTCGGTCATCGTCATCGTCACGCTGTATCATCTACCGCGGCTATGCAGACCCCGGCCAGACCTTCATCAACGGTTTGTTCCAGGCCGTGTCGATCGGCACAACGACCGGCTTCACGACAGAAAACTTCTCGGTCTGGCCGGCGGCCCTGCCGGTGCTGCTGATCTTCTCGAGTTTCGTCGGCGGCTCCGCCGGATCGACGGCCGGCGGCATCAAGGTCATTCGCTGGCTGCTGGTTTACAAGCAGGGCGTGCGCGAGATCGTACGGCTCGTGCATCCGAGCGCCGAGATTCCGGTCAAGCTCGGCAACAAGGCGGTGCCGTACCGCGTTGTCGATGCCGTCTGGGGGTTCTTCTCGGTTTACATCATCGTGTTCGGCGTCATGCTGATCGCGATGATGTCGACCGGCCTCGACCAGGTCACCGCGTTCTCGGCCGTCGCGGCGACGTTGAATAACCTGGGACCGGGTCTCGGCGACGTCTCTGCGGGCTTCATGTCGCTCACCGATACGGCGAAGTGGATTTCGGTTGTCGGCATGCTGCTCGGGCGACTCGAGATTTTCACGCTGCTGGTTCTGATTACGCCGACGTTCTGGCGCAGCTAGCCGCGGGCGCCGTTGCCGATGAACGCGTCGCCACCCGTCAGCCTGACCGGATCGAATAAGCAGCGTCACCGGCAAGGCCGTCTCCTGGCTGACCCTGTTCATGGTCATCGTCACGTTCGTCATCGTCGTCATGCGCTACGTCTTCGATGCCGGCCTCATCTGGCTGCAGGAGTCGGTCACCTGGATGCATGCCGTGGTCTTCATGATGGGCGCGGCCTACACGCTGCAGCACGAAGAACACGTGCGCGTCGACATTTTCTACCGCGCGATGAACAGCAAGCGGCGCGCCTTGGTCGATCTGGTCGGCGTGGTCATTTTTCTTGTGGCCGCTGTGCGCCTATCTTGCCTGGACGTCGTTCGACTTCGTCGCGGCATCCTGGAGCATGCGCGAGGCGTCGCGGGAGTCCGGCGGTTTGCCGTACCCGCTGATCCCGCTGTTGAAGACGGTGTTGCTGTTAATGCCCGCTGCCGTGGCGCTGCAGGGCGCCTCTTTGTTCATCCGGTCGCTGCTCGCCTTAAGGCGGCGCTGACGATGGAATGGGTCGCCGCACTGCTGTTTGTTGCCGTCATCGTCGTCTTGCTGGCCGGCTTTCCGGTGGCATTCACGCTGGGCGGCACCGCACTGATCTTCGCCGGCGTCGGCGTGCTCGGCGGCAGCTTCAACGAGGCACTGCTGCACGGTCTGCCGAACCGGATTTTCGGCATCATGACCAACGAGACGCTGGTCGCCGTGCCGTTGTTCGTGTTCATGGGCGTCACGCTGGAGCGTGCGCGCATCGCCGAGGATCTGCTCGAAACGCTGAGCTCGCTGTTCGGCAGCCTGCGCGGCGGTCTCGGCATTTCGGTCACGCTGGTCGGCATGCTGCTCGCCGCCAGCACCGGCATCGTCGGCGCGACGGTCGTGACGATGGGGCTGCTGTCGCTGCCGACGATGCTCAAGCGCGGCTACGCGCCCGAGATCGCCGCGGGCACGATCTGCGCGTCCGGCACGCTGGGTCAGATCATTCCGCCGTCGATCATCCTGGTCATGCTCGGCGACGTAATGACGACGGCCTATCAGCAGGCGCAGCTTGAAATGGGCATTTTCTCGCCGAAGACCGTGTCGGTCGGCGACCTGTTTGCCGGCGCGCTGATTCCGGGCCTGATGCTCGTGCGCTGTACATGCTCTACATTCTGGGGGTCGCCTTCTTCCGGCCGGCGGCGATGCCGGCCCACCAGCGCGGAACCGGGCCAGGTTGTATCGGCGGGCCAGGTGCTGCACGCGTTGCTGCCGCCGCTGCTGCTGATTTTCGCGGTGCTCGGCTCCATTCTCATGGGTCTTGCGACACCGACCGAGGCCGCCGGTGTCGGCGCCATGGGCGCGCTGCTGCTGGCCATTGCTCGCCGCCAGCTGGATACGCCACGGCTTCGCGAAATCATGCAAGCCACGCTGCGCATCAGCAGCATGGTGTTCCTGATCCTGATCGGCGCGTCGATTTTTTCGCTGGTGTTTCGCGGCTATGGCGGTGACGACGGCGTGCGCGAGATCCTGGAGGCGCTGCCCGGCGGCGTGATCGGCGCCGTGATCGTCGTGATGCTGGTGATGTTCCTGCTCGGCTTCGTGCTCGACTTCATCGAGATCACGTTCGTCGTCGTGCCGATCGTCGGACCGGTGTTGCTCGCGATGGGTCTCGACCCGGTCTGGCTCGGCATCATGATCGCGATCAATCTGCAGACCTCGTTCCTGACGCCGCCGTTCGGCTTTGCGCTGTTCTATCTTCGCGGCGTGGCACCGCCCTCTGTCACGACGGCACACATTTATCGCGGCGTCATGCCGTTCGTCGCTATCCAGCTGCTGGCGCTGCTGTTGCTCGCGCTGTTTCCGGAACTGGTTACCTGGCTGCCCGGCAGGATCTACGGCAGCTGAGTAAGAGCGACACAGAGCGCGGGTTACTTGGCGTTGCCGGTGTTACGCGCTGTCGCGGCTATCGAAGTAGGCCTGCTCGGAAATGGCGGACAGTGCGGACACCTTGGCAAGGTACTTGAAGTACGCCTCGCCGATTTTTCGGGCCGCCGGGTCGCTCGCCATCAATTCGTCGACGACCTCCCGGGTAATGGACCGCAGCAGCGTCAGCACCGTCGTCGGAAACGGTCGGATCTCGACGTTCGGGTCATTCTGTCAACTGCGTGAGCGACATGGCGTTGCCGTGCGTGTACTCCGCCGCCATGTCGGTCGTGATCGCCTGGCAGCCGGTCGACGATTTCCTGCAGGTCGGCCGGCAACGCGTCCCAGGCTTGCCTGTTGATGATGATCTCGAGTCCGGGGCCCGGCTCCTGCCAGCCGGGGTAGTAGTAGTAGCGCGCGGCCTTGTGCAGGCCGAACGACGCATCGTTGTACGGACCGACCCACTCCGTCGCGTCGATCGCGCCGGTCTGCAGCGCGGTGAAAATTTCCGAGCCGGGCAAGGTGACCGGGGTGCCGCCGGCACGGCGCAGCACTTCGCCGCCGAGGCCGGGGATGCGCATCTTCAGTCCCTTGAGGTCGTCGACGGTGTTGATCTCCTTGTTGAACCAGCCGCCCATCTGCACGCCGGTGTTGCCCGTCGGAAACGGCACCAGGTTGAACGGCGCATAGAGTTCGCGCCACAGCTCCAGGCCGCCGCCGTAATACAGCCAGCCGTTCAGCTCGAGATTGGTCATGCCGAACGGGATCGCCGTAAAGAACTGCGCGGCGTCACCTTGCCCTTGTGGTAGTACGACGCGTCGTGACCCATCTCGACGGTGCCGCGGCTGACGGCATCGAACACCTCGAACGCCGGCACCAGCTCGCCGGCGCCGTACACCTTGATCTTCAGGCGCCCGGCGGAGGCTTTTTCTATGCGACGTCGCGAGGTTTTCCGGCGCCATGCCGAGGCCCGGGAATTTCGGCGGCCAGGACGTCACACAGGACCATTCGAATGTCTGCCGCGCTGGCGGCGCCATCGGGGCCGCAGTTGGCTTCCTTCTCGCGCAGGCCGAGACCGTTGCCGCCGCGGCCAGGCCGCCCACGAATTGTCGTCTTTTCATTATTGATCCGATGCTGGCTGCAGGTTCGGGCTAGTCTATTGATCGCCTTCCGGCAAGCCAAGCTCGGTAGGTGGGATAAGCAAAATGATCTATAAAATCCCACTTTATGGTTTATTTTGCCGATATTTGTGACTGTTTTTCTCACTTTATATGAAAAATAGGCCCCGATCTTTCGATCGGGGCCAAAGCTTCCCCGATTTCGGTGAGAAAATCGTCTCCTTCCGCGCCATCCATGGCGCTCTTTTGGGGAAATACAGGAGCATTTTTCCCACCGCTGCGCAAACCAGAGTTTCGCACCCTCTCGCGGCCGTTGTGGCTTATCATTCTGCCGGTTGTATCGATAAAGGGTGCGAAACACCCGTCCCCGGAGCCTTGAGACCCGATGATCGGACTGCTACAGCGCGTAACGAGGGCCGAAGTCCGTATCGCGGACGACGTCGTTGGCCGCATCGGCCGCGGACTGCTGGTGCTGGTCGCCGTGCATCGCGACGATACCGAGCGCGACGTGCAGCGGCTGGCCGAGCGTATCCTGACCTACCGGGTGTTTCCGGACGCCGAGGGCCGCATGAACCGTAGCCTGCAGGACGAAGCCGGCGGGCTGCTGCTGGTGCCACAGTTCACGCTGGCCGCGGACACGAAAAAGGGCACGCGGGCGAGCTTCACGAAAGCCGCCTCGCCCGAAAAAGGCGCCGAGTATTTCGACGCGCTGGTCGTGGCCTGCCGGCCGCGCTCGCCACGGTCGAAACGGGGCAATTTGGTGCCGATATGCAGGTCAGCCTGGTGAACGACGGGCCCGTCACCTTCTGGCTCGAATCCTGAGCGACCCACGTTCGGCGCCGTCGGTTGTCGTAAACAAGGCGGCGGCCTGCTCTGCACCGCTGTGACAGCCGTACGGTTTTGTTGCTCGCACGGAGGTATCATGAACATAATTCGCACCCGGCCGCGGCAGGCGCCCTGGCTTGTGATTCGACACGGGGCACGTGCCCCAGGAGTTTTGAGATGTTTTCCAACATCGGACCCGTACAGTTATTGATTGTGCTCGTTATCGTTCTGGCGATTTTCGGCACGAAACGTCTGCGCACCCTGGGTTCAGACCTCGGCAGCGCGGTTAAGGGCTTTCGCTCCGCCGTCAGTGAAGCGGACAAGACGACCGAGCAGCTCGGCGAGTCTTCCAAGGACGCGGACTTCGACAACACGCCGGCCGACGAAGCCCACAAGAAAAACGACGCCTGATTTCCCAACACCATGTCCGGAATCGGCGGCTCGGAATTTCTGCTCCTCTTGCTGATCGGGCTCCTCGTTCTGGGGCCGGAGCGGCTGCCGCGCGTCGCAAGCCAGCTCGGCACGCTGGCTCGGCCAGGCGCGCCGCATGACGCGCGTCATGAAACGTCAGCTCGAAGAAGAGCTGGATGTCGAAAAAAACATCGGCATCAAGCCCGAAGAGCTGCTCACGCCGCTCGATGACGACACCTATTCGCCTTTGCACGTCGAGCAGGAGAATAAAGACGAGAAGCCGGCGTGAGCGAGGCGGCCGAAAAGTCCGCTGAGGAACTCGGCGAAGGCACCTTACTGTCGCACCTCGTCGAACTGCGCAGCCGCCTGCTGAAAGTCGCCGCGGCAGTCGTGTTCGTGTTTGTCGGCCTGCTGCCGTTTGCCCGAAAGATCTTCGAGTTCGTGTCCGAACCGCTGCGCGAGGTTCTGCCGGGCGGCCAGATGATTGCCACGGCGGTGGCCTCGCCGCTGCTCGCACCGTTCAAGCTGACCTTCTATGTCGCGCTGTTCATTGCGATGCCGGTCGTGCTGTACCAGACCTGGGCTTTCGTCGCGCCCGGTCTTTATAAAAAAGAAAAGCGTTTCGCCTTGCCGCTGCTGGCATCGAGCATCGTGCTGTTTTATGCCGGCATCGCGTTTGCGTATTTCGTCGTCTTCCCGTTGATCTTCGGGTTCATGACGGCGGTCGCGCCCGAGGGCGTCGAAGTAATGACCGACGTCACCGCTTACCTCGATTTCATCATGATGCTCGTGCTGGCCTTCGGCCTCGCATTCGAGGTGCCGATCGCCGCCGTGCTGATTGTCTGGACAGGCCTCACCACCGTCGAGCAACTCGGCAAGGCAAGACCGTACGTTTTTCTGGGTGCGTTCGTCGTTGGCATGCTGCTGACGCCGCCCGACGTTATCAGCCAGACGTTGCTCGCCGTGCCGGTCTATTTGCTCTATGAGCTGGGAATAATCATGGCGCGCGCATTCTCACATAAGTCGGACAAAGTCGGCGACGAATCGCCCGCAACAGACAGTTCGGAGGCCGTCAAGTAGCGAGGAGGGCGGCAAATAGTGTTTAATATCGAGTCTGGCCACCAAGAATAATCAGAGCAAAGGGCGGCCTAAATCATCCGGGGAGCATCATGACCGAGACCGTTGCCGCGACTGCGGACGACTTCAAACGCCAGGGTGAATTTCTGGGCCATCCCAAGGGCCTGTACGTTTGTTTCACGACCGAGCTCTGGGAGCGCTTCTCGTTCTACGGAATGAAGTACCTGCTGCTCCTGTACCTGACCAAGTATCATCTTTTCACCGACGAGGCCGGCCTCGATGTGCTCGGCTCCTACGCGGGCCTCGTCTACGCGCTGCCTCTGATCGGCGGCATGATTGCCGACCGCTTTCTCGGCATGCGCAAGTCCGTATTGTTTGGCGGCATCCTGTTGTCTCTCGGGCACATCCTGATGGCCGTCGAGGGATTCCAGGCGATCAATTACGCCGCCGGCACCGTGCTGACGCAATGACCTGACGCTCGCGAGCGGCGAAATTCTCGCGGCGGGCACATTGCTTACCGAGGCCATCACGTTCCGCGACACCGAGGCTCTGAAAGTCTTCTACTTCGCACTGGCGCTGATCGTAATGGGCGTCGGCTACCTGAAGCCAAACATCTCGACGATTGTCGGCAAGCTGTATTCCATCGAAGACCCGCGGCGCGATTCAGGCTTCACGATCTTCTACATGGGCATCAACATCGGCTCGTTTACGGCCACGTTGCTGTGCGGCTGGCTCGGCGAGACCTTCGGCTGGAAGTACGGCTTCGGCGCCGCCGGTATCGGCATGATCTTCGGTCTGTTCACCTTCATGTACGGACAAAAATACCTGATGGGACACGCGGAGCCCTCCGAACCCGAAAAGCTCAAGAAGCGCTTTCTCGGACCGATCAACGTGGAATGGTCGATCTATCTCCTGAGCCTGCCCGTGCTCGGCGTGCTCTGGCTGCTGGTACAGCACGAACCGGTCGTGTACCTGATGCAGAACGTGTTTCTCGTGATCGCGATTGTCGGCCTGATTCTGTATTCGATGGTGCACACGAAGCAGGACCAGAACAACACGGTTGCCTACACGGTCGCAGGCCTTGCGACCCTTGCCGCGCTGTACGCCATCGGCGTGAACCTGCATTTCATCCCGGGCTCCGAGGCGCTCGCCGAGAACGTACTGTACGGCTCGATCATCATGGTAGTCGGGTTCGTCATCTACGGCTTTATCACGCACAACTCCGCCGAGTTCGGCCGCACCGTCGTGTTGATGATCCTGATTCTCTCGACCATCGTGTTCTGGGCGCTGTTCGAGCAGTCCGCCGGGTCGATGACGCTGTTTGCGGATCGCGTTGTCGATCGCTCCATCGGTGACACGACCTTTACCGCGGCACAGTTCGGCTCGCTGAACGCCGGCTTCATCATGCTGCTGGCCATCCCGTTCGCCGCACTCTGGACCTGGCTCGCCAAGAAACAGCTCGAGCCCTCGACGCCGGTCAAGTTCGGCCTCGGCATCTTCCAGGCCGGTCTCGGTTTCGGCGCCCTGGTGTACGGCGCACAGCATCCGGACCAGTACGGCCAGGTCGCCATGATCTGGCTGATTCTCGCCTACCTGTTGCACACGACCGGCGAGCTTTGCCTGTCGCCGGTCGGTCTGTCGGCCGTCACCAAGCTGTCTATCGGCAACGTTGTCGGCGTCAGCATGGGCACCTGGTTCCTGGCCACCGCGCTGTCGGAAACGGTCGCGACACGCCTCGGCAAACTGGCGGCGATCAGCACGCGACGGCGGTGACATCCCGGATGCGGCCGCCGCGCTCGCAACCTATACGGAGCTGTTCGAATTCCTCATGTGGTTCGGCCTTGGGACGGGGCTGTTTATGATGATTATTTCCCCCGTCCTGCGTCGCTGGATGCATGGCATACACTAGCAAACACAAACATCACAGAAGACCATCATGAAAAACATCTCGAGATTTGCCGCGAGCCTGCTGCTCGCGTTTTCCCTCCTGTCGTGTGCAGAAAACCAGGACGCCGCCACCGCGCTCGAGCCGGAGACCAAGGCCGCGAACGCCACGGCGGCAGCACGGAAACGGCCGAGGCTTTTGTTGCCCGTGCCAACGCCGAGCTCAAGGAGCTTTCCAGAACCGGGGGTGCCGCAGAGTGGGTGCGCGCGACCTACATTACCGGTGACACGGCAATCCTTGCCGCGGCGGCCAGCGAAGAGTACGCCGCCTGGCACAGCAGCATCGTGCAGCAGTCGAAACAGTACGATGGCGCTGAGGTTGACGCAGCAACGCGGCGCGCCATCGACCTGTTGAAGCTCGGCACATCGCTCCCGGCGCCGGCCGATGCCGCGAAGCGCAAAGAGTTAAGCATTATTGCCACCGACCTCGAGGGCATGTACGGCGCCGGCAAGTATTGTCCCAATGGCAATGACTGCAAGAACCTGCCGGAACTCGAGGACGTGCTTGCCGGCAGTCGCGACGATGAAGCGCTGAAGGACGCGTGGCAGGGCTGGCGCACGATCGCGCCACCGATGCGGGACAAATTCCGCCGCTTCGTCGAGCTCGCGAACGAAGGCGCCAACGAGCTCGGCTACAAGGATCTCGGCGAAATGTGGCGCTCCGGCTACGACATGAGCCCGGTGGCGTTCGAGCAGGAGACCGCCCGTTTGTGGGAACAGGTGACGCCGCTGTATGACGCGCTGCATTGCCATGTTCGCGCCAAGCTTGGTGAGGTTTACGGCAAGGACCAGGTGCCGCAGGACGGGCCGATCCCGGCGCACCTGCTCGGCAACATGTGGGCGCAGCAGTGGGGCTTCATTTACGACCTGCTCGAACCCTACCCCGGCGTCGGCGACCTCGACGTCGACAGCACACTGAAGACCAAAAACTACACGCCACAGGAAATGGTGCGCTCGGCGGAAAACTTCTACGTGTCCCTCGGCATGCCGCGATTGCCGGATACCTTCTGGGAACGTTCGCAGTTCTCCAAACCCCGCGACCGCGACGTGGTCTGTCACGCCAGCGCCTGGGGCCTCGACGGCGGCAATGATCTGCGCATCAAGATGTGCATCAAGCAGACCTACGACGAACTGCGCACGATTTATCACGAGCTCGGCCACAACTATTACCAGGGCGCGTACAAAGACCAGCCACCGCTGTTCCAGGGCGGCGCGCATGGCGGCTTCCACGAAGCGATTGGCGACACGGTGACGCTGTCGATGACGCCGGGCTACCTTGCCGAAGTCGGCCTGGTCGACTCGGCCGAGGAGAGCGAGAAGGCGGTCATCAATCGGCAGATGCAGATGGCGCTCGACAAGATTGCGTTCCTGCCCTTCGGCAAGCTCATCGACGAATGGCGCTGGGGTGTATTCTCTGGCGACATCGCGCCCGAGGACTACAACAAGGCCTGGTGGGAAATGCGCACGCGTTACCAGGGCATCGCGCCACCGGTCGAACGCAGCGAAGCCGACTTCGATCCGGGTGCGAAGTACCACGTGCCGGCCAACGTCTCTTACACGCGCTACTTTCTTGCGCACATCCTGCAGTTCCAGTTCCAGCGCTCGCTGTGCGAGACCGCGGGGCATAGAGGCGACCTCGCATCCTGCTCGGTCTACGGCAGCAAGGAGGCAGGGGAGCGCTTTTACGCCATGATGGCCTCGGGACAAAGCGAGCCGTGGCAGGACACGCTCGAGAAACTGACGGGCACGCGCGAGATGGACGCAACGGCGATCATCGACTACTTCGCGCCGCTGATGGGCTACCTCAAAGAACAGAACGAGGGCCGAAGCTGCGGCTGGTAACCGGGACGTTTGGCCGCTGATTGAGTAAACTCCTCAAATAACAATAATCGGGGGTTATCTCATGGCTGAGAAACAGGCCGCAAACAGCACACCCACCGGCATGCTTGCCGCCGTAGAGCGTATCGGCAACAAGCTGCCCGACCCGGCGGTGCTCTTTATCGCGCTGCTGTTCATCGTCTGGGTGCTGTCTTTTCTGCTGTCCTTCGTAAGCTTCGACGTCGTCGACCCGCGCACCGGCGCACCGTTGGTCATCAACAACCTGCTGGCAGGCTCTGCGATCACCGAGTTCCTGTCGGTCATGGTGACGAACTTCTCGCACTTCCATCCGGTCGGCGTGGTGCTCGTTGCGATGCTCGGTATCGGCGTTGCGGAGCACACCGGCTTTATCAACTCGGCCATTCGCTCGCTGCTGAACGTGACGCCGGCCGTGTTGCTCACGCCGATGGTCATCCTCGTCGGCATCGTCAGCCACTCCGCGGTCGATGCCGGTTACGTGCTGGTCATTCCGCTCGGCGGCGTCATCTTCTACGCGGCCGGCCGACATCCGCTGGCGGGTATCGCCGCGGCCTTTGCCGGCGTATCGGGCGGCTTCTCGGCGAATTTCGTGCCGAGCTCGCTGGACCCGCTGCTGCAGGGGCTGACGCAGGCGGGCGCGCAGATTCTCGATCCCGAGATCATCGTCAACCCGCTGAACAACTACTTCTTCACCTCGATCTCCTCGATACTGATCGTCGGCCTCGGCTGGTACCTCACCGACAAGATCGTCGAGCCGCGCCTCCAGTGCTACCGAAATCGACGGCGACGCCGAAGACCTGCCCGAAATGCACGACCTCAAGGACAACGAGCGCAAGGGCCTGCGCTGGGCGCTGGTCTCGATGGTGCTCGGCGTCGTCCTGCTGTTTGCTACCGCGCTGCCCGCGGGCTCGGCCTGGCGCACGCCGGACGGCGACCTGACCGCCTTCAGCGCGCCGATGATGCGCTCGATCGTGTCGCTGATCTTCCTGCTGTTCCTGATTCCCGGCATCGTCTACGGCATCGTCGCCGGCACGATGAAAAGCTCGAAGGACATGATCGAGGGCATGACGCACGCGATGCACGGCATGGCCTACTACCTCGTCATCATGTTTTTCATCGCGCAGTTCGTGTACGCGTTCGGCCAGTCGAACCTCGGCGTGCTGCTGGCGCTCGAAGGCGCGAATTTCCTGAAAGCGATCAACGCCGGCGCGTCCATCACGATCGTCGGCATCGTTTTTCTGACCGCCTTCGTCAATATTTTCGTCGGCTCGGCCAGCGGCAAGTGGGGGCTGCTGGCGCCGATCTTCGTGCCGATGCTGATGTCGCTCGGCATCTCGCCCGACCTGACACAGGCCGCGTATCGCGTCGGCGACTCGAGCACCAACATCATCACGCCGCTGATGCCGTACTTCCCGCTGGTGGTCGTCTACTGCCAGCGCTACGTGAAGGGCACCGGCATCGGTACGCTGACCGCGATGATGCTGCCGTACTCGATGTGGTTCCTGCTCACCTGGACGATCTTCCTGCTGATCTACTTCGCGATCGGCATACCGCTCGGCATCGGTGCGAGCTACACCTATCCGGCCGGCTAAGGATTCAACATGCACGATTTCGAAAAACTCGGCGCGTTCTATCTCGGCAAACGCTATGACATGGAGGCAGACAAGCTCACCGAAGAGCTGGTGCTGTACGACTCCAAGGACCTGACGACCCATGCGGTGATCATCGGCATGACGGGCTCGGGCAAGACCGGGCTCGGCATCGGCATCCTCGAAGAGGCCGCGCTCGATCATATTCCGGTCATTGCCATCGACCCGAAAGGCGACATGGGCAACCTGCTGCTGACGTTTCCAAATCTCGCGGCGGAGGACTTTCGCCCGTGGATCAATCCGCGCTCAGCGACCGACAAGGGCCAGACAGCGGACGAGTTTGCGGCAGCGCAGGCCGCGCTGTGGAAGAAAGGGCTCGGCCAGTGGGGGCAGGACGGCAAGCGCATCGCCCAGCTGCGGAGCAACGTCGACCTTGCGATCTACACGCCCGGCAGTAACTCCGGCGTGCCGGTGTCGGTGCTGCAATCCTTCAGCGCCCCCGACGCGGCGCTGATCGACGATATCGACCTGTACCGCGAGCGCGTGCAGTCGACCGCAACCGGCATCCTCACCTTGCTCGATATCGATGCCGACCCTATCGCCAGCCGCGAGCACATCCTCATTTCGCAGCTTTTGGACAAGGCCTGGCGCGACGGTCGCAGCCTCGACGTGGCCGGCCTTATCGGCGAGATCCAGGACCCGCCGCTAAAGAAGATCGGTGTCATGAACGTCGATTCATTTTTCCCGGAGAAAGATCGCTTCGCGCTCGCGATGCGCCTGAACAACCTGCTGGCCGCGCCGGGTTTCGAGGCCTGGATGGAAGGTCCGCCGCTGGATGCGAAAAGCCTGCTGTACACGGCCGAGGGCAAGCCGCGTATCTCCATCATGTCGATCGCGCATCTCGACGATGCGCAGCGCATGTTCTTCGTCTCGATGTTGCTCAACGAAATCATCGCCTGGATGCGTTCGCAACAGGGCACATCGAGCCTGCGCGCCATTCTCTACATGGACGAGATTTTCGGCTACATGCCGCCGGTCGCGAACCCGCCGTCGAAGACACTGTTTCTGACGCTCTTGAAGCAGGCGCGCGCCTACGGCCTCGGCCTGGTGCTGGCAACACAGAACCCGGTCGATCTCGACTACAAGGGGCTTTCCAACACCGGCACCTGGTTCATCGGCCGCCTGCAGACCGAGCGCGACAAGGCGCGCGTCATGGAAGGGCTCGAGGGTGCCAGCAGCGGCAATTTCGACAAGCAGGCCATGGAGCGCACGATAGCCGGCCTCGGCAAGCGGCGCTTCCTGTTGCACAGCGTGCACGAGGACGAGGCGGTCGTATTCAATACGCGCTGGGCGATGTCCTACCTGGCCGGGCCGTTGACCCGCGATCATATTCGTACCCTGATGTCCAAGGTCAAAAGCACGATAGCCAGTGCGGCTGAGGCGGTTACCAAGCCGAAAAAGAAGGCCCGGGCAAGCGCGCCGGCGCTGCCGCCGTCGGTTGCGCAGTTCTTTGTAAAAGGCTCGGGTGACGAGCTTGTTTATCACCCGCGCCTGATCGCCGCAGGTGATGTCGTTTTTACCAGCGCGCGCTACAACATCGAGGACGAGCGCACCGTGTTACACACCGTCGAGTTCGAAGACGGTCCCGTGGAGATTGACTGGGACAATAGCGAGGCACTCGAGTTGTCGGTCGACGATCTTCTGGACGAAGGTGTGGCCGGTGCAAGCTATGCCGATTGTCCGGATGCCGCCGGCACTGCGAAAAACTACACCGCCTGGGGCAAAGACTACAAGCGCTGGCTCAGGCAGAACGAGAGCATCATCTTGTACAAGAACAAGAAGTTCCGCCTGACCTCAACGGCCGGCGAAACGGAAGGCGAATTTCGTATTCGCTTGCAGGATGCCGCAAGCGAGAAGCGCGACCAGGCGATCGCCAAGATTCGCAAACGCTACGCGAGCAAGGTGACGACGCTCGAGAATCGCTTGATGCGCGCGGAGCAGGCCATTTCCCGCGAGCAGCAGCAGTCAACAAAGAAAAAACTCGATACGGCGATTTCTTTTGGTACCGCTATCCTCGGTGCCGTGCTGGGCAGGAAGAAGCTCTCCAGCACGACGGCAACGAAAATAGGTTCAGCGATCAAGACCGCGGGCGGCGCGGGTAAGGAGGCCGCCGACGTCGGACGCGCGATGAGACAGCGGAGAAAGTGAAGCAGGAGATTGCGACACTGAACGAGACGCTGGAAAACGAAGTAGCGGAACTCGATACCGCGTTCGACGCGCAGGCCGAAGAGCTCGACGAAGTCGTCGTGCGCGCGAAGACCACCGACATCAACGTGTCGCTGACCGGCCTCGTATGGCTGCCCTACACGGCAGGCCCGGAAGGCCGACTGCGCCCGGCCTGGTAGTAGGGGAAATAGGGGTCGAACCGCGATTTCCGACCAGGACGAGCGTCAACGACTTACGTCAAGATCGGAAATCGCGAATCGACCCTTATTTCCCAGAGGCCTTCATGCTGGTTAAGACACGCAACTTCAGCGAGCGTGCTCTCTCTCACTTTCGCGATCTGCAGCGAAAGTCGTTCGCGATTCTCGAAGAGACAGCGGCGGGCCTTACCACGGGCGCGACCGAAAAAGAGGTTGCACGCACGCTCGTAAAAAAATACCGGGCTGCGGGAGCGGACTCGTTTTTTCATCTGCCGGTGGTCCTGTTTGGCGAGCGTACGGCCCTGCCGGGTGACTGGTCCATCGGCAAGTTTTTTCCAAGAAGCCTGGCCCTGGAGCCAGGTGACAGCGTTATTCTCGATGCGGCGCCGATGTTCGGCGGCTACCTGGTCGACACGTCCTACAGCTTTTGCTTCGGTTGCAACGATGAGCACCGCGAGATGATGCAGCACCTGGCGCAATACCGGGAGCAGGTGCCTGTGGCCATCAACAGCGGCGAAAGCTTCCGGTCCATCGCCAACGGTGTGCTGGCAAACAATGATCGCGGCCGGTTACGAGCCGGCGCATACCAAACATCCCGGTGAGGTGCTGGGTCACCGCGCGGTCAAGACGCCGAACCTGCCCTTCCAGCTACGGCTGCGTGGCTTCGACGCCGTGTCGCTCAGCTGGTTCAGGCTCAAGGACAACCTGGCCATGCGAGGACTCGGACGACAGAGCCCATTGTGGAACACGACGAAGAGCTCGGATCACCCGGCACACGATGGTCTTTGGCTGGTGGAGCCGCACGCAGGCCGGGGCCCGGTCGGCGCGAAGTGGGAAGAAATTCTGGTCATTGAAGACGGGCAGCGCGCGGTGGCTTGATGACAGGCCGCCCCACGTGCGCCAGTGGTCGCAGATCGCAGCCGGCGACGACTACCGACCGGAGTCGGGTAACTAGAACGCCCTGATCGATCGCAGCCGGGCGCTTTGGCTCCTCGCGCAGCCAAACTCACGGGACTGTTCGGGATCGAAGTCGACGAAGCGGTGGCACCAGGCCCTCAGTTTGTTTACACAACCCGGCGACGGTTCGTCACACGTCGAAGAGCTCCAGTAGGCACTGACCACTTCAGTGACGAAATCATAACCGGTGCCGGTGTTAACTAATTAACTGGTTCAAGCTCGGGAACAGTTAATTAGTTAACACCGGCACCAGGGGCTAGTTCTTGTAGTAATTGGTCACCGGCCCGTGAATACTCTGCTCGCCCGTGCTTTTGGCCGCAGACTCTGGAGGGGTCAGGGGGAACAAGCCGTCCCAATACACATCGTCTTCGGCCGGGCCGGCAGAAAATCTTACGTCGCCCCCGAGTATCGTTTTTACAGGCTGCCCTCCGAGATCTGCCTCTGCCGCGGTGAGCGCATTGCCGGTCTTATTCGGTCCATCAAAAACTTCCACCGACAGTTTGTAGGTCCCCGCGGCTTTGCCACAAGTAGTAGCGCCTGATTTATTGAAAACCAGAATATTGTGCTCTCCCGCTGATGCACAATTCGCCGTAACCTCCACACACGCCAGGGCACAATCGAGAGTCGCGCTGCAGGGCACCTCATCATCCCCTATAGCCAAGGCGCTGCCGCCCTTGAATATCAACGCCGCGGGATTCAAGGGGGACTTGCCGTTTGCCGCCATGGAAATCGCATCGACCTTTATTTCTGCAGAGCCGCCTGCCGGACAATAGAACGTCCATACGTCAGCCGTGCCGGAGGGCACAAACTCGGGCTGCGGCGGCAGGTCTTCCAGTCGGTCTACCTGTTCGGCAAGTGCCGGAGTCTGCAGAAGTATCGTGCTCGCTACTGTCACCCAGAGTGCTTGTTTCATCTCGTCAACCTTTCAGCAAATTTGCAGAACGCTGCTCGTTTCGTGTTCTTGTTGCCCGGCGGCCTGCAGTTCGTCGCAGAGAAAGCGAAGACCGATAGCTGTCTGCCCAGGCGTCTTGGCAGCTCTTGATTCTTGTGCGTATCAATATACACCTGTTTCGCATAACCGCAGGAATACAAACAAATTATTGACATAATGACTTTCAGTCAAGCCGGCGATAGCGCCCGCTGCAGGCTGCAGCCGCGTGGAAGCGAGCGAGGGTCACAGGCTTTAGTTAAAACCGTTTGCGAGCCCTGGCCGGGAAAACGCCGTCCGGCCGCCGACTTACCCGCGTCTGGTCGTCTTCATTTATTGCTGAAAAAAGTTGCCCGCAAATAGTTCCGGATCTCCCTGGCTGCCTCAGCGTTGCCGGCGATATTCCAATGCGTGTCTCTAGACTTGTACAAGCGCCTTTCTCGCGAAACCTCGACAAAATGGTCAGTGAGATCCAGCGTCGGAATACCCGACGCGGCAAGACGTTTCGAAAGCGCCCGGTTAGGCCGCGTAAAATCGAGGTCGTCGGACTCGCCCTCGGCCCGGCGCAACTGCAAAACATCAGCCTGTAGCTCAGGATTGACCTGCAGCTCGTCCGGGATAATGATCACGGCGAAAGCGATACCGCGGCGCCCGCACACATCACGAATTTGCTGCAAATACTCCATCGCCGAATCCAACCGTGGGCCAAACCCCGGCCAACCGGTCGAATAGATATGGCTACGCCGCCTTTCAAGCGCTATGTAATCCTCTTCCGTGCGTCCGTGGGGCTGGTCATCCACATAGCGGCGCTGTTGCTGCATCACCTTCAGGGCTTCCCTTTGCCGCTGCAGCTTGGGATAAATGGTGATCGCAAACCGCAGCAGCGACACCGTGTACGAATATTCGTGCCATTCCCGGGCCCTCGGCGTGAGTGGCATGGCGATGTCGTTGCCGGTAAAAAACGAGACCAGCACCATGTCGGGTTCAAGCGCCAAACCCTCATCGATCAGCAGTTCCAGGTAATGCTGCGGCTGTGCCGCCGGGATTCCCATGTTCAGGAGCTGGGCTCGAGGCACTTTGTCCGCCAACTGTGTCTCCAGAAGCGTCAGGTAGTTATATTCGTAGGGCACCACTCCGAAAGCGAAAGAATCCCCTATCCCCAGGATCCGGTAGTGTTCGCCCTTCTCAACCGGAAACTCCTGGTCTTTGAAGCCACGCGAATTTAGCTGGAAGTCATAGTCATAGCTAAGCGGCGGCTGTCGAAACCGGTTGTAAGACTCATCGTAAAAGATAAACGTGGGAGACAGGCTCTGGTAAACGCGTAGCGTAATTTCCGAAAGCAGGAACGTGATTAGCATCAACACAGCGGCATTGATGGCAATCCGTCCAAGCCTTGAGTTTGTGGGAAACATCATCGTAAAAGGGTTCTCGAAGGAAAGCGGGGTCGCATCGTGACCCGCGACTTACGGTTCTGATTTGCTATCAGAGTATCGTGTAATCAGTGCGAAAACGCGGACCGATGTCTGATTTTGGCCCCTGCTTTTTCTAGTCTTCGTCGAGGCAGGCGCCGGCATAGGCTTTGATGACGCCGGCGTTATCGAGCTGGCAATCGTTGTCGTAGGTTGCGCCATCCATGCCGCAGACCGGCGAGTAGTCTCGCGGGCAGTTGCGCCCCTGGTCCTCGCACACGCCGGCGTACTCGATACGCACGCCGCGACGTTCGGCCTGGCAGGCATTGCCGTAGGTCATGCCGTCGTAACCGCAGACCGGTACGAACAGGCTCGGGCACCGCCGCACGTTACAAATACCCTCGGTGAATTTTTGTACACCGGCTTTCTCGGCGTGACAGGCATTGTCGTAGGTCATGCCGTCATCGCCGCACACGGGCGCAAAGACCACGGGGCAGTTTTCCGCGTCGCAGGGGCCCTTGCGCTGCACCGGTATGCGCTCGGCATCCGCTTCGCAGCGGTTAATGAAGGTCCGACCGTTCATGCCGCAAACCGGCATCTCAATGGCGGGGCAGCCATTCGGCGTGCAGGCCCCCAGGCCCGCGACCTCGGCGCCGGACTTCGCCGCGAAGCACTCGTTGATGTAGGTGTTGCCATCGATACCGCAGACCGGATCGAACGTCTGCGGGCAATCCGTCGTCGCATCGATGCAAATGCCCTCCGCGCTGATCTCGACGCCGGCCACCTTGGCGACACACTCGTTACTGTAGGTCTGGCCATCCGCGCCGCACACCGGCTCGTACTGCATCGTGCACGCAACCTCATTCTCTGCCGCCGCGGTCGCTGACAAGCTGGCAAAAAGGAGGAGGAGCGCTGGCGCGTGGCGTCTGATCATGAGGCGGGGAAGTCCATAGTAATGCCTTAGAGTGCCGAAACCCGTCCCGGTTCACGGCCTTTGACCGGCAATGCCGCCGTTCTGCCCGCCGACCCGCCTGCGGCCGCCACGCCCGCTGCGGCGCTTGTGGCAAGCAGCTCGCTGATGGGCACAAGTCGAATGCCCTGCTCGCGGAGCGTCGGCAACGCTTTTTCCAGGAACTCGAGCGTCGCCCGGTAGGGGTGCGCTATAGCGACGACAGTCCCGCGTTTCATCGCCAGCCGCTTCATACGCTCAAACTGGCGCGCGACGGTTGCCGGGTCCGGGTCGGGATCGAGAAATATGTCGCGCCGCAGCGCCGCGACGCCTTGTTCGGCAGCAACCTGCATTGCGACGCTCCGGGCGGTGGTGTAACTGTCCACGAAGAACAGGCCATCGCGCGCCCGAATCGCTTCCATTAGCCAGCGCATGTGGCCCGGGTGCCGCGTCAGCAGGCTGCCCTGGTGACCGTTCACGCCGATCGCGTGTGGCACCGCGTTCATTGCGGCGTCGAAGGTGGCCGCAACCTCCTGCCGGCCCATGTCGAGATCGATGCGAATGGGCTCGTCGAGCTTGTTTGCGGCGTTTGCCTCCAGCGGCAGGTGCAGCAATACCTCTTTGCCGTTCTCGTGTGCCCACGATGCGAGCGCGACGGCGCGGGGTGCGCCGGGGAGTACGGCGAAGGTGACCGCGCCGGGCAGGGCGATCGCGCGGCGGCCCGCCGCGAGCTGGTAGCCGAGGTCGTCGATAATAATCGAGATTCGCGCCTCTTCGGCCGCGCCGGGTTGCGACACAAGCAGCAGCGCGACGCTCATCAGGCAGACCTTGAAGTCGACTCATTCAGCTGAGCTGTGCATCACCGGGCGGGGTTGCAGATGCTGTATCGCCTCGGCGAGCTGCGCGTCGGCCTCGCGATCCAGGACGCCCGCCAGGGTAAGGTCCGGGTAGCCCGGCGTGTCCTCGACATGCACGTCCGGCACGATCCCGACCTCGTGGATGGAGTCTCCCGAGGGCGTGTAATAGCGAGACGTCGTCAACTTCAGCGCGCGCCCTTTCGACAACGGCATCACGGTTTGTACGAGCCCCTTGCCGAAGGTCGGCGTACCCACGACCAGCGCGCGGTTGTGATCCTGCAGCGCACCGGCGACGATCTCGGAGGCCGACGCAGAGCCCTTGTTCACGAGCACCACCATGGCGGCACCGTCGAGAATGTCGCCGCGATGCGCGGAGCGCGTGAAGCGAGCCTCGAACGTTCTGCCATCCGCCGTGACGATGACGCCGGAGTTCAGGAACAGGTCCGATACGTCGACGGCGGCATCGAGGACGCCGCCGGGGTTGTTGCGAAGATCCAGCACCAGCCCGTCGAGCATGCCGCGATTCTCGTCCTGCAGCTGATCTATTGCGCGGCCGAGATCGCGGGCCGTGTTCTCGTTGAACTGGCTAACTCGAATATAAGCGAAGGACGGCGCCAGCATTTCCTTGTGCACGCTCGCAACCCGAATCACCTGGCGGCGCATTTCATGGTCGATCGCAAGGTTGTCGCGCAGCACGGTGACGGTTACCCGGGACCCGGCGTAGCCCCGCAGGCGGCCGATGGTTTGCTGCAGGTTGTCAGGCTCGATGGCGACACCGTCCACCGCGATCAACTCGTCGCCGCTCTGAATGCCGGAGCGTGCCGCAGGCGAACCGGCAATCGGCGTGATGACGTGCAGCGCGCCGTCGACCTCGTCGACTTCAATGCCAATACCGGTGTAGCTGCCGGTCGTGCTGATGCGAATGTCGCGATACTCGCGCGCGTCGAGGTACTGGGAATGGGCGTCGAGATCGCTGACCATGCCGCGTATCGCGCTTTCGAGCAGCGCCGCGTCATCAATCGGCTCAACATAATCCTGCTTTACACGCTCGAGAACCTCGGCGAACAGGCGCGCCTGTTCCCAGCCGAGCTCGTCCTGGTCGACGAATCGCTGGCTTTCCATGAGGTCCCCGCCGAGCGACAGCCCAAGGCCGAGGACGACGCCGACAACAACAACCAGGATTGCACGGATTTTCAGGGACATACCGGTTTCCAAACGCTTGCGATGCACCGCTTCGGGCGAGAGTATCGACCTTAGCACAGCAAAAAGGCCGGAGCAGCCAGGCAGCGGCGTCCCCGCTCAGCCCCCCGGCCGGCGCGTTACCCATCGCCTGAGGTCGACCGGCTTGGTACCGCGGCGCAGCTCGAAATACAGCCCGGTTTCGGATTGCCCGCCGCTGTCGCCCACGGTCGCAATAACGTCCCCGGGCGCCACCCAGTCGCCGGCGTTCTTCTGCAGGGTTTCGTTGTAGCCGTACAGCGTCATGTAACCGTCGCCGTGGTCGACGATGATCAGCAGTCCCATCCCGGCCAGCCAGTCTGCAAACGCAACCCGGCCGTGATACACCGCCCGCACCTCGCGACCGCGCGGTGCCGCGAGCACCACGCCGTTCCATTTGATGTTGCCGCCAACGCGGGGTTGCCCGTAGTCGTGCAGCAGCGTGCCGGCCACGGGCCAGGTCAGCTTTCCCTTGTGCTCGCTGAACGGCTGCTCGGAACTGATCGGGTAATCCGAAAGAATGGTGGAAAGCTCGGCAATGAGCCGCGTGAGGTCCTGCTCTTCCGCGGCAAGCCGCGCCACTTCCTCGCCCTCTGATGCTATTTTTTCCCGCAGCGAGGCGAGCAGTGTCGTCCTGCCCTCCTGCGACCGGTTCAGCACCGTGAGTTCGGCATAGCGTTTTTTCGACAGCTCGCCGAGGCGCGCTTCCTCCGTCGCTATCTGCTCTCGCAGCGCGTCGATTTTTCTGATCTCGGCGGTCACCTCGGCGATCGTGTCGGCCCGGTAGTCATTCAAGTAGTTGTAATAGCGCATCAGGCGGCCGAGGCTCGCCGGGTCCCGCTGGTTCAGCAGCAGGCGGATCTTTTCCTGGCTGCCGCTCATGTAGGACGCTCGCACCTGTGCCGCGAGCGCGTCGGATTCCTCTCGAAGCCGGCCCTCGCGCCACGTGAGATCCGCATCGAGCCGCCGCTTCTTCTCGCTGGCGTCACGCTGCTGGCGTTCGATCCCGGCGAGAGCCGCGCGCTGCTCCGCGATCCGGGCCTCGAGCTCCTGCAGCTCCCCGGCCAGGCGATCGCGCTCGCCGGCGCTTTTGTCCATGCTCTTTTTCAGTGCGCTGATGCGCCCGCGAACCTCGTCGAGCTCGCGCTCCTTGATCCTGGTCAGGTCGCTATTGTCGTCCTGTGCCTGGCCCGCAGCGCTGCCGGCCAGCAGGAGTGCAATCAGGATGGTTCGCCACGTCATGGCCGCGAGTGTAGAGCCTCGAGGCTATGACCGCCCGTGAATACGCGTATAATCCGCGCTTTAATCGTCGTCAGGGCGCGCACTCATGCGCCGAAATTATTGATTCATGGACAAATTCCTCGAATTCACGAGCAACCATGTGCTGCTGGTGGCGGCACTCATGGTCAGCTTTTTCGTTGTCATTTTCAGCGAGTTGCGCCGCAAGGCCAGTGGTCTGGTTAACGTCGAGGCAACGGAGGCCGTCAAACTGATCAACAACGACGCCCTCGTTCTCGACATCCGCAGCGCCGATGCCTTCTCGCGCGGACACATTGTCAACGCGAAGAACATCCCCAACGATGAGCTTGACGGCAAGATCGAGCAGCTCCAGCAGTACAAGTCCAGGCCGATCGTCGCGGTGTGCGACGCCGGCATCACGACCACGAAGACCGTCAACAAGCTCCGCGAAGCGGGCTTCGAAAGCGTATTTGGCCTGAAAGGCGGTATGTCCGGCTGGGGCCAGGCGGGCTTACCCGTGGTGACGGGCAAGAAAACGCGCAGCAAGTCGACCAAGCAAAAAAAGCGAAACTAGATTGAGCAGCCACGCACCAGTAAAGCTTTACGGAAACACGAGCTGCCCTTATTGCGGCGCGGCGCGCATGCTGCTGACGAAAAAGTCGGTCCGGTTTGAGGACATCAATGTCGCTGCTGACCCGGCACTGTTTGCTGAAATGACAGAGAAAACCCAAAGCCGGTCCGTGCCGCAAATTATCGTCGGTGATACGCTGGTTGGCGGCTTCGACGAGCTTTCAGCGCTGGACAAAAGCGGCGAGCTGGACGCCTTGCTCAAGCAGTAGATTAGAAACCTTAAACCTTCAGACAACAGGAAGTACCATGGCAGAAGAGCAAAAAGCCGCTGAGAAGCGCTTATCGATTACCAAAATTTACCTCAAGGATTTCTCGTTCGAGTCGCCGCAGGCGCCGGCCATTTTTCGGCAGGGCGACTGGAAGCCCCAGACCAACCTGAACTTGCGCAGCTCGCACACCAACGTGGACGGCGATCATCACGAGATCGTGCTGACCATCACGATCGAGGCAAAAGAAGGGGACAAGACCTGCTTCCTTATCGAGCTGCAGCAGGCCGGCCTTTTTGAAATTGCCGGTTACGAGGGCGAGGAGCTCGAGGCGATCGTCGGCAGTTTTTGCCCGAACATCCTGTTCCCGTACGCGCGCGAGTCACTCGCCTCCCTGATCCAGAAAGGCGGCTTTCCCGAGTTTGTCCTGCAGCCGATCAACTTTGACGCGCTGTACATGCAGTCGAAGCAACAGCAGATGGCACAGACCGCCGAGCAATCGGAAAAACACTGATCGACAACGACGCCGCCATGACGCTTGCGGTAATCGGTGCCGGTTCCTGGGGAACCGCCCTTGCGCTGCAGTTTGCTCGCTGCGGACACGACGTCCGGTTGGGCGGCATGCTCGAGCTCGACCTGCTGGAGGCCATGGCAGTCGAGGGCGAAAACAAGCGCTATTTGCCGGGCGTGAAATTCCCGCCCAACCTCGTGGCAACGCCCGTTATCGCGGACTGCCTCGAGGGCGCACGCGACATTCTCATCGCCGTGCCCAGTCACGGACTGCGCGAGACGCTGACCGCCATCAAGCCGATGCTGGCGGCGGACTCCCGTGTCTGCTGGGCCACCAAGGGATTCGAGCTTACGACCGGCAAACTGCCGCACCAGGTGGCCGCCGAGGTGCTCGGCGCCGGGCATCCGATGGCGGTGTTGTCCGGACCCACGTTTGCCAAGGAAGTCGGCGCCGGGTTGCCGACCGCGATGACCATCGCCGCCAATGACGAGGCCTTTGCGACCGCGCTCGCCGTCGCCATGTCGAGTGAAAACTTTCGCGCCTACACGTCGGACGACCTGATCGGCGTTGAGGTCGGCGGCGCCGTCAAGAACGTGCTGGCCATTGCCGCCGGCATGTCCGACGGGCTGGGCTTCGGCGCCAACACCCGCATCGCGTTGATCAACCGCGGACTGGTCGAGTTGATGCGCCTCGGCGTGGCACTCGGCGCGAGGAAGGAAACCTTCATGGGGCTCGCGGGCATGGGCGATCTCGTGCTGACCTGCACTGACAACCTTTCCCGCAATCGACGCATGGGGCTCGCGCTCGCGAGCGGCCAGTCGATCGAGGAGGCACAGAACGAAATCCAGCAGGTCGTCGAGGGCGTCCTGGCAGCCAAAGCCGTCAGGGAGGTGGCCAGCAATCTCGGTGTCGAGATGCCGATCTGCGAGCAGGTTTACCGGATTCTGTACGAAGGCGCTTCTCCCCGCGAAGCGGTGGAAGCCCTGATGGCGCGCAAGCTCAAATCCGAGAAAGATCAGCTGTAGATTGGCGTTACCCCTGAGCTTGAGCGATAGTCGGTTAATAATTAAAAAAGCAGGGGACACAATCATGGATCGACGAAAATTCTGCAAGACGACGCTTGCGGCCGGCGTGGCGGCCGTCTATCCATTGCTTGCTGCTTGCGAGAAACAAGGGACAGTCGCCACTCACGCTAAAACCAGTATTCGCGGCATCTCGCTGGCCGGCACCGAAATCGAACTCGAAAGAGCTGCTATCAAAGAGCTTGGCAAAGCCATGTCCGGCCCGGTGATGCTCTCTGGCCACGCCGACTATGATGGCGCCCGCAAGATCTGGAACGGCATGCACGACAAGCAGCCGGCGCTAATCGCCCGCTGTTTGAACAGCGAGGATGTTGCGCACGCCGTGACCTTTGCCAGCGAGCGCGACCTGCTCGTCGCGGTTCGCGGCGGCGGCCACAGCTGGCCCGGCAAATCCATTTGCGACGATGGCCTGATGATCGACCTGTCGCAGACTGACCAAGGTCAGCGTCGATACAGAAGCGCAGCGCGCGACCGCCGGCGGCGGCGCGTTGTTCGGCCACCTTGATCAGGCGACATTGCCTCACGGCCTGGTCACCACGACCGGTGTTGTCTCGCATACCGGCGTCGGCGGGTTCACCCTCGGTGGTGGCTTTGGACGCCTCAATCGCAAGTACGGTCTTGCGATCGACAATTTGCACTCTGCTGAAATTATTACGGCCGACGGCGAAATTCGTACCGCGAGTGCAGACGAGAACGCGGACTTGTTTTGGGGCGATTCGTGGCGGCGGCGGTAATTTTGGCGTCGTCACCCGGTTTGACTATCAGGTGCACGCTTTCGACCGCAATGTATTGTCCGGCAGCATCATCTGGCCCTATGAACAGGCGCGAGATGTGCTGGAATTTTATGCGGAATGGTCGCCGGGTTGTCCGACGAGATGTACGTCGGCCCCACAATCGCCACAACGCCGGACGGCGTCCGCGTCATCATGATGGACGTGGTTTACAACGGCGACCCGGCTGCCGGTGAGAAAGAACTGGCGCCACTGCGCAAAATAGGCACGCCGATGGTGGATGGCGTCATCGTGCAGGACTACATGACGATGCAGACCAAAGACGATGTCGCGTTCGGTCATGGCGTCCGCTCTTATGCCAAGAGTGGCACGGTCACCGGTTGGACTCAGGGGCTGGTCGATACCATGCTCGAGGCTGACGATCCGCGCGTTTTCGTCGGCGATCACGTCATGGGGGCTGCCGTTAAACGCGTTGGTGAGCTGGATACGGCGTTCCCACACCGCAATGCGGAGATCATGCTCGTCATTGCCGGCGGCTGGATGGACCCTGCCGCTGACGATCAGCTCATCGCCGCGTGCCGGGCCTATTACAAAGCGGTCGAGCCCCATCTTGGCGGCTATTACTCCAATATCGATTTCGATCAGGCCGCGACGAAAGGCAATTACGGGCCGGCCTACCAGCGACTGACCGAGATCAAGGGTAAATACGATGCGGGCAACCTGTTTCGACTGAACAGCAACGTCGAGCCCGCCTAGCGTCCGCCGACAAATCCCAGTTGCCGCCACGCCTCATAGACAACAACCGCGGCGGCATTCGAGAGATTGAGGCTGCGGCTGTTTGCTTTCATCGGTAGCCGCAGCCTTTGCTGAACGGGAACGGACTCCAGCACGGCTTGCGGAAGCCCGCGCGTTTCCGGCCCAAACAGAAAGGCATCGCCTGCTTTAAATGCCGGCTGGTCATGGCGCGTTTCGGCCCGCGTACTCAAGGTAAACACGCGCGGCTCTTTCAGCACCTCGAGACACGCCGGCGAGTGATGCATGTGTTGTCACGCTCGCAAACTCCCGGTAGTCCAGTCCGGCGCGCTTCAGCCGAGGCTCATCAAGTTCAAACCCGAGCGGCTCGACGAGGTGCAGCGCGACCCCCGTGTTCGCACACAGGCGGATGATGTTGCCGGTATTGGGCGGAATCTCGGGCTCGTAAAGAATGAGGCTAAACATGGAAAACCCTGTAAAATGCCGCTGCCATGGTAAGCAGTCTATTACACACCGAGCTTTGCGGCGTATCGATGGCCTCGCCGATCGTGTTGCTGTCAGGCTGTGTTGGTTTCGGTGAGGAATACACGCGCGTCGTGGGCTTTTCCAATCACGATGTCGGCGCCGTTGTCCTGAAGGGCACGACGGGCGATGCCCGACTCGGTAACCCGCCGCACCGGGTTTACGAAACGCCGGACGGCATGCTGAACGCCATCGGCCTGCAGAACCCGGGCGTCGACGCGGTTGTCGACACCATTCTTCCCGGCCTCGACTTCGCGGAAACGCGCTTCATCGCGAATGTCTCGGGCTCGACGATCGAGGAATACGAGCGCGTAACTGAGCGGTTCGATGATTCCGACATCGACGCTGATCGAGATCAACATCTCCTGCCCGAACGTCAAGGAAGGGGGCGTGCAGTTCGGCAACGACCCCGACATGTCCGCACGCGTCGTCGCGGCCTGCCGCGCCAGGACCTCGAAGCCGATCATCACCAAGCTCTCGCCGAACCAGACCGACATTCAGACCAACGCACGGCTGTGCATCGAGGCAGGTACCGATGGTTTTGCGGTCATCAATACGATCATGGGCATGGCGATCGACGCCGAAACGCGTCGACCGGTCATCGGTAACGTGCAGGGCGGGCTTTCCGGGCCGGCGATCAAGCCCATTGCGCTGCTCAAGGTGCACCAGGTTTACGAGGTGTCGAAAAAACACGATGTCCCGATTATCGGCCAGGGCGGCATCACGACGCCGAACGACGCGATCGAGTTCATGATCGCCGGCGCTAGCGCGGTCGGTATCGGCACCGCGCTGTTCTACGATCCGCTCGTCTGTACGAAGATCAACGCGGGCATCGCCGATTACCTCGAGCGGCACTCGATGCGCACCGTCACCGAGCTGGTCGGTACGCTGCGGCGCTGACATGCGGGGAAGCCTGCTTCGCGCCTGCCTGTGCTGCATCGCCTTCAGCCTGCCTTCTTTGTCCGGCGCCTCACCCGGCGTCGATATTTGCCAGGACCCGGCAAAGCAGTCGTCATTGTCTGCCGCAGTCCATGACAACGTCGCGTCATCCTTCGAACGTAATCTGGGTGAAACAGATCGCAACGACTTCGCGACGGATGCTCTGTTTACGTCAGGCGGTCCGTGGGCCTTTGGCGGGGGACATCGCAGCGCGATCCTGAATCTCGATAGCCTCGAGCCACAGACAAACGGCGACCTGCACACGTTTTTTGTCGTCGCGCACAGGGTCAGTCGACACGAAAACCGCGGTTTCCGTTTCAGTATCGCACCTCTGCTGTCGGGCTCTTCCAACGTCACCAAGGACCCGGACGAATACACCTCTGATGCGGTGCAGCTACTGGCGGCGCTGGTTTGGGATCGGTCGTTGTCGAATCGCCTCGGGCTGCGTCTCGGAATCTGCGGCGACCATCGCTTCGGTGACTATCGGGTCTACCCGGTGATCGGCGTCAACTGGCAGCCGCATCCCGACTGGATGCTGGCGCTGGGGTTTCCGAGATCTGCTTTGCGCTACGAGATAACGGAACGAGTCAGCTCCACACTGCGCATCGCACCGAATGGCAATGAGTGGTTCGTAAAGGACAAGAGTCTCGATAAGTACTCGCGCTTTGTTTATAGGGCGTACCTGTTCGAGTGGGCTATCGACTGGAGGGCACACGACGATCTCGTGCTGACGGCCAGTGTCGGCACCGAGTTTCATCGTCGATACGAAATGACCCTCGTAGACGACAGTCGAGTGCGGATCGCCGGCGAGTCGGGGGCTCGTCTCGGTGTCGGTTTAGCCTGGCTGTTTTAAGGAGATAATCAGGCGCGACTGGCGTAGTAGGCCAGCACGCGGGCATCCTTTTCGACGCGCTCCTGGTGCGGGATGAGCGCCGGCGCCACGCGTTTGACCAGGTCTGCCGGCACGTGATCCAGCTCCCCGGAACGGAGCCAGCGGGTCTGCACAAACGCTTTGAGGTCGGCCACGGTGAGGCTCTCGTCCGCGAAAAACTTACCGCCGCCGCGCGCCAGCAGTTCATCCAGCCCCTTGAGATAGGTGGTCAGCCAGCCTTCGACAAGTTTCTCGCGGGCTTCGCGCAGTTCGTCGCCCTGCAGGCCGAAGGTCCTGACGACGTGATGCAAGACGTCCTCCAGCGCCCCGAGAGCTTCGTCGCAGTAAAGCGCCTGCAGGTCATCTTTCGGGTAAAGGCCCGCCATCTTGCCGACGTAGCGGCTGATGGCGTTCGACTGGGTGACCGCTGCACCGTCTATCTCGAGCACCGGCAATGAGTTGAAGCGCGTGTTGGTGCGCATTGCACCAAACTCGGGAAACGACAGGCGCTCGTCTTCGAATTTTATACCCGCCGCGTGAAAGGCGATGCGGATCGGCTCGGCGCGGCCGCCGTCGATATCGAAGTAAGTCAGTTTGTAGGCAGTCATCGCAGCATCTCCTGTTAGAGGCTGCCATCTTAGCAGCTAGCGGCCGCCAAACGTCAGGTCCCCGATGAGGCCGCTGTCCCGATTGTGCCGCCGCTTTTCTGCACTGCATGCCTGCGTAAAATATCTGTTGCATCCGGGAAGATAAGGCGTAAATTCTCACGTCGCGCGCATCCGGCATTCACCAAGGTCGGTGCGGCGCCGACTCGACGAACTACGGCGCTTCTACCGTACGAACGCTGAGCCTGTTGGTTCCGGACTATAAGCCCGGTGCTTCTACGTTCCAGAGGGGGGTTTCGTATGCGTGCCCTGGTTGCAGGTATGGTTTTCGTGGTTGTCTCCGCTTGCGGTGGTGGTGGTGGCGGCGGCAGTGTCAACGTTCCCCCGCCCGTTACACCGCCAATAACCGACGCCGATCCCGGCGGTATTTGGGGAGGAACCGCCTCCTACGCCGACGTAACGTTCGAAGAACTCGTCGGTATCACGACGTCGGACGGACGCTTCACGCTGATCTCGCTGGACACGTTTGGTCCGGATACGTTTGGCCAGTACATCGGCACGGCGAGCATGGCCGGCGCCGAGTTTACGGGTTCCGGCAGCGCCTACGCAGATAGCGGCGCCACCTGGGACAACGGCTCAACGGTGATGGACATCAGCATCACGGCGACCGTCAGCGAGCGCAGCACTTTGTCCGGCAGCTGGACCACCAGCAGCGGCGAGGTCGTCTTTTTCGACCTCGATTACGACAGCACCTATGAAAGGAATCGTCGCTGGCGCTGCTGGAAGGTACCTGGTATGTCTATGACGATTTGCTGAACCCGACGCTGACGCTCACCGCTGATCCCGGTGGCGCGTTTAGCGCGCAAAATATAGAGGGCTGCCAGTCGCTCGGCCAGGCCTCGATCATCGATGCAGCATTTAGCGTTTACGACTGGTCCGTGACCATCAGCGACTGCGGTATCGCTGGCGACTACGTTGGCGTCGCTGTGCTCGCCGATATCGAAACCGACGATCCTGCAACTCACAAGACAATGTAGTACTGGTCAGCATGAGTAACGACCAGCGGGCACTGCTGCTGCCACTCGAGCGTTAACGGCAGGCCTGGTGGCTTCGCTCATGACAAACAGGTGGGCAGGTTTAAACTGCTTGTTGGCTCGGCGGGTCGCAGCTCCTGCCGCTTTGCTGCGCTCGCGACTTGTCGCCGTTTACGGGACGACCGGAGGCACCGATGATCTTTGGGCTTATTGACCGGAACGGTTTTTTGAGCCGCCCGCCAGTCAGCAGGTCGAGGTTTGTCGCCGCCATGAGAATAACGGGCCGGCCGGCCTAATCCAGATGCAGCGCTTTCATTTTCCTGGCGAGCGTATTCCGCCCCAGCCCAGCAGCTTTGCCGCTTCCTGTCGATGGCCTTTGGTTTGCGACATCGCGGTCTCAATGAGCGTTTTTTCAAACTCCGGCAGGGCTGTTTCCAGTAACGGTGCGTCGCTGTTGTGCAGCTCGCGCTCCGCCCAGGCCGCCAGTACGCCGGTCCATTCTTTAGTGGCACGCTGCGGCGATTCGCTGCCGCCGAGGTCGCCGGGCATGTCCTCTGCCGTAATCACGGCCCCCGGCGCCGTTACGGTGAGGCGGCGGGTTGCGTTCACCAGCTGGCGAACGTTGCCGGGCCAGGCGAAAGCCTGCAGCGTTGCCAGCGCCGCTTCGTCGAGTGTTTTCGCGCTTGCGCCAAGTTCTTCGGCCGCTTCTGCCAGGTAGTGCGTCAGCAGGACCGGGATGTCCTCCCGCCGTTGCCGCAGCGGCGGCGTATTGATGCGGATCACGTTCAGGCGGTGAAACAGGTCCTCGCGAAAGCGCGATTCCTTCACCGCGCGTGCCAGGTCCTGGTTGGTGGCGGCAATGACGCGCACATCGACGTTGATGGAGCGTTTGGCCGCCAACCCGATAGAACTCGCTTTCGGCGAGCACGCGCAAGCAGTCGCGTCTGCAGTGCAGGTGACATGTCGCCGATCTCGTCGAGGAACAGCGTGCCGCCGTCGGCCTGCTCGAAGCGGCCGACGCGCGCGGGCATCGGCGCCGGTGAACGCGCCTTTCTCGTGGCCGAACAATTCGGACTCGAGCAGTTCGGCGGCGATCGCCGAGGTGTTCAGCGCGATAAACGGCTTGTTGGCGCGCGGGCTGTGATCGTGCAGCGCGCGCGCGACGAGCTCCTTGCCGGTGCCCGATTCGCCGGTAATCAGCACGGTCATGCTGGACCCGGCCAGCCGGCCGATCGAGCGAAACACTTCCTGCATGGCCGGCGCCTGCCCGATCATCGATGGCGATCGCGCCGCTGCTCGGCTTTTGGTCGGCGAGGCCTGCCCGCTGACGCGCGCTGCTTTGCGCACGAGCTCGACGGCCTCGTCGATGTCGAACGGCTTCGGCAGGTACTCGAAGGCGCCGCCCTTGTAGGCGGCGACCGCGTTTTCGAGATCCGAGTGCGCGGTCATGACGATGATCGGCAGGTCCGGCTCGCGTGCTGCGCAATCGCTCGAGCAGGGCGATGCCGCTCATGCCCGGCATGCGTACGTCGGTGACGAGCACGTCCGGCGCGCCTTCGTCGATCGCCTCGAGCAGGTGTTCGGCGCGCTCGAAACTGCGGGGTCGATGTCCGCCTGCCTCAGCGCCTTCTCGAGCACCCAGCGCACGGACTGGTCGTCGTCGACGACCCAGACGGTTAATCGTGAGTCAGCCATCGATTCTGGCCCCGCCTGCTCCAGCGGTATGCGCACGAAGAACACGGTGCGGCCGGGGCGGCTTTCGAATTCGATCAGGCCGCCGTGCCGGCTGACCAGCTCCTGCGCGGCAGGCAGGCCGAGGCCGGTGCCCTCGGCGCGCGTGGTGACCAGCGGATAGAAGACCGAGTCCTGCAGTTCGAGCGGAATGCCCGGCCCGTCGTCCTCTATTTCGATGGACGCAATGACCCGATGCCGGATGTCGCCGATCGTGAAGTTGGTGACCGCGCGGCTGCGCAGCGTCACGGTGCCGAGGCCGTCGAGCGCCGCAAGGCGTTGCGCACGAGGTTCAGCAACGCCTGCATCATCTGGTCGCGATCAAGGTCGATCAGCGGCAGGCCCGGATCGTAGTCGCGACTGATCGTTTACGTGCTTGTCGTCTTCGGCCGCGACAATTTTGACGACGTACTCGAGCAGCTCGTGCACGTTGACCGGCTGCTTGTTCGGTGGGCCGCCAGGGCCCGACAAGGTGTCGACCAGCGCGGCCAGGCGATCGGTTTCGCTGATGACGACGTCGGTGTATTCGTGCAGCTCGTCGTCGTCGAGCTGTCGCTCGAGCAGACTGCGCGGCACCGCGCATGCCGCCGAGCGGGTTCTTGATTTCGTGGGCGAGTTGTCGAATCATCTGTCGACCGGCACCGTGCTGAATCATCAGCGGCGTTTTCGCGACTGATCTGCGAGCGACGCGTGACGTCGGTTATTTCGACCAGCACACAGGCCTCGTCCGTGTCGATGGGTGAGACGCGGCAGTCGACGATGCGCTCCGTGCGTGGACTTCGGTTCGCGCCAGCCGGATCTCATTCGCATAGTGGTCGCCGGTTGCCATGACGCGACTCAGGATGTCGCGCATTTCCGGCTCGTCATCGACGAGTCGCAGCAATGATTTTCCCTGCGCACGCCGCTGGCTGATGCCAAGGATATTTTCGGCCGCCGGGTTCATGCCGACGATCAGGAGGTGTTCGTTGAGCAGCACGACGCCGCAGCTCAGTGAGTCGAGAATGCCGCGTGCGTTACGGTGCAGAGTGCCGTCGCCGGACGGGCCGCGACGATGCTTAGGTCTGGCCGGTGTTGCGCCCGGATCTAGCGTTGCCGAAGTACCGAGGTCTGCTGCACGTAGAACCGGGTCGGCGCGCTGCGAATCATCAGCGCGCCGGCCGCGTCCAGGATCTCCGCCTGCAGGTTGTGGGTCCCGCGGTAGACTTCCTCCAGCTGGAAGCTCGTGCCCGTCGCCGGCTGCGCGTGTACCGTCGAAATACACCCGCACCTGGTGCCCGGTTGCAGCGCCGGGCTCAGCGCCAGCGAGACGTTCAGTACGCCGTCGATATTCCATAGGGTTTCTTCAGCGCCGGGAGCAGTGACGCTGAGGCTTTCGTAACCGAAAGGGTCTCGCCGGTTCTGCCGGGGCAGCCTCAGCCTCGGCTGTTCGCGCTTGCCGGGGTTCGGCGCGATGTGCGGCGGGCCGGCTTGGTCGTGGAGAGGTGACCTCTTCCGCGCCGGGCTGTGGCCGATCGGAGTAATGCACGACGCCGTCTTCATCGACCCACTTGTAGGCCTGCGCAACTCGGCGCCCGAGGCCAGCAGTCCACGATAAGGACCAGGATGATTCGTGTTTGGCATGTGTTCAGCATAGCAGCGCGGGGCTTCGGGGGCTAGTGGCCGGGCGGCAAAATGCCGCCCGGTTCACACTATTCACCTTATGTTACAGGCTGTAGTACATGTCGAACTCGACCGGATGGGTCGTCATCCGCAGGCGCGTGACATTCTCCTTTTTGAGCTCGATGTAGGCGTCGATCAGGTCGTCGCTGAACACATCGCCGGCCTTGAGGAAGTCGCGATCCTTGTCGAGCGCTTCGAGCGCCTCGTCCAGCGAGAACGCGACCAGCTGCAGCTCTTTCTCTTCTTCCGGCGGCAGGTCGTAGAGATCCTTGTCCATCGCTTCGCCCGGGTGGATCTTGTTCTGGATGCCGTCGAGGCCGGCCATCATCATGGCGGCGAACGCGAGGTACGGGTTCGCCATCGAGTCCGGGAAGCGCACCTCGATGCGGCGGCCCTTCGGGTTGGCGATGTACGGAATACGAATCGACGCCGAGCGGTTACGCGCGGAGTACGCGAGAATGGTCGGCGCTTCGAAACCCGGGACGAGGCGCTTGTAGCTGTTGGTCGACGGGTTGGTAAACGCGTTCAATGCTTTCGCGTGCTTGATGATGCCGCCGATATAAAACAGCGCGGTCTCGGACAGTCCACCGTAGCCGTCGCCGGAAAACAGGTTCTCGCCGTTCTTGAACAGTGACTGATGCACGTGCATGCCGTTGCCGTTGTCGTTGACCAGCGGTTTCGGCATGAACGTTGCGGTCTTGCCGTAGGCATGGGCCACGTTGTGGACAACGTATTTCAGGATCTGCACTTCGTCGGCTTTCTGCACCAGCGTGTTGAACTTGACGCCGATCTCGCACTGGCCGGCGGTGGCAACTTCGTGGTGGTGCACCTCGGTTTCCACGCCCAGCTCTTCGATAGCCAGACACATCGCGGAGCGGAGGTCGTGCAACGAGTCGACGGGCGGCACCGGAAAATAACCGCCCTTGACGGTCGGGCGATGGCCCGTGTTGCCCTCTTCGTAGCTGCGATCGGTGTTCCAGGCGCCTTCGTCCGAGTCGACTTTATAGAACGCGCCCTGCATGTTGTCGTCCCAGGCAACGTCGTCGAAAACGAAGAACTCGTTCTCGGGGCCGAAGAAGGCCTCGTCGGCGATGCCCGTCGACTTGAGATACGCCTCGGCGCGCGTCGGCCAGCGAACGCGGGCAA
Organism: uncultured Gammaproteobacteria bacterium; assembly: GCA_963807845.1. Taxonomy (GTDB): domain Bacteria; phylum Pseudomonadota; class Gammaproteobacteria; order Steroidobacterales; family Woeseiaceae; genus UBA1847. The sequence continues at coordinate 103,718 of CAWEDS010000029.1, forward strand.
CGATCGTAACCCTGCATGGTGGAGGGTTCGACGACATGGCAGCGCAGGTTCAGCGTTGGCTCGTCCGGAAAAATATCCATCACGGCCGACGCCGGGTCGGGCATCAGAATCATGTCGGACTCGTTAATCCCTTTCCAGCCGGCGATGGACGAACCGTCGAACATCTTGCCGTCTTCGAACAGGTCCTCATCAACGGTGTGAGCGGGAACGGTTACGTGTTGTTCTTTGCCAATCGTGTCGGTGAAGCGAAAATCGACAAACTTGACCTCCGCCTCTTTAATCAGGGCGAGTACGTCTGCGGGCGTCATGGGTCTTTCCTCCGGGTTTTTGTTCAGCTAATCGAAACGGCCGTCTCTTGCGACCGGTTAGGTATAGGCGGTTGCAGGAAGTGTGCCAAAATGGTGCTTGTCCTAAGTTGCTGTTTTGCAATGTTTTTCCGGGCTGTGCCGCGGGCCGGGCGCACCATTTTGGTGCGATCGGCGCCACATGCGCACCATTCTAGTGCATGTGGCCGCCGCTTGCACCCCGACAGGGCGAGCGCCGGCTGCGACGGATTTGCCGCATCGGCGCCAGGGGCCTCCTACCGGGACCGCTGAGCCGTTATACTTCGCGCGTTTCCGCCACCGTGACACACTTCAATGAGCCCCGACAAATCCGCTGCCCAGTCCTCGAGTTTCCAGGACCTGATACTGAGCCTGCGAGGCCTACTGGGCAGAGCGTGGCTGCGTCATCCTGCAGCCCTATGACATGGAAATGGGCGCCGGCACGTTTCATCCGGCCACGTTTCTGCGCGCGGTGGGTCCGGAGCCGTGGTCTGCGGCCTACGTGCAGCCCAGCCGGCGGCCGACCGACGGGCGTTACGGCGACAACCCGTTTCGGCTGCAGCACTACTACCAGTACCAGGTGGTGATCAAGCCCTCGCCGCTCGATATCCAGGAGATGTATCTCGGCTCTCTCCGCGCCATCGGCATCGATCCGCTGGTGCATGACATTCGTTTCGTCGAGGACAACTGGGAGTCACCGACGCTTGGCGCCTGGGGTCTCGGCTGGGAAGTGTGGCTGAACGGCATGGAGATCTCGCAGTTCACGTACTTCCAGCAGGTCGGCGGCCTCGAGTGCCGCCCGGTAACCGGCGAGATCACCTACGGTCTCGAGCGCCTGGCGATGTACCTGCAAAACGTCGAAAGCATTTTCGATCTGGTGTGGACCGACGGCCCGCTCGGTCGCATCAGCTATGGCGACGTCTATCACCAGAACGAGGTCGAGCAGTCCCGTTACAACTTCGAAGAAGCCGACGTCGACGGGTTGTTCAATGCATTCGATCACGCCGAACAGGAAAGCCAGCGGCTCATCGAGCTCGGCCTCGCACTGCCGGCCTATGAACAAATGCTGGCGGCATCGCACACGTTCAACCTGCTCGACGCCCGGCAGGCCATCTCCGTGACCGAGCGGCAACGCTTCATCCTGCGCGTCAGGACGATGTCTCGTGCGATCTGCGAGGCGTACTACGCCAGTCGCGAGGCGCTCGGCTTTCCGATGTGGCCGCGGCGCCACAAGAGGTCGCATCGGCATGAGCCAGGCGGACGACTTTCTCGTTGAGATCGGTACCGAGGAAATGCCGCCGAAGGCGCTGCGCGCGTTAATGGAGGCGTTTGCCGCAGGCCTCGCCGCCGCTATCGATGAGGCGCCGCTCGCACACGGCGACGTACACGCCTACGCGAGCCCCCGCCGCCTTGCCGTTATCGTCACCGACCTCGCGCGCCAGCAGGCCAGCCGCACGATCGAACAAAAGGGCCCGCCGGTCAGCATTGCTTTCGATAAAGACAACAAGCCGACGGCGGCGGCAACGGCGTTCGCAAAAAAATGCGGCGTCAGCGTCGACCAGCTGTCGAGACAGAAAACCGGCAAGGGTGAGTGGCTGCGTTTACGGCACGAGGAGCCCGGCCGGCGCGCCGCCGAGTTGATGCCGGAGATCGTCGAGCGCGCGCTTGACTCGCTGCCGATACCGCGCCGCATGCGCTGGGGCGCCGGCGACGCCGAGTTCGTGCGGCCGGTTCACTGGGTTGTCCTGCTGCACGGCAACGATATCGTCGAGGCGCGCTTATGGGAATCGACAGCGGCAATACGACGCTCGGCCATCGCTTTCACTCATCGGGCCCGATGGTCATCGCGACGCCGGCTGACTATCTCGACGCCTGGAAAAAAAGGGCTCCGTGATTGCCGATTTCGAGCGGCGCCGCAGCAGGTGCAGAGCGGCGTCGAAGCGGCGGCGCTTACCGCCGGCGGCACTGTCGTCGACGGTGACTCGCTCTACGACGAAGTGACCGCGCTGGTGGAGTGGCCGGTACCGGTACTCGGCAGCTTTGACCAGAGTTACCTTACGCTGCCGCGCGAAGTCGTCATGTCGACATTGACCGGGCATCAGCGCTACTTCCCGGTCGCCGACGACGACGGCGAGCTCCTGCCGCGCTTTATTACGGTCGCGAACCTCGAGAGCAAAGAGCCGGATAGCGGTGCGTGAGGGCAACGAGCGCGTTGTGCGCCCGCGCCTGGCCGACGCCGAGTTCTTCTGGGAGAGCGATCGGCGCACGACGCTCGCCAGTCGCGAAGCGGCATTGCGCGAGGTCGTTTACCAGCGCGGGCTCGGCAGCCTGTATGACAAGAGCCGTCGTACTGGCGCGCTTGGCCAGTGGCTCGCCAGAGACGCTCGATGTCGACGACGCGCACGTCGAGCGCGCCGCGTCGCTCGCCAAGTGCGACCTCGTGACCGGCATGGTCGGCGAGTTTCCCGAGCTGCAGGGCATCATGGGCCGCTACTACGCGCGCTCCGACGGCGAGCCGGAGAGCGTTTCGCAGCGCGATCGGCGAGCAGTACCAGCCGCGCTTCGCCGGCGACAGCCTGCCGCGCAACGCCGCTCGGCCAGATACTCGCCGTCGCCGACAAGCTCGACACGCTCGCCGGCGTGTTCTCGATCGGCAAGAAGCCGAGCGGCAATCGCGACCCGTTCGGTCTGCGGCGCGCGGCACTCGGGGTCGTCCGGATTCTCATCGAGTGCGGCCTCGATATCGACCTCAAAGCGCTGATCGCCGAGGCGGTCAGGCGCAGCCGAAGAGCAAGCTCGACACGGAGCAGCTCGGCGGAGGAGCTGTACGCCTTTATCGGCGACCGGCTGCGCCGCTATTTCCTGGACCGGGAAGAGGGCTCCAGACCGAGACGTTCGACGCCATCATGGTGCGGCAGCCCGCGTCACTGGTCGACTTCGACCGGCGGCTCGCCGCCGTGCAGACCTTTGCCCGGCTCGAACAGGCCGAGAGCCTGGCGGCGGCCAACAAGCGCATCGCCAACATCCTGCAGGCAGGCCGGCGATCCCGAGGGCCTGACGGTCAAGAAAAAGCTGTGACAGAGGACGCCGAGCACGCGCTCTTCAATGCGCTCGCTAACGCCCGGCAAAAGGTGTTGCCGATGATCGAGAGTCGCAGCTACGCCGAGGCGCTGAACGAGCTCGCTGATCTCCGCGACCCGGTGGACCGCTTTTTCGACGACGTCATGGTGATGGCCGACGACGAGCGCCGTGAAAAACAACCGTTTGGCACTTTTAGGCGAACTTCGAGCGCTTTTTCTCGACATTGCCGACATTTCCCGCCTCTCCGTCGGCTGATGGGGCGCCGGCTGGCAGAAAAGGGCCTCGTTATCCTCGACCGCGACGGGGTCATCAACCGCGACTCCCACGACTTCGTGAAGTCCGCCGACGAGTGGATCCCGCTGCCCGGCAGCATCCGGGCGATCGCCGAGCTGAGCGCGCGGGCTTCACCGTGGCCGTCGCCAGCAACCAGTCGGGCCTTGCGCGCGGCCTGTTCGATCGGCGCGTCGCTCGAGCGCCATGCACCGCAAGCTACGCAGGCTGGTCGACGCCGAGGGCGGTCACGTCGACCGCATCGTCGTTTGCCCGCACGGCCCCGATGATGGCTGTGACTGCCGCAAGCCCGAGGCCGGCCTGCTGCGCCGCCTGGGCCGTTACTATCGACACGGATCTCGACGGCGTGCCGGTCGTCGGCGATTCGCTGCGCGACATGCAGGCGGCCGCGGTCGCGCCGGCGCACGGCCCGTTCTCGTGCGCACCGGCAACGGTCGCGAGGACGGAAACGGCGCTCCTCGGTGAGCGCGCGGCCACCGAGGTCTATGACGACCTCGGCCGCGGTCGCCAACGCCCTGCTCGCGGAGTAATACAGTGATTGTCTGGCTACGCTCGCTCGCCTTGATTATTGTCGCCGGCGGCACGGCCCTCCTGACGTCGGCACTACTGCTGTTACTGTTCTGGGCGCCGTCCGCCGCGCATCGGCTTTGTTCTCGTCAGCTTCTGCCGCTTTGCACTGTGGGCCGGATGAGTTCTTTACCGGCATGAAGGTCGTCGTCGAGGGTCGCGAGAACATACCCGACACGCCCAGCGTCATCATGATCAAGCACACGACCATTCTCGAGACCTACGGCCACGTGCCGATGTTCCCGACAACGGCCTGGGTCGTGAAGCGCGAACTGTTGTGGGTGCCGGTCGTCGGCTGGGCGATCGGCCTGGTCCTCAACCCGATCGCCATCAATCGTGGCAAGGGTCGCTCCGCCGTAAAACAGGTGATCGAGCAGGGCAAGCAGCGCCTGGCCGAGCGGCACCTGGGTTACGATTTTTCCGGAGGGCACGCGCGTGCCGTTTGGCGAGACCCGCAAATACGGCATCAGCGGTGCAGCACTCGCACAGGAGGCCGGCGTGAATGATAGTGCCGGTTGCGCACAACGCCGGTGACTTTTGGCGCAGGCGGGCGTTTTCGATGCGGCCGGGTACGGTTCGTTTTTGCATCGGTCCACCGATCGACGCCTCAACGCAATCGCCGAAAGAGACCAACGCGATCGTGCAGGCCTGGATCGAAGGCAAGATGCGCGAGATCAGCTGCGCCTATGAGAAGGACGCAACAACAACGTCCTGATTCAGTCCTCGCCGTCGGCGGCGGAGACGAGTTGCTCGAGCTCCTCGGCGGCGGCGTCATCGATCGCGTAGAGCCGCTCGATAACGCAACCTCGTATCGTGTCGAAACGCGCCCGCAGCACATTGCGCTGGTAGCGCAGGTCGGGCTTGACCAGGCGGTCATCGAGTTCGTGGCAGCGGCGACGAAATTCGACCAGGTACTTGCCAATGCCGCTGTCCAGAATGACGTAGCGCTCACCGAGTACCTCGTAGTCCCACTGCCCTCGCGTTCGAATACTGTCATGCTGCCCCAGCGCTGAAACCGCGATGAAATCGGCGACGGCCTGGTCCTCACTGCGCGCAGGCGTCGCACCGCAAGCCGCCAGGCCGGCGAGTGACAACAGGATCAAAACCAGTTTCATGATGCGGCCCCTTTTTTAGTCTTTTGCACTATCGCCGCGACGGGTTGCCCCTGGCGGCCGCTCTGTCCGTGTTGCTTTGCGGCGTTCGTTCTTCAGCGTAAAGCCGCGTCACGAACTTAGCGACGCGCGCATAGCCCGAGGTCCACACCTCGACGTCCTTCTGCATGCCGGCGGGCGCTTTGGTCGGGTCGATGCGAACGGCGTCCGCTTTGCCTGCCGCATAGCCCGCCGGCATCAGCCACAGCCCCGTCATGGCGGCGAACGCGATATCCGTGTAGTTGCTGGCGTCATCGCCGAGCAGGGACTTCTGATCATCGTTTAGCTGTTCTTCCAGTTCGCCGAGCAGCTCCTCGATGCGAAGGACAGCGCGCGCATAGTTGTCGTCCGAGATACGGAACGACTTCTTGATGAGAAACCGCAGCAGGGGAAACAGCAGCCTGAGTATCAGTCTTTGCCAGTAGGGCGTTGCCGGATTATTGGCACCCCACGCCTGCAGTGACAGTTCGCGATGATCGAGGAGATGGTAGTAAACCCATACCTGCAGGTTGACGCCGTAGCGGTCGAGTCGTGCCTCAAGTTCGACGCGCTCGGTGGTGGGCTCCAGAAACGCGGCCGCCTCGGGGTCTTCGAACGCGTAACGGCCCCACAGGTAGCGCAGAATTTCCGCCGAGTTGCCGATGCTTGACTGCACGCGGCCGGTGCGCAGTTTCAAAAGCGGCACCGATCGCCCGCGGAAAAACGCGCCGAGCGTACCGCCCCAGGGCTGCTCGACGTACTGAACGCCGAGGCGGTCCATGCTCCAACGCACCTTTTCGACAAAGTGGCTGGCGGATATGGTTTCGAGGACCAGGTCAGGCCCCTTGGGCGGCAGCGCCAGTCCGGTCAACACGATCATCCAGCGCCATAACAGCAACGAAAGCGTTAGCAGGATGGCCGCAGCGACCGACAGGCCAAAGGCCGCGACGACAACCGGCGCCAGTATCAGCGCCACCGCGTGCACCAGCAGGCGTCGCTCCGTCATACGTCGAGATTTTCTACCGTTAGCGCGTTCTTTTCGATGAACTCCCGGCGCGGCTCGACCTGGTCACCCATCAGTGTCGTGAATATTTCGTCAGCCTTGACGGCGTCTTCGATTTTGACCTGCATCAGGCGGCGCGTCTCCGGGTTGACCGTCGTGTCCCAGAGTTGCTCCGGGTTCATTTCGCCAAGACCCTTGTAGCGCTGGATGGACTGGCCGCGTCGCGCTTCGTCCATCAGCCATTCCACGGCCTCGGAAAAATGTTTTAGCGGCGCCTCGCGTTCGCCGCGCTGCACTTTCGCGCCCTCGGACAACAGGCCATCGAGTTTTTCTGCCAGCGCCATCATGTGCAGGTATTCGTTGGTGTCGAAAAATTCACGCGGCAAATGGCGCGTCGAACCAAGGCCGTGCTGCATCTTGGTGATCGCAATACGAACGGTGTCACTGTCGTCGGTACCGCGATCGACGACCGCGACATAGCTGCCGCCGTTGCCGCTTGCGGCCCGGTCGCCGGTGTGCTTTGGCAGCGCGGCGCTGAGTTTTTCGGTCCACCCGGCCAGCGCGTCGTGATCGTTCAGCATGGCGGGCGTGACGGCGGGGAGCTTGTTCAGCGTTCGCAATACCGCCTCGTCGTAGCGCGCGGACAAGCGCTTGATGATGTTTTCGACGGCGATGTATTCTTTTGCCAGGGCTTCCAGCGCAAGGCCTGCGAGTGCGGGTGCGTCACTGTTAACAAACAGCGCGGCGCCGTCCATCGCCGCTGCCAGCAGGAACTCATTCAGCTCGGCATCATCTTTGACGTACACCTCGGTCTTGCCGCGCTTGATTTTGTACAGCGGAGGCTGGGCGATAAAAATATGGCCGCGCTCCAGCAGCTCGCGCATCTGCCGGAAGAAGAAGGTCAGCAGCAGGGTGCGAATATGGGAGCCATCCACATCCGCGTCGGTCATGATGATGATGCTGTGGTAGCGCAACTTATCGGCGTTGAACTCATCCTTACCGATACCACAACCCAGTGCGGTAACAATGGTGCCCACTTCCGCCGAGCCCAGCATCTTGTCAAAGCGCGCCTTTTCCACGTTGAGGATCTTGCCCTTCAGCGGCAGGATGGCCTGGAATTTACGATTGCGGCCCTGCTTGGCGGAGCCGCCGGCGGAGTCGCCCTCCACCAGGTAAAGTTCTGACAGGGCCGGGTCCTTTTCCTGGCAGTCCGCCAGTTTGCCCGGCAGGCCGGCGATATCCAGGGCACCCTTGCGCCGGGTCATTTCCCGCGCCTTGCGGGCGGCTTCACGGGCGCGGGCAGCGTCCAGCATTTTGCCTACCACCGCCTTGGCTTCGCCGGGGTTTTCCAGCAGGTAGTCATTGAACTGGGCGTTCATGGTCTGTTCCACCGCGGTTTTCACCTCGGATGACACCAGTTTGTCCTTGGTCTGGGAGGAAAACTTGGGGTCGGGCACTTTCACCGAAATAATCGCGGTCAGGCCTTCCCGCGCATCATCACCGGTGGTATTGACCTTGGCTTTTTTCGCCAGGCCCTCCTTTTCGATATAGGTATTCAGGCTGCGAGTCAGGGCGGCTCTGAAGCCCGCCAGGTGGGTGCCGCCATCCCGCTGGGGAATATTGTTGGTGTAGCAGAAGATGTTCTCCTGGAAGGAGTCGTTCCACTGCAGGGCCACTTCAACGCCAATCCCGTCTTCAGTGTCAAATTGGAAGTGAAAGGGTTTATTGACGATCGTCTTGTTCAGGTTGAGGTAGTCGACAAAGGCTTTCAGGCCGCCATCGTACTGATAGGTCTCCTCTTTGCCGCTGCGTTCATCTTTCAGCACAATGCGAACGCCGGAGTTCAGGAAGGCCAGCTCGCGCAGGCGCTTTGCCAGTTGCTCAAAATGGAACTCGATATTGGTAAAGGTGCCCGACGAGGGCTTGAAGCGCACGGTGGTACCCGATCTTTCGGTGATGCCAATCTCTGCCAGGGGCGCATCCGGCACCCCGTGGCGATAGATCTGCTCGTACATTTTACCTTCGCGACGAATCGTCAGTACCAGCTCTTCCGACAGGGCGTTGACCACCGAGACACCCACACCGTGCAGGCCGCCCGATACCTTGTAGGTAGTTGTCATCGAACTTACCGCCCGCGTGCAGTACCGTCATGATGACCTCCGCGGCGGAGACCCCTTCCTCGTGCATTTCCGTGGGAATGCCGCGGCCATCGTCGCTGACAGAAACCGATTCATCCGGGTGGATCGTAGCGCGATGCTCGTCACAATGTCCCGCCAGCGCCTCGTCGATAGAGTTATCGACCAGCTCGAACACCATGTGGTGCAGGCCAGTGCCGTCATCGGTATCGCCGATGTACATTCCCGGGCCGTTTACGAACCGCATCCAGGCCCTTTAAGACCTTGATATTACTGGAAGTATAGTCGTCTTTTCGTCGGTCATGCTTTTTCCCCGGGAACGCAACCGACGCATTGTATCAAAAAGCACTGCGAAAAGGGCTACCAAAGCATTCTTTTTTAAGGTGTTTTGGGTGTTTTTCCCGGGTCCGCCCGGGACGCTTGGCGCGGTGCCTGAATCGCCGTCAAAACGCCCTGTTCCACGTGAAACACCGCGGCGCCGTCCGGCACCCGCAATGCGTCCGGCTCGAGGCTGGTTGCGACCACCTGGCAGTCCAGCGCACCGACCGCGGCCATCAGCCGCCCGAGGGCGTCGCTGTCCAGCTCGGCCGCCGGGTCATCGAGGATCAGCAACAGTGGCTGCTGCAGGGCCGCCTGGGCCGTGGCGGTCGCCGCCAGGATCATCGCGCTCGCGAGCAACTTTTGCTGGCCGCGCGAAACCAGCCGCCTCGCCTGCTTTTCGTCGTAGCTTATTTTGAGGTCGGCCCGATGCGGCCCGGCTGGAGTCACGCCGAGCAGCAGTTCTCGCTCGACGCCCTCCTCCAGGGCCTGCTCCAGGGGTTTTGTCCTTGTTCCAGCCCTGCTGGTACTCAAAACCCAGCTCCGTGCCGAGGAGCTCCCGACCGAAGCGCCTGGAGGCTTGCCGCGACGCACTACCGAGCGCGCGCCGTCGGGATTGGTCGAGCGCCCGCTAAGGTCTCGAACTCCGCGTTCCAGCTGCGCATGGCGACTCGGCATCGTTTTTACCGCGCAGCGCGGCATTGCGCTGTTTGAGCGCGCGCCGGAACCGACGCCAGGTCGCGAGATGGCCTGTTCCACGTGGAACGCGATCCAGTCGAGAAATCGCCGGCGCTGCTCCGGCCCGCCAGCAACCAGGTTGTGGACCTCGGGATCGATCACCTGCAGCGGCAAGCCGCCGCCAGCGACGCCGCGCCGCCGTCGCTCTCGCCGTCCACCCGCACCTCCAGCCCGCTGCGACTGTTACGCACACCGACGCTTCTGCGTGCGCTCGCCGCTGGCCACCTGGCCAAACAGCACGAACTCGTCGCGGCCGTGCCGGATCAGGTCGGCGTGCCGGCGCCGCGAAACGACTTGCCGCGACCCAGGTACGCCAGCGCCTCCAGCAGGCTGGTCTTTCCGGACGCATTGGCCCCGTAAATCAGGTTGAAATCCGGACGACAGCGTGAAACTCGGCGGACTTCGAGGCATCGAAAATTAGTGGCTCGAAAAAAGCGGATCATTGGATCGGCACGGCGACTGGCGTCCGAGCGGCGATCAGAGCCGCATGGGCATGACACGACAAACTTGCTGTCGTCGTTGCCGGGCTGGCGGATCAGGCAGCTGGAATTGCTGTCCTGCACGGACAGCGTCACCTCATCGCCTTCGATCGCGCCCGAGCGCGTCCAGCAGGTAATTCACGTTGAAGCCGATCTCGATATCTTCGCCGCTGTAGGCGACTTCGAGCTCTTCCTCGGCCTCTTCCTGCTCCGGGTTGTGCGCCTGCAGCACAACGCCGCTATCCGCGGATAACCAGCCGAATGCCGCGATATTTTTCGTTCGACAGGATCGCCGTGCGTTGCAGAGCGCCCGCGGAACGACGCCCGATCCGCCTTGAATCTCGTTGGTGGATTCCTTCGGAATGACACGGTCGTACTCAGGAAATCGCCCATCGATGAGCTTCGACGTGAATCGGATGTCGTCGAGCTGGACACGAACGTGGTTTGCAGCCGAGCTCTAGTCTCACGTCACCCTCGCCGCTCAGCAGCCGCTGCAACTCCAGCACGCCCTTGCGCGGGACGATAACCTGCTGCTCCTCGCAGCTTCTTCATCGACTTTTCCTGGCACAACGCCAGCCGGTGCCCGTCCGTCGCGACCGCGCGCAGATACTTGCCGCCGGTTTCCAGCAGCATGCCGTTCAGGTAATACCGCACGTCCTGCTGTGCCATCGAAAAATGGGTCTTCTCGATCAGTCGGCCCAAGATCTGCTTGCGCCACCTCAACGGTCTGGCCTGGCCTTGATGTCCTCGACGACCGGGAACTCAGCCGCCGGCAGCGTCGCCAGGTTGAAGCGGCTGCGACCCGCCTTCACCGCCAGCTTTTCGCCGCTCAGGCTCACTGATCTCCGGCCCTCCGGAAGCGCGCGACAGATGTCCAGCAGCTTGCGCCCGGACACGGTAATTTCACCGCCCGTCTCTGTCGTGACGTCGGCGTCGGCACCAGCTCGACCTCCAGGTCGGTCGCGGTCACCGACAAGCGGCCGTCCTTTGCGCTGATCAGCACATTCGCGAGGATTGGCATCGTCTGTCGTCGTTCGACGACGCCAATTACGGCCTGTAAAGGTTTCAACAGTCTTCTCGAGTGGCGCTGAACTTCATCAGATTCCACCTGTTAATTAATATTGATTTAAAGATTATTATAGTTATTAAGCAACGATTGGCCTGGGGAAAACTTTTTTTTAATTATGCTTTTCAATCACTTAACCGACAAAATCAGGTCTTACAAAACACGTGTTTCGAAACGCACCGCTGTTGACGGCCTGTGGATACTTTCTAGGGCGAGGGTTGTCCACCGCTTATCCACATCATCCGGTCAGCGTTCTGAACAGGTTCAGGTAATCATCATCGAATGCGCTTGTCCGTCTCACGCAGCGACTCGATCCGCCGGCAGCCGTGCAGCACCGTCGTGTGATCGCGACCGCCAAAGGCATCACCGATCTCCGGCAGGCTGTGGTTGGTCAGCTCCTTCGCCAGCGCCATGGCGAACTGCCGGGGCCGCGCAATGGATCGATTGCGCCGTTTCGACAGTAGGTCGCCCACGCGGATCTTGAAGTAGTCCGCGACGGTTTTCTGAATGTTTTCGATCGAGACCAGGCTATCCTGCACCGCCAGCAGGTCTCGTAGCGCCTCCTTGGCGAAATCGAGGGTAATCGGCCGGCCGGTAAAGCGGGAATTGGCAATGACGCGACGCAACGCGCCCTCGAGCTCCCGCACGTTCGAGCGAATCCGCTTCGCGATGAAAAAAGCGACTTCCTCCGGTAGCGAATGCCCTCTGCGCTCGCCTTGCTCATCAGAATCGCAACCGAGGTCTCGAGTTCCGGTGGTTCGATCGCAACGGTCAGTCCCCAGCCAAAGCGCGATTTCAGCCGCTCCTCGAGGCCGGTGACTTCTTTCGGGTAGCGGTCGCAGGTCAGGATGATCTGTCGCTGCCCTTCGAGCAGGGCGTTGAAGGTGTGAAAAAACTCTTCCTGCGAGCGTTCCTTGCCGGCAAAGAACTGGATATCGTCGATCAGCAGCGCGTCCAGCGAGCGATAGAAGCGCTTGAACTCCGAGATGGTGTTGTGCTGCAGGCCGCGGACCATATCGCCGACGAAGCGCTCGGAATGCACATAGCTGACTCGTGCGCCCGGCTTGTTGGAACATGGCGTTGCCGATCGCATGCATCAGATGGGTCTTGCCGAGGCCGACACCGCCGTAGATAAACAGCGGATTGTAGGACTTTCCCGGGATTCTCGCTGACCTGGAGGGCCGCGGCCCGGGCGAGCTGATTGCTCTTGCCTTCGACGAAGCTCTCAAACGTAAAGTCGAATTGAGCCTCGAGGCTCGGCACCGGGGGACTGACGCTACCGCGGTGCCGGGGGTCGCGCGTCCGGCGGCGGCCGGCCAGGCCGCCGGGAGCCCACCTCGAGGACGACCTCGCGTCCGCACCGGTCGCGATGAGCTCGAGGAGGCGCTCGACGTAGTGTTGCTGCAACCAGTCGACAACAAAACGATTCGGCGCGAGCAGCAGCAGGCTGCCCTCTTCGACCGCCTGCAGCGGACGAATCCAGGTATTGAAGTGTTGCTCCGGAAGCTCCGCCTGGAGATCGCGGACACAATCATTCCACAGCGTCTTTCGGCAGCCGGTGTTTGAGTTCCCCGGGGATCAAAATGGTAGTTATTAGAAGGATTGAGGACCCGGCAGTCTATAACGTCAGCCAGAGCAGCCGCCCTGCCGGAAATCCAAAAGCGTATGCCTATGGGGCAGCGGCGCCCGTGTTAACGTGCTTGATTGACACTCACCGTCATCTGCGTAATCTTGCCGGCCTTCGGTTCGCACGGGCAAGAGCCCGGGAAAACCCAGGTACCAGGCAAATGAAACGTACGTTTCAGCCCAGCAACATCAAGCGGGCTCGCACTCACGGTTTCCGCGCTCGAATGTCGACAAAAGCCGGCCGCCTCGTCTTGAAGCGCCGTCGCGCCAAGGGTCGCGCCCGGCTGACGCCGTAACCGCGCGGCGCGAGGGGCAAACAAAACACCTGTCTGGCGGGCAGCCGTCGCTACCGTTTCCGGAAAGAAAATCGGCTCATGGATACTGCTTCGTTCGGTCGCGTGTTAAAAAAAGCGACCCGCAGTCGGGATAAAGTGTTTACGGTGCTTTGCCGGAGAATGAAGGTCAGCCACCCGGCTGGGCCTTGCAATATCGAAAAAACATTGCCGTCAGGCAGCCGGCACGAAACCGAATGAAGCGCATCGTCAGGGAGTCGTTTCGACAGAATCGGGCGGCAATCGCGGGACTGGATGTCGTCGTGATGAATCAGGTCCCGGCGGCAAAAACGCCGATAACCGGCATTGTTCGACAGCCTGGAACAGCACTGGCGAATGAGTCGCGCAGGTCGTCGGACAACTCGGGACCAGTCGCCAGATGGATAACCAGCGTTTGCTAATTTGGGCGGCCTTCGGCCTGATGCTGTGGTTTACCTATCAGGCCTGGATGCAGGACTACGGACCGCGACCTCCGCAAACCACGCAGGCGCCGGTTCCGGCGGTTTCCGACATACCGGTTGAAACAGAGGGCGGTTTGCCGGAGCTTGCCGATACGCCGACGGAGGCACCGGCCCTCGAGACCGACGCGCCCGTCGAGATTGCGACCGACCAGGCCGGCAGCATCACGGTGCGAACCGACGTGCTCGATCTCGAGATCAGCAAGCAGGGGGGAACGCTTCGACGGGCTACCTTGCTCAAGTACCCGGTGGCAAAGGACCGGCCGAACGAACTGGTCGAGCTCCTGAGCCCGGGGGCAGCCGACCTGGGGCTGATTCAGACCGGGCTGCGCAGCGCGGCCGAAGGTGCCGAACCGAATCACCTGGCACTTTTTACCTCATCGCAGGATCGATATGAGCTCGGCGAGAAAGCCGAAATGGTCGTACCGTTCGCCTGGACCGACGGGCAGGGTGTGACCGTCCGCAAAGAGTTACGTTTCGCTCGCGGCAGCTACCGGATAGACGTGCGCCAGACCGTTATTAACGAGAGCGGCGCGAGTGGCGAGGCGCCGTACTACGCACAAATCCGGCCCTCTGCACTCGCCGGAACGATCGATGTTCGATGTGGACTCGTATTCTTTCGATGGCCCGATATTTACAACGGCGAGAAATCCGAAAAGCTGGATCGCGACGACCTGATGGACGACGGGCCGATGTCGACAGACGTCGAAGACGGGTGGGTCGGGTCGATACAGCACCACTTCCTCAGCGCAGTCGTTCCGACGCCGGGAGCCGCAGCTCACCGGTTCAGTCGTCGCGTGCAGACGAAGTCGCCGACGGCCAGCTCATCGGTCGCAACGCACAACGTTGCACCCGGCGGAGCAAGACGCTTTACGCACAACGCTGTTCGTCGGACCGAAGCTGCAGGCGCAACTCGAGGACAGATCGACCCGAGCCTCAAGCTGACCGTCGACTACGGCTGGCTGACGATCCTGTCGCAGCCGCTGTTCTGGCTGCTCAGCAAGGTGCATCGGCTTCGTCGGCAACTGGGGCGTCGCGATCATCCTCGTGACCTTCCTGATCAAGCTGGCGTTCTACAAGCTCACCGAAGCCAGCGGCCGCTCGATGGCCAAGATGCGCAATCTGCAGCCGCGCATGAAGGCGCTGCAGGAGCGCTACAAGGACGACCGCCAGGCACTGAGCCAGGCGATGATGGAGCTGTACAAGCGCGAGAAGGTCAATCCGGCCGCCGGCTGCCTGCCGATCCTGATCCAGATGCCGTTCTTCCTCGCGTTCTACTGGGTGCTGCTCGAGAGCGTCGAGATGCGCCAGGCGCCGTTCGCGCTGTGGATCACCGACCTGTCGTCGCGCGATCCGTTCTTCATCCTGCCGCTGCTGATGGGCGCGGCGATGTTCCTGCAGCACAAGCTGAACCCGGCGCCGCCCGATCCGGTGCAGGCCAAGGTGATGCAGATCATGCCGATCATGTTCACCGCGTTCTTCGCGTTCTTCCCGGCCGGCCTGGTGCTGTACTGGCTGACGAACACGCTGCTGTCGATCGCGCAGCAGTGGAAGATCAACAAGGTCGTCGAGGCGGAAGCGAAAGCGCGAAGGCGGCGGCAAGAAAAAGAAAAAGCAGGACGCCGAAAAAAGACCCGCCGAAAAAAGATTCTTAGCCCTCATCGCTAGCGCTGGATGATCGGTGCCGGTGCTAACTAATTGGTTCGGGTGTCAACGCGCGGGTATGCGCGCATGCAAATACCCGGCCAGTTAATTAGTTAACACCGGCACCTTCAGCAACCTACCAGTCCTCCATAGGTGTCGCCCCGTCCATCCAGGCCCACTCAACATCGGTCATGAACCAGGTGTAGGCCTCGAGGTCGCTGACACCCCAGTCGCGAAAATTCCTCACGCTATGGAATAGCGCATCAGCGGCTTTTGCATGGGGTTTTTCCAGTAAAGCGTCGATGTGCGCCAACAACTGGGCGGGCTTGTCCTCGACCGCGTCGAGGGCGCGTGTCAGCCACTTGTGGTACGGGAATAGTCTGCGATTGTGCGCCAGGATCAGCCGCCCACTGAACAGCGCGAGCTGAGAGGCAGCTCGAGTAATCGTGTAACGGTTACCGTGGCGAAGAGATTCGTGGATCAGCCAGTGCTGGATGAATGCCATGCTATAGAAGGCCTTAATCCGACGGTCACGGTCGTGCTCAGGATAGACGGGGATATTCATTAGCAACTGGCTCGAGCCCGGGCAGGTGAGAATACGCCGCAAACGCCCCCTCAAACGCGGCCCGGGACGGCTCGTTGCCCCTTTCGGCAAGCTCCTCCAGGTATGAATAGTTGATGATCTTGCCATCGACGAAGCCACCGTCGTAATCGCAGAGGTCCGGGCGATTGATGAAAAGGTCGCTATGCCTCCTGCGCCGATCGAACTCGTCATCGCTTGCGACGATCAGGAAGTCAACATCCGAGTCTGGCCGGGCACAGCCCTTTCGCCACTGACCCACCGATGATCAGGGCGCTGAATTGCGGGTCGTCCCGGTATTCGTCGATCAGGCGATTGATGGCGCGTTGATGATGGTCGCGAATCTGCATGTCCGGTGCCGGTGTTAACTATTTAACTCATTGCTTTGGGTATTAGCACGAGGGTATGCGCGCGTGCAATAAGCCGGTTTTTAACACTGGCAGCCTCGACAGGGTCAGTCGAGTCTGGAGCGGACCTTGATCTCGCCGTGCAGCGTTTTATGCACGGGACAACGATCGGCGATTTCGAGCATGCGCTCGCGCTGTTCGTCCGTGAGATCGCCGTCAAGCGATATCGAGCGCCGGAACTCGTCGATCTTACCGGCGGCGCTCTCACAATCGTCGCAATCCTCGGCATGCACCTTGTCGTGTTCGACACGCACGGTCGCAGACTTAAGATCGAGCTTCTTGTGATTCGCGTACATGCGCAGGGTCATCGACGTGCAGGTCGCAAGCGCTGCCGATAACAGGTCATAAGGTGTCGGCCCGCGGTCGGTGCCGCCGACAGCGACGGGCTCGTCCGCCGTAAGGCTGTGACGCCCCATGAGAACATCGGTTCGGAAGCCGTCGGCAAAGGTTCTTGCGACAACCTCGCCGTGGGCCGCCTGCAGGGCGCGCTCGGGCGGTTCGGCCTCCGGCAGATAGCGCGATGCCCAGGCAGCGAGCACATGGCCCGCGTACCAGGAGTCGGCCTCACGGCTCAACAGGTGATCGGCGTTGTCCAGGCTGACAAAGCTCTTCGGGTGTTTGGCGGCGGTAAACAACTCCGACGCGTTGTCGATTGCGACGACGGCGTCGAGTGGTGCATGCATAACCAGCAGCGCTTTCTTCAGCGACGCGATCGCACCCGGCAGTTCCTGTTTCTCGAGGTCTTCAAGGAATTGTTTCTTCATGAGAAACGGCCGCCCGCCGAGATCGACCAGCGCCTCGCCTACATCGCGCAGGATCTCTTCTGAACCCGCGAACAGGCTCTTGACGTGGGAGGGGGCGGCCGGCGAGCCAATCGTTGCAACCGCGACGGCTGAGTCCACCGTGAGGGCCGCCTGTAAAACGGCGGTGCCGCCCAGCGAGTGGCCGATGAGAATGGACGGCGCCGCGTGTTCGCGCTCAAGAAAGGCGACGGCCGCGAGCAAATCCTCGACGTTGGATGAGAAGTTGGTGTCGGCGAATTCGCCCTCGCTCTGGCCGAGTCCCGTGAAATCGAACCGCAATACGGCGATGCCGGCATCGTTCAGCGCACGCGCGATATTGGTCGCGGCCTTGAGGTTCTTGGAACAGGTGAAACAGTGCGCGAACAGCGCAAAGGCGGCGGGCTTGCCGGCGGGTGAGTCCACGACGCCGGACAAGGCGTGGCCGGATTTGTTTTCGAAGGTAACCGTCTGGCTCTGCATAACGAAGCGACCTGTGTTTACATGGGTGAATGGCGTCGGATGCGGACACGATTGTAGCTTCGGTAACCCCGCCGGGGACGGGTGGCGTTGGAATCGTCAGGGTTTCCGGCGAACTCACCGAGCGCATCGCGCGCGTCATGCTGGGCAGTTTACCGGAACCACGCACTGCGACCTATCGCCGCTTTGCTAATGAAACAGGCGTGACCATCGACGCCGGCCTGGCGCTGTATTTTCCTTCGCCGGCATCGTTTACGGGCGAGTCCGTTCTCGAAATGCACGGGCACGGTGGCCCCGTCGTTATTGCGCTGCTGGCGGATGCCGCCATAAAGCTCGGCGCGCGCCAGGCGCTGCCGGGCGAATTTTCGAAGCGCGCGTTTCTAAACGACAAGCTCGACCTAGTGCAGGCGGAAGCCATCGCCGACCTGATCGGCAGCGGCACCGCGCAGGCGGCGCGTGCCGCGGTGCGCTCGCTGACGGGCGCGTTCTCGGGCGCGGTTCACGCGCTGTCACAACAGCTGCTGCAATTGCGGATGCACGTCGAGGCCGCCATCGATTTCCCGGAGGAGGAGATCGACTTTCTCTCCGACGAGACGCTGCTCACCCGGCTCGAGCAGTGCAGTGCGGCCTTCGACGAATTGATCGGCAATACCCGACAAGGTCGGGTGCTGCGCGACGGTTACCGGGTCGTTCTCGTCGGCAGGCCGAACGCGGGCAAGTCCAGCCTGATGAATCGCCTCAGCGGAGAGGAGGCCGCGATCGTGACGGAGGTCGCCGGAACAACGCGGGACATACTGCGCGAGCAAATTGATATCGACGGCCTTGCGGTCGAACTGGTTGATACGGCCGGTCTGCGTGACGACCCTGATCGTATCGAGGCGGAAGGCATCCGCCGCGCGCGCCTGGCCATCGACAGCGCCGACGCCGTGCTCTGGATCCAGGACGCGTCGGACCCGGGCAGTGGCACGCTCACCGAGCCGCTGCCGGACGCTATTCCGGTCATCGTCGTGCAGAACAAGATCGATCTCGTGGGTGAGGTTGCGGGCCCGGGCCCGGGCCCGGAGCCGGTGATCGGCCTGTCGGCAAAGACGGGCGCCGGTATCGATGCGCTGCGAGAGGCGATTCGCGCGCTGGCCGGCTACGAAAACCAGGGGGAGGGCGCCTTTACAGCGCGGCGGCGCCATCTCGATGCGCTGGCCCGCGCGAAAAGCCATTTCCAGCGCGGTCGCGAGGCCCTCCTGGACACGCGTGCCGGGGAGCTGCTCGCCGAAGAGCTGCGCCTTAGCCAGCGGGCCCTCGGGGCGATAACCGGGGAGGTGTCGAGCGACGCCCTGCTCGGCGAGATTTTCTCGGCGTTTTGTATCGGCAAGTAAGCGTGATCGGTGCCCGGTGGATCGGTGCCGGTGTTAACTTATTAACTTATTGGGCCGGGGATCAGCGCGAGGCGATACGCGCATGCAATAAGTTAATAAGTTAACACCGGCACCCTTACCAATAAGTTAATAAGTTAACACCGGCACCCTTACTAATAAGTTAATTAGTTAACACCGGCACCGTTACTCTATGGGCGGAAGCGGGGCTCGTCTATCGACAGGTGGGTGATGGGGCCGTACTGACTGACCGCTTCCTGTATTACGGCGGCATCGCCGATCAGGATGAAAGCCAGGTTGTCGAGCGACGGATACACCTCGTCGATCACCGCGGCAACCGAGTCGGTGCTTACCGCGTCGAGTGCGGCGCCATAGCCGTTAACGTAGGCAACGTCGAGGCCATACTGCTCGAGCATGGCGAACTGCCCCGCAATCTGCGTCGCGGTTTCGAGGCGCGGCGGGAACTGGCCCAGGATGTAATTCCGCGCCGAAGCACATCGCCTCGTCGACGCCCGACGTGTGCAGGCGCGCGAGCACATCGAGCGCCATGTCGATGGCTTCGACGGTCGTGCCGGTCTCGGTGGAGGACGCGATGACCACCGGCCCCGGCTTGGAGGGTCGCAGCAGTAGCGAGCGTGCGCCGTAAGTCAGGCCCGACTTGACGCGCAGCGCGGTATTCAGCATCGACGTAAAGCGACCACCGAAAACGGTGTTGGCGACAGTTCGGCACGATGCCCGTAGTTTGCCGGGCAACACCGACGTTGCCGATCCAGAAGTACGTTTCTGCCGCACCCGGCTTGTCGACGAGCAGAACGCGGCGACCTTGTTGTCGTTCGGCTTCCGGCACATCGACGGACTCGGCGGCCGCAGCGCGCCACGCCGAAAGCGTCGCTTAATCGGGTTTTCATTTCAGCACTGTCGAAATAGCCGGAGACCGCAATGACGAGCCGATCGCCACCGACACTTGTCGTAATACTGCAACACGTCGGTGCGAAATTGCCGCTAACGACGCCTCGCTGCCTTGTCGCTGGGGTGCCGTAAGGGTGTTCGCCGAACAGAAAACGCCGCGCGTAAACCGGCATCAGGTCGCCGGGCCGCGCCTTGGCGGCGAGAATCAGGTTGATCGCGCGCTCCCGCGCCTTGTGAATTCTTCCTCATCGAGTTTCGGGCGGCGCAGCATGTCGGCCAGAAGTTCGACCATCCTGTCAGCGTCCCTGGAAAGAAAGTCGGCGGAGATCGTCATGCTCTCCAGGCCGGCCGATGCGCGCAGATTGCCGCCGACCGAGTCGACAGCCTCGGCAAACCCGGCTGCATTACGCTCGCCGGCACCCTTTTCGATCAGCGACGCAAACAGGCTTGCCAGGCCACTCTTGCCCGCCGGGTCCGTCACCGCGCCGCCTTTCACAATGGCCTGTATGCCGATCAACGGTACGTCCGGCTTCTCGTTGAGCAGGATCACGGTGCCGTTATCGAGCACGACACGCTCGACCGGCGGCAGCGCTACGCCGGCGGCGGCGGCAGGGCCGCACAGCGCCAGGCCGTGAACGAGGACCAATGAAAAGCGCAAAGCTGCCGCGCGCAATATGCGTCATTCGCTCTCCCCGGGGCGGCAAGCAACACGCCGATCGTCGCGTTGTTCGTGGTGAAGACCCTTGCCGCAACATCGCGAACCTGTTCGACATCGATCGCCTCGATGTCGGCCGGCTGATCGAACAGCTTTTCGTAATCTCCGGGGAACACTTCGTAGCCGCCGAGCGCGGCAGCTTTGCCGTCGATTTTCGCCATGCGACGCCAGAAGTCGGCAAGCAGGATGTTGCGCGCCTTTGCGAGTTCCGACTCCGTTATGCCGTCGCTCGCCACTTCAGCAAGCGCGAGCATGACACGGTCTTCGACAACGGCCGGATCGCTGCCTGGCGGCAAGGTCAGGTAGAAGTAGACGAGACCGGGTCGAATCCCTCGCCCTGGAATGCCGCCGACGGATACGGCGAGCTGCAGCTCCTCGACCAGCAATCGATGCAGTCGCGACGAGTCGCCGCCGACGAGTACGTTCAGCAGCAGCTCCATCGTCAGCGTATCCGGGTCCGTGGCGCTGCCGGCATGAAAGGCAATGTGCAGCAGCGGCGTTTGCGCCGGCGTCTCGATGACGCAACGCGGCGCTCCCCGACTGCTGCGGTTCGACGGTGCGCACCGGCGGCGGCGGCGCTGCGCCGGAATCGAGCGCGAGGTATTCGTCTGCCAGCGTGAAGATCTCATCGGGCGTGACGTCGCCGGCAAACACCATCGTGCAGTTGTTCGGCGCGTAATAGGTTTGGAAGTAGACTCCAGGTCTTCCTGCGTCCATGCCTCGATGTCCGACGGCCAGCCGATCACGGGAACTGGTAGGGATGCGCGATGAAGGCGGTTGCCATCATCTGCTCGTAAAGGCGTCCGTCGTTGTCGTTATCGACGCGCTGCCGGCGCTCGGAAGAAACCACGCCGCGCTCGCTTTCGAAGACGCCGGATAGATTTCGAGGTTTGCCAGGCGGTCGGCCTCGAGCTCGAAGATCGTCTCCAGCGCCGAGCCCGGAAACCAGTCCATGTAGACGGTGACGTCCTGCGATCGTGTAGGCGTTGTTGGCGCCGCCCGCGGCCTCCATCGTGCGGTCGAACTTCGCCGGGCTCGCAGGTTCTCGGTGCCGTTGAACATCATGTGTTCGAAGAAGTGCGACAGGCCGGTAATGCCCGGGTACTCGTTGCGGCCACCGGCGCGCACGAAGTTGTACATCACGACATTCGGAATATCGTGGTCCGGCCAGACGATGATCTTCAGGCCGTTGTCCATCGAGTACGCGGGATCTCTCGGGCACGCCGGCGGTTCGGGCGAGTCGTATACCGGCCGCACGGGAACTCCGCGAACGGCTCCGGCAGGATCAGTCGAACTCCGGCAGCAGGCGCTCGCCATAAACGGCGCAACGCCGAGTACACCGAGTACGGCAACCGCGGCGTTGAGTTTTTGCCCGGTCTTGTAGACGATCGACTGGGTCTGGTCGACATCGGCGGCCTTCTTCAGGCCATCCGGCGTGATCTCATAGACCCAGGCGAAAATCAGCGCGACCGGAAAGCCGATGACCAGCACGATGCAGGAAGTCGTTGGTCCACCAGGGCAGGTCGGCCGCGACGTCGCGTCGACGGCCCATAGAGAGCAGGCCGGCGACGACGTAGAGCAGGGCAACCTTGAAAACGTTGCGTCGGCGGAGCTCGGAAAACAGAGCCATAGAATTTTTGGTATCGCCGGAACCTCCATGGTGGGCAACCACGGGGATTGTCAACCGAGCAGCCCCTCGCGGCGGTACAGGCGGGCGCAAATCAGCGTCAGAGGCCGCCCAAAAACAGCGTGCTGGCCACCGAAATTGGGACGTGCAGGCCGTTCACCGGCTCGTTCTTGACCATATCGACCAGCAGCAGGTGCTGGCTCAGGCTCGGCACGAACATGAACTCGGTCCTGGGCGCAGAGTGAGAATGCTGACGATCAGAATCGGCAGCGTCGGCAGCCACCAGCACGACGCTGAGCCAGGTTTGCGCTTCCTTGTAGCTCTTTGTGAACGACGCAACCAGCGTCATCAGCGCGGCGCCGAGCAGGATGAACGGTGCGATCAGCAGGAACGCCGCGAGCACGACGCCCGGGCCGAAGTTCGGCGTCATGCCGAGCTGCTCCAGCGGCATGAATTTCAGCGCAACGAAGAACGAGGCAAGGCTTAGAGTGAGTGACAGCGCCATGAACACGCAGGTCGCCAGAATCTTGCCGAGGATCAAGCTGATCGCGCGTTACCGGCAGCGACAGCAGCGGCTCCAGCGAGCCGCGCTCGCGCTCGCCGGCGGTCGCGTCGATGGCGAGGTACATGCCGCCCATCAGCATCGCGAAAATGAAAAAGTAGCTCATCATGCCGAGCAGCATTGCCGAGCGGCCGCTCGGCGTCGATACATCGACCTCATCGATATTCAGCGGCCGCAGCACCATCGGGTTACACGCCGCGCGCCGACGAGCCGGATCGTGGCGAGCTCCTGGTTGTACGCGTAGAGCGCATCGCGCACGCGCCGCGCCTCGCGGTCGGCCGTGGTATTCGGCCTGGTCGGAGATAACCTCGATCTTTGCCGGCATCGGCGTGCGCGAGCTGCTCGCCGAAATCGTCGGGAATCACGAGACGACAGTCGTGCG
This sequence comes from uncultured Gammaproteobacteria bacterium, assembly GCA_963807845.1. Lineage (GTDB taxonomy): Bacteria > Pseudomonadota > Gammaproteobacteria > Steroidobacterales > Woeseiaceae > UBA1847. The sequence continues at coordinate 126,720 of CAWEDS010000029.1, forward strand.
TTCCGGCGGTTACCGCGGTCAGCGCGCCGTCCCGGTCCGCGGCGCCGTCAACACGTCGAGGTTGCGGCTTCCAGGTAGCGGATCAGGTTGGCGCATGTTCCTGGCCGAGAACCGGCACCTGCAGGGTCTTCTCGGTCTCGGACGAGCGAACGCTCGATCGACAGGTTGATGACAAACGCGAACAGACACGGCGCCGAACAGCGGGCCCATCAGCAGCGCCGAAAGCAGCGTGCGCCGGTCGCGGAGGTTGTCGAGGACCTCCTTGCGGAAGACTGTCGGAGACGTGTCAGCATCAGGTCGGCCTCACCCGTTGTATCGCGTCGACGAACGCATCTTCGAGATCGTCACAGCCGGTTGCGTCACGGATGCCGTCGGCGGAGTCGTCGATGGCCACCTGGCCGTTGCGCGATGATGACAGATGTCGTCGCACAGCGCGGCGACCTCCTGCATGACGTGACTGGAGAACAGCACGCAGCGCCCGGCGTCCTTGCAGCTCGCAGGATCAGCTCGCGCAGCGAGCGCGTTGCCATGACGTCGAGGCCGTTGGTCGGCTCGTCGAGCAGCACGTTCTGCGGGTCGTGCACCAGCGCGCGCGCCAGCGCGACCTTGGTGCGCTGGCCCTGGGAAAAGCCCTTGGTGCGGCGGTCGGCGAACTCGCCGATTTCGAGCAGCTCGATGATGCTGTCGACTGCGGTCTCAGCGCTCGGCTTCATCGAGCCCGCACAGCCGCGCGTAGTAGGCGATGTTCTCGCGCGCGGTCAGGTGCGGATAGAGGCCGGCGCCATGCGGCAGCGCGCCGATACGCTGGCGCGCCTCGAGGCTGCTCGTCGACCACGTCGATGCCGTCGATGCTGGCCGTGCCCGCGTCGGGCTTCAGCACCGTGTAGAGCACGCGCAGCGTCGTCGACTTGCCGGCGCCGTTCGGGCCGAGCAAGCCCGGTGATGTTGCCGTCGCGGCGCTTCGAAGCTGACGCCGCGCACCGCGCATGCACCTTGCCGAATGACTTGTGAATGCCATCGACCTGAATCATGGCATCGGTCCTGAGAAATCGATGAAGAACGGCATGACAAAGCTTCGTTCCAGGCACCCGGCGTCGAGCCCGGCGGGATCGGCCGTATCGACGAACTCGGCGACCAGGCGCGGCATGCAGCCAACGGTGATCTGTCCGTGACCCTGGTGTTCGCCGACGAGGTGCCTCGCGTTCGAGACATCGGCAGCCGCCATCGTCTGCGTATCGCGGCGGCGTGATCGGGTCCGCGTCGCCGGACAGCAGCAAGACGGGCAGGTCCGTCGCCAGCTGGTGTCTTGAAATCGGCGTCGATGGTGCCTGCGGGCCAGACGCTGCAGATGGCCTCGAGCGCATTCGAGCTGCAGCGTTCCCATGTAGCTAGCATCGATACCGTCGCGGTCGATCGACGCCTCGTCGTAAAACGGGACGTCCTCGGTGCAGACGATGGAATTGTGCATGCCCGAGCGCCAGCATGTCGGCCATCGCCGTCATTGTCATTTTGTATTGCGCACCCAGCGGCACAGAAGTTGCCGCCGCGCGCTTCGTCGATCATGAGCGGCAGCAGCGCAATTGAAGTTCGGGTGATACGCCAGCAGGCGTATGGCGACCGCAAGCTCGGCATGGCCGAACTGGATTTCGTGCGGCTGTCCGCTGTTCGGGTCGGGAACGGAAATTGCGACCGGCTGTTGCCGCAAGGCCGCAACGACATCGCGAAAAACGTCGCGAATGCCGGGAAAGCGGGCACCGCAGGCATCGTCCTCGGCGCAGCGCGACAACACCCGGTCGACGGCCCGCTGGCTTTCTGTCGCGATATCCGGGCCCAGCGAAATCTGCGGCGGCACGACGCCGTCAAGGATAACCGTGCGCGTCGTTTCGGGGTAACGGCGCGCGTAATGCTGTGCGACACGGCTGCCGTAAGAGACGCCGTATAAATTCAACGACGGGTAACCGAGCGCCTCGCGCACCGCCTCGAGATCGGTTACCGCGACGCTGGTCGTAAAAAAGCGCGGGTCGAACGGCAGCTCGTCCAGGCAGTCCTTGCTGTACCTGATCGTTTCTTCGGCCGAGTACCGGCCCTCGACAAGCGCCTCGTCGACCGGGCAGTCCATGCGCGAGGATTGGCCGGTGCCACGCTGGTCGACCAGCACGATGTCGCGGTTGCGGCGAACGTCTTCGAAGGCCGCCGCGTAGGCTGCGTAAAACTGCACGCTTCCCTGGCCGGGACCGCCGGCAATCGGAACAAACGGGTCGGGCTCGGGCGTCAGGTTGAGCGCGGCGACAACGGCGACCCGAAGCGTATTTCGCCGGGCGTCTCACCCGTCGGGTCGAGCGGCCGCGTGATCGAGCCGCAGCGCGCCTTCAGGCTTGGCAGGCCCGGGCCCGCGCTGATGCGGCAGTCGTCGAGCGGCAAGACTCGCAGCGTCGGCGTGCACCGCCGCGGGACCAAAAGCAGCGCGAGCAGCAGCAGCGAGGGTCGAAGCATCGTGGGCCTTTGCCGCGGACAGCGCGCTATCTTGGACAACGGCCTGAGAATAGTAAAGTTTCGGTGGCTTCACCTCGCACCAGTCTCTAAAATGCCCGACCCGGATTGCTTACTTTTGGATCACGGCGAGAAACCAGTGCAGCACTACGACGTCATTGTGATTGGCGGCGGACACGCCGGAACGGAGGCCTCGCTGGCCGCCGCGCGCGCCGGTGCCCGCACGCTGCTGGTTACGCAAAAGATCGCGACGCTCGGACAGATGAGCTGCAACCCGGCCATCGGTGGCATTGGCAAGGGCCACCTGACCCGGGAGATCGACGCGATGGGCGGTGCGATGGCCCGCGCGATCGATCGCGCCGGCATCCAGTTTCGAATCCTGAACCGCAGCAAGGGCGCGGCGGTCAGGGCCACACGCGCGCAGGCCGATCGGGAGCTCTATCGCAACGCGATCCGCGGCATGATCGAAACGCAAACCGGACTGTCGGTACTGGAGCAGTCGGTCGACGACATCATTTATGAGGGCGGGCGCGTCAGCGGCGTCGTGCTTGCCGACAACACAAAGCTATACGCCACGTCCGTGGTGCTGACCGTCGGTACGTTTCTCGGCGGCCGCATGCTCATTGGCGAAACCGAAAAAGCCGGTGGTCGAGTGGGCGACGCGCCGTCGAACCGACTCGCGGCGCGCTTGCGCGAGATGCCGTTTAATGTGGCGCGGTTAAAAACCGGTACGCCGCCGCGCCTGGATGGCAGGACGCTGAACTATGCGGCGATGACGGAACAGGCGGGCGACACGCCGTGCCCGGTATTTTCCTTCCTGGGCAAGCGCGCCGAACACCCGGCACAGCTGTCCTGTCACATCACGCACACCACCGAGGCGACGCACGAGATTATTCGCAGCGCGCTGCACGAGTCGCCGATGTATTCGGGCCTGATCGAAGGTGTCGGTCCGCGCTACTGCCCGTCGATCGAAGACAAGGTCGTTCGTTTTGCCGACAAGGCCTCGCACCAGGTTTTCGTTGAGCCGGAAGGTCTGAACACGGACGAGGTGTACCCGAACGGTATCTCAACCAGCCTGCCCGCGGCTACCCAGCTGCGTTTCGTGCGCTCGATCACCGGTTTTGAAAACGCCGCAATCACGCAGCCGGGCTACGCCATCGAGTACGACTATTTCGATCCGCGCGACCTGAAGCCAACGCTCGAAACGAAATACGTCAACGGCCTGTATTTTGCCGGCCAGATCAACGGCACGACGGGTTACGAAGAGGCCGGCGCGCAGGGACTGCTCGCAGGGCTGAACGCGGCCAGGCGTGCCGCTGACAGGGACGAGTGGTTCCCGAAGCGTCACGAGGCGTACATCGGCGTGCTGGTTGACGACCTCATCACGCGCGGCGTGAGCGAGCCCTACCGCATGTTCACCAGCCGTGCCGAATACCGGCTGACGCTGCGTGAAGACAACGCCGACCAGAGGTTAACGCCGATCGGTCGCGAACTGGGGCTCGTCGATGACGCGCGCTGGCAGGTTTTCGAAACCAAGCAGGCGGCGGTCGAGCAAGAGCGCGCGCGGCTGGCTGGCCTCATGCTGCGGCCGGATCGCCTGAGCGAGAACGACGAAATCCTGCTCGGTAAAACGCTGCAGCGCGAGTGCACGGCGCTGGAGTTGCTGCGCCGGCCGGAACTCGATTACACCGCGGTTGCCGGGCTGACAGCGGTGGGGGCCTTCGACGCGTCGCCACTGGAAAGTGACGAGCAGCGCGAACAGGTCGAGTTACAGCTTGAGGTGCAGGCGAAGTACGCGGGTTACATCGAGCGGCAGGAACGCGAGATCGAAAAGCACGCAAAGCAGGAGTCGCTGCGGCTGCCGGATGACATCAACTACGCAGCCGTCCACGGCCTGTCGAACGAGGCGCGGCAAAAACTCACCACGGCGCGGCCCATGACGCTCGGCCAGGCCTCGCGGCTCGAAGGCATGACGCCGTCGGCCGTGTCGCTGCTCCTTATACACCTGAAGAAACGGCAGCTTAGAAAAACGGCCTGATTGGCCTGGTGCCGGAGGGCTCGTGCCGGTGTTAACTTATTAAGTTGTGACGCTGTCTCCGAGAAGCGCCGCAAATCACGTACAAGAGTTAATTAGTTAACACCGGCACCTTCGGGAGATATCGCAGTGATAGAGTTCGACATTTCGTGGGCACAGATCCTGTTTAGCCTGTCGCATCTGTTGGCCGCGGGCGTCCTCGCGCTACCCGTGGCCTGGGACCAGGAAATCGAGAGCCGCGGTGTCGGCTTGCGGACGTTCCCGCTGGTGGCCGTCGCCACGTGTGGCTATACACTGGTCGGCATATCCGTTCTCGACTCAACGGATGCCGAGGCGCGCGTCCTGCAGGGCATTATTACCGGCATCGGCTTTATCGGCGGCGGCGCCATCCTGAAGAACAAAGGTACGGTAATGGGCACGGCGACAGCCGCCAGCATCTGGAATACCGGCTTGATCGGCATCGCGGTGGCTTTCGGGCGCTACGAGATCGCGATCGTCATGGCGCTGATCAATTTCGTCACGCTGCGCTACGTCCGTCGATTGAAGACAGACGGCGGCAAGAAATGAATGCGCCGGGACCTGCTCGCACGCGCACAGTAACTCCGGCACCTTCCGCTAATCAGGTATTCTTCGCCGATGTTACGACTTTGCAACCGGTCGCTTGCGACGCTGTTTCTCCTCATGCTTGGCGCCTGTTCGGGCCCCTCGCCCGACGATGGCGTCGTGCTGCAGCGCGGCATGCCGACCGACCCGGAAAGCCTCGATCACCACAAGGCGCGCAGCACGCAATCAGCGGAGGTGCTGCGTGATCTCGGCGAGGGACTGCTGTCGTACTCACCGACCGGCGAGCTCGTGCCGGCCGCCGCCGAACGCTGGGAGATCTCGGACGACGGGCTTCGTTACACGTTTTACCTTCGGGAGGGTGCGCGCTGGTCGAACGGCGCCGCCGTCACGGCCGAGCACTTCGTCGTTGGCCTGCGGCGGCTGGTCACACCGGCAACCGGCGCGTTTTACGCCAACATGCTGGCCGCTGTCGTCAACGCACCTGAAATCGTCGCGGGCGAGCTGCCGCCCGAGGAGCTTGGCGTCGCGGCGCCGGACGCGCGAACGCTGCTCGTAACGCTGGCACGGCCGACGCCCTACCTGCTCAGCCTGATGACTCACCCGAGCACGTTCCCGCTGCATCCCGGGGCACTCAAAGAACACGGCGACAGTTTCGCGAGACCGGGCAAACTGTTGTCGAACGGCGCCTTCATTCTCGATGCCTGGGTGCCCGGCTCCGTGCTGGCGCTCAAGCGCAACGAGTATTACTGGAACAACGCGGCGACAACGCTTGACGGGGTTAACTACCACGTCGTCGTGCAGGATGGCTCCGAGCTGAATCGCTACCGGGCAGGCGAGCTGCACGTCACGAGTACGGTACCGCCGGATAATTTCGCGGCACTCAAAGAACAGTTCGGCAGCGAATTGCGCGTGGCGCCCTACCTCGGCATCTACTTCTACGGCTTCAACCTCCTGAAGCCGCCGTTCAAGGGCAACCGTGAACTGAGGCAAGCGTTGTCGATGGCAATCGACCGCGACCAGCTCGCGGCCAGGGTCACGGGCCGCGGTGAGGCGCCGGCGTACAGCTGGGTGCCGCCCGGGATTGACGGCTACGAGCCGACGGTCTTGAGTTTTGCAGCCCTTGGCACCGCAGAGCGGGAATCGCTGGCACGACGCCTGTATAAAGAGGCGGGCTACAGCAAAGCGAAACCGCTCAAGATCGAGCTGCGCTACAACACCTCGGATACCAACAAGAAGATCGCGGTGGCCATCCAGTCCATGTGGCGCAACGTGCTGGGCGTAGAGACCACGCTGATCAACGAAGAGTTCCAGGTGCTGCTCGCCAACATGCGGGATGCCGAGGTGACAGAGGTGTTTCGTTCGAGCTGGATGGGAGACTACAACGACGCGCACACGTTCCTGAGCGTGCTCGAGGCGGGCAGTGCGGCGAACATGCCGCGCTATGCAAGCGATGAGTATGAGTCGCTGATGAAACGCGCGGCCAACCAGCTCGACCCCGACCGTCGACGCCTGTATCTCGAAGAAGCCGAGCGCGTCATGCTGGCTGACCATCCCGTCATTCCGCTGTACTTCTACGTCAGCAAACATCTTGTCAGTCCCGCGGTTCGCGGCTGGGGCGACAATGTCCTTGATTATCATTACAGTCATCATTTAAGTCTCAGCGCGACCGACTAGCCGCGCGACCGGCGGAAGATAAATTGCTGCGATACACGTTGCTACGAGTATTGGGGGCGTTACCGACCTTGTTGTTGGTTATCGTTCTGGCCTTCCTGATGGTGCACGCGGCGCCCGGCGGCCCCTTTGACGACGAGCGCGCACTCCCCGCCGATGTCGAGGCGAACATCGCACGTGCCTATCACCTCGACGAGCCGCTTGCCCAAACAGCTGTTGCGTTACCTCTCGGGGCTCGCAAAGGGCGATCTCGGGCCGTCCTATCGTTATCGCGATCACACGGTCAGCGAGCTGATCGGCGCGGCCTTTCCGCTGTCGTTGAAGCTCGGTGCAATGGCGATGGCGCTGGCGATCATTGTCGGTGTGTTCGCCGGTACCGCCGCGGCGCTAAAGAAAGACACGCTGTTCGACCGCCTGGTTATGGCGCTCTCGATGACGGGCATCTCGATACCCGTGTTCGTTTTCGCGCCGGTGCTCGTCTTGCTGTTCGCGGTGAAGCTCAACTGGTTGCCGGCCGGCTGGAGCAGCACGACGGGTAGTGCGCGCCTCGTACTGCCGGTCATCACCCTGGCACTGCCGCAGATCGCCTACATCGCGCGACTGACCCGCGCCAGCATGATCGATGTGCTCGGCCGGGACTTTATTCGTACCGCGCGCGCGCAGGGCCTCGGCACGCGAACGGTGGTTCGCCTGCACGCGCTGAAGCCCGCGATGCTGCCGGTACTTTCCTACATGGGCCCGGCGATCGCGGCGATACTGACCGGCTCGGTTGTCGTGGAGGAAATCTTCGGCATCCCGGGCCTCGGCCAGTTCTTCATTCGCGGCGCGCTCAATCGTGACTACACGCTGGTGCTCGGCATCGTCGTGTTTTACGCGACGCTGATCGTGTTTCTGAACCTGGTCGTCGACATTTTGTACGGCGCCATCGACCCGCGGGTGCGCTACCGGTGAGCGCGTTGCGGAACCGGGCGATAACGGTCAGCGGGACGATCCTGCTGACGATTACGGTCGCAGCGCTCGCCGGGCCCTGGCTCAGTCCGCAGGACTACCTGGCGACCGACTTCGATCGCCAGCTGCTGGCGCCGACCACTGACGGGCGCGCAGTTTTTCGGCACGGACGATCTTGGCCGGGACCTGTTCGTTCGCACCATGCTCGGCATCCGCGTGACCTTGCTGGTGGCGCTCGTGGCGAGCCTGGTCAGCCTGGTTATCGGCGTTGCCTACGGCGCGATCGCAGGCTTCGTTGGCGGCCGTGTCGATGCCGCGATGATGCGTTTTGTCGACACGCTGTATGCACTGCCGTTTATTTTTTTCGTCATCCTGCTGATGGTCGCGTTCGAACGAAACTTCCTGCTGATTTTCGTCGCGATCGGCGCGGTCAACTGGCTCGACATGGCGCGCATCGTTCGCGGGCAGACCTTAAGCTTGCGTGAGCGCGAGTTTGTCGAAGCGGCCCGGCTGACCGGCGTCAGCACCGGCCGGATCATTCTCCGCCACATCGCGCCCAACCTGATCGGCATCGTCATGGTGTACGTGACGCTGACGATTCCGCAGGCAATCCTGGTCGAATCGTTCCTGAGCTTTCTCGGTCTCGGTGTGCAGGAGCCGCAGACCTCGCTCGGCGCGCTGGTTGACGCCGGCGTCAACCAGATGGAAGGCGCGTCCTGGACGCTGCTGATTCCGGCCGGTTTGCTCGCCACCATCCTGTTGTGCTTCAACTTTCTCGGCGACGGTCTGCGCGATTTCTTCGACGCGAGACATGTGAATTGAGCCTGCTGGACATCAACGGGCTCACGATTCGTTACGACGGCGATGCTGTCGTCGACGCGCTCAGCTTTTCCGTCGCACGAGGCGAGTCGGTCGGCCTCGTTGGCGAGTCCGGTTCGGGAAAATCGCAAACGGCGCTGGCCATTCTCGGCCTGCTGCCGAGCCGCGCCAAGGTCAGCGGCAGTATTCGTTTCGACGGTACGGAGCTTGCGTCCGCAAAAGAGGACACGCTCAACGCCGTGCGCGCACGACGTATCGGCATGGTGTTTCAGGACCCGATGCAGGCACTGAACCCGTATCTTCGGGTCGGCCGTCAGCTGCGCGAGATTCTGCTGCGGCACGATCCCGCCAACGCCAGGGACATCGATGCGCGCGTGATCGACATGCTGGAGCGCGTGGGGCTGCCGGACGCGGAGCGGCAGTTTGGCAGTTACCCGCACCAGCTTTCCGGCGGCATGCGACAGCGCGTCATGCTGGCGTCGGCCCTCATCGCACGAGCCCGACCTGCTCATCGCCGACGAACCGACGACCGCGCTGGACGTCACCGTGCAGGCGCAAATACTGGAGCTCTTCGAGACGCTGCGCGACGACACGGCGCTGCTGCTGATTACTCATGACCTCGGCGTCGTTGCCGGCTACTGCGAGCGCATGCTGGTACTCGAGCGC
>CAWEDS010000030.1:0-95230 GCA_963807845.1 uncultured Gammaproteobacteria bacterium
AGCGGAGTATTGCCAAGAGCGACGTTCTCAGCGAATTGGCGAAAAGATGTCATTTTGTCGACTGTTTTGTCTGCCCTGCCGTGCCAGACCTGGACAGGGCGTGGAGTCAAACAGTGCAACGATGAACTGGAAAACCGCCAATGTTTCTATAGACCCTCGAATTGTAGCAACCGGCGGCTATGCAAAGTGGGTTTTGCTTGATATTGATCCAAACATTCGTATAGACGCTGACCTAAGACTGCTAGGACCAGGTTCCGTCTACGAAATACAGAAAAAAGGGCAAAAGCCGCAATGATGTTTCAAATCGCATACCTGCCTGGCGACGGGATCGGCCCGGAGGTCGCTCGCGCCGCGAAGGAAGTCCTCGACGCTATTTCCGATCGACACGACTTTTCGCTTCGCTACAGCGAGCACCCTATCGGCGATGCGATCGATCAATGTGGCGAGCCATGCCCGGACGAAACCTTGCGCGCGTGCCTAGATGCCGACGCCGTTCTTTTCGGCGCAGTAGGTGGACCGAAATGGGAAGTGGGCTGTGTTCGACCTGAAGCCGGTCTGCTGCGCATTCGAAAAGAGATGCGATTGTTTGCCAATCTTCGTCCTGTTCGTCTAATCCCAGGTCTGGAGGCGCTATCACCGCTACGACCCGAAATTGTGGCCGGAACCGATCTGCTAGTTATTCGCGAGCTAACATCCGGCATGTACTACGGTGAACACTTGGAGGGCGATAAATTCGCAAGCGATAGCTGCAACTACTCATACGACGAGATTGTCTCAGTGTCGCGTGTCGCGTTTGAAACCGCGAGGAAACGTCGCAACAAAGTCACATCCGTGGACAAAGCGAACATTCTCGCCACCAGCCGTTTGTGGCGAAGTACGGTCACACAGCTGCATCAGTCGGAGTACGCGGATGTCGAACTTGAACATATGCTGGTCGACGCGATGGCAATGAGACTAATCCAGGCTCCAGCTGACTTTGATGTTGTTGTCACCGAGAATTTGTTCGGCGATATCCTAAGCGACGAGACGTCAATATTTGTTGGCTCGATCGGCCTTGCGCCGTCGGCATCCCTAGGAAATGGTCCGAAGGGACTGTACGAACCCATTCATGGTTCAGCGCCGGATATCGCTGGCGAAGATCGCGCCAACCCGGTTGGCGCAATACTGAGCGGCGCAATGCTGCTACGATACAGCCTCAACCAGAACGAAGCTGCAGAGACTGTTGAACGTGCTGTGCATGCGACGCTCGAGGGCTTTCGCACGAGCGATCTAGGCGGGACTACAAGTTGCTCGGAGTTGAGCACTCAGATTATTGCCCATTTGTAGCCTTGTCTGGGCAGCTCACAAAACGTTTTGATTATCGCAACCGGTTAATTTGGCAATTAGATGGCTCGCCGTACTGAATCTGATCTGGCCCATGAAGTGGGAAAAGTAAACTGGGGCACAATCAGAATGACCAAAGTGACTTGCAGCAGTCATTCAGGTTGGTTGGGCTTCGCTAAGAAATTGTTCGGCTGAGCTCTTTCTTGGAAACCCCTAACGCGAGGAGCGACCTAACAACCAGCAAATCAATAGACACGGTTGGGTCGCCTGCTTCCATTTTCGCAACCCGTGATTGGCTGGACTCAATTGCCTTTGCTAGTTGAGCTTGCGTTAGCTTTTTGCTGAGCCTCCGCTCTTTGAGTGTCGCGCTAAGGGCAAGCTTCATCTCGATGTACACAGACTCCTCAGCCGAGAGGTCCAGAAACTCAGCTACTGTTCCAACCTTCCAGCCCTTCTTTGGCCAATTTCGCTTCTTACCCCTATCCATTGTCATACTCTCGCAATCTTGTCGCCACGCTGCAGGAGCCTCAAGAGGAATCCGGCTTGTAGCCTGGCCGGCTTGGAGAGCGGCGGTGATTTGACCTCACCGTACATCCGAACAAGTGGCTTATCCTTTGGACTCATGGCGGGTCCGAGTGTATGTCAGAATCGACATATTGTAAATAGATAGACAATGGCTGGTATCTAGCCTAACTGAGATGGTCGCCTGGTAGGCGAGGTGGTTTTTCGAGCTACACAGCGATTTTAGCCACGAATCTGGGATGGCCTCTCGGGGCCGGGATTCGGAAATCGTTACTTCCGACAAATTTCCGACATTAGCTGTGCATTGTTGTGCATTGTAAGGCGAAATCGCAACGAACGCCGTCTATTAGGCTATATAAATCAAGTACTTAAATTTACCTTCAAGCTTCGAACCAGGTGGTCGGGAGTTCGAATCTCTCCGGGCGCGCCATAAAATCAAAGGTGTATACCGGTCACATGGTTTACACCTTATTCCGGACACATAGTTAACACTTTGTCCGGTACGAACGGATTGAGGGACCGGGTTCCACCCGGTCCCTTTCTTTATCGAAGTATCCCAGATCATACTCCAGGAAGCTGACCAGCCAGATCTGGTCGTCGACCTCGTCGAACGCCCACGGTTTGGCCGGCGAAGGCGATCGAGAGGTTGATCTTGCGTCGGCCGAAGCAGATGCGGCCACAGCGAGTGACCCGGATGGCGCGGTCGTGGTACGGGTAGTCGGGCTCGGCGGGTGGCTCGTAGACGCGCGCTGAAGGTGTATACACATCGCCGGGGTAGGCGCCGCCCAAGCGCCTGGTGCGGACGCTCATTGTTGTAAACCCCGATGAAGTCATCGAAGCGCTCCTGCTGTTGCAGGAAGTTGAACGCGGCGGGCTTGGTGGCTTCTTTCTTGAGTGTCAGGTGCATGCGTTCGTGGCGGCCGTTTTGCTCGGGGTGTCCGGGCTTGATGCGCTGGAGGCTGATGCCGAGGCGCAGCCACCAGACGGCGAGCCGGGTCAGGCCGAACAGGGCATTGCCGGAGGCGAACGGCACGCCGTTGTCGGTACGGATCGCCTGCGGCAGCCCGAAGTCCTTGAAAGCCCTTTCGAAAATGGAGAAGGCGAAGTCGGACTTGGTGGACTTGAGGCCCTCACAGGTAAGCAGGTATCGGGAGCGATAGTCGCTGATGGTGAGCGGATAGCAGTACTGCCGGTTGCCGAGCATGAACTCACCCTTGTAGTCGGCGCACCAGAGGCCGTTGGGCTCGTGGGCGCCGATCAGCGGTGTTCCCTTGGCCTTGTAGCGCCGACGCTTCTTGCGCTTCACCAGGCCGTTGCGATCGAGCACCGCGTGAATGGTGCTGATCGCCGGTGGCTTGATCATCGGGAACTGCGCGGATCAGCTTGTCGCGGATCTTGCGGCGCACCCCAGGAGGGGTGCTCCTTCTTGATGCCGAGGATCGTGCGTTCGACCTGGAAGGGCAGCTTGTTGGCCTGCCGATACGGTGCCCGGCTGCGATCGTTGAGGCCATCCAGGCCACAGTCCTTGTAGCGGTTGAAGATCTTGTAGCCGGTGACTCGGGAGATACCGAACTCACGGCACAGGGGTGCCATCTTCTCGCCTTCGAGGAGCCGGGCTATGAATCTGAGTCGTTCATCCATCGGTTTACACTCATTCCAAGGCATCTGGGCTCTCCCCAAATGCGTCAATGTGTAAACCATGTGTCCGGAATAATCTGTAAGCTATCTGTCGATAAGCACACAAAGGGCCCCTTCGTGGGGCCTTTTTGTTTTTGGTGTGTTCTGGATGAAGATGAGGACTCCTGTTCGACAAAACGCGTTAGCGTTTTAGACGCCGAAGGCGCCCCGCAGGGGTGAAGATCGCCCAAAGGCGATCTGAATCCACCGACGAGCGAAGCGAGGACAGGCCGAAGGCCCATCCTGTCGGGCGCGCCATTTTCCCCTTGTAGGGTCTCAATACCCCCATAACACATCAGCTCGCGTTCTCCGATGAGTCACTCAATCGGCGCGTCAACCCCCACCGCCGTATTCGCATCTCCTCATTTTCTCCACATTTCGACGTATTCCATCCGGGACCCGCGCGCGTTGTCAGGTCATACGATATTCACAAGCAACGAAGGATGACTCATGAAAATGCAAATGATGTTTGGCTTGATGTTGTTGGCCGCGGTAGCAGCGACAAGCGTAGCGGCAGAGAAGCGGGATCGCTTTAAGCACGATGGGAAAGTCAGGGTTGAGCAAGAGAGGACAGCGCCCGAAATCTCCGTTGGTAATGCCACGGAAGCACAGACGGGCTTCGACAATCAAACAAACGGCTATCTCGATCAGGGGCCGGAGTACGACACTCTCACTGAGGAATCCGTCGTGGCCTTACGCTCATTCAATGACAACCGCTTCATTTTCGAAGAGGTAGAAACTGTGCAGGACGGTCTGGGGCCCGTTTACAATGCGCAGAGTTGTCGCGAATGTCATCAGAACGTCGTCACCGGGGGCGGCAGCCAGATTGCCGAGCAGCGCACCGGCATGCAGCGTCGAAACGAATTCGTCGAGTCCCTCGGCGGTTCGATCCTTCAATCCCGCGCAACCCATGCGGACCTGGTCGAACTCGTCGATCCCGAGGACAATGTTCGCACATTCAGGCTCTCGACCAGCGTACTTGGCAGCGGATACGTCGAAGCTATTTCGAACGAGACCTTGCTATCGATAAGTGATCAGCAGCCGAGAGGCATGCGCGGCGTGGCGCTGGAGACTCCGGTTCTTGAAGCGAACAATGCAGCGCGCATTGGTCGCTTTGGCTGGAAGAGTCAGCACGCCAGTCTCGAGTCCTTCGCCGCCGATGCCTACCTGAATGAGATGGGAATCACGAGCCCGATGTTTCCGGACGAGAACACGTCCAGTGGCACCTTCGTCGGATACGGCACCGAATTCGATCCCGTGCCGGATCCGGAAGACGACGGTATCGACGTCATCGTTTTTGCCGACTTCATGCGATCCACCAAAGCGCCAGCGCGCGGCGAGATTACCGCGGAGGCATTGTCCGGCGAAACGGTGTTCAACAACATCGGTTGCAATGCCTGCCACGTCACAACGCTCGTCACGGCGCCGCCCGGGACCGTCATAAACGGTGGAGCATTCGCGGTTCCAGAGGCGCTCGGCAACAAGATCATTCACCCTTACAGTGACTTCCTGCTGCACGACATCGGCAGCGGCGACGGCATTCCCGTTCAATCGACACCGGAATATGCATTTACCGCGAATCTCATTCGTACTGCACCACTCTGGGGGCTCCGTACGCGGAGTCGACTGATGCACGACGGTTTGTCATTCACCGAGGTTGACGCGATTCGTCGCCACAAAGGACAGGCTAGCCGCTCTGCTCGAGCATATTTTCAGTTGTCGGATGAGGAACGTCGGTTGATGGGCGAATTCCTCGGTTCGCTCTAGCTACGAGCCTGGCGAGCGCGATTCCGATCCACCGGGACCGTTCTTGGCCATCCGTAGCCGTCGCGGCAGTTGTGCATCCTGCACGTCGCGCGCCAATAGTGAAAAGGCGGCTTGGTAAGGCCGTGTAAATGCCAGGAGGCCGCCTCGTTTGAGGTGGCCTCTTCTCATTTGACGTCAGATCGCCAGCGCCTGGCAGACGCACCGCACACCCGGCAGGCACCTACACACAGATTTGTTAAAAAAAACCCCGCGCGAGGCGGGGTAAGCGGGGTGCGCATGAGCGCACAGGGGGTTCATGACTCGATCTACCCGGTGTCAGTGTCGGACTCGCGACCTCTCCGTCGCTCGAGCCCGCGGCCATCCAGGTCGAATCGATTCGCCTGTTAAGAGCGAAGCTATTGTTCGTTCAGGTACGTATCCACTGCGGTATCACGGCTGCTGGCATGCGCTTTTAATGCGGAGATGGCGTTGTAAAAATCGCTTGCTCCATCTAGGAAGGAATACCCGGCTACCTCGGTCGTCGCCCAGGGCTCGATCAGGGCCGAATAGGTGTCATACAGCATCTGCGTAGTACTGGTCTCAAAGGCATCGCCGATAACCTCCAGGAGGTAGTAATCGTATTGCGCCTTGTAGATGCCATCGGCGTACAGGTTCTCAATAAGTGGCCAGCTGTTCGCTTCCATATTCGCAAAGTCCAGTGCCAGTGCGCCGCCTTGTTTTCCTTGCTGGAGCGCTTCATTGTGGTCCCACGGGATCCAGGTGAGTTTCGATGTTTCCGGGTCGTTGTACAGGTAGTAGTTCTGCGTCATTTTCCCGTAGGAATCCCAGTTCTGAATAATGCCGTTGACGGCCAGGTACTTTAAGAACCCATCGACATCGAAAACAGATTCCAGGTTTGCTCTCCAGGTCGCGGGATCGGTGCTGGCGGTGTCGTCATGTAGTGCTTCAAACAGCGCCTGAATATCGGACCAGTCTTCCTCGTCCTCGTTGGTTTTCTTCTCGAAATCTACTTCGGAGAATGATCCGTCGACGAAACTGGCACCGAAATCCTCGGGTTTATAAAGATTCCCGTCGTCGCTGGCGAATTGCGTGTCGAGTACTTCACCGTCAACCTCCTCCACCAACGTGTACAACCCAAAGTACTCAGGACCATTGCCGTGATCAACGTACAGCGTGTAGAAAGCCGTGTGTGATACAGGTACGCCGGCTTTCCTGAATACGTCGGAGGCGACCTTTTCCCGTAGCAATGACGAGTCATCGAAGTTGTTCTTCAGGCTGAACTTCTTGAAGCCATAGAAACGCTGATTATCAATCTGCGGGTAGTCATCTTCGTACTCATCAAAATCCATCTTGAAGGAGAGCTTCAGAACCCCCTGTTGCCAGGCGCCTTGCAGGGTCGAATTTCCCTTGAAGCGAATGCCGACCCGGTACCATTGTGTGCCGTCGTAATAGACATCTGCCGGAACGAAGATCGGGTCTTCATCAGTATCAATTAGACCCGGTCCGGAAGATTGGCCGAATTGGCCATAGGTGGCGGTCATGTCATCCAACATGCTCTGCCAGCGATCGGCCGTGACGACGAAATCAAGGCGTTTGACTTGAGTATCGTCAAACACCTCAATGTAGTTCGGATCAGCGTCGTTGCTGTGAGTCGCCTCGGTCCAGTCGGTGACCTCGAAATCCACATCACTCACAACCGTGGTCTCGTCCGCGACTGTTGCGGACGTGCCAGCGTCATTATCGCCGCTGCTGCTATCGCATGCAGACAGCAAAGCGAAGATTGCTATAGTGAAAAAAAGCCTAGCTGCAGACTTGCTTTTCATGATTGCCCCTTGCTTATCCTGGAATGCTCAAAGTGTTACCAGCGAGCAAGGAGTCGGTGTGGAGAAACGGTGGAGATTTAGTTAGCCAATTTGCACCGCCAGTGCGCTTTTCAGCGAATGGCATAACTCATGACCATTGAGAGCATGAACGGGTGGATGGTAGCAACTCGTCTTATGACGCTGTTTGGGTGGCAAGCTCGGGCGTCTTGTCGGCCCGCAGCACCTTCAGGAACGCAGCGCCATAGCGTTCGAGCTTGGTCTTGCCGATGCCTGAAATCTCGATCAGCCCGCCGGGCGCCGGGTTTGTCGATGCCCATGCCGAACGCGATGGTTGCGACGACGATGGCGCTGCGGCCGTCCCAGCTCGTCGGCTGCGCCAAATACGCCAAATGAAACCATCATCAAGGTCGGAGGGAGTTGCCGGGATGGCGCCATGGCTATTTCTTCGAAACCCGTCAGGAGCCGCGAATCGATATCTTGTTCTCGACTTTTTTCACACCGTCTACTGCCTCGGCGATTTCCCCGGCGCGCTTCTTCTCTTGCTCGGATTTGACGAAGCCACTGAGCTGGACGATTCCCTTGAAGGTTTCCACCGAGATTGCCGTGCCAGTGGTTTCCTTGGAGAGCAGCAATTTGCTTTTGACCTTCGTGGTGATCGTCGTGTCGTCGAAGTATTCGCCGGTACTTTCCTGGGTTTGCGTGCCCGCGCAACCAACCAGCGCAATTCCCAGTAATGCCCCGATTATCAGATTTCTTCTGTTCATGAGTAACTCCAATTGGTGGACCAGTTCGGTGATTGCCGGACCTTTGTCACGGTCTGGTGACAGCAATGAACGAAGCTTATTGTCAGCGCGACAGGGCGTCTGTGCGGCAGCGTACAGACCGTAAGTTCTAGCAGCGAGCACAGTGCACTCGTCAGGGTTCCATGCACAGTTCGGTTGGCATCATGCGACATTCGCTAGGCACCGAACATACTTGTTGTCACGCATAGCTTAAGGAAACGTCAATGCGCTCAAAAATATTACGAAATTTTGTCGTCAGGCTGGTGTCACTCTCATTGTTGAGTCTGGGTCTGGCGCAAGCATCCGGCGCGGCAATGATTGGCACCCAGCAAGTTATTCATAGTGAAGCACGGGATGCTCGCATTACGCGTGTGGAGACGACTCTCGCGCGAGAGGATGTGGCCAAACAGCTGGCACTGTTCGGTGTGGATCCGCTGGCCGTACAGTTACGGGTTGGCAATATGACCGACGCCGAACTGATTGAGCTTGAAGGAAGTCTGGACCAGCAAATCGCTGGTGCGGGTGCAGTGGCCCTTGTCGGTGCGGTATTCATGGTGCTCATTATTCTGGAGTTCATGGGTATTACGGACGTATTCAAGAACACGTGAAGGCAAGTGACGCTTCGTGGAATGGCTGGCTGCACAGGACCGGCGCAGGCGACGGTCTTTATTATTGCATGGCAACTGGCAGCCTGCGGGACGATGCCGCCATCCGTGAGTCACTATGGGTCAGCACCCAGCCCGCTTGAGCTTGTCGATACGCCTTTTTATCCGCAGCAGCAGTTCCAGTGCGGGCCCGCGGCCCTGATGACCGTGTTGACAGCGAGCGGTGTTGAAACCACGCTGGATGCCGTGACCGCGCAGGTCTACATGCCTGCGCGCCAGGGCAGCCTGCAAACGGAAATCCTCGCAGCCTCGCGTGCGGCGGAAAGAGTTCCCTATGTGCTCGCACCCGGGCTCGCCTCGATAACGGCGAGCTGGCAGCCGGTCGGCCGGTGCTGGTGTTGCAGAACCTGGGCGTCAGCTGGGCGCCGCGCTGGCACTATGCCGTGGTCGTCGGCACAGATGCGGAGAAGCAAGCGGATCGTTCTTCGTTCCGGTACGGATGCGAGGCGGATCATGCGTACCAGCGTGTTTCTGCGCACCTGGCGACGCAGCGAGTTCTGGGCTGTAACGACGCTGAAGCCCGGCGAACTGCCGGCACGAACCGGACCGGGCTCGCTATGCCGAGGCCGTTGCCGGGCTCGAACAGACCGGGCACCACCAGGCAGCGCGAGATGCCTGGCTGGCCGGTCGCTCACAATGGCCGAACGACGCTGTCATCCAGTTTGGTCTGGCGAACACCGAGTTCGCACTCGGCAATTTCACTGCCGCGAAAGCCGTCTACCTCGACATGCTGAGCGAGGACAGCAGCTCGCTTATTGCGCGCAACAACCTGGCGATGACGCTGGTCGCCTTGGGCCAAAGCGAGCAGGCGCTCGAGCAGATCGACATCGCGTTGACGCTCGCCGAGGACTCGCCGCTGCTGCATGAACTCCTGGACACAAAGAAGATCATCCTGGCTACACCCAAAGCCGCGTCGAATTAATACGGGGCGACGCCCGGCGATGGTGCGCCTGAATTGAAAACGCGTACGCGCGAAAGACATCAAACACGACATCGAGGTGCGGTAACGTGAGCTTACGAAAAAAGATATTTCTTGGCTTGTTCGTCGTCGTTGCGATCCTCGTTCTTGCCGGCGTGTTCTCCTGCAGCAGGCTGCCGACGATCGTGCCCGATCTGGCCCGCCGTTCTGGCCCCGCGGTGCAGTTGGAAGGGGAGCACGGACCGCTGTCGGAAGCCCGCAGCAAAGCGATTATCGACGGCCTGGAAAAGCGCGGCCAGGACACCGGCATTTTCGATCGCCATCTGGCGCTCGAGGAGGCGATCGTCGGCAGCCCGCTGACAACCGGCAACAAGGTCGTGCTGCTCCAGGATGGTCCGGCCACCTACCAGGCCATGCTCGCCGCTATCCTGAAGGCGCGCGACCACATCAACATGGAAACCTACATCCTCGAGGACGACGAGGTCGGTCAGCGCTTCGCAGATGCACTGATCGACAAACAGAAGCAGGGCGTCCAGGTCAACCTCATCCGCGACAGCGTCGGCACGCTGGGGACACCGGCGGCTTTCTTCAAGCGGCTGACGGACAGCGGCATCGAAGTGCTCGAATTCAATCCCGTGAATCCGCTGGCGGGCGAGAAGGGCTGGGAGGTGAATCAGCGCGACCATCGCAAGCTGCTGATCGTCGACGGACGCACCGCGTTCCTGGGCGGCATCAACATCAGCGCCGTCTACTCCGGCGGCTCATTCAGCAAGGGCCAGAAACAAAGTCTCACGGCCTGACACACCACCTGCCTGGCGCGACACCGACCTGCAACTGAGCGGACCGGTGGTGGCCGAGTTTCAGAAGCTGTTTCTCGCAACCTGGGAAGGGCAGGAGGGCGCCCCGCTGCAGGAGAAGAACTATTTTCCGAAACTCAGGAAGGCCGGCCGGGAGGTCGTGCGGGCGATCGGCAGCACGCCCGACGAATCCTTCAGCCTTATCTACGCGACGCTGCTGTCGGCCATCGGCAGCGCCGAGACCAGTGTCTACATCACCAATGCCTATTTCGTGCCCGACCCGCAGCTGCTCGCAGCGCTCGAGGCGTCCGCCGCGCGCGGCGTCGACGTACCGGCTGATCTTGCCGAGCGCCACCGATTCCTGGCTGGTATTCCACGCCGGACGCAGCTACTACGATCGCCTGTTGCGAGCGGGCGTAAAAATATACGAGCGCCACGGCGCGCTGCTGCATTCCAAGACGGCACTGATTGACGGCGTGTGGGCGACGGTCGGCTCGACCAACCTCGACTGGCGCAGCTTCCTGCACAACCAGGAGCTGAACGCGGTGGTGCTGGGGCAGGAGTTTGGTCGCCAGGTGCAGGCAATGTTCGACGAGGACCTGGCGCAGTCCGACGCCATCACGCTGCAGGAGTGGAAGCGCCGTCCGCTGACGTTGCGCGCAAAAGAAATGTACGCGCGTGCCTGGGAATACTGGCTGTGAGCACCGAGTCATCGCGCCCATCTGTACGGCAGCGCACAGACCGCAGCCTGCCGTCAGCGCGTACAGTACGAGCTGTTAAAAGAGCGAGGTAAAGATTCATGAATATCGTAATTTGGCTGGTAGTCGGCGGCGTGATCGGTTGGGTGGCAAGCTTGCTTATGGGCACGGACGGTCGGCAGGGAATCGTTCTCAACGTCGTCGTCGGCATCGTCGGCGCTGCACTCGGCGGATGGCTTGTTTGGCAGCGCTTTCAGCACGTCCACGATCAACCAGGGAAATCTGAGCATCGGCGGGATTATGGTCTCGCTGGTGGGCGCGGTCATACTGATCGCAGTATTGAAGTTCTTACGTAGCGCTACGTCAGAGTAGTCAGTTGCTTCGATTATACGTGCCACCAATTTGTCCAAAAACTAACAAGAAAAAGGAAATCTATGAAGTGGTTAATGCTGATACCGATATCAATGTTCCTCCTGGCCTGTGAAAAGCAGGGGCCGCTGGAAAAAGCCGGCGAAGAAATTGACGAGGCAGTTGAAGATATCAAAGCCGGCGGTGAAACGACCGGCAACAAGATCGACGATGCCATCGACGACGCGCGAAAGGATATTGAGGATGCCGTCGAGGAAGTCGATCCGAATTGATTTTCGATCAGTTAACGATCGTTTTCGGATGGCCTGCAACAGACGCAGCGCCAGCCGCGGCAATCCACGGTAATCCAGAGAGGAAAAAATGATGGACAGAACGAAGATCGTGGCAATCGTGCTGATGGCAGCCGGCCTTCTGGGGCTTGCCTACGGTGGATTTACCTACACCGAAGATACGCATGAGGCCAACCTGGGATCATTGAGCATTTCAATTGATGACAAGCGTCGTGTCAATGTTCCCGTCTGGGCAGGCGTCGGCATGCTGCTGGTCGGTGGCCTGATTTATGGTGGCAGCCTGAAGCGGGGCTAGTGCCGGCGGCTTAAACAGATGCCGGATTATACACGGCACATGGGTTTCAAAAATCGCGTGCCAGTGCATGCACAGTTATCAAACACAATCAGGAGCGAATCATGAACAAAGATCAGATTAAAGGTCGTATCAAGGAAGCTGAAGGCGCTGCGAAGGAAGTTGCCGGCAAAGTGACGGGCAAAGATAGCCTGGAGCAGAAAGGCAAGCTGCAAAAAGCAGCAGGCAAGACGCAGGCAAGTTTCGGTGATATAAAGAACGATATCAAGAAAGACAAATAGCCCAGGCTTCGTGCGTGCGCGTGCGGCCGAGACCAAGTGGCCGTAGTGCTCACTAGCGTCAAGAACAGCTGTGGCCCCCTGAGCGATAGCCAATAGATCCATTTAGTTGGCCGTCGCACGCGCTTCTCCCCGTCTATTATTGAGTGCCGGCACTGCAGCCCCAGGGCCGACTGTTCCCGGGGCTCTTTTATTCCGCCCTGGGACTCACTGCGCCGAACGCAAGACCATGATGCCCGGATGCAGCAACTGCCATCATGCCCTGTGGTCTGTCGTAAACTGACAGACGCAGGGTGGGAAGACAGGCGGCAGGCTGGGACATCGTGAATCGAATTTATTCAATTTTTGCAGTTGCGTCGATTGTGATGTCGCTGAGCGGCTGTGCAACGACGACCGCCGGTGGCGCCGTCGGCGCCGATCGCTCGCAGTTATTGCTGGTGTCCGCGGAACAGCTCGATCAGATGGCCGCAGAAAGTTATGCCAAGCTGCTGTCCGATGCGTCCGCCGAGGGCGTACTCAACAATGATCGTGCCATGCTAAGTCGCGTACGTAGTATTTCCAGTCGCCTCGAAGCGCAGACCAGGGTCTTTCCGTGCCGATGCACCCGCCTGGAAATGGGAAGTCAATGTCATAACGAGCGATGAGCTCAACGCATTCTGCATGCCGGGTGGCAAGATCATGGTGTACTCGGGGTCTGATAACCAAACTGGACCTGAGCGACGCCGAGCTTGCCAACGTACTGGGACACGAGATAGCTCATGCCCTGCGCGAACACGTCCGTGAACAGATGTCGCAGACGATGGTTGCGCAAGGTGCGATCGGCGTTGGCGCGGCGGTGTTCGGACTCGGTGATGCATCGACCGACGCGGCCGGTATCGGTTACCAGGCATTGCTGGCGACGCGCTTCAGCCGAACGGATGAGAGCGAAGCAGATCGTATCGGTCTCGAACTCGCCGCACGATCAGGGTATGACCCGAGCGCGGGCATCACGTTGTGGCAAAAAATGACGAGTGCCAGTCCGGGCGGCAAGCCTCCGGAATTCCTGAGTTCTCACCCGGCGGATGCCAGTCGCGTCAAGCAGATCCAGAAGCTATTGCCAACCGTGATGCCGTTGTACCTTGCGGCAAAGTGATGCCGGGCGCGCGAGGCGCAGGGCCGAAGTCTACTCAAGAACGCTTGCGTAAACGTCCTTCGAGTCCTGATAGCAGGTGCAGGAGGCTTTCTCCAGCCCGGGGCGGTTCAGTATCGTGATTTCACCCCGGCTGTAACGCAGCAGTTTTCGTTTCTGCATAAGCCCGGCTGCATTGGTAATACCCACGCGGCGAACACCGAGCATTTGCGCCAGGAACTTATGGGTGAGATGAAAGCTGCCGAAATCGGCCCGATCATGGGTCATCAGCAGCCAGCGAGCGAGTCGCAGGTCGAGTGAGTGGAAGCTGAGACAGGCCGCCGTTAAAGCGAGCTGTGCCTGCAACACATAGATATAGCGGTTCAACTGTTTTCGTAACGCCGGGAGTTGTTTGAGTTCCCTGCGAAAGGACGCGGCGCTCATGCGTAGCGCGCCGCCGGATCCTTGCACCAGCGCTTGCAAGGTCGATGAATTCACGCCGAGTACCAGCGGTATGCCCAGCATGCCCTCGTTGCCGACCAGAGCCAGCTCCAGGTTTTTCCGGCCATCGAAAGGCACCAGCCGGGAGATGAAACCGTCGAGCGGAAAATAGACGTACCGGATACGACTTTGCGGCTGCCACAGCACGTCACCCATCTGCAACTCGACCTCGTCGCACGCCGCAATGAGTTGTCGACGATCTTTGCCGGGAAGACCGGCCAACAGGCGATTGGTTTGCATCAGACCGATTATCCGTATTCTGGCCGATCGGTCTGTGCAGCAGCGTACATAGGAGCCAGTTGGTGGGGCGCATTCGGCTGCCGCAGGTCCGGCAGGCCGATAAAAAAGCCTCAGGCGGCGCGGACTAAACGAGTGAACTGAACGCTCGACCCGGTGGGATATCCGACAGCAGCCGCTCGAACTCCTTCCTGACTACGGCGTAGCATTCGCAGACATGTTGCTCCAGCCTGCTCCGGTCCAGTACCTTGATGTGACCGCGGCTGTACTGAATGATACCGGCATCCCGCAACTTTCCGGCTGCCTCCGTGACCCCTTCGCGGCGCACGCCGAGCATATTGGCGATCAGCTCCTGCGTCATTGATAACTCGTTGGAGGACAGGCGGTCGAGGCTCAATAGCAACCATCGGCACAGCTGCTGGTCGACCGAATGGTGGCGGTTGCATACGGCAGTTTGCGACATCTGGGTGATAAGGGCCTGCGTATAACGCAGCAGCAAATACATCATCGGGCCTGCGCGATTGAACTCCAGTTTGAGTTGCTGTGCCGGCAGGCGATAGCCGAATCCCTGGCTCTGCACCACGGCGCGACTCGGCGTTGTCTCACCGCCCATGAACAGCGAAATGCCAAGAATGCCCTCGTTGCCGACGATGGCGATCTCGGCCGACGCACCATCTTGCATTACATACAGCAATGACACGATGGAGTCAGTAGGGAAATAAACATGTTTCAGTTGGCCGCCAGACTCGTAGAGAACTTCGCCCAGTTTCAGTGGGACCAGCTCCAGAGAGGGAGCAATCCGTTCGAACTCCGTCGGCAGGAAGCGCTGCGAGCAGATGGTTTTGCTTCGGGCTGTGTGGGGTCGCCATGAATCTGGTCCTGCCGCATTGAAAGCCTGTTACCGTCGCCAGGGTCGTCTCAAATGCACCCTGTGACGCACCACAATACTACGAACGAGCGTCACTGTGTGCGTCAACGTACACAGGGGTAGGACCGCACATACGGTCAGGTGACCAGGCCAATGGCGGCAACCCCCACTACGATGCCGCTTCGGCCGCAAGCTCGGGTGTCGCCTCAGCCCGCAGCACCTCCAGGAACTCAGCCCCATAGCGTTCGAGCTTGGTCTTGCCGACGCCTGAAATCTCCAGCAGCTCACCGGGCGTTTGCGGCTTGCTGACCGCCATCTGGCTCAACGTCGAGTCGTGAAATATGACGTACGGTGGCACGCCGTTTTCATCGGCAAGGCGTTTGCGACACGTCCGGAGTGTCTCCCAAAGGCCACGATCATCGTCGGATACGATGAACACTTCGCCCTTCTTTTTCTGTTTGGCTATCGCGGTTTCGCGCGGCACCAGCAGATCGCGGCGCAAGGGTAGCTGAACGTTGCCGCGCAACAGCTCGCGGCTCTGCTCGGTCAGCTGCAGCGCGCCGAACCCGCCGGTATCGACCGACAGGTAGCCGAGCACGATCAGTTGTCGCAGTACGGATCGCCACTGCTGGGCATCGAGATCGGCCCCGATGCCGAAAACACTCAGCTCTTCGTGACCGTGGGTTTGCACTTTGTCGGTCTGTTTGCCAGTGACGACATCGACCACGTGCGCCGTGCCGAAGCGCTGCCCGGTGCGGTAGACGGTCGAGAGTATTTTCTGCGCCGCTTCCGTGCCGTCGAATACGTCCGGCGGCGTCAGGCAGACATCGCAATTGCCGCAGTCCTCACCGAGCGACTCACTGAAATAGGCCAGCAGCGAGCGGCGGCGGCACTCGGTGACCTCGCACCAGCCCAGCAGCGCATCGAGCTTGGCGCGTTCGCTGCGTTTATGCGACTCGCCGGCTGAGGATGTTTCTACCATCTGCCGCAGGCGCACAATGTCCTGCAGGCCGTAGACCATCCAGGCAACTGAGGGCTGGCCGTCACGTCCTGCACGGCCGGTTTCCTGGTAGTAGGACTCGATGCTTTTCGGTAAATCCAGGTGGGCGACGAAGCGTACGTCGGGTTTGTCGATGCCCATGCCAAACGCAATGGTTGCGACCACGATGACGCCGTCATCCACAAGGAAACGCCGCTGATGCTCGGTACGCGTGTCTGCGGAAAGGCCGGCATGGTAGGGCAGCGCATCAAAGCCCTGGTCGGTGAGCCAGCCGGCTACCGCCTCGGTGCGCTTGCGCGTCATGCAGTAGACAATGCCGGCATCGCCGCGGTGATCGGCGAGAAATCCCAGCAGCTGGCGTTTCGCGTCAACCTTGCTGCGTACGACATAGCGGATATTGGCGCGATCAAAACTGGCGATGAACCTGGCCGGGTTGTTGAGCGCCAGTCGCTCGACGATATCCTCGCGTGCGGGTTCTGTTGCGGTTGCCGTCAGCGCCATGCGGGGCACGCCGGGAAACGTTTGCGCAAGCTCACCGAGCGCCAGGTAGTCCTCGCGAAAATCATGGCCCCATTGCGATACGCAATGCGCCTCGTCGATAGCAATTAGCGACGACGTTGCAGGATCTCAGCTGCTCGAGCGTTCGCTGTTGTATCAGCCGTTCGGGCGCGACGTATAAAAGCTGCAGACGGCCCTCCCGCAGGCGTTCGAGCACCGCTCGCTGTTCCTCGTGCGTCAGGCTCGAGTTAAGACAGGCCGCCGCAATGCCGAGCTGCTCGAGCGCGATCACCTGGTCGTGCATCAGCGCAATCAGCGGTGAGACCACGATCGTCACGCCCTCATTCAGCAGCGCCGGGATCTGGTAACACAGCGACTTGCCGCCACCGGTAGGCTGCAGGACCAGCGAATCTCGCCCCTCCATGGCGGCGGCGATGACCTGTTCCTGGTGTCCGCGAAATTCCGGGTAGCCGAAAACCTCGTTCAGTACGTCTCTGGCGGTCTGTGTCATCCGGCGCATTATACAGACGGGCGATGCCGGGCCCGAATCAACCTTTCCGGGCAAACGCCTGGGATTTACGGCGAAGCCGCGCCACGCTGCGGCCGTCATGACAGTCCCACCCCGGGCGTTTCACCGAAAACTTCGCACCCCGATCTGATTCGTAGCAGAATTGCCCTCGAGAGTCTTCAGGGAACGAAACGATGCAGACCATCGCGATTATCGGTTGTGGCGCTATCGCGCGAGGCGGTCGCCGACTACCTGGCTGACTACGACAGCGTCGAAATAGGCGTTGCAATCGTCAAGCCGGGGAATGAGTCTCGGGCGCGCGAAGTTGTTCGGTGACGACGTCGAGGTCGCAAGTAGTTTTGACGACCTGACAGCCCGGCTAGACCTGGCCGTCGACTGCGCAGGTCATCCGGCGCTACGACAGCACGGCGAGGGCATTCTTTCCCGCGGCATCAATCTCCTGTCGGTGTCCTCCGGTGCGTTGGCCGATGCAGGGCTTTATGACAGGCTCGCGGCCGCCGCGCAGCGGGGCGGATCGCAGTTACGTGTCGTATCCGGCGCCATCGGCTCGCTCGATGCGCTGTCGGCGGGTAGCGTCGGTACGCTGACGCAGGTGACCTATACGAGGCCGAAAGCCCCCGCAGGGCTGGCGCGGCTCTCCTGCCGAATCAAAGCTCGACCTCGATGCGCTGTCGGAGGCAACCGTGCACTTCAGCGGCAACGCCCGGGATGCGGCGCTCGAATACCCGAAGAACGCGAATGTCGCGGCCTCCGTCGCGCTCGCAGGCATTGGCTTCGACGACACGAAGGTCGAACTCATCGCGGACCCGGATGTTACGCGCAACGTGCACGAGATCGTGGCCGAGGGCGCCTTCGGCCGCTACGAATTCCGCATCGAAGGGAGTTCGTTGCCCGACAATCCCCGCTCCTCCGCACTCACGGCAATGAGTGTCGTGCGCGAGATACTGAACCCCACGTTACGGATCGTTATCTGAGATAAACTGTTACCCCGTGTGACAAGGCCTGGTGAGGACAAATCGGCGATGGCAAGACTGGCTGCTTTCAACTTTCAAAACTGGATCGACGAACACCGGCACCTTCTGAAACCGCCGGTGGGCAACCAGCAGATCTGGGAGGACGCTGACATGATGGCGTTTGTCGTCGGCGGCCCGAATCAGCGTACCGATTTTCACGATGATCCCGTCGAAGAGTTCTTCTACCAGCTCGAAGGCGACATGGTGCTGAAGGTGTTTGATGACGGCGAGTTCTACGACGTCGTTATTCGCGAGGGCGACGTTTTTTTCCTGCCGAAGCACGTTCGACACTCACCGCAGCGGCCCATGGCCGGCAGCGTCGGGCTGGTGATCGAGCCCAAGCGCCCGGACGGGCTGAAAGATGCCTTCGAGTGGTACTGCTTCGAGTGCGGCAGCCTCGTGCACCGGGTCGAAGTGTTATTGAAGTCGATCGTGCACGATCTGCCGCCGCTGTATGAGTCGTTCTATGGTGACGAAGACGCGCGAACCTGTCCCGATTGCGGTGCGCTTCATCCGGGCAAGGAACCGCCGGAAGGGTGGGTGTCCATTCCGCCGGAATCGAGTCAGCAAGCGACAACGACTGACATGCAGTACGAACCATCACTCGAGTTTGCCAGGGCCCAGGATGCGGCGGACCCGCTTAAGCCGTATCGCGACCGGTTCCACTTCCCGTCGCTGGGCACAAGCGAGCTCGTGTATTTCACCGGGCATTCGCTTGGGCTTCAGCCAAAGACCGTAAGAGCCGCCGTTGAGCTGGAACTCGACGAGTGGGCGAAGTACGGCGTTGAAGGGCATTTTCATTCGACCAACCCGTGGTACAGCTATCACGAACTCCTGACGCCGCCGATGGCCAGCATTGTCGGTGCGAAGGAGTCCGAAGTTGTCTGCATGAATTCGCTGACGACCAATCTTCACCTGCTGTTCGTGTCGTTCTACCGGCCCACCAAGACGCGCTACAAGATCATCAGCGAAGCGAAGATGTTTCCGTCGGATCGATACCTGCTGGAGACACAGGCGCAGTTTCACGGCTTTGATCCCGACGACGCCATCATCGAGGTGGCGCCGAGGGTTGGTGAGACCTTGATTCGGGAAGAGGACATCCTCGCCGCGATCGATGCCCATGCCGACGAGCTCGCGCTGGTCTTTTTCGGTGGCGTCAACTACTTCACGGGCCAGCTGTTCAACATGCCCCGCCTGACTGCAGCGGCGCATGCCGTCGGCGCAGTCGCCGGGTTTGATCTTGCCCACGCCGCGGGCAACGTGCCGTTGGCGCTGCATGAGTGGAACGTCGACTTCGCCGCGTGGTGCTCCTACAAGTACCTGAACTCGAGCCCGGGCAACGTCGGCGGTATTTTCGTGCACGAACGTCATGGTCGGAGTTTCGATTTGCCGCGATTCGGCGGCTGGTGGGGGCACGACAAGACGACGCGGTTCGAGATGAAAAACGGCTTTCAACCGATGGAAGGCGCTGAAGGCTGGCAGCTGAGCAACGTGCCGATCCTCGGCATGTCGGCGATGAAGGCATCGCTCGAGGTATTCGCTGAGGCTGGTATGCCGGCGTTGCGGAAGAAGAGCGAGAAGCTGACAGGCTACCTCGAGTACACGATTGACGAACTCGCCAGCGAGTTCCCGGATGCGAAGATCAGCGTGATTACACCGCGCGACGCCGGCCAGCGCGGTTGCCAGATTTCGATGGATGTTGCCGGGCGCGAACGCAAGTTGTTCGATGACATGATCGCCGCTGGCGTCATCGCCGATTTCCGCGAGCCCTGCATTATTCGGATGGCGCCGGTACCGCTCTACAATTCATTCGAGGACGTGTTCACCTTTGGCAAGGTGATGCGCGAACTGTTGGTGTAGGAGCAGCAGAGAATGACGAGGGAAAAATTTACGGTGGCAGGTGGCGGCCCGGTCGGTTCGCTGCTCGCGATCCTGCTGGGCCGGCACGGCTACGAGGTCGGCCTGTACGAGGGACGACCGGACTCCCGCGTGACCAGTATCTACCAGGGCAAGTCGATCAACATCGCGTTGTCCGACCGGGGTTGGCGGTCGCTCGAGCAGATCGGCATCAGTGCAGACGCGAAGGCCGGCGCTATCCCGATGTATCACCGCGCCATTCACGGCCTCGACGGCAAACAGAGCGCGTTGCCCTACGGCAAACAAGGCGATGCAATCTGGTCGGTGTCACGCGGCGGTATCAACGAGCAGCTGCTGGATATCGCTGACAGGGAGCCGAATATAGACACGTACTTCGAGCATCGGCTGGTCGACGTCGACTTCAAGACCGCAGCCGCTGTGTTCCAGGCTGAGGGTGACAGCAAGATTACCGTCGAGGCGGATTACCTGTTCGGCGCGGACGGTGCGTATTCGAAGGTACGACGCCTGGCGCACAGTCTGCCGAGATTCAGCTACAGCCAGGAGTACATGCCGCAGAGCTACATCGAGCTGAATATTCCGGCCGACCGGGAGGGTTCACACAAGCTCGAAAAGAATGCGCTGCACATCTGGCCGCGCAAGGACTTCATGCTGATTGCGTTGCCGAATCCCGGACGGCACTTTCACCTGCACGTTGTTTCTGAACCATTCCGGCGATCCGTCGTTTGAATCGTTGCAAGAACGATCCGCTGTGCGAGACGTTCTTCGAGTCGAATTTCGCTGATGCGATGGACTATCTGGAAGATCCTGTCGACACGTTCATGGAGAAAACGGCGTCGCCGCTGTTTCTCGTTCAGGTGTTCCCGTGGTCATTCAATCGCAAGGTCGGTCTTATCGGTGACGCAGCGCACGCTATCGTGCCGTTCTACGGCCAGGGGATGAACTGCGGATTTGAAGACTGCGCCGAACTGAATCGGCTAATCGAGTCGCACGATCACGACTGGGACGCGATCTTTCCGGCCTACGAGAACGCGCGCAAGCCCAATGGCGATGCTATTGCCGAGCTGTCCAAGCGAAACTTCGTCGAGATGAGCGATTTGTCGGGCGACAGAAAATTCCAGGTTCGCAGAAGATGATCGAAGCCAAGTTCAGCAATCGGTTTCCGGATCTGTGGACGCCGCTTTATTCGATGGTGACATTCTCACCGGATGTCCCGTATTCCGAAGCACTGCGAATCGGTGATGAGCAGAACAGGGTGATGGAACAAATCATGTCGCTGCCAGAGATCGAAGAGGACTGGGACAAGCAATACGTCATGGATCGACTGCTTGGCCTGGCCACAGACGCCTTCGGAGACCAATAGCCCCGTAAGCGTCGCCTACACGATGGCCAGGCTGTGCGAGATATTCTTCGTAACCATGTAGTTGAGCAGGCCTTCGGTACCACCCTCACGGCCATAGCCGCTGGACTTTACGCCGCCAAACGGCGTTTCAGGCAGCGAAGCTTCCAGCGTGTTGATCGACACATTGCCCGCTTCGATTCTTTCGATCATGCGATCCACGTAGTCTGCGCGGTTGGTAAAGCCGTAGGCGGCCAGGCCATAGGGCACGGAGTTCGCTTTTTCGATCGCCTCATCCAGCGATGCGACCGGGTTGATGATCGCCAATGGCCCGAACGGTTCTTCCTGCATGACCCGCGCGTCGTCCGGCACGTTGGCCAGTACCGTCGGCTGAAAGAAATAGCCCTTGCCGGCGATTTTCCGGCCACCGGTCTTGAGTTCTGCACCTTGTTCGCACGCGTCTTCAACCAGATCCATGAGCGCTTCGACTCTGCGATCGTTAGCAAGTGGCCCCATCTCAACTCCGGGGTCAACACCGTTGCCTACGACGGTCGCGGCGGCACGGCGTACGAAGGTCTCGGTGTAGGACTCGAAGATACTCTCGTGCACGAAGAAGCGAGTGGGCGACGTGCAGACCTGACCCGCGTTGCGCATTTTTCGAATGGCGCCGCTCAAGGCTGCCGCTTCAACATCCGTGTCTTCGCAAACAATGACCGGCGCGTGGCCGCCCAGCTCCATCAGGACCGGGGTCATGTGCTGTGTGGCCAGCATGGTGAGATGCCGGCCAACCGCGGTAGAGCCGGTAAATGCTACCAATCGCACCTGCTCATGCCCGATCAGGTGATCGGATATGTCGGACGGGGTGCCGAACACCAGGTTAAGCACCCCGGGCGGGAGGCCGGCGTCATGCAGGGCCCTGGCAATGTGCAGCGCGCCTGCCGGCGTTTCTTCAGACGCTTTTAGAATAATGGAACATCCTGATGCGATGGCGCCCGCCACCTTGCGGCAGGGCTGACTCAATGGAAAATTCCAGGGCGAAAATGCAGCGACTATGCCGATCGGCTGGTGGTGTACGAAATACCGGACACCCGGCGCACTGGGTATGACGCGCCCGTAGGTGCGGGTCGCTTCACCCGCGTCCCATTCAAAAAACTCACAGCCCCGGATCACCTCGAGCCGCGCCTGCTTGAGCGGCTTGCCATGTTCTGCCGTTATGGCGGTGGCGATTTCCTCTTGCCGTTCGCGCATGATCGCCGCGGCCTTGTACAGGACGTTGGCCCTGTCGGCCGGCGCTACGTGACTCCAGATCCTGAAGCCGTTCGCCGCCGCTTCCAGCGCATCGTCCAGGTCCGATTTTTCCGCGTGGGGCAGGCGCCCGATTTCCTCTTCCGTTGCCGGGTTCAGTACAGGAAGGTCGCTGGCGGTCTTGCGCCATTCCCCATTGATGTAGAGGTGCAGGTCCGGATAGGTGCTCATTGGCTTTCTCGAATAGAGCCTGGCGCGGCCAGCCTCATTTGGCAGTGAATGTACGATCAAGCGAATTATAAGTATATTTCATCCAGACGCTCCTGGATCGTCGTGGACCATATCAACCAACGAGATGTATCGCCATTAAGTACTCAAAGCTGGATGCAAAGGACTATGCCCGCGAGAACATGCGCGGGATCTGGGCCGCCGCCCTGAATCCGTTCAACGACGACCTGTCGCTGAACGAAGCCGGTCTGCGCGCGAATATTCGTCACTGGATCGATGACCTCGATATCCAGGGGCTGTTTATCGCCGGCAAGCAGGGCGAGTTTTTCTCGATGAGCCTTGATGAGCGCAAGCGGAACTTCGAGATTGCAGCCGAAGAATGTGACGGCAAGGCCGGGGTTATCGTTTCCGTCTCGGACCAGAATTTTGACACCGTTCTTGATCTCGCCCTGCACGCAGCAGAACTGCGGGGCTGACTACATCGTTGTTCATGCACCGGTCTTGAGTTTTATTCACGACCGCGGCGAGGTCCTGTATCAATACTACAAGGCACTGTGTGACCGTCTGGATATCGGTATTTCCATGTGGAGCCATCCGGATTCCGGCTACCTGATGCAACCGGAGGAGTGCGCTCGTATCGCCGAGCTGCCGAATATCGTTGCCATCAAGTACTCGGTGCCTCGCGAGATGTATGTGCGGCTGAGTCACATGGTCGGAGACAGGATCCAGGTTTCGACATCGTCGGAGGACGAGTGGCTGGACAATATCGAAGAGCTTGGGTGGCGGCTGTATCTGTGTTCCTCGCCGCCGTATCAATTGCAGACTAAAAACGACAAGCGCATGGACGACTATACGCGCCTCGCGTTCGCCGGAAACTTCAAAGAAGCGCGTCGAGTGCGTGACAGCCTGAACCCCGTTCGAGAGGCGATGAGCCGCTCAAAACCGGTGGACAAACCGCAGGCTTTCGGCAAGTACTGGCAAGAGCTGCTGGGACAGGTCGGCGGCCGCGTGCGCCCGCCCATGCTCGAACTGACAGAGGCTGAAAAAACGGTCATTCGTGACGCCTTCGAGACCTGTGGTCTGAAACGGTGAGCCCGGTCAGCAGGCGAGCGTATCCAGCCACAACCCTGGTCGACACCTGCGCGCCGGTGACGCGTTTTAATCGTTAGGTCTGGTGTTCTGACGCCGTAGCGGCGCATTGTCCGGGTGGGAATGTCAGAAGCCGCCCATGCCGACCGCTTTGCTCCGCGACACCGGCAGAGAGCGGCAGGCGAACGCGCTGGATACCCGAACCTGGATGGGGGTACGGATGGCCTTTAGCGACGCAATCTACGACAAGCTAACCGACGATGAGGACGCACGTCTGTGCGACGACATCAGCGAGCGCGCCTGTCGGGAGACGCCGCGCAGTTTCGTGTTGCTGCTGCTGAGCTATACCTTCACCAAACTGGGCGACGCTGTCGCAAGTCCGAAGACGACGCTGGCATGGGTAACCACCGCCGTCGGCGCGCCCGCCTGGGTGCTGGGTTTCCTGGTACCGCTACGCGAGTCCGGTTCGATGCTGCCGCAACTGTTTATTGGCAGCAGCATCCGCAAGCTCGCCGTTCGCAAATGGGTCTGGGTCGTGGGGTCGGTTGGGCAGGGCTTGTGCATAGCCGGCATCGGCCTGACCGCGATGTACCTGGAGGGCGGCAGGGCTGGCTGGGCGATACTGGGGCTGATCGCTCTGTTCAGCCTCGCGCGCAGCCTGAGTTCCGTGGCGGCGAAGGACGTGCTCGGCAAGACGATTGCGAAACCGAAGCGTGGTCAACTGACCGGATGGTCGGCGAGTATGGCCGGTCTTATCAGCATCGGCGTCGGCATCATGCTGATGCTCCCGGACGCCGCGCAACTGGGGCCGTCGCTGCTCGGCCGGCTGCTGATTGCCGCCGGCGCACTCTGGTTTATCGCGGCGGCGATCTACGCGCAGGTCAGGGAAGTGCCGGGTGAGACCGGCGGCGGTCGCAACGCGCTGGCGTCCATCAAGCGCCTCCGGATTCTTGTCAGCGACAAAGCCTTTGGCCGGTTCGTTGCCACGCGCGCCTTGCTGATGTGCTCCTCGCTCAGCGCGCCGTTCTACGTGGCGCTCGCGGTCGAAACCTACGGTTCAGAGGGGTATCTGCTCGGCGCATTCCTGGCCTCCGCGGGACTCGCCAGTCTCGTGAGCGCACCGGTGTGGGGACGTTTTGCCGACTCATCGAGCAAGAGCGTCATGGTTGCTGCGGCGCTGGTGACCTCTGCTATCGGCATGACGACGGCCGCCGTCGCCTGGCAGCTTCCGGCGCTTATCAGCACCGCGTGGTTTGTGCCGGTCGCCTACTTCGTGCTGTCACTGGCTCACAGCGGTGTACGCGTCGGCCGGAAGACCTACGTGGTCAATCTCGCCAGTGGCAACCAGCGCACTGACTACGTCGCGATCAGCAACACGGTGATCGGCGTGCTGTTGCTGGTGGTGGGTTCGGTCGGTGCACTGGCGCCCATCATCACCAATGCCGGCGTCATCGCTGTGTTATCGCTAATGGGTCTTGGCGGTGCGCTGCTCGGCCGCACACTTCAGGATGTCGAGAACCGGGAGGCCGCGTCATGATCGAAGAAAAGAGGGTTCAGTGCCTGAATGACAGCGCCGTCAACGAAGACGGCCGCTACGTCGTTTACTGGATGCAACAATCGCAACGGGAGGCTTTCAACCCCGCCCTGGAATATGCCGCTGGACAGGCGAATGCGCTCGACGTGCCGCTAATCGCAGCGTTCGGTCTCGACACCAACTATCCAGACGCAAATGAGCGGCACTTCGCGTTCATGCTGGAAGGGCTCGCGGAAACAACGGAGGCCCT
This sequence comes from uncultured Gammaproteobacteria bacterium, assembly GCA_963807845.1. GTDB lineage: Bacteria > Pseudomonadota > Gammaproteobacteria > Steroidobacterales > Woeseiaceae > UBA1847. The sequence continues at coordinate 25,517 of CAWEDS010000030.1, forward strand.
CGTCAAGCGCGATATAAAAATGATCGCAAAGAGCGTGCCCTCCGCCGGAGCTGGTGGCTGAGCTGGCAGAAAACGCGGTGCTGGTTGTATGCGATCGCGGTTACCTCAGGCATCAGCGCGGCTGGCGTTCCGACCTGGCCGACAACCTGGGCTGCCGACTCGTGCAGGTCGAGGGGGACGTGATTGTGCCGATCGAAGCGACCTCCGATAAACGCGAATGGGCCGCAAGGACCATCCGCAAGAAGGTCAACGGAAAAAGAGACGACTACATCCGAAACCTCAGACCGACGAAACTGAAGCGCTCGTCGCTGCGGCTTCAGGTAAAGGGCGATATCGAGCTGCGTCAGTGGCAGGGATTGCTACGCAGCCTGGACATCGACAGCAGCGTCGCACCGGCCGGGCGATTCGGGCCCGGGACAGAGGCTGCGCGACGCCGCTTGTCAGGTTTCCTCAGAAGTGGCTTGCCTGGCTATGCCAGTGCGCGCAACGACCCGTCATCGCCCCAGGCGTCCGAACTGAGTCCCTACCTCCATTTCGGTCAGATCTCTCCGGTCGAAGTTGCCTACAAAACGCAGCGCGCTTCTGGCGCTTCGGAGGAAGACAAGGAGGCTTTTCTCGAAGAGCTTGTCGTGCGGCGCGAGCTGGCCTGCAACTTCGTCCACTACACGGACGACTACGACAAGTTCAGCTGTCTGCCGAACTGGGCACGAGAAACACTGGCGGATCACAAGGACGACAAGCGGCCGCAGCGCTACACCCGACAGCGAGCTCGAAAATGCGGATACCCACGACCGCTACTGGAATGCCGCTATGAAAGAGATGCTCACCACCGGCTACATGCACAACTATTTGCGAATGTATTGGGGCAAAAAGATTCTGGAGTGGTGCAATACGCCGGAATACGCTTATCAGACCACCCTCTACCTGAACAACAAGTACTTTCTCGACGGCCGGGACGCCAGCTCCTATTCCAACGTCGCGTGGCTATTCGGTCTGCACGACCAGGCGTGGGCCGAGCGAAAAATTTTCGGCAAGGTGCGCTACATGAGCGCAGGCGGGCTGGAGTCAAAGTTCGATATTGACGAGTACGTGCGCCGGGTCGACTCGCTCGCGAATTCCTGACAGGCGGCGAGAAACGCCCTTCAGCACCTTCTTTCCCGGTTTGGGCGGTCGCGGGTCATCGATCGGCGGTGGCTCGGGCACATCGCGGCCGGGTCGTCCGGGCGGCTCCTTGACGGGTTCGGGCTGCGGCTTGCCGGGCGGCGGCCTGTGCCCGGGCTTCGGTTCTGCTGCGTCGAATGCGTTGCTGCCATCTACAGCGCGCGATGAATCAAGACTGTTCGGTGGTTCTTGTCGCATTGTCTTCACTGCCAAAGTTGCTCGAGACAGGTCTGTCCATGGGATGACGCTATCGCATCCTCTTCACTGCTTGCCTGGCGTCACCGCGCGCGTAAACGAATCGTCAGTATTCCCGGACACGCTGCCAACGTCAAACGCCGGGCGTAAGTCGGGCAAACGAATCACGTCGCACGCGTAAGGCTTACTCAACCGGCCGGTTCTGATCAAGCAAGTCGCTTTCGCTGTCCGTGGCGCGTTCGCTATTGATGCTTTCTTCAAGATGCAGGTCGGGGCTGACGTCCAGGATGTCGTCCCCTTGTTCAACCACCGGCGACGGCGATTTTTCGATGGTTTCAGCGCCTGGCGCGACCGCTTTTGCGGCGCCTGCCAGTTCGCTCAGCTTCTGTTGGGGGATCGGCTGATCAAATCGCAAACGATAGATGGGCTCCGGCAACGTGAAGCCCTCCTCCTCGAGGACCGTCATAGCCGCGCGGATGGCGAGGCTGCGAGCCTTGCCAAAGTCGCTTTCCGTTTGGTCGACCCAACCCATAAACCGGATGACGATGTTTGAGTCGCCGACAGCCGCGATGATGGCGTTAGGCTTGGGTTCGCTGAGAATAAAGTCCAGTTTTTCCATTGCATCCAGACCGGTTTTCATCGCCGCTACCGGATCGTCTTCCGCGTCGACGCCAAGATCGAAATCGAAGCGACGCTCCGGATTACGCGTGTAGTTGAGTATCACGGCTTTGAACACCGTCGAATTGGGAATCCGCAAATGATTGCCGTCCAGCGTCATCAATACGGTGGCGCGCGATGTGAGTCGCACGACTTTGCCTTCGTGATCGCCAACGACAACGTGATCGTTGGCGCGAAACGGCTGGCGCAGGCTCAGCATGATGCTGGAGATGTAGTTTTCCATGGTGTCGCGAACCGCAAAGCCGATGGCGAGACCGAGTACGCCGGCACCGCCCAAAATGGTGCCCATGAGCGCGGTCGCGCCGATCAGGTTCAGGGCGGTGACCAGGCCGATCAGTATGGCGATCACGCGAATTGCCTGTGCCAGCAGTTGTTCCAGAAACGGATTGGGTGCCAGTCGTCGCCACAATGACGACCATTTGGCCAGCATGTGCCCGGCGTAGGCGATGAGCAGGAAAATACGCCAACGCCACAAGAATCAGCGGTATCGCCCGCGTATACCGGTACAAGTTCGACTGGAACTGGTCGATCAGCGGCATGATGTTGCTTTGTACGTCCAGCGTTCTGTCGATACCGTCGTCGACAGTAACCACACCCTCCAGTCGAATCGCGAGATCCAGCGCGCGCTGCGCCTGCTTGTCGTTTGCGACTGAACCCGACAGCATCACGACGCCCTCGCGAACGACGACATCGACGCCCTGCAGCGTTTCAATCTGGTCAAAAATGCTGCGGATGCGCTCTGCGATGCGGGTATCTGCCGGCTCGTTCCCGGCTCTGCTTCGATGAGCGGTTCGGGATCGGCCAGTTCGCCGGGTTCCTGTGCCAGAACGGTCGTTAGCGGCAAGCACGACAGCGCCAAAATTAAGGCAAGCGGGACACGTGCTATCGCGACAACATCATGATGTTTATTAAGAAATGTCATAGGCTTGTTCAGGGTTCCGTATTAGGTCTGGTCCGCAATCACTCGATGCCGAGCCGCGCGAAGCGCATTTTTCCGCAGAACATCTACAGCAAACGTGAGCCCGCGGATCTTGCGGGCATTGTCCATGATAACCGCTACGATGGGGTACCACGATTTTTTCAGGTTGTGGATACCTCGTCGGAGCTTGCGAATGGACAGGTGGACGATCCTGAGCGACTGATGCCTTAGCGTAGTTTTGCAGCCTGCTTCCTGTGACTGTCCAGGAATTTTCGAACGTCCTCGAGCGTCGTGCCGGTAAAGTCGAGTGGCGGCGCCAGCGCGGCTACAACCTCGGCGTGACCCGCGCCTTTATACAGCTTAAGCGTTACGTCAACGCCAAGTTCGGACAATCGCTCTGCCAGTCGCTCACTGTTAGCAGGCAGGACGACCTTGTCGTCTGTGCCGTGGATTAACAAAGTCGGAGGCACGTCCGCCGAAACGAAACGAATGGGCTGACTTGCGCCGCGCAGGATTTCCGGGAACACCTCGAGAAGATAACCCGACTCGATCGGCAGAAAATCGTACGGACCTGAAAGACCGACAAAGCCCCGCAGCGCAGCCGAATCCAGACCGTGTTCGGCCAGGTAGTGCGGGTCCGTGCTCAGCAGTGCGGCAATATGGGCACCGGCGGAGTGTCCCATCAGGAACAGTTCATCCGGACTCGCTCCATAATCCCCGGCGTTCTTCAGCGCCCACGACACCGCTCTTGCGCCGTCTTCGACGAACGCCGGAAACACGACCTCGGGAAACAAGCGATAGTCCGGAATGATGACGACGAAGCCGGCTTTCGTAAGGGAGGAGGCGACGAATTCGTAGTCTTCCTTGCGCCCATCCCGCCAGCCGCCACCGTAGAAAAACACCACCAGCGGAGCCGGTCGCGTCATGGCACGCGGCGTATAGATGTCAGCGGTCTGTCGGGAGAGGTCTGCCGTACGCCCGGCTCGAGGCTCGCTCGTAATGCTTCGACGGACTGAGCCCGTTGACGAGCCAGATCGGGCTGCACGCCGCAAGGGCCGCCAACAGCAACGCCGCTATAAAAAAGCGCCGGCTGTTTGGCACCAGGGTCCTGACCGCGTGCGCAAGAAACGCTCCGCCGCGTAGGGAAGCCCTGACCGGCCTAGCCCTGCATCGCGGGTGGCTTTGGAATGAGCACCGGCGTCCTGCGCTTGTAGGCCTCGTAGTCGTCTTGACCGCCCCAGCGCTTGTCGGCCTTGTCTTCCAGCGGCGGGATGCCGCTTACCTTGATCAGCAGAAACGCCACGAACACCGGGGAGATCAGCGTCGCCCACTGCCAGCCCTGCAACACGGGCACGGCGACGATTGCCATCCCGATCCACAGTACGATTTCGCCGAAATAATTCGGGTGACGGGACCACGCCCACAGGCCGACGTCGATGAATTTTCCGTCGTTGTCCGGGTCGTCTTTGAATTTGGATTTCTGTCGATCCGAGACGATCTCGATGGCAGGCCCAGCGCCCATATAGCAATACCGATGATGCCGACGGCCCCGAGTGGCTCGCGCGTACCGCCCGTGATGACGGCGAGTGCGGCAGCCGCCGTCAGCAATACCCAAAGACCCTGCAGCGTCCATGCCATGAAGAAGCGCAGCGGCCGATGCTTGATGTCGTCGAAGCGGCTGTCGCCGCCGCTTTTCGAGATCCGCCGGAACAAAAACGTTGCCAGCCGCAACGACCAGAACAGCACCATCCCGGCAACCAGCGTCGCGCGCAGGTCGAGCGCACCGGACAGGAGCACCGCGACGATGATCGTCGTGATGTAGGTAAGGCCGCCGACGAGATCGTAATAGCGTTCTGTTCCTGCGAGTACCGAGGGGATGAATATCAACCAATTGATCGCGAATGCCACGGCGCCGCAAAGTGCAAACAACGGCACTGATCCGACTCGATCGCCCCCGTCGCTGCCGGCCCACGACACGGCGGCGCCTATCGCTATCGCAATAACGATTGCGCCAAAGACCTGTGCGTTGCTGCGTTCGGCCATGGTGCTTGTCTCCAGTTACAGTCGTTAATTGGTGCTGTTGCCGCGCTAGTCGCGTAGCGAGTATCGCTTGGCCAGGATACCAAGGCAGCTCGCGATGCCCCTTCTAATTTGACATCCGTATCGTACAACAAAGCGGCGCGCGAGTTGTTTCGAAAGGTATCGGCCGCGCCGATACCGCTCAAAACCCCCCGGGCTTGTGTGCGTACAGTCCTGAAGTGCTCGGGGATTTTCCCCGAAGTCGATTTTCCTGATACGGTGATGCCTTCTCGATGCCGAGATGCATACAGTGATACCGATTCGCGACGACAACCCACAACTCAAACTGCCTGTCGTGACGTACGCGCTTATCGTACTCAATGTACTGTCATGGCTCCTGTTGCAGGGCTACGGTGCGGAACCCCAGCTAACACAGTCGATCTGCAAACTGGGCCTGATACCGGCCGACCTGCTGGGTACCGCGGCAATACCGGCGGGCCTGCCGTGTCGCATCGACGGCAATTCCGACTGGCTGACGCTGGTCAGTTCGATGTTCATGCACGGCGGCTGGATGCATCTCATCGGCAACATGTGGTTCTTGTGGATCTTCGGCGACAACGTCGAAGATTCGATGGGCTCTTTTCGGTTCGCGATCTTCTATGTCCTCTCGGCCTTGCCGCCGCCGGCGCACAGATCCTCGCGGATGCGTCGTCCCCCATACCCATGGTGGGCGCGTCAGGCGCAATAGGCGGCGTGATGGGCGCCTACATCATGTTGTATCCGCGGGTTCACGTGCACCTGTTCTTTCTACTACACAACCGTCGCGGTGCCCGCTGTGTTCATGCTGGGTTACTGGTTTCTTATGCAAGCTCTCGGCGGCTTCAGTTCGCTGGGCGGCGAGGGTGGCGGCGTGGCGTTCTGGGCCCATCTTGGCGGTTTCGCCGCGGGCGCGTTGCTGATCCTGGTCTTCAAGAACGACGATCTGCTGGCAATGCATCCCTACCATGGCTGGAAGCAGCGCTCACATCCGTCCCGCGCCTGGCACAATGTTCGGGATCCCTACAAGCGGCGCTGACTCGCTCGTCGCGTGTGCCGTTGATCCTGCCGACCGGGATGGCCACGGCCAAAGCGCTGCACGGCCACCCTCTCGGGCCGCGCAAAAAAAAGTCCCCGCACGAGGCGGGGACTAAGCGGGTTGCGCATAAATGCGCAGGGGGGGTTCGTCTTACAAAGGTTCAGCGCCAGCTAGTCTTCCCGGCTCTGTTTTTCAGCACGGCGTTCGGCTTTCGTGGCCATCATCATGGTGTGAAACTCGGCCGCGTCCAGTTCGCCGTTGCCGTCACCATCGGCCGCACTAAATGCGTCGCTGCTCGGCGCAAAGCGCTTGCCTTCAAGCTCTTGCAGCGAAACACCACCGCTGCCATCGGCGTCCAGGCGTTCAACGGCCTTTGCAGGGTTCCGTTCTTTGCGATGCTCGCGTTTGCCAAACCTTTCGTGCCCGCGGCGTGGCGCTGCCTGCATTTCATCGGCACTGATGAAACCATCGGCATCGGTATCGAGACGCGCAAACTGCTCCTCAACTCGTGCAGCTTTCATGGCCTTGAACTCATCGAGTGAGATCAATCCGTTGTCATCAGTATCCGCCTTCATGGTCGGAGCGGCGAACGCGGCCGTTACGAACAGCCCGGTCAACATCGCTAAGGTTGTCGTGGATTTCATCATGTGTCTCCTTTAAAAAAATGAAACATGCAAAAGCTTCAGACGAAATACTGCCAGATCCGCTCACCCGGAAAGCTTAAGTTTGCTGAAGTGGGCCCCCGAATAGGGCCGAATTAAGAATTCTTAAGGTTCAGGACCCGCCAGCGGCTATCGCAGACGAGATTGCGACAACCTGCTTGTATAAGATGTGCCCATGGAGCCTCTGCAAAAGATACTGATCGTCGACGACGACCGCACGCTGACCGACCTGCTGGCGGAGCTGTTGCAGACGGAGGGCTTCGAATGCACGGTCGCGCACAACGGGCGTGACGCGCTCGCGCTGGTCGGCGAGCAGAGCCCCGACCTGGTGATCCTCGATGTCATGATGCCGGGAGACGACGGCATCAGTACCCTCCGTACCCTGCGCGAGACCTCCGGCGTCCCGGTGCTGATGCTGACGGCAATGGGCGAGGACGACGACCGCATTCTCGGCCTTGAGTCCGGAGCCGACGACTACCTGGCCAAACCGTTTGTCGCTCGCGAGCTGGTGCTTCGTATCCAGTCGATTTTGCGGCGCGTCGCCAGTCCTCCGGAAGCCGGCAAGGGCGCCCCTGTCCGGGCCGGACCGTTGACCATCGAGCCCGGCAAGGAACGGGCGCAACTCGCTGATCAGGCGTTGCCGCTGACGGGGGCCGAGTTGCGCATCCTTGAGGCGCTGGCCGTTTCGGCGGGTGAAGTTGTCAGCCGCGAACGCTTGACGGAGGTCGCACTCGGGCGCGAACTGTCGCCTTATGATCGCGCCCTCGACACGCACGTCAGTCATCTGCGTCGCAAGCTCAGTGACGCCGCGCCGGACGCCGCGATCGAGATTCGAAGTGTCCGCGGCGCCGGCTATCGCCTGGTGGTCGACTAGCATGACGCGCCTGTTCTGGAAACTGTTTGCCGCCTTCTGGCTAACTACCATCGTCATCCTGACGGTTACGATATTCGTCAGCTTCCAGGTCGCAAAGGAAGAGTCGGCAGAGAGTTTCGTTGACCCCAGGGAAGTCGACGCCGGGTTGCAGGCAATTTTGCAGACCGCTGGTATTGAGGGCCTGCGGAGATACGTCGGGGACGCCGACAATTTCCCGCCGGGTCAGACCGTCTACCTGGTAAATGAAGACGGCAAGGACCTGCTCGAACGGCGACTGCCGCAACGAGTACAAAACCGGGCGCGACGTATCTGGTCGTCAATCAATGAGCGTGGCCGCGATCGCCGCGGGTCCGAGCGCACGCCGCGACGTTTGCGCCAATCGCTCCTCGAGCCGGCCGATGGCGAGATGCTGCTGGCGATGCCGGGCCCGGTGCGCTCGTCCCGATTCGGGTTCTTCTCGTCCGGTAGCGGCCGGTGGATGGTGCTTGCTTTGGCTGCAGCTATCAGCCTGTTCAGTTTCTGGCTGCTGAGCCGTTCGCTGACCCGCCCGGTGGCGCGGATTTCCGAAGCCTCGGCCGAGCTCGCGGCCGGCGATATGGGGGCGAGAGTCGGCCCTGGCGCCTATTCAAACGATGAAATCGGCCGGCTTGCCGTGCAGTTTGATCGTATGGCGAATGATCTCGATGCGCAGTCCAGGATGCGTCGCGAGATGTTTCGCAATATCGCACACGAACTCAGGGCGCCGTTGACGCGCGTACAGATCGCGACGGAATTGCTTGAGCGCAAGCCCGATCGTTTGACCGAGAATGTGGAGCGCATTCGCTACGAGGTCGCGCGACTCGAAAGCCTTGCATCCCAGGTGCTGTCGCTGGCACGTGCCGAACAGGTTCTCGACCACGATGATGTAACCGCGTTAATTGATGTGACAGACCAGATTGCCAAAGACGCGGAATTTGAAGCAACGTCCCGCAAGGTTCGATTGCGCTATGACCACCCTGCCGAAAGCCTCGACGTTCGCGGGAACCCGGACGCCATAGCGAGTGCCAGTGGAGAACGTCGTCCGCAACGCGATTCAACACACGCCGGCCGGCGGCGAGGTCGTCCTCACAATAGAGGGAGGGTCGCCCTGCACAATAACGGTGATCGACACCGGGCCGGGTGTTCCCGAGCAGTCGCTAGAGAGAATTTTCGAACCGTTTTATCGGATCGACACCAATCTCGCCGGTGCCGGAATCGGCCTGGCCATCGCGAGGCGTGTGCTGCTCCAGGTGGGCGGCGACATCGAAGCGACAAACCGGCCGGGTGGCGGACTCAGGATCACGATGCGCCTGCCGCTCGCGGCTGGCGCGTAAGCACCTCTATCGCTTGCGCCCCGCCGGAACCGGGCGCGACGGCCTCACCGCGTATTCTCTTTACGACGCAGTCTGCCCGGGCGACGCGCGCCCCGGACCCAGGGCAACGAGCCTCGTCACTGCAGTTGAACCGCTACCTGTTTGACGGCGCTGTCGTCCGGATCGTTCTTGATCTTGAAATTGAGCGATTTCATTAACTCGAGCATCCGCGAATTGTTGCTCAGTACCTGGCCTTCCATCGTTTCGAGATCACGGTCCCGCGCAATTTCCATGAGATTTCGCATCAGTTGATGGGCTATTCCCTTGCTTTGCCACCGGTCCGATACGACCAGCGCGAATTCGCAGCTTGTCTTGTCGAGGTTGGTTGCGTAGCGGGCAACGCCGATCTGTTCTTCGCCGTCATCACCTGGGATCGACGGCGATCAGGGCCATCTCGTTGTGATAGTCGATTTGCGTAAAACGGACCAGCATCTGCTGGTCTCAGCTCCTGCAGCGAATTCATGAAGCGAAAATACTTCGTCTCGCTGGACAGTTCGCGCACGAACTTCGCTTCGATCTCGGCGTCTTCCGGCCGAATGGGCCTGATGACGATATCGGTGCCGTCGCTCAGCTGGATCGGCTTTGACCAGGTGAGACGGATAAGGATGTATGGCCAGATGGTGGTACGGATCGGTCGACGGTTTCGGGTATTCGACGACGATGCGCGCATCGACGGCCACGACGCCATTCTCGTCGATGATCAGCGGATTGATATCCATTTCCCGTATCCACGGCAGTTCGCACGCCATGCTGGAAACACCAAGCAACACGTCGATCAGCTGATCCATGTCGACCGCCGGCATGTTGCGAAACTCGCCCAGCAGCCTGGATACCTTGGTTCGGTTGATCAGATCCAGGGCCAGGCGGCGGTTGAGCGGCGGCAGGGATATGGCTGAATCGCCCATGATCTCAACGGTCGTGCCGCCGCTACCGAAACTGATTACCGGGCCGAAAACAGGATCCCTGATTATGCCGATCATGAGTTCCCGGCCGTTGCGAGCTGCGGTACATTTTCTCGACCGTCACGCCGGCAATTTTCGCATCCGGCACATTCTGCATGACCTGGTCGATCAGCTGCCGGTAGGCACCTCGCACTTCTTGCGCCGAATTGATGTTGAGTCTGACGCCGCCTGCGTCGGACTTGTGGGAGATGTCGGTGGAAAGGACTTTCATCGCGACCGGAAATCCAATGGACTCGGCGGCAATCAAGGCCTCGTTTGCCGAGTGCGCGACGGCATTGCGCACAGTCGGTATCCGAAATGCGTTCAGTACGGCCATTGACTCGGGCTCGGTCAGGATGTGTCGTTGCTCTGCCAGCACGCCCTCGATGATCAGGCGTGCGCCGCTCACTGTCGGGTGGCTTCTGGCCACGTGGTCAGCCGCGCCGGTGTCTGCAGCAACAGGCGTTGGTTGCGGTTGTATCGTGCAAGGTATGAAAACGCATCTACTGCGTTCTCCAGGGTATGCGAAAATCGGGAACATGTGCCTCGGTTGAAGAGCGTCGCGAGCCGTCTTCCACCTGCGCGCCGCCCATCCAGCTGGTCATGATCGGTTTGTTGCTGTTCTTGCGCCGACTTGATGACTGCTTCCGCGACTTCTGTCGGTCTCGTCATTGCTTGTGGAGTCAGGATGACGATCGCGCCGTCCACGCCAGGGTCTTTCGAGGCAGATATCGATCGCCTGTTGATAGCGCTTTGGCGGCGCATCGCCGATGATGTCGACCGGGTTGCCGTGAGACCAGACGTCCGGCAGCACCTCGTCCAGCGCTGCCATCGTTGCTGGCGCTCAGGGTACTCAATTCAATGCCCTGGTCGGTCGCCCGGTCTGCTGCCATGACGCCGGGGCCTCCACCATTGGTGATGATGACGAGGCGTTCGGATGCACCACGATAATGCGCTGACGAAAGCGCCTTGGCGGCCGCAAAGAGCTGGCCGATCGGTTTCAACTCGCAGTACACCGGACCGGGACAATGCAGCGGAAAAGGTCTCGTCGCTTCCCACCAACGCGCCGGTGTGTGACATGGATGCTTCGGCGCCGGCCGCATGACGTCCGACCTTTAGCGCGATGACGGGTTTGATGCGTGCTGCCGCACGCAGACTGCTCATGAAGCGCCGCGAATTCATGATGCCTTCGATGTACAGCAGGATGGCCTTGGTCTTCGGGTCCGTAACCAGGTAGTCCAGGTAGTCTCCGAAATCGAGGTCCGCGCCGATACCGGTCGACACGACGGCTGAAAAACCGATGTCGATTCTGTTCCGCCCAATCGAGAATTGCGGTGCAAATGGCGCCGGACTGCGATACGAGTGCCAGGCTGCCCGGCTTCGCATTGTTGTTGCCAAACGTGATATTGAGCCCTATGTCCGGACGGATGATGCCAAGGCAATTGGGCCCCATCAGGCGGATGCCGTGGCGTTTGGCCAGCTGGACGACGCGGTCCTCCAGCCGTCGGCCCTCGGCGCCGGTTTCGCGAAAGCCGGCCGAGAGGATCAGCATCATCCGATGCCGCGTTCGCCGCAGGCTTCCACGATATCGGGAATGCCTCGCGCCGGCGTTGCGACTACGACCAGATCGATGCTGTCGTCGATTTCTTCCAGTGACGAGTACGCTTTCTGTCCCTGAACCTCGTCGCGTTTGGGGTTAATTGCGTAGATACGGCCCTCTGAAGCCGGATGTCAGCAGATTCTTGAAGACGACGCCGCCAACGGAGTCGGCCCGGTCACTGGCACCGAAAAGCGCGATGCTCCCAGGCGTAAATAGGGATGTCAGGTAATGGCTGTTCATTGCGGTGTTCTGCTCCAAGTTTCTATTGCTGTCGCGACCTTTTACACTGTACGACAATACAGTCACATACGGGAATACCACTTTGCGCACCGCGTACATCAGTCACTCTGAATGTCAGCAAACACGACACGGGCGTAGGGCATCCGGAAAATTCGCGGCGCATTTCGGCAATAGAGGATCGGTTCATCGCCACCGGCCTGTCCGATGTGCTGCGGTTCGTCGACGCACCAAAAGTGACCGAAGGCCAGCTTCTTCGAGTCCATACACAAGCTCATCTGGCAGCAATCAGGTCATTGATGCCTGCGCGCGGACTATGCCCGGCTTGATCCGGATACCGTGATCAGCCCGGCTTCGCTGGCAGCCGCGGAGCGCGCGGCGGGCGCCGTCGTAGCCGCCGTCGATCTTGTGGTCAGCGGTGAGATGGACTCCGCCTTTTGCGGCGTGCGGCCACCAGGTCATCATGCGGAACGCAATCGGCCGATGGGGTTTTGTCTCTACAACAATATCGCTGTCGGTGCCGCCCACGCGCTGCAGGAGCACGGCTGAAGAGGGTGGCGATTGTCGATTTCGATGTGCACCATGGCAATGGCACGGAGGATATCTTCAAAGACGACGACCGAGTTCTTTTCTGTTCTACGTTCCAGCACCCGTTCTTTCCCCTTTACCCCGCTGCTGGAGAATACGCCGAATCGAATAAGCGTCCCGCTTGATGCGACCGCAAAGGGCGCGGAGTTTCGAGCGGCGGTGACGGATCACTGGCTGCCCGCCCTGGAGAATTTCGCGCCAGAAATGGTCTTCGTCTCAGCCGGTTTCGATGCGCATGTCGATGACGAGATGTCGAACGTCAGCCTGACCGATGCGGATTTCCGCTGGGTGACAGAACAAATCGTGCAGGTAGCCGGAAAATCGGCATCGGGCCGGATCGTCTCCGTCCTGGAAGGCGGCTACGAACTCAACAGCCTCGCGCGTTGCGTGGAGATGCACGTGCGCGTACTGATGGGGATTCAGTAAGGCCGTAGAAACGCGTCGGTCGCGAACCCGCTGCCCTGGGCTAGGACGTTTTTCTGCTGCAAAATCCATTCGTCCACCGTTTCGTCAAGAATGCCGAGCGGCATGGCGCCGTTCATCAGGATGAGTTGGTGGAATCACGCAGATTGAAAGTCTGGCCGAGCGCCTCTTCCGCCCGTTCGCGCATTCTCAAGATCGCAAGCTGGCCGGTTTTGTACGCGGTTGCCTGCCCCGGCCATACAACATAGCGTTCAATTTCCCGCGTCACCTCGTCTTCGGTACTGCCGGTTTTCTCCATCATGTAGTCGATGGCCTGTTCGCGAGACCATTTCCTGGCGTGCATGCCGGTGTCGACGACCAGTCGTACTGCGCGAAACATTTCCGCTTGCAGTCGGCCGAGATCGCCGAGTGGATCATCCGCGTACATGTTCATGTCGGTCTTGGCCACGCGTTCGGCGTACAACGCCCAGCCTTCGGTGTAGGCGGTGAACGGAGACAGCTTGCGCAGGATCGGCACATCTTCCATTTTCTGCGACAGTGACAGCTGGAAATGATGGCCGGGCGCCGCTTCGTGGTAGAGAAACGAAGGTAGTGTCCAGCGCGGGTTGTCGGTCGTGTTTTTCAGGTTGATATAAAAACGCCCCGGCCGTGAGCCGTCGAGCGCCGGCGAACTGTAGTAGCCGCCGGGGGCAGAATCCTCTGAATACTCCGGCACGCGGACGATTTCGAGCGGCTGATCCGGCAGGGTGATGAAAAACTCCCCGGCCTTCGCCATTACCTCGTCGTTCAGTTCGACGAGGTAGTCGAGCATTTGCTGCCGGCCTTCGTCATCATTGGGGAAGTTTTGTGCTGGGTCTTTCATCAGCGCGGTGACACGTTCGATAACGGAGCCTTCCGTGTAGCCGTTCGCAATCAGGATCTGGTTCGCCTCATTTTCGATCCGCGCCACCTCGGCGAGGCCGATCTCGTGGACTTCGTCGGCGCCCATGTCCGTGGTGGTGTTGGATTTCAGCGCGGCCTCATACACCTTGTCGCCGCCTGGAATGCGCCAAATACCTGCATCGTGGTCAGCGCCCCAAAGCAGTTCCTCAAACAGCGTGATCATTGCCTCGTAACCGGGAATCACCTCGTCCTTGACAGCTTTGGTCGCCTCGGCGATCAATTCGGATTTCCGCTCGGCGCCGAGTTGCTCGATCTCGTCGAGTTTCTCCGGCAGTGTCGTCACCAGCGCGTTTTGCGAAGCACCGCCGGCAATAAAGGCCCGCATGCCGGTGAGCGATTTCTCGATAATGAAATCCGGCGGTACGACGCCATTGTCGCGATCGTCCTCGACGCGTGCTTTCGTCTCGGCCAGAGCGCGACCGAATTCATTGAGGCGTGAAATATAGCGGCGCACGCTTTTCTCGTTTTTTATCACGTGTGAGTCGGTGAGGAATCGCGGCAGGTTGACGGTAGGGCCGGAGTTCTGCACGACGTGGTAGCCGCCATACTCAAACTCTGCCTGTCGCACGAGATCGTCAAAGAACCAGGCGGCGATCCGCCAGCTCAGGAGTTCCTGTCCTTCGAGGCCGTCAGGGCCGTAGTCATCGAGGCCGGCCCGTGCTTGTCTAAGCTTCGCCAGCGTTTTTTCGTCCTGAGCCTTCGTGTAATCAGAAAGTTTGCCGCTGTGAAAATCCAGTGGCGTATTGTCGATCATGCCGAGTGACGTCAGAAGCTCCGGCGAATCACTCGCGAGCTGGATCGAAACCTTGTTGATGTAGTTGTTGACGCCAACCGGAGTGAACCAGAACCACATCGATGCGCCACCGGCAGCCAGCAGCGCCAGGACGAGGGCGCCGGCCAGTATTTTTAAAAAAAGTCGCATTGTATTTTTCCCGTGTTTTTTTTGCAGCAAAGGTGCTGCTGTCGCCTAGTTGGTTTTGGCGCGTGCAAACAGGTAGCCGCAGCCGGCGCACACGGCGGTGAGAAAGGTGCCCCAGAGGAGGTCGGAGACGACGAGCCCGGTTGTCCAGCCTTGCAGCACCGAAAAGTTGGTCAATGTGAACGTCCCGTAAGAAATCGCGCCCAGGACGCTGCCATTGACCAGGGCGGTCGACAGTTTACCAGCGTCGATGGCTGGTCGTACGGCAAGTATCACCACACCGGCCGCATACGCGAGATAGAAGAGCCCGGCTGCCGCGTAGTTGGGCGTTTCCAGCAGCAGGTGCCCGACCGTCTTCTGATACATGTCGTTGACAAAAAAGGCGATCCAGACAGCATCTATCGCCAGGAACGGTACGGCTGTTCCGAGAAACGCTTTGATAAAGGGCATGAAGCCGAGTCTACAGGCTGTCAAGAAATTCGACCAGCGCGTCAGCGCTGTCGCTGTCGCTGACGCGTCGCCCTGCTGATGTGCGCGGATTTTTCCCTGCGATCGAACCATATGGCGCCATCCTTCGACTGTGAGGGGCGCAGCGATGCCAGCCACAGCGCAGTGTCGGCGCCTTCGTCAGGCGTCCCGCAAGATCGTTTGAAAAAGCGCACGAAACGCTGGCAACGAGGTTCGACACCCTCGGTGTCGACCCATCCCGGATGCATCACGTAGAAGCACAGTCGCGATCGGCATAGCGCCGTCGCCACCAGCGCATTGAGTACGACCTGGGCGCGCTTCTGGAAGGCGTAGGCCAGACGCCGTCGTAGTGCTCCGGGTCGAGCATGTTCAGTCGCGCAATCTTCAGCGGCACGTTGTACATGCCGCCGGACGACATATTGATGACGATGGCGTCCTTGGCGAGCAGGCCGCGCTCAA
Organism: uncultured Gammaproteobacteria bacterium; assembly: GCA_963807845.1. Classification (GTDB taxonomy): domain Bacteria; phylum Pseudomonadota; class Gammaproteobacteria; order Steroidobacterales; family Woeseiaceae; genus UBA1847. The sequence goes on from CAWEDS010000030.1 coordinate 41,068, forward strand.
TGAGGCCTTCTGTCAGCCGGTAGTGGTTCAGCAGGTTGGTGGCGAAAGACAATTCATGGCCCTTTCGCTGATCTGGTGCTCGTTCAGCAGCACGCCGACATTGTTGACGAGCACATCGATCAACTCACCGTCGGCCGTCTCTTCGAGAGTATCCAGGAGTGTTACCGGGTGAGGGCGAGGGGCCGAGCGCGCTAAAGCTGAACGCGAAGCGGCTGAAGAAGTACAGGCCCTTGATTGTGTCATTCATATCGCCAACTCGCCTTACTCCGCTATCGCCGGGATCGATTTCAAATACGCCGCAATCGCCTCGCGATCGGATGCGGGCAACAGCGCGATGTTTTCCTGCACGGCAACCATGGAGCCGCCGACGGTGTCGAAGTCGGGGGTGAAGCCGCTTTCGAGATAGTAGGCAATGTCCCCCGCTGACCAGCTGGCAACGTTTTTTCCGCCCGGGCTGATGTTCGGAATGCGGCCGCGCCCCTCCGGGTTCGGCGCGCCGCCGAGCCAGCGTGATTGGATCATGCCGCCGAAACGGTCACGCGGCGTGTGACATTCGCCGCAGTGCCCGGCGCCCTCAACGAGTTCGCGCCCGCGCTCCGCCGCAGCACTGGGCGACTCGGGACGAACAGCCCATTCCCGGTTGAGGTAGCGCCGCTTCCAGGCGCCGATGCCGCGGCGCAGCGACCAGGGAAAAGCGAGTGCATGATCGGCGACCTTGCCGGAAACCGGCGGCAATCCAGCCAGGTACGCGCGCAGGTCCATGACCTCTTCGACGGCCATCTTCGCGTAAGACGTGTACGGAAAGGACGGGTAGTAATGGCGGCCGTCAGGCGAAACACCGCGCTGCATGGCGTTGACAAAGTCGCGCATAGACCAGCCGCCAATGCCATCGACCGCGTCAGGCGAGATGTTGGGTACGCGGAAAATGCCGTACGGTGTGTCGAGTTCCAGTCCACCGCCGAGCCGCAGCTTGTCGTGGCCCTTGGCGCGTTTTCCGTTGACGGGACTGGCGTGACAGGAGGCACAGCCGCCCAGCCGGAAAACCCGTTCGCCGACCGACGGGTCGGGAACATGGTTGGGGAGGTCGGCGGCCGCGATAGGCTGCGGTGCGGTGAGCCACCACGTACTGACGGCCAGCCCCGCGACAAGCAGTGCCGCCGCGACGCCGCGGCCCATCAGCAAGTCCTCACGCGGCAGGTCGGGCGGCTTCTGCTAGTCCTCGATTCGATAGGTGTCGTGACAGCCTTTGCAGGTCTGGAAAACCGGGCCGACCGTCGATTTGGCGGCTTCGAGGGTCATCGGGCTGGCGGCTTGCGCGGCCTCCACCGCCTCGCGCCACTTCAGCAGTGCCGCCTCGAAGCCGGCGCGATCTTCCCAGATCGCCGGCGCGGCCTCGGTGTCCATGCCGGTTTCACTGCCTTCCGGGAACAGGTCGCCGAGTTTCATCGAGGCATCGTGCCAGGTTTGCAAAGAAGCCATGACGACGTCCGCATCGTAGTCGCTCTCACCCTTGAGCATTGCGCCGACGGGCTTGGCGGCGTCACGAACGCCTTCCATGAGCTCATGCCGCTCATGACGCGGATCGTCACATTCAGCCATGGCGACGGGCATCGCAGCGACGGTCACGGCGACGAATAGTAGGCACAGTTTATTCAGTTGAATCATGTTTTCAGCTTCTCTGTATTGGTTCTCAAGGGAAATGTCCGGACTGGAATGAAACCGCAGCGTGAGCCGCGACCCCTATTCTGCCACGTCGACAGGTGATTTTGAGAAACGGGTGTTGAAAATGCAAGGCAGGGCGTAACACCGCAGCGCCCGGGAGGCAGGACCGTACTGAGACGACTTGGACCGGGCGGCGTGGCGGCCCGCGTGAGTCAGCGGCACCGCTCAAGCGCTGTGCAACGCCGGATTGACGTATTCTGCACTGGCCGACTCTGCTAGATTGCCTGCTTCAGTATCACGTTGCGAGCTAATCCAGGCATGAAGAGTATCCTCGTTCTGGGCGTTACCCGGATTAGCGACTCTTATCCGAACGTGAAATACAAACTTGCCGCGCTGGCTGCGATTTTTGGCGAAGGCTACGTCGATGCCGTGATCGACCTCGAGGAGGGCCAGGCGTTTGCCGCGATTGCGGAGGGGCGAACGACCGGCCGCTTCAGGCTTGCCTGGAGGTTGTTGTGGGGACACCTGCGGTCCTTTTATCGCAGCCTGGCAAACCGCAGCGACGCAGCCTACCTCTGCTACCCCGGCATTGTGCTCGCGAACTGGTTTGGACTGCCGTTTGTTCGTTCACGCTACAAAGCTCTCTATCTCGACGCGTTCATTTCCCTGTACGACACGATAGTCCGTGACCGGCGGCTGCTGAAAGCCGGAAACCCCGCGGCAAAACTGTTGTTCGCCATGGAAAAAAGGGCTATCAAGGTTGCGACAGCGGTGATCGTCGATACGCCGGAAAATGCCCGCTATTACAGCGAGCTGTTCGACGTGCCGTTAGCCAGGTTCCACGCTGTGCCACTCAGCATTCCGCCGTTGCCGGCAGCAAGTGCAGCGCGACGCGGGGGCAGCGGCACGCCCCTGCGCTGTGTTTTCGTCGGGACCTTCGTGCCGCTGCAAGGCGTACCGGTCATTGTTGACGCGGTGCGGCTGCTGGCCGACGACCCGGACATCGAGTTTGTGTTTGTCGGCGACGGGCAGGATGCGCATTGCCTGGAAGACGTATATTGAGTCATCCGCCAGCACGAAGGTCACCTGGCATCGTGGTCACTACCCGACGGATTTCGTTGTCGAACAAATCCGCAATGCGGATCTTTGTCTCGGGGTATTTGGTGCAGGCGAAAAAACACAGCGCGTTCTGCCGTACAAGCTTTACTACTACCTGGCGCTGGCGATGCCCGTTGTTACCGCGTCGAGCGCGACCACGACCGAGTACTCGCAGACTGCACGCGATTCGGGAGAGACGCCGCGCCGCTGGCGGTGAGTGCCCGCCGGCGACCCGCAGTCGCTGCGGCACGTTGCTTCGTTTTCGCGATCACCGTCCGGAGGTTGCGGCCTCGGCAGCGCCGGAGAAGCGTACTACGAGCGGGCGCTGTCAGACTCGGTCATCGAGCGAGCAGCTCGCGGAATTGCTCGAGGGCAGCGGGTGCCGGCGATGACCAGGGCCGGCATGAGCACTCGACGCACGCTTCGTGCCGGTCCCGACGCCTTCGAACACGGCCGCGGTCATTGTCAGCTATTTCCCTGATGACCGGTTTGAGCAACGGCTCGACGACCTGGCGCGACAGTTTGCCGCCGTATTCTGGGTCGACAACACGCCGCGGCAACGCGACGACGCGGCAGCGATGCCTGGCGGGCAATTCACTACCTGTCAAAATGGGAGAACGCCGGGCTGGCCGAGCGCTCAACCTGGGTTGCCGCGACGCACTCGCGGCCGGCTTCAGCTGGGTCGTCACGTTCGACCAGGATTCGCTGGTCGCCGCCGACTTTCTCACGCGACCATAGAGCGCTGGCAGCAGTCCGTAAAGCCGGTGTTCATCCTCGGCTGCAACTACACCGATAGTGCGGCCAAAGAGTCGCCGCGTTTCAGCGACGGCGGCTACGTGCGGGAATGCCGCACGGTGATCACGTCCGGCAGCCTTATGTGCCTGTCGGTGTGGCGCGAGCTGGGAGAATTTCGCGGCGACTATTTTATCGACGGCGTCGATCACGAAATCTGCCTGCGTGCCCGCGCGAACGACCTGCTGATAGCGCGTCACGGCCAGGTGCTGATGCAGCACCAGATCGGCGAAGCGTCGCAGGGGGTCAGCTTTCTGCCCTATGTGCAGCCCGCCGTGCGCATGTACTACAGCACGCGCAATGGCGTCAGAAACATCATCGAGTTTGCGTCGTCGGAGCCGCTATGGGCAACTCGAAAAGTCGTCGCAATTGCCTGGGAGGGCCTGGTTGCGGTGCTGTCGGCCCCGATCGGACAGCGAAAGTCCGGGCGGTTGGGCGGCCTGGTCGATGGTGTACGCGGCAGCATGGGGCCGGCGCGGAAGGACTGGACTAATCCGGCAGCTTCGTATCGCAGGACGATTAAGGCCGGCCGCACCGGCGGATCGAGGCGTACCGGTGAGCGATGGGGAGCCTGTCGGTAATGCATAGACACCGATGACAGGAAGGTGGTCCGAGATTTCAGCGCATCTCCCTGCAGTACGTAAGCGTCGTCCAATAACCATTGGTCGCTGTAGAACAGGTAGTCGATGGTGCGGTCCGGCGCGGCCACCGTCGGGTTATTGGGGAAATGCGTATACCAGGGCTCCGGGTTCTCCGACAGGAGCGGCTCATCGGGGGAATGCCGCGGTACCTTTCATAAAGCGGCGCGATTTGCGGGCTCTCGTCAAAGTTGCCGGTACCGGCGGCGAGGATCTGCTGCCTTTGCCGGTTGTCGTCCGGGGGCAGCAGGTTAAGGTCGCCACCGAGTACCCACGGAATCTCCGCCTCATCCAGCGACTGCAGCAGCGCCTCGGTCTTCTCGATCTGTCGCTCCATGATGCCGGTGCCCGCGCCCCAGGCGTCGAAGTGTGTATTGATCAGCGCAACGGGCTGGGCTCTATCGGTCGCGATGTGCGACTCCAGCAGCGCGCGTTGAAAATGAAACGGCGTCATCAGAAAGTTACGCGACTTTCGCGGCAACTGGTGACGCACGGATTGCGTGATGCGGTACCTCGATAACGTCACAAGCTTCATGTCCACCGGTCCGAGTACCTCCGGATGAAAAATAAACTCCGCTTTCCAGTAGGTGCTTCCGACTGGCAGGGATACAGGCTCCGGCAGCCGGCTCAGTAGTTCTGTGCCATGGTCGGTGTAATGCGTGCGGCTGTCATCGCCGCCGTTGATCTCCTGGAGCATGACGACGTCCGGGTTTTCGTCGCTTTATCACCTCCGCCACCTGGTCCAGTGTCCAGAACGTATCCTCTATGGTCGGTACGCTGGCGATTGATTTGCCCGCCTTGTCTACGGCGGCAACGTGTTCCGGGTTGTTGATATCGACGTCGTAGAAGAAGACGTAATTCTTGCCGGCCATGTACTGGACGTTGTAGCTCATGACCTTCAGTGGCGACTGCGCTGGCCAATGCGGCGCGTTGTCTGTGCACGAAATACTGGCGGCCTCGACGTCGGCGGGCAACCATGCAACCGGCCCCACAAGACCGCGATGACGATGACAACCAGGAAGGCTATCGCTGCGGTGGCTTTGAAAGGGAAGATAAAATGCGAGTGCTCCTTGATTGAGCCAGTGTGTTACGGGTAAGAGTCAGAGTTGCAAGCGCCAGGCGCTGGAATTGCGCCGCGACGGGAATCCTCGATCCCGTTTCCTGCACGCTGAGCGTAGCATAAGTAAAAACTCGTCCCGCCAACAGCCCGCGGCGGACAGAACAAAACGAGCGCCAGGCTGCTGCCAGCGCTCCCTGACCAGGCGGACCGTTGTCTGACATCCAGCTGACTGTTGCAAGGGAAGACTGGCCACTGGCGCGCCCCTTCATCATCGCCCGTGGTCCGCAAAAGGTGACGACCGTAATTGTCGTCACGCTGACACAAGGGGCTGTGCGTGGCCGCGGCGAATGCGAGCCGCAGGATCATTACGGCGAGTCCGCTGAGTCGGTCGTGGCACAGATCGAGGCGATCCGCAGTTCGCTGCAGTCCGGGATAACGCGCGCTGCGCTGCAGACGCTCCTGCCGGCCGGTGCAGCACGAAATGCGGTCGACTGTGCGCTGTGGGACTTCGAGGCAAAACGTCGATCGATGAGCGTTTGGGAGCTCGCGGGAATCAGCAGGCCCGAGTCCGTGCTGACGAATTTCACGATCAGTCTCGATACGCCGGCGGCGATGCAGGCCGAGGCGAAAGAGTACCGCGACTGGCCGCTGCTGAAACTGAAACTCGGTGGCGATACAGAAGAGATCCTGCGGGTGCGCGCGGTTCACGAGGCCCTGCCGGCGACGCGACTCACGATCGACGCAAATGAATCGTGGAGCCTCGAGCATCTTCTGGCTATGGCGCCGCAGTTTGCCGGCCTTGGCGTCGAGCTGATTGAACAGCCGCTATCGGCCGGGCAGGACGATGCGCTGCGCGACTACCAAGGCCCGCTGCCGCTGTGTGCGGACGAGTCCTGTCACACGCGGGAATCCCTGCCCTCGCTTCGCGGACGGTACGCGTTCATCAACATCAAGCTCGACAAGACGGGCGGACTGACCGAAGCACTGCGGCTGGCGCAGGCCGGCCAGGAACAGGGCTTTCGTTTGATGACCGGCTGCATGACCGGCACCTCGCTCGCGATGGCACCTGCTGCGCTGGTAGCCAGCCTCTCCGAGTTTGTAGACCTCGACGGTGCTTTGTTGCTGCGGCGCGACCGGCCCTCAACAATGGCGTGCCATCTTGGACGGCTGGAAACTCCCAAGGCGGATCTTTGGGGCTAGCAGCCAGCCATCTCGAGCACCAGGGCCAGGCCCCGGCCGCAGGCGAAACAAAGAAACGCAAAGCGACCGAAGCGCGCCACGCGACCCCTTCTCTCTGGACTGAGTCTCGTCGGTAACCTTTTTCGTCTGCCGCGCATCTAAGGGATCAATACGCGCCAGTTATGCGAGCCCGCGACAAAACGGGCATGCGTGGTACTGTCATACCGCCGATGTCCTTGAACTACAGGCGCGCCGGCGGGTCCCAAGAAAACCGGGCAATAAACGGGGTCTAACAAGAATGAGTCTAACCGACCTGAGTACCCGACACTGGCCGTCCGTCGCCGTCGCCGTTGCGCTGGTCGCCTTGTTCGGCCTGACGTCGATCGCGTCATTGCCCATCCAGCTTCTGCCCAACATCGAAGAGCCGCAGGTATCGATCGCCAACTTCTGGCGCGCGGCGGCGCCGGAGGAGATGGAAGCCAACATCATCGAGCCGCAGGAAAACGTGTTGCAAAACACGCCGGGGCTGACTGACATCAATTCGTGGATCAGTCGGGGCACAGGCTGGGTCAACCTCACGTTTGCCGTTGGCACCGACATACAAGTTGCCAAGCTCGACGTTATCAACAACCTGACGCAGGCGCCGCCGCGTCCGGGCGACGCGGTAGAGCCGCAGGTTTCGGCCGGCGGCGGGCAACAAACTCCGGGCGCCGCCTCACTGCTTGTTCGCGTGCTCCCCGAGAATCCGAACAAGGAGCTCGCCTCTTATCAAAAGCTGATCGAGGACGAAGTACACCCGCGACTGGCGCGCATTCCCGGTGTGTCGCGCGTCGATCTGGCGGGCGAACAACCGCGTGAATTACACATCCGCTTTGACGCCTATCGTGCGGCTGCGCTGGGCATTACCGTGCAGGATATTATGGCTACCGTATCAAGAGCGTCGGATACGTCCGGCGGTTTTGCGGACGTGGGCCGTCGTCAGTACACGGTGCGATTTGTCGGCAAGTTCGAGCCGGCCGAACTGAACGAACTCATCGTCGGCTGGAGCAACGAGCGGCCGATTTACCTGAGCGAGATCGCGGACGTGGAGATCGTTCCGCGCAAACAGGATGGTTTCACGCTGAGGAACGGTTACCCGGCGTACTACATCGCCGTGCAGCGGGAGTTCGACGCGAATACCGTGCAGATACTGGACGGTGTCAATGCCGCGATCGTTGAGCTTAATGAGGGTCCGCTGAAGGAGGCCGGCCTCGAAATCGATCTGAGTTTCGATTCGTCGGTCCATATTCGGCGCGCCATTGCTCTGGTGCGCAGCAACCTCGGCATTGGTCTCATGCTTGCTGTCGGTGTTCTGTACTTCCTGATGCGCAGTCGACGCGCAACGTTCCTGGTCACCGCGACCGTTCCACTGTCGCTGCTGGTCGCGTTCGTGGCACTGCGACTGTTTGACAAATCACTCAACGTGATTTCCCTCGCAGGGCTCGCATTTGCCGTCGGACTGGTCATGGACGCAGCGATCATCACGCTCGAGAACATCGTGCGCTGCCGACAACAGGGCATGGAGCTGCAGGAGGCCGTCAGTCAGGGCACCCGGAAAATTACCGGCGCGCTGTTCGCATCGACTGTCACCAGTGTCGCGATTTTCGTACCGGTCCTGTTCATGCAGGGAATGGAAGGACAGTTGTTCCAGGACCTGGCGCTGACCATTGCTGTTGCAGTTCTGGCGTCCTTTTTCATAGCGATCACGGTTCTTCCCGTTGCCGCATCGTTTCTGTTAAAGCAAGAGACGGGCGATCCATGCGAACACTGGTGGACGAACATCACCCGTGTGGTGATGCACATTACGCGAACGCCCGCGCGTTGCCGGCTGTGGATCGCCACGATTCTCGGTGGCTCGATCCTCGCAGTGTTGCTGCTGCTGCCGCAGGCGAATTTGTTGCCGCAGGCCCCGTCGGATTCGCTGAATGCTTTTTTCAATATGCCGCCCGGTGGCACCATCGAGATGGTCAGGGAAGAGATCGCGGGCACCATCGTCGAACGACTTCGACCGTACATGGAGCACAAAGAGCAGCCGTATATTCGTGGCTATAACCTGTCCGCATTCGGTGCGTTCAATGCATTGTTCATCTATCCAGCAGGACCCGGATCGCATCGAGGAAATGATTGGCATCGTACGCGACGAAGTGCTGGTCGATCTGCCGGACACCCGCGCTTTCGTACGACGGTCATCGCTGCTCAATTTTGGCTTCGACGGTGGGCGCGCAATCAACGTCGACCTGCAAGGCCCTGACATCAATCAGCTCTCCGCCGTGGCGAAGCAGGCGATGCCCATTATCAATGCATCCTTGCCAGGCGCGATGGTTCGACCGATACCCGGACTCTCGATTGCCGAGCCCGAGCTGCAGCTTGCGCCCAACGATCGCCGCATCACCGCCGCTGGCCTCGATCGCGCATCGGTGGCGACAATCGTTCGGGCCGTAACGAGCGGCGCCTTCGTTGGCGAATATTTCGATGGCAACGATCGCATGGACATGATTCTTAAAGGTCCGGTCTGGACGTCGCCTGACGAGTTGGCATCGACACCGATTGCGACGCCGCTCGCCGGCGTGCAAACCATTGGTGAGCTGACGACGATCGAGCGAACCGTCGGGCCCACGCAGCTACTGCGGGTCGATGGCCAGCGTACCCTGACGCTGAGCGTTACACCGCCGGACGACATGACGGTGCAGGAAGCGCTCGGCATTCTCCGCGACGATGTTGGACCCAAAATTCGCGCCGTCATGCCGGACGACATGGGTTTGCAGTATCGTGGTACTGCGGACCGACTCGAACAGGCTTTTGCGACGATGGGGCTCAATTTGCTGACCGCTGCTATCGTGCTGTTCCTCATACTGGCGGCGATGTTTCGCTCACTGCGTGACGCTTTCATCGTGATGCTGTCGATGCCACTCGCGATTGCCGGGGGCGTGGTGGCGCTGCGTATTCTCAATCTCGTTACCATTCAGGCAATGGATCTGCTGACGATGATCGGCTTTCTTATCCTGCTGGGCCTGGTTGTTAACAACGCGATTCTGCTGGTCATGCAAACGCGCGAGGGGATAAATGCCGGGACTAGAACGAGGCGCTGCGGTCGCCGCTGCCGTGCGCATGCGGGCACGGCCAATTTACCTCAGCACGCTGACCAGTATTTTCGGCATGTTGCCGCTGATGGTCATCCCGGGTGTCGGTTCGCAGATTTACCGCGGACTGGCGACCGTGATCATTGGCGGAATGGTCGTCAGTGCCATTTTCACATTGATACTCATACCGAGCATTTTGCGGCTTCCGCCGATGGTGTTTTCGCGCGTTCGTCAGCAAACGGTTGCGGCGGACCATTTGACTGGAGTGCCGGCCGATGTGTAATACGAAACGCGTCCTGTTGGTCCTGTTGATGATCGCCGCGCCGGCGGTGGCTCAGCAGCCGGCCGCGAGTGTTGTGCAGGTCGCGGCCGTCTCCCGCACCGAGCTCGCGCCAACGGTGGCCGTGCCAGGGACGATATTCAGCCGCAACGAAATGCTGATTACATCCGGAATCGCAGGCTCGCTCGAAATGGTCGCGGAACCCGGCACGGTGGTGGAGAAAGGCACGGCGGTGGCCCGAGTGGATGACGATACGCTGCTGCTACAGCGCGCCGAGCAAGAGGCCTTGCTGAAACGTGCCGAGATCATTATTCGGCAGCTTGACAGTCAGCTCCGACGGCAGCAGGAGTTGCAAAGCGAGAACCTCGTTTCCGAATTCGAGCTGGAACAGACACAGGCGAACCGTGACCTTGCTGTCAGTGATGCTCGTATTACCCAGGTCCGGATTCGTCAGATCGACGACCAGGTTCGCCGCGCAGTAGTGCGCGCGCCGTTTGCAGGCGTTGTCACCCGTCGCGATCGACGCGCCGGCGAAGAGGTTGCCCGTGGCGAGGTGCTGGGCTGGATGACCGACATCCAGAGCCTCGAAGTGCGTGCGTTTGTTCCGCTGAAACACCTCTCCAGAACGACCGTGGGCCAGTCGCTCGATATTTTTGCGACGGATGCGCGGCACGCTGGCACGATTCGCTCACTGGTGCCCACGGGTGATGTGCGTTCGCAAACGTTCGAGGCACGAATCGATCTTCCCGTTACGGCGACCGGTGACTGGACGGTGGGCCAGCTGGTCAGCGTTGCTATTCCGATCCGGGCAGAGGCGCTGCTGCTGACGGTGCCGCGCGACGCGCTGGTACTTCGATCCAATGGTTCGTTTGTTTTTCGCATCGACGATGAAAACAAGGCGCGGCAGGTCCGCGTGACGCTGGGCGACTCGTCCGGGGACCTGATAGCCGTTAGCGGCGACCTCGCAGAAGGTGATCGTGTCGCTATTCGAGGGGCGGAAAACCTGACGGACGGAGCTGACGTGAAGATCATGATTTCAGAGAGCCGTGCCCCGGCGCGAATCCAAAAACGTCGAATAAGCGCGGGTCAAATACCCCAAGTCATTGACGGGAAACGTGTGTTTGCCGGGAACTCTGCGCTTGAAATTCGCTCCAAAGCCCTCACACTTAACGCTTAAGTTTACCGTTTGGAGTACCGACAATGATCAAGCGCATCGCGCTGTTCCTGGCAACCAACCTCGCCGTCATCCTGGTGCTGAGTGTCGTGCTGCGGCTGCTCGGCGTCGACAGCATTCTCGACGAGCGGAACGCCGGTATCAACTACCAGTCCCTGCTCGTGTTGTCGCTGGTGATTGGCTTCGGTGGCTCCTTCATCTCGCTCGCCATCTCCAAATGGATGGCCAAGCGCAGCACCGGCGCGCGCGTCATCACGCAGCCGTCCAACGCGACCGAGTCGTGGCTGCTCAAACGTCGTAGAGCGGCAGGCGCGGCAGGCCGGAATCGATATGCCCGAAGTGGCTATTTACGATTCTCCGGACATGAACGCGTTCGCCACCGGCGCGCGCCGCAACGCGGCACTCGTTGCGGTCAGCACCGGGCTGTTGCAGAGCATGCCGAAAGACGAGGTCGAGGCGGTACTGGCGCACGAGATATCGCACGTCGCCAACGGTGACATGGTGACGATGACGCTGATACAGGGCGTGGTGAACACCTTCGTTATCTTCCTGTCGCGCATTGTGGGTCACTTCGTCGATCGCGTGCATCTTGAGAAACGAAAGCGGCTATGGCATGGGCTACTTTGCCGCGGTTATCGCCGCGCAGCTGGTGTTGGGCATACTCGCCAGCATCATCGTGATGTGGGTATCGCGCCTGCGTGAGTTCCGTGCAGACGCCGGTTCCGCCAGCCTCAACGGCAAACAGCCGATGATCAACGCGCTGGCGCGACTCGAGCGCGGACGTCCGGGCGAACTGCCCGAGGCGTTGCAGGCTTTCGGTATCTCCGGCGGCGCGAAGCGGAAGATGTCGCGCCTTTTCATGAGCCATCCGCCGATCCCGGAGCGTATCGAGGCTTTGCGGCGGGGCTGATCGCAACGTCAGCGGGCGTCGGCTAGTCGGAACGAACGGTTAAATAGCCGGCGCCCATTTCTTCGGCGAGGTCGTTCAGCTGCTTTAACTCTTCGTCGATCAATCGTTGCTGAGCGTCTTTGCTTTCCTGGTAAAGCGCTGATAATTCCTCGTTGACCTCGCGCATGCCCTGCGTCGGCGGACCGCTGTGATCGAGTGCGGTGCGATACAGCCAGCCGAGGCGTGAATACAGCTTGGCACCACCGTCACGCCCGGCAAGGATGTCGTAGTTCACTTCGGCGTTCGGGTTGTACAGCTGTTTCTCGATACCGACGATCTTCTCGAGCGGCGTCTTCACCGAGCGCTATCAGTCGTGACGCGCGCGGGTCATCGGCGAGCGCCTTGTGACGCGCCTCGAGCTGGTCCCGCAGGCTGCGCAGACGTTCCGCGTCCGCCGTAATTCGCGGAAATTCGATCGCGCACCTCGAGCAGAAATTTCGATTGCGCGTTGAGATTGGCCAGCGTTGCCGTCGGATCGGGGGTCGGGCAGCACGGTCAGCGGCTGTTCGACGCGGGTGTCGGCCACGGTAAGTCGCAGCCGGTAGTCGCCGGGCGGCACCAGTGGACCGACATTCACGTTGCCGGCATCATTCGTTGAGCCGGGAATTCGCCTGGCCCCTTCGAAAGTCAGGTCCCACGCGCCGCGATTGAAGCCCGCGACGGCTTCCAGTGCGGCCTCCTGTTTTTGCTCCGGGTCCGCGTCCGGATGGTCGGCCGCAACGTACGGCGGCTCAGGCTCGCTGCTCAGGCGCCGAATCACCGCACCGTTACCGTCCAGGACCTCGAGCACGACTTCCGCATCCGGCTGCTCGGCAAGGTGATAGGTAATGATCGCGCCCTTCGGCGGATTCGACGCCTTGCCGGCTGTCGAGCCGTCGGGTGCCGACGCGTAGGTCCAGCGGATTGCGGGCCGCGGTGCAAACAGGTGAGCCGGCTTCTTGACCAGGTCGCGCGGTTTGTTCCCGTACCGGCGTCAGGTCGTCGAGTATCCAGGCGGAACGACCGAGCGTGCCGACAACGAGATCGTCACCCGCAACGACCATGTCGGCAATCGCAACGGTCGGCATGTTGAGGCGCAGCGATTCCCAGTTTCGCCCCTCGTCGCGGGACACCATCACGCCGCGCTCGGTACCCAGAAACAGCAGGCCACGCTGAATCGAGTCTTCGCGCACGACCTTCAAATACACTTCGGTGTCGAGACCACGCGCCAGGCTGGTCCAGGACTCGCCAAAATTCGTGGTCTTCCAGATGTACGGTGTCTCGTCGTCGAGTCGATGGGCGTCGTAGACGACGTACGCGGTGCCGGCCGCCCAGCGCGACGCTTCGATCGTCGCCACAGTGCCCCATTTCGGCGCGCCGCGCGGCGTTACGAGGTTCCAGCTTTTGCCGCCGTCTCGGGTGATGTGGACCAGGCCATCGTCGGAGCCGGCCCAGATGATCCCGGCTTCGAGTGGTGATTCCGCGAGCGCGAAGATCGTGCCGTAGAACTCCACGCCGGTGTTGTCGCCGGTAATCGGTCCGCCCGACCACTGCTGCTTGCTCTTGTCGTTGCGGGTCAGGTCCGGGCTGATCGTTGTCCAGGACTGTCCGCCATCGCGGGTCTTTTGCAGGAAATTGCTGGCGTGGTAGACGACCGTGGAGTCGTGCGGCGAAATCAGGATCGGTGCCGTCCACTGGAAGCGGTGCCGCAGGTCCTTGGCGCCGTGGCCGCTGCCGTTGTCGGGATAGATACCGACGTGCGGTGCCTGGCCGGTGCGTTCGTCGTAGCGCGACAGGTATCCTAAGTATTCGCCTGCGTAAACGATATTCGGGTCATTCGGATCGGCAACGACAAAACCGGCTTCGCCGCCACCGACGGGACCCCAGTCGCTGAGCAGAATACCGCCCGAGTGCAGGCTGTTGCTGGGCCCGGCGCGCGTGCCGAAATCCTGCAGGCTGCCCATGACGCGGTAGGGCGTGCGGGTATCGACGGACAGGTGATAAAACTGCCCTATCGGTATCGGCGGTCGCTCCCAGGTTGCGCCGCCGTCCCATGACAAGGACACCCCTGCGTCACTGGCCTCAACCATGCGCTCCGGGTTGGCCGGGATCGATCCAGACGTCGTGATGGTCCCAGCCGCCCGCTTTGGCCGGCAAAACGGTGCGCCCGCCGTCGATGGTTTTCAACATCGAGACCTGCGGAAACCACACCACGTCCGCGTTTACGGGATCGATCGTCAGGGTTGTGTAGTACCAGGCGCGCTGCCGCAGGCCGGCGGAATCGTTGATGCGTTCCCAGCTGTCGCCGCCGTCGTCGGAGCGGAACAGGCCGCCTTCGTCGGCTTCGATCAGCGCATAGACCCGTTCCGGCTTGCTGGCTGCAACGCGCACACCGACCTTGCCCCAGATACCGTCCGGCAGGCCCTTGCCCTTGAGCTGGCTCCAGCTGTCACCGCCGTCACGCGATCGGTACAAGCCGCTGCCCGGCCCGCCGCTTTGCATTGACCACGGCGTGCGGCGCGTTTGCCACAGGCCGGCAAACAGGATGTTCGGGTTCTGCTCGTCGAACGCGACATCGGACGCGCCGGTGTCGTCGTCAACGAACAGCACGCGCTGCCAGCTGTCGCCGCCGTCCGTGCTGCGGTAGACGCCGCGCGCCGGCCCCGGCCCGAACGGGCTGCCAAGTGCTGCGGCGACGATGATATTTTCGTTGTCCGGATGAACGGCGATCGTGCCGATCTGTCCTTCCGCCTGCCACACGTGATCCCAGTTCTTGCCGCCGTCAAGCGAACGATAGATGCCGTTTCCTTCGCCAACGTTGCCGCGTATGTTGGCTTCACCCGAGCCGACATAAACGACGCTGGGATTCGTTGCGGCGAGCGCTACGGCACCGATCGACGAAACCGGCTGATCGTCAAATATCGACGCCCACTTCAGGCCGCCGTTCGAGGACTTCCAGACGCCGCCTGCCGCCGTGGACAGGTAGTAGGTCAGCGGGTCATCGGGTATACCCACCACGCGCGTGGTGCGACCGCCGGACGCCGGACCGACCAGGCGATACTGAAGGCCGGCTACTTTTTCTTCATCGGCCGTCTTCTCTGCCAGCGCGGGAGCCGCCAGCGGCAGAACCATCAGTAGAAATGCGAGTAGCGGTGTTCTTGTCATTGGTCTGTCCTTGGGGAGCGGTCGGATCACGGGCAACGAGTCGGCACAGTCAGGGGCACGCTGGCCCCGCCAAGCGCCGAGTGTAACGCGCATAGCGAGTTGCTGTGAACGTCATCCGCAGCGCTGGATCGGGAGTTCGAACGACAATCCTTCGCTGTCAGCGATCAGGCAAGGGTATGAACTCATCGTCGCCGGGCACCGGGTCAAAATGACCGTCGCGCCAGTCGTCCTTGGCGCGCTCGATCCGTTCGCGCGAGCTCGAGACAAAATTCCACCAGACGTGTCGTTCCCCGAGCGGCGCTCCGCCGATGATCATTACCCGGCTGTCTTCAAGGGCCTCGATCGCGAGTGCCTGACCCGGCCTTGCGACCACCATCACGCCGGCCGGGTACTTGTCGCCCGCAATCAAGACCTCGCCGGACACGACATAGGCTGCCAGCTCGGCCTGTGTCCGCGGAATCGTAACGCGTTGTCCCGCCGGCAGGCGGCACTCCATGTAAAGCGTGTCGGAGTATGTCGTCACCGGCGAGCGCTCGCCGAAACACTCGCCCATGATGATGCGGACGGTGCAGCCGTCGATCGCCAGTTCCGGCAAGTCGGCCGCCGGATAATGGACAAACGCGGGCGCCAGTTCTTCCTGACCGTCGGGCAATGCCATCCACGACTGGATGCCGTGCAGTCTCGAATGCGTGTTGAGGTCGTCGCCGGCGCGTTCGGAATGGACGATGCCGCGCCCGGCCGTCATCAGGTTGACGGCGCCGGCCTCGATTGACTGCACTATTCCCAGGCTGTCGCGATGCATGATCTGACCTTCGAAAAGGTAGGTGATCGTCGCCAGGCCGATGTGCGGATGCGGTCGTACCGCGATGCCCTTGCCGGGAGGAAAGTCGGCGGGACCCATGTGATCGAAGAAAACGAACGGCCCGACCATGCGCCGCTCGACGGCCGGCAGCACGCGTCGCACCGTGAATTCGCCGAGGTCACGTTCCCGGGGTTTGATCGTCATTTCGATACAATCGCTGGCGGCAGAATCGTTCACAGGCAGGTCCCCGGAAATTGGCATCAGACACTACGGAATACTAACCACGGTTGCCTGCCGACAACAGTGCTGAGCGCCCGTGCGAGACATCGCGCGACAGGCGCCGAGCCTGACTTTCGTGCACAACAGAGTTCCGGGCGGGCGCCGCGTTTCGGGCGCGGGGTCGTAACCCGCGTCACGTAACGCTTGGTCATTCTGAACCAGATTGACCTCGTTGCCGGCCTAAAAATACCTTATATGGTCAAAGGGGCGTTCATCTCGCCGAGCTGTCAGGCGCCGATATTTAGTTAAATTGCAGACCCCCGGTGGATGCGCTTAGATGCAAGCACAACTTCATAATGCGGCCGTGCCGGGCAACGCACGATCGCGTTTTTCAAGTTACTCAAAACAACACTATCCGGGGATTCGTCTCCCTGAATCCGGAGGAACATTCATGCCCAGCCGGCTTATGAGACATGCCGTTCTTGCCCTTTTCCTGGGCGCCGCGCTCACCGCTACCGTCTTACAAACCACTCCTCATGAAACCAGGCAAAGTTTCATCGTACAGGCGGCCACGTCAGATGCGGCCAGGGCTCATGTAACCGCCGTCGGCGGCGAATTCACTCACAATCTTCACATCATCAACGCGGTCGCTGCACAACTCACCAATCAACAGCATGCAACGCTCGTATCAAGAGACGCCGTTCGTATTTACCCTGACGCGACTTTGCAAACGGCCGGCGGTCCGATCCCGGATGCTGCGCACGTCAAGTTGATTGGCGCCGATCGCCTACATGCTGCGGGCACGACTGGCGACGGTGTAACGGTCGCCGTGCTGGATACGGGTATGTGGTACAGCCACAACGGCATTAAACGTGACCTTTTTGAGAAAGATAAAATTGTCGCCGAATACGACGTGAAAAAGCGCAAGGAAACGCACGCCAAGGACAATCACGGTCACGGCACGCACGTGACCAGCATCATCGCCAGCTCACAGATTTCCGACAACGGCAATATTCAGGGAATAGCCCCGAACGTGAACCTCGTCAGCGTCAAAGCGTTCGGCAAGAATGGTAGCGGTAGCTATGTTGATGTCATCCATGGCCTCGACTGGATCGTCAATAACAAGAATACGTATGACATCCGTGTGCTGAATCTTTCGTTCAGTGCGCCGCCGCGGTCCTACTATTGGGATGACCCGGTCAACCAGGCGGTCATGGCGGCATGGCAGTCCGGGATCGTAGTCGTGGCCGCGGCCGGGAATACCGGTCCCGGCCCAATGACTATCGGTGTACCCGGCAATGTGCCCTACGTGATTACAGTCGGCGCGATGACCGATAACTACACGCCCGATTTTCCAGGCGATGATCGCCTGACGACGTTCTCCGCCGCGGGCCCGACGGTTGAAGCGTTCGTCAAGCCGGAAATCGTGGCGCCCGGCGGCCACGTCCTCGGCATTATGGATGACGGCAATCACCGGGTAGCAAAGGACCATCCAGAGTGGGTGCAGGAAAACGACCGACTATACGAAATGTCGGGAACGTCGCAGTCGGCCGCCGTCGTTACGGGTGCTGTCGCGTTGCTGCTCGAGGCGAAGCCGTGGCTCTTGCCTGATGAGGTGAAGTGCCAGCTAATGAGTTCGGCAAAACTCGCTGTAACTCCCGACAACCAGCTTGCGTTCAGCGTCTTCCAGCAGGGCGCTGGCATGATCGACGTCTACGACGCCGTTCAGATCGACAAGGTCGATTGCGCTAATAGAGGATTGAATATCAACCTGGATATGACCGGCCAGGCTCACTATCGCGGCCGAGCGACAGTCGATCCGGACGGCAACTACTATCTCGAAGGGGCCGACGGATTCAGCTGGAATGGCAGCTATAGCGCCGATCCGGATGTGATTGATGGTTCCGGCATCTTGTGGAATGACGGGACACTTTGGAACGACGGTGTTCTGTGGAATGACGGGACATTTTGGAACGACGGTATTCTGTGGAACGACGGCATCTTGTGGAACGACGGGATATTCCAGAACGACGGCATTCTGAGGAATGACGGGATACTTTGGAACGATGGAATGCTGTGGGATGACGGTAGCACTTTCGACAAGCTTTCTTCCATTCCGGTATCTGTAAACACCTGGGTCGAGCAAGAATAGCCTTCGTGAGAATCCTGTTGGTCCCTGCGCGACCTTTATTAAGTTGCATGCCTCGTTCGATAGCGTGCATCTGCGCGCACGCTGCGATTGTTCTTTTGTTGGCACTGCCGGGCCTGGTAAGCGCCGCCGATTCCAGGAGCGTACGATTTCAACACCTGGGGCGCGACGAGGGTCTTTCGCAGTCTTTCGTCTATGCAATCGTCCAGGACCGCCAGGGATTCATGTGGTTCGGTACCCAGGAAGGCCTGAATCGCTACGATGGTATCGATTTCACCGTTTTCACGCATGATCCCGATGATCCGCTGTCGATTTCGGACGAGAGCGTTCGCACGATTGTCGAGGACAGCTCGGGCACCCTGTGGATCGGCACCGATGCCGGTGGTCTGTCGCGATACGATTCGGCGCGGCAAACGTTCGTCAATTACCTGCACGACCCCGGAGACGCATCGTCGATCGCCGACAACAAGGTTCGTGCGATCCACGAGGACAGTGCGGGTCGATTGTGGATCGGTACCGATGGCTCCGGCCTCGATTATTTCGATGCTGAGACACGGCCGGTTCGAACACTTTCGGCCCGATCCGGCGGTCCCGGGCAGTCTTGCCGGGGCGCACGTATGGAGCATTCTGGAAGACAGCAACGGCACGCTTTGGGTGGCGACCGACCGCGGGTTGAGCCGGTTTGACGAAAGCGAAAACGCTTTCACGAACTTTGCGCATGAGCCGCAGGATGCCGCGAGCATCAGCGACAGTCGTCTGCGCGTTCTTTACGAAGACGCGGAGCAAAATCTCTGGATCGGTACGGAGTCCGGCGGGCTGAACCTGATGAATCGAGAGACCGGCTCCTTCGAGCGTTTCTCGCATGATCCGACGGATGCGACCAGTATCAGCGCCGACCGGATCAATACGATCTATCAGGACGATGCCGGCGTGTTATGGGTTGGCACCGTGAGTGGTCTCAATATCTGGAATCCGGATACACGCAGCTTTGCTCGCTATTTAAATCGACCGAATGATCGATACAGCCTTCGCTCACGACAACGTGTTGTCGATTTTCGAGGATCGCGGCAAGCTGCTCTGGGTCGGGACTTATGCCGGCTTGAGTGTCTGGAACAAGGCGATGCGCGCGATGCTGCATTTCAAGCACGACGTCGATGATCCGTACTCGCTAAACGCCGACACCGTTACTTCGTTTGCGGAAGACTCGAGCGGCACGATCTGGATTGGCACGTTTGGCGGCGGGCTCAATTCATTTAATCCCGCCGACTGCTCAGTTCGGCCACATCCGGCATGCACCGACCGACAACTAAGCAGCCTGTCAAGCGATCGCGTGATGGCGCTGCTACGTCGACAGCAACGACGAGCTCTGGGTCGGTACGCGGGGCAAGGGCCTTAATCGCTATGACGCCGCAGAGCCGGCAATTCACGCGTTATCGGCACGACGCCGAAGACGCCACGAGCCTGAGTGCAGACGGCGTTACCTATGTCCTGGAAGACAGCACGCAAAGGGCTGTGGATTGCCACTTTCGGCGGCGGCCTGAACTACTTCGATCGAAGCCGGCAGGCATTCAGGCGCTATCAAAACGACCCGGATGATGCGACGACGATCAGCAGCGATCGCATTCTCGTGCTGTTTGAAGATTCGAAGAGAAAATTTATGGATCGGTACCTATGGCGGCGGGCTGAACCGCTTCGACCCATCGACCGGGACGCTTTACGCGAATTGTGGCGGAAACCGACCGACCCGATGGCCTGAGCGGCAACGAGATCTGCATGATCCAGGAAGACGCTCGCGGTGACCTCTGGATCGGCGTCAAAGGCAGCGGCCTCAATCGCTGGACGCGCGCGGATCGGGAGGCCGGCAAAGCGAGTTTCCAGCGATTCACGGAACTCGATGGTTTGCCTAGCGCCACCGTGTACAGCGGGGTCTGGGACGAGGCAGGTTTCCTGTGGCTCAGTTCCAGCCGCGGCCTGTCACGTCTCGATACCGAAACGCTGGAGTTCAAAAACTACGACACGAGTCACGGCCTGCAGGGCGACGAGTTTAATCTCACCGCAGGTTTTCGCGCGTCCAGCGGCCAGTTGTTTTTCGGCGGCATGAACGGTTTCAACGCCTTCCAGCCGGAGCAGCTCGCCGTCAACACCGCTGCGCCGCAGGTTGCGATCACGCGCCTGCTGGGTCTCAACAAGCCGATCGACCTCGGTGAGAGTCGCAGCAGCGGGACACCGGTTGAGCTCGGCTATCGGCAGAATGTCATCGGCTTCGAGTTTGCCGCGCTCGATTACGCAGCGCCGCAAAAGAACCGCTTCATGTACAAGCTCGAAGGACTGGATTCAGGAGTGGAATGACATCGGCACGAAACGACAGGTTACTTACGCCAACCTGCCGTCCGGAAATTACACCTTCAGAGTCAAGGCTGCCAATAACGACGGTGTCTGGAGCGAGCAGGACGCCACCCTCGATATCCGTATGAATCCGGCGCCGTGGCAAACCTGGTGGGCGTACCTGTTTTACCTGCTGGTGGCGGCGGCGTTAGTGGTCCTCGCTTTCGTGCGCACGCCCGTGGCGCACAACAAAAGGCGACGGAAAAACACGTCGCCGAGTTGCGCGTTATCGAGGCACGACTGACTGACGCGCAGCGAATAGCCCGCATTGGCAATTGGGAGTGGTCGATCGCCAACAACGAGTTATGGTGGTCTGACGAGATCTATCGCCTGTTTCAGATCGAAAAAACGGATGCCCGGCTGTCCTACGAAGCCTATTTACAACGCGTGCATCCTGACGATCGCAAGCTCGTCGATGCAGCGCTTGATCGCGCGGTGCAACATCACGAGCCGTACTCGGTTGATATCCGAATTTTGCAAAAGGACGGGTCCGTTCGGTTTGTTCATGAGCAGGCAGAAGTAACCTGTGACGCAGACGGACAGCCCGTGAAAATGTCCGGTACGGTGCATGACATTACCGAACGCAAGCTCGCCGAGAATGCCATCCGGCATCGCGCGGATTTCGAGGCGTTGCTGGCCAAACTGTCGTCAGAACTCATTCGTTCGCATCCAGGGGACATCGCGCTGCAGCTAGAAGAGGGACTGAAGCTGGTTGGCCTGACGTACGAGGTTGATGCAATCAACCTGCGCTGGCAGAACAATGGTGACGAAGACCTGACGTCGGTTTATCGCTGGACGCGCGGCGCCGGCAGCAAGAATGTCGAACGCCTGAACCGGGCCACCTATCCGTGGACGACCGAGCAAATGCAGGAGGGCGAGCCGGTCGTCGTCGATGACGTAGAAGACCTGCCAGCGCCGGCTGCCACGGACAAGATGTCGTACCGGCAAAGGGGCATCACGTCCTTCGTGGTGATCCCGCTGCTGATTGACCAGAAATTGGTTGGTTCGCTTGCGCTCTCCATGGCGGACAAGCAGCGCCGCTGGTCCGGCGAAAACGTGCACGAGTTCCGGCTCATTGCAGACAACCTGGCCGGTGCGATGGCGAGGTCGCGAGCGGTCGCTAAAATCGAACAGCTAACCAGCCGACTGCAGGAGGAGAATTTTTATTTGCGGCAGGAAGTCAGCCTGGCGCATCGTTTTGAGGAAATAGTCGGCGAGGACAAAAAGCTTCTGCAATGCTTGCAGTTGGTTGAAAAAGTGGCCCCTACGGATGTGGCCGTGTTGATCCTGGGCGAGACCGGTACCGGCAAAGAGCTGCTGGCACGCGCGATACACAAGCTCAGCGCCCGGCATGGGGCGCCGATGATCAGCGTGAACTGCCCGGCATTGCCAGCAAGCCTCATCGAAAGCGAACTGTTCGGCCATGAAAAAGGTGCCTTTACCGGCGCCGAGTCGAGACGGATCGGGCGATTCGAGCTGGCCGAAGGGGGCACGCTTTTTCTTGACGAAATCGGAGAGTTGCCACTCGAGCTGCAGAGCAAGCTGCTACGCGTCCTGCAAACGGGGGAGTTCGACCGGCTGGGCAGCACCACGACACGTCGCGCCAACGTGCGCCTGATCGCCGCAACCAACCGCGACTTGCAGCAGGATGTCAAAGAGGGGAAATTCCGCGCGGACCTGTACTATCGGATCAGCAGCTTCCCGATCACGCTTCCGGCGCTGCGCGAACGAAAACTGGACATTCCCTTGCTGGCCGAGCACTTCGTAAGAAAACACGCCGAACGCCTGGGCAAGACGATCAATGCCATATCCGCCCGGATGATCAACGAAATTACCCGCTACGAATGGCCCGGCAATATTCGCGAATTAGAGAGCATCATAGAGCGCGCGCTGATTTCCGCGGGCGACAATGCGGTTCTTGAGCTTCCGGCACCGCTGCGCCTGATAGGTGTTCTGCATCAATCGAAGCTGGACGCCGGCAGCGACAGCGATGCGGAACTTTCATCGATTGAGCGTGCGCACATTGTCGAGGTTCTCAACAAAACCAACTGGAAAATTTCCGGAGACGAAGGAGCCGCTGCCGCGCTCGGGATTCCGGCGAGTACGCTGCGCTCGAAAATGAAACGACTGGGTATCGCCCGACAACCGTAATAGCGATCATGGTGCGCGCAGACGCCGTTCGGCGTCCCTAAAACCCGTTCGGTGCTGTCGATAGTTTCTTCTTTGGATCTCCTTGCTTTGGTGTACGATCAGCCCGAACCTGGAGACGGCCGGGCGGCGAGGAGAATTTCATGGCAGCGACAATCAAGTCCAGCGTTGGTGACGATATCAGAACGCTGCTCGCCACCGACAACAGGGCAACCCTCGAGGACTATCTCGCGAATCTGAGCAGTGCGGAGTCCATACACGCCGTATTCAACCTTACAGCAGACGAGCAGCGCTCTTTGCTGTCGCTCATTTCAGCCGAGAGGGCGGCGGATATTGTCGAGGACATGCCGGGTGGGCATGCCGCCGATCTTATCGAAGACATGCCGGTATCGCTCGCGGCCCCCATTTTCGAGGAAATGGCGAGTGATCAGCGAGTCGACGTGCTCGCTGAAATGGACACCGAGGATGCGGAAACCATTCTGGATCAGCTCGACGAGGAGGATGCACTCGAAATCCGTGAGCTGATTGCCTATCCGCCCGATGTGGCCGGTGGATTGATGATGACGGAGTTTGCGAGTTATCCCATGAACGTGCGGGTGCGGCAGGTGCTTGAGGACCTTACGTCGCGGGAAGGGGACTACGAGTTCCTTACGGTTCACTACATCTATGTCGTCGTAAAGAAGCACAAGCTCAAGGGCGTCATTCGTATTCGCGATTTGCTATTTGGCGATCAAAGCGTAACGGTCGGATCGATCGCAACGCCGGCACTCACGGTTGTCGCTGATGCCACGCTTTCCGAACTCGAGGATTTTTTTGACGAGCACGATTTCGCGGCCGTTCCGGTCGTCGACGCAAAGAGACAACCTGCTGGGGATCGTGCGCCGCAGGGCAGTGCTCGAGGCGCTGACCGAACGGGCCGAGGCTGATCATCTCAAAGTCGCGGGTATCGTCGGCGGCGATGAGCTGCGCAGTATGCCGGTGGGTGTTCGTTCGCGACGACGCCTCGCATGGCTCAGTATCAATATCATGCTCAACATTGTCGCGGCCAGCGTAATCGCGCTCTACGAGGACACCCTCAGTGCGGTGATCGCTTTGGCGGTCTTTCTGCCCATCGTGTCCGACATGAGCGGGTGCTCCGGAAACCAGGCGGTGGCTGTCAGCATGCGCGAACTGACGCTCGGTGCGGCGTTGCCACGTGATGTCTTGCGGGTGCTTCGAAAGGAGATCGTCGTTGGCCTTATCAACGGCCTGTCGCTCGGTGTCCTGCTGGGGATCGCGGCATGGGCCTGGAAGGGCAATATCGTGCTGAGCCTCGTGGTCGGTTCCGCGCTGGCACTGAATACCGTGTTGGCCGTCTCGATCGGCGGCACCGTGCCGCTGATCCTGAAGCGCTTCAAGGTGGATCCTGCTGTTGCGTCGGGCCCCATTCTGACGACGGTTACCGACATGTGTGGATTCCTGCTCGTGCTGAGCCTCGCGAGCGCCGTACTCCCGCAGCTGACCGGGTGATCTGTCCGCAATAGCCACTCGCCCGGCGGCACACTGACAAAGCGGGCGGCTAAAACGCGAATGCCAGGTTCGCCGTTGAACGGCTGACTCAGGCTGCCGCGCCGTCTAGCTGTCTCGCAGATAGCCCCAGGAATGCAGCTTGTCGTGGTCCTCGAACCAGCGGTCACCAATATCGGTGCGGTAGTACATGTTCGGGATCAGGATGTTTTTCACGCGCTGATAGGCCTGCGCCTGCGCCTGTTTGACCGAAATGCCGAAGCCGGTGACGATCAGAATGACCCCGGAAGTTCCCGTAATCAGCCACTCTCCGTTCACGAGTTTTACATCCTCGATGTGGATGCCTTCGTAGTTCGGCTTGCGAAAAATAATGACTCGGTCTTTGGAGTTTGCCTCGAAGGTCTTCGGATCGTTGTAGGGAAACGGTGGCACGACAATGCGAACGCCAATCTGAAATCCGCGCCTGGTCTTGAACTTCGTCAGCGAGCCGCTGGCCATGCCGTACAGGAATTCGCCCAGCGGCATCTGCAGCCCATCGGCCTGGATGCTGATCGTTGGGTAGCCAAAGCGCGCGGTGAACTCCAGCGGATAAATACCCTGGCCGTTCACGATGCAGTTGACGTCGATATAACCGACGTAGTTTTCCTCAGCCAGGCGATCGCGGAGTTTAGCGAGCGTAGCGGCATAGATTCGATTCGGCCCGCTCCAGTACATGCAGGTCCCCATCTCGCCGGTCGCGGGCCCGATATTTCCAGGGAACAGCGGCTTGTGCTCAAAGTTGACGTTGATCGGCATCATGAAGTCCGTGCCGTTGAAAAACGCCCCGACCGCAACTTCGACGCCACGCACCCGTCGCTGCAATTGAAAAACCTTGACCGTATCCGCGTAAGCGGCTTTGTAAGATTCGAGCACGTGCATGACGTCGCGGCCGTCATCCTCCTGGCCAACGAACAGCAGTCGCTTGATATTCTGCGCCTCGCCGCTCGGTTTGATGACGTACGCCGCCGGATGTGTTCGCACGTACTCAATTGCGCTGTCGAAATCGTTGAAGTCCTGGAACGGTATGATCGATACGCCGTGGCGTTTCAGTTCTTCCTGGCCGAAACTGCGGTCGTCTTCGAGCCTGTCGGTGTAAGGGGTGCCGCCGACAACGTGTTTGCCGCGGTCGCGGAGGGCTTTGGCTTTCGCACCCTGGCCGAGCACGTCGTCGAAGACGATAACGTCGGCCCAGTCCACGTGGCTTTCCCAGTCGTCGACCTTGTCGACGAAGCCGTCGGTGATCGAGCGCTCCGATTCCGTTTCTATGTAATAGCGGACACCATGGCCTTCTTTCTTCACCATCCACGCAATATCGCCGATCAGTGCGCCAACGGAGACAAACAGGAAATTTTTCGGATTATCGGCCATGGCGAACTCGGAAATGGTTTTGCAGGAAATGGGTTGGCATAGTGCGCAAGCTACTCCATGCCGATGTAGCGATCATTCATCGGTGCCGCCTCACCGTGACCGTCTCCGGCCGCACTCTCGTCCATGATCTTCGCC
The DNA here is from genome assembly GCA_963807845.1 of uncultured Gammaproteobacteria bacterium. Lineage (GTDB taxonomy): Bacteria > Pseudomonadota > Gammaproteobacteria > Steroidobacterales > Woeseiaceae > UBA1847. The sequence continues at coordinate 66,914 of CAWEDS010000030.1, forward strand.
GTTTCATCAAACAGGCGTTGCGCCTCGTCCGGGCTGTTGCCAATACAGGTCATGCCAAGTTTTCCGTACTGGGACAAGGCGCCGATCATGTAAAACAGCACGCCGGTGCCGGTTGAATGTTTGAAACCGATGCCGCGATTCCAGATGATTTCAAACAGGTCTTCGGGCAGCAGGCCGCGGTAGGCCGGTGACTTGAAATTATCGGTCGCCTTGTAGAATTTGGCCTGCCCGTCAGGTGCCAGGAACAGTCCGCTGCCGGTATCCAACTGGCCTTCGGTGAGGAATTCCAGCGCATGATACGGCGGCGTGGTCCCGCCCATGCGCAGATTGATCTCGATGGCGTGCACGTCCCAATCCTTTTGATTGCGGCCTGCAAGGAAATCGATGGCGAATCGTCCGATCACGCCTTTTCGGCTCAGGACATCGCCGACCTTTACGGCCTCGGCCAGCAGCGTCCTGCGGTACTCGTCGTCAGCCGGGAATCGGCAGCCGAGATAGGACTGGCCGGTCGAGCCGCCCAGTACCTGCTCGTGGCTGGATACCAGGTGCGTGCTGCCGTCCGGCAGTATGCGCATCTGCACGCTCGGGCTTCGTGTCTCGGCGGCGACGACGAGTTCCTCGACGATACCGCCCATCCTGTCGAACTTGCCCATGAAGTTCTCGTAGGTCTCGATACCGGACAGCCACGCAAGATTGCGCAGCGCTTTCTTGATGCTGTCCTCGCTGGCCGCTGCTCCCGGATAGCTGAAAACGGCATTGCCTTCGCCACCGAATCCCTCGTTAATTTTGACAACGGCACGCTCGATCCGCGGTCGCTTCTTCTGCAACGCGATCAGTGCCTGCACGATGTCGTCCTCACTGTGCAGGTCTTCGAAGCCAGCGGGATAGCGGATACCGGCTTCGGCGAAAATCTTGCGGTTGCCGGACTTGGTACCGAGGCCCAGCAGGTCCGGATCGAGGCCGTTCAGGGGAATGCCCAATAGCAAGCGCAATGCGACGCTCGAGGACGGTCGAGTTGTAGCAGGTCAGGTAAGCGTGCTGCGGGTCACCGATAAAATTGCGTAAGCGACTTAGCAGGTTCGGTCGTTCCAGGATTTTTTCAGACAGCGGGCGGGGGCTGGAATCAAACACCGACACCATGTGCAGACGCCGGCGCGCGTGACTTGCGGAAACGCTGTCGAGTAGCTGCAGATAGTAATCAACGACGTCGGGATGGACGGGCTGGCTGGTGACGTAGACCAGGCGTGCGTTCGGATTTCGAAGGCGGATGAGGGCAAACATCAGGCGCTCTTCATAAAACGCCGCGCCGGTGACTTTTGCCAGTTCTTCCTGGTTGACGCTCATCGACGGCACGATCACCGAGGTATGTCGGTAGCAGGGATCTTCCTGGTAGCGCTGCCAGACTCTCGGCAGCTGCTGCTGCAGGATCTTGAATTGTGCGGCTTCGGATTCGGCGCTACTCATGACGCATGCACCTTCAGCGTCCGGCCGATGTCGTCGAGGATATGGCGTAACTGATCATAGTCCGGGTGTCGTACCCGCAGCCAGGCGTTCGCCATGTAGCCGGCTTCGACCGGCTGTGTCGCCGTACCAACGTCGGGCAGCCGCGCCGCAACAATGCAGTCACCGTAGCGGGCCTGGATGTCATCGACGCCGGAGTAGCCGCTGATGCGTCCGTCGCGATCGGGCCGCAGGGCGATCATGCCGGCCGCATAGCGACGCGACGGGCGCCTGGCGGTATCGCCGCTGCGCTATCGCTGTGGCCCATTCGAAGTACAGGTCAAATTCGTTGGCGGCATTGTAGACGTCCCACTGGCCGACGCCGGGCGGACGGCAGCCGATTTCCGAGAACTTCAGGCCCTTCGGGCCGGCGAACCATTCCATGTGCGTAGCCGAGGTGCCGATGTCGAGTATCCTGATCACGTCGCGTGTCATCTGGCGCACTTCCGCATAGCCGGGCGCGTCGATACGGTTGGTGGTCACCATCTGCGGCGAGATCCAGCGTTCGCGCATCGCCTCCAGGACATTGGGGTAATAATGGGTGATGAACTCGTGGCGCACCTCGCCGTTAATCGTCAGCGTGTCGATATAGCCTTCGTGCCCCTCGATGAATTCCTCGATGGCAACGGCGTGACCGTCGGCAAGCCCTGATTCGTTAATGACGTTCTCGAGGCTGGCCGTGTCGCGAACCTTGAAGGTTCCGGAGGCGCCGGCGCCGGACGGCGGCTTGATGATCAATGGAAAACCAACCGCGGCGGCAAAATCCCGCGCATCCTGCGGCGTTTCCGCCCGCGTCGACTGCGCGCAGGAAATACCTGCATTGCGCAGCGCCTCTTTCATGGCCGGTTTGTCGCGGCAAAGAAACGCAGTGCGCGTGGACGTACCGGGTATGCCGGTAGCCTCGCGTACCGCGGCGACGGGCATGATGTGCGCCTCGATCGTGGCCTCAATGCGGTCAACCCAGACCTGCTCCTGTATCCAACGAACGGCTTTCTGCAACGACGGTTCGTGCACGACACTACGCACCTGCACGTAGTCATGCAGCCAGCCTTTGACCTCTTCATCGAGGTAATCGCGAGGCCGCTCACCGATAGCAATGACGCTGGCACCCGCGGCGTGCAGCGCACGCACAAATTCACGCTGGTTATTGGGAAACGAGGGCTCGACAAAAATGACGTTCATGAGGCCGCCAGGCGCCGAAAAATATCGACATACACGGCACCCTGTTGTTCCCAGGAGAAGTCCATCGCCATGCCGTTACGCATCAGCTGCTTCCACAACGGTCTGCGGTTGAACAGCTCCAGGCCGCGACTGATCGCCCACGCCAGGCCCTGCTCTTCGTAATTGTGGAAAAGAATTCCGTTGCCGGTGCCGGTGGCGGCGATGGCTTGCTGCACCGAGTCGGCAAGTCCGCCTGTTTCGCGGACGATGGGGATCGTTCCGTACTTCAGGCTGTACATTTGATTGAGGCCGCAGGGTTCGTAGGCAGACGGCATCAGGAACATGTCGCTGCCGGCTTCGATGCAGTGCGCGAGCTTGTTGTTGTAGCCGCGAAAAAAACTGACGCGGTTTGGCAGGGCGCGGTGCAGCATCTGGAAGAACTGCTCAAAGCGCGGTTCGCCGCTGCCCAGTACGGCGAGCGAAAAATCGCGCTCCGCGAGGAGTCTCGGCAGTACGCGCTCCATCAGGTCGATGCCCTTCTGGCCAACGAGGCGGCTGACGACGCCGATCAGCGGCTGCTCGTGCGCCGCCCGCCAGTCCGAGGTCCTCCATCAGCACCTGTTTGCAGACCGCTTTGCCACCCATGCTGCGGCGCGAGTAGTTCTCTGGAATGAGCGGGTCGGTTTCAGGGTCCCATTCGGCATAGTCGACACCGTTGAGGATGCCGATTAACGCATCGCTGCGGGCACGGAGGATAGGGTCCAGTCCCATGCCGTATTCGGTGCCCTGGATTTCGCGGGCGTAGGTCGGGCTGACGGTCGTCAGCAGGTCCGCATACAGCAGGCCGGTTTTCAGGAAATTGATGCGCCCCGCTGCCAGGTCGTCCTGGTGCAGGTCCTGCTGGCTCCAGCCGATGTCGAGGTCGCCCAGAATGCCGGCGCCAAACACACCCTGGTAACCGATGTTGTGAATGGTCAGAACGGACTTGGTATTGGCGAACAGCTTGTCCCAGGAGTAAATGGTTCGCAGGAACAGGGGTATCAGCGCCGTATGCCAGTCATGGCAGTGGAAGATGTGCGGTGCAAAGTTCATGCGCTGGCACATTTCGATGGCGACGCGCGACAGCAGTATGAAGCGCAGGTGCTCGTCGCCGCTGTCCGTGTAAATGCCGGGGCGATCGTACATCGCAGGGCAGCGCAGTAAATAAATCGGCACACCGCTATCCGGGTGCGATGTTCGGTCTATGGAGTAGCGAATATCTGAGGCGCCGATGCGGATGACGAGATTTTGCAGGCCGGCAACGGGCTGTATGTCGAGGCCGGCTGTCCGTATCGTGGAATACAGCGGCAGCAGCACCCGCACGTCATGCCCTTCGCGATGCAGGTAGCCCGAAAGCGCCGAGTTGACGTCGGCGAGACCCCCGGTTTTCGCAAGCGGTGTGACCTCTGAGGAGGCGAGGCAGATTCTTAGTTTGTTTTTAGCCGCCAATGGCGTTCCGTATTTTGTCGGATTCGGGTGCTATTCTACGTTGACACAGAGGCGCTGTGTCGACCTTGTTGCTGTCGGGCGTATATCTATGAATGTATTGATGATTTCTCCGGGATATCCTGCCGATATGCCGGAGTTCAGCCGCGGCCTCGCCGAGTGCGGCGCGCGCGTTTTCGGCGTCGGCGACCAGCCTGTGACGTCGCTGCCGGAGCTGGTGCGCCGGTCTTTAAGCGAGTACGTGCAGGTAACGTCGCTGTGGGACAGTGCGCGGGTCATCGGCGAGCTGCACGAGACGCTGCGTGGCCAGCAACTCGATCGCATCGAGTGCCTGTGGGAGCCGGGTATCATGCTGGCCGCCGAGCTGCGGGAGCATTTCGGCGTTGATGGCCTGGGTGTTGAACATGCCCGCCTGTTCCGCGACAAAGAGGCGATGAAAGCCGCACTGGACAAAGCAGGCATACGCACGCCGCGGCACGTTGCCGTCGACAGCATCGCCAGTTGCTGGACGGCGGTTGAAGAGATTGGTTTTCCCTTGATCCTGAAGCCGATCGACGGTGCCGGTTCCGCCGATACGTATCGCGTTGATTCGCGAGAAGAACTGCAAAGCGTACTGCCGTTACTTCGTCACGTGCCGTCGATCAGCGTGGAAGAGTTCATTGACGGCGAGGAATACACGTTTGACGCGATCACGATCGACGGACAAATCGCCTACCACAACGTCGCCTGGTATCGACCGCGGCCGCTGATCGCGCGCAGCAACGAGTGGATCAGCCCGCAGGTCATTGCGCTCCGGGACCTGCAACGACCCGGGACTCGCCGGTGGCATCAACATGGGTGCTGCCGTTATCGATGCGCTGAAGTTTGGTACCGGTTTCACCCACATGGAGTGGTACCGGAAAGCCGATGGTGAAGTCGTGTTCGGCGAGATTGGCGGGCGGCCGCCCGGCGCGCACCAGGTTGACCAGATGAAATACGCCTGCGACTTCGATGTATTGAAGGCCTGGGGGCAGGCCGTGACGCAGGGACGCATCGATGAACGCTACGAGCGCCGCTACAATGTTGCCACCATCTTCAAGCGTGCGCGCGGCGTCGGGCGAATTACGCGTATCGACGGTGCCGACGCTTTGCAGTCACGATTCGGCGAGCACGTGGTCTGGAACACCCTCCTGCCGCCGGGCACGCCACGGCGAGACTGGCGCAAGACGCTGGTTTCAGACGGCTTCATCATGCTGCGCCACCCGGATCTCGATGAAACCGTTGCGATGGCGGATGCGGTAGGCACCGATCTCAACGTCTACGCCGAGTAAGGCGATCAGGCGTATTTCGCCAGGTACAGCGGCAACATCTCCCGCCACGTTTCCCAGTCGTGATGCCAGTCCGGCCCCCAGGAGTCGACCCGATTGGGTACGCCTTTTGCCCCCAGCACCCCTGCAATACGCCAGGATTCGCCGATGTCCTCGTAGCGGCCTTCGCCACTGGGCAGCAGGATCAGGCGCTGTTGCAGCATGGCGAGCTGTGGCCCCTCAAGTCGCGGCAGGTAGTGCAGGGGCGACGAGAAATAGAAGTCGTGACTGAAGCTGCCTTCAAGGTACTTGGAAAGATCGAAGGTGCCGCTCATCGCGATGGCGAGTTTGTACGCATCCGGATGTCGGCACAGCGTGGCCACCGCATTGAACGCACCGATCGAGGCGCCCGCGGTGACGATCTCGATATCGTCCGAGCGGCAGTCGGCACGTATCGCCGGCGTGAGCTCGGAGTAGACAAAGGTATCGAAGGCGTTTTGCAGTCGTGAGCAGTACTCGGCCGAATGCTGGCCGGCAAACCAGGCGCGGCCGGCGACGCTGTCAGTGGAATAAACCTTGATACGACCGGCGTCCAGCAGCGGCTGCAAGGCGCCAATCAGGTGAAAGCGTTCGACTTCCTCCGCGTCGCCGCCGGCCGTCGGGAACAGCAGCACCGGCGTGCCGAAGGTGCCCCAGCGAACCAGCTGCATGTCCTGTTCGACATTGGCCGAGTACCAGCGCTCAACCGCTTTCATGCGAGCGGACCGACGCCGCCCTGGCCTTGTCGCCAGTACTGAATGCGCCGCCAGAAAAGGTCGGTGAACTCCTCGTGCTCGTGCTCTGGATACAGCGCTTCCACTTTTTCGCGAATGGCGGCCCTTACGGCCTCCGAGCCGAAGTACTCATGAGCGACTTCGTCAAGATGCGCGAGGTGCTGCTCGCAGAACTCTTCAAAACGATCGACGTCAAATCGTTGCCGCGCAATGCGCACATAGTCTTTGAGCTTTTCATCGAACGGCTTGTCTTCGGCGGCCACGTCGAAATAGGCGCGCCAGTTGAGGTCCGTGTTGACAGACCGCTTCGTGGCGGCGCAGAAAATCGACCAGCGCAGGTTTGCCTTGATCAGCCAGGGAAAGTGGAAATGCAGCGAGGTCACCTGCGAGTCGGGACAGGCGTTGGCGAAGTCGATCGGGTGCCAGACGCCGCCGCTCAGCAGGGATTCACAGGAATTAAAGTCCCAGCCAAAGAACGCGTTGATGACCATCGTAATGTCGGTCAGTCGCTGCTGTTCCTCGGCTGACAAAAAGTCGGTGTCCATTCGATAGCGGTCATGCAGCGGTGCATCGGGATCGTAGTTGACGCAGCGCCATTGCGGGCCAAGTCCGATGCAGCGGACGAACCCCTCGAATGGAACGACCCCTTGCTGCAGGTGCATAACCCGGGTGCCGCTCTCGTTATAGGCCTCCAGCAAGGCGTCGCGATCCTTGATCGCGGTGACACCCACCCACGCACCGCCATCGTAGGGCTTCATGAACAGCGGGTAACCTATGGAGTCGCCAATGTCGCCGAGGCTAAAGAGCTTCGCGTAACGTTTCAGTGTTGCCTGCAGGTCGGATGAATCCGTGTACGATTTCGGCGGGATCATCCAGGTCTTCGGCACCGGCAAGCCGAGTCTCATCATCGCGCAATACGTCGTGTGCTTTTCCATGGACTGCAAGGTCCAGGGACTGTTGAACACATACAGGTCGTCCATGACGATAGACTTTTTGATCCATTCGCGCGAGGTGTGATACCAGTGCGTCAGTCGGTCAATGACGACGTCGTACGGGCACTCCTGTTGCAGGTTGAACGGTTCAATCTGCACGCGTTCGGATTCGAACGCGAGGGTGTCTTTTCCCGACGGGATGGCGAGGTCCAGTTCTTTGAGCAGGCCTTCGTAGCATATGGGCCAGCAGATATCTGCTCCGAGCGACAGGCCTATTTTTCTGGTTATTTTGGCCACGGTCTGTGTTTCCTGTGTTATCGGACGACCACTGACAATATAGCAGGAGAACGGTGTTGGTAAGACATTAGTTCGTCATCAATCGTAGACCATCCAGGCGGGTCCGGGCATCAGCCAGGACAGGCCGAGGCGCAGGCGATCGCGCCAGTTCTCCCAGTTATGCGCGTCGCGCGCCTCCTCGAACCGAAGCTCGACGCCCTTCGCCTGCAGATGCGGAACCAGCGAACGATTTTCGTAGATCAGCGACTCGTACATACCGCAGCTCATGAAGATACGGTCGGCGGGACGCTGCGGCTGCTCGCGAAATTCGTTCATGAAGCGCACGACGGGATCGAAAACCGGTCCGCGTCGGTGGCGACCGATATCGCTGAAGGCGAAAGACCCGGACTGCAACAGCAGCGAGCCGAAGTGCTCGGGGTATCGCCATGCCGCATGCAAAGACGCCACGCCGCCGAAGCTTGCGCCCATGAGGCAGCGTGATCCCGGTACGTCGATCAGCGGAAAGCTCGAGTTCATCAGCGGCAGCAGGTCCTCGACGAGAAATTTCGCATGCTGGTCATCGCCGGCGTATTCTTTCAGCCGGTTCGGCGACTGGATCAGCGCCGCGATGACCGACGGTATCTCCAGGCGGTGGGTCAGGTTATCGAGCACGATCTTGAGATCGGCATAGCGCAGGTAGTCAATGCCGTCGTGAATAATCAACAAAGGATACCGTCGGTTCTCCCGAAAGGTCGCCGGAAGGTAAACCTGCAGCTCGCGGGATTCCCGGAATACGGCACTCTCCACCTGCAGGCTGTGCAGGGAGCCGGCACGCGAAAGCGGATCGTGCAGGGTCCAGCGCGGGCGCTCATAGCCGGACGCCTGGCAAACAGAGTTCGCGCCGAAGGGGTCCTTTGCGACGACATCGTTCAGGGGGTCGAGTATGAGGTCGCGTCTGCCGTGCGCTTCGACCTCGAACTTGTATTCGATTCGTGAGCCCTTTGGCAGCTCGATCGTGGTGGCCCATAGATCGGTGCCGGTGAGCGCCTGGAATGGCTGTGCCGTATCCAGTCCCGCTATCCAGCAGCGCAGGTAGACCGCATCAGCGCCTCCCCGATAAACGAACGTCACGTCCGTGCCGTCGACAAGCGGAAAATCGAGATCGCGGATCAGTGCATCGATTTCCGCGGGCTCCGGCGCACTCTTGCGGAGCAGTTTGCGCAATGCCGGATTCACGCGGCGCGCACTCTTTTGAACTGGCCGTTGCGCGTCATGCGTCGGGCGGCTTCGCTGTCTTTCAGGTTTTCGCCTTCGAATAGCAGCATTGCACCATTGTCGAGGGTCATGCAGGTTGCGGGAGAGAAGCGGCGGTCGAACAGGCTGACTCGCAACGGATCGTGGACCCGCAAGCGCCGGGTAGCATCCGGCAGCAACACCATGCCGGGCACGATACCCATCCCGGTACCCAGTAATTTCGGCATCCCGCCGTCCCTGTGGCAGTTTTTCATGAAACAACACGATGCGATCGCACAGGGCCATCGCACCCGCGGACCACGCGACAATATTCTTGTCGCGCAACAGCGTATCGAGGCCAAACAGTCGCAGGCGATTCAGCAGCACGACAACGTTGCCGCCGGTGATGAGGACCGTTTCAAACTGCGAGAGCTGGTCGCTTATCGATGCCGCATGCTCGGACAGACCGGGGTGCGGGTTGGCGTTAGTGGCGGCGTCGAAGCGAGCATGCACCTTGCCGACCTGGCGAAGATGGTGGCGATCGAGCGCGCGCAATTGCGAAATCGCGTGGCGACGCTCGGCTCCCACAACCCCGGGATCGCCCTCGCTACGAAGCGTTGCACGTGCCGCGATCATCAGCTGGCGGAGACGCAGGCGGTACAGTTGCTGCTGCTCCTTCAGGCGTGCCTGCCGCAGGCGGTACGCGTCGTGCAGGCCGCTGTCGGCCGCGAACAGTTGCTCCGCCTTCTGGTACAGGCGGAGGTCGGACAGCGGGTTGCGAAGGACCTGTTGCAAGCCGCCAAGATCGCCCTCGGCTTCCTGCCAGGCTGCCGATATCACGCCGATCGGTGCGTCGCCGATGCCGGCACGTGCCAGCGCGCTGTCGATGTTAATCGTCGGGCGCTGGGGGCCCAGCAAAAGGCGAATCGGGGCTCTGTCTGTCACGCGAGTTCTACCCTGATCGTGCCAACGATCTCTGTCAGTGCGTGCTGCACGACCTCCGTTTCCGGGTGACGTACGATGATGTAGCCGTCCCCTTCATAGCTGTCGCTCGGCGGCTGGCCCTGGTGAGGCAGCTTCGCCTCGACCACGAGCGAGCCAAAGCGGCGCTGCACGTCATCGACGCCGCTGATGCTGCGAATGCGGCCGCGCCCGTGGCCGCGAATGTACGCGGCGCCCGCCGCGTATCGACGGGCTGGGGGGTCGAATTCGCCGAACACCATCAAGCGTGGCCAGGCGTCATAGAAATCGATGTCATGGGCATACGATAGCAGGGAAGAGATTTGCGCGCCGGGCGGGCGCGCGCCAACTTCGGAAATAGCGATATCGCCGTTTGCGAGACGAAACCATTCCATGTGGCTTAAGCCCGTACCCAGCCCCAGTGCCTTGATGGCCGCGAATCCGGCCTCGCGAATCGGGTCGAACTCTGGCCCCGAAATATCACGTGGCAACAGTACACACCACTGGATCCAGTCGTTCTCGAGCACCTCCAGCGGCGAGGGCATGTAGCGCGAGATGGAATGCCAGACGGGTTGGCCTCCGATGACTATGCTGTCGAACGAGTGTTCGGTACCGCGCACGAACTCCTCGAACAGGGTCGGGTGTTCCGGGTTCGGTGGATAGCGCTGCAACCAGGTGACGAGATCATCAGCGCTATCGAGCCTGAAGGTCGCTTTGCCACCGGCGCCGTCGGGCGGCTTGACCACTACGGGGAATCCAACCCGCTGCGTGAAAGACTCGGCGGCACCTCTGTCGCCGACCAATGCATGGCGGGCACACGGCACACCGGCGGACCGCAGCACGTCTTTCATGCGTGACTTGTCACGGAAGTTTCGGGCAGCGCTCGATGACAGACCGTCGATACCGAGTGCTTCTCTGGCAAGCGCCAGCGGCACCTGCAGTTGTTCGAGCGTCGCTACGTAAGCGGTGACTTTTCCGAGGCGCGATTCCAGCTGGCGGGCGGCATCCGTAAGCTGCCGGGGATCCAGCGCGTCGCTAACGCGCCAGTGACCGGCAATGTGTGAGCGAATATCCGGCGGCAGGTGATTTTCGGGGTCCTGGCTCACTACGGACAGTGAGACCTTGGGCAGGCGGCACGCGCCTCGAAGAAAGCGCAGGGTTGCGTCCATAAAAAAGGGCGCCGCGAAAATTACATGCTGAGCCATTCTTCGGCATCACTGCTGCGGGCGAAGACTGATTATCCCGATAGAAGCGCGTAGACTCCAGAACAAAAGCGAACTTCGCAGTCAGACTGCGATTGTGCCGCGAACCCGATTGTGAATGATTTCCGGAGAGCGTCGATGTTTACCAAGAATAACCCGGCCATCGGGGCCCGTCCGGGAACGCTGGCGATCCCGGAAAACTCACCTGAGCCGCGGATACGCGTGACTCAGTACTCGAGCGACGAGGTGGAGGTCTTCGATATTGAAGATGTATCGACCTTGCCCGCGCTCGTAAAGTCTGACTTTGTCACCTGGGTCGATATCCAGGGTTTCGGCAACGAGGAAAAACTCCGCGGCGTGGCGGCGGCATTCGGGCTTGCATCCGATAGCGCTCGAACACGCGGTCAATGTGCCGCAGCGCGCAAAAGCGGAGGACTACGACGATCACAATCTGATCATCGCCCGAGCCCCGTTGATTGACGATGAGGGTGAGCTCTCGGTGCCGCAGGTGTGCTTTATTGTCGGCGAAGGCTTCCTTATTACGTTCCAGGAGCGCTACCTGCGGTTTTTTGATGCCGTGCGTGAGCGGATACAAGCGGGCGGCGGGCAGCTACGCCGACACGGGGCGGACTATCTCGCTTACGCGCTGATCGACGCGATGATTGATCGTTATTATCCGGTCGCACAACAGCTATCCGACGCGATTGAGGACCTCGAGGACTGGGTCGTGGAAAATCCGCATCCGGATGTTTTGAAACGCATACACGCGATTCGACGGCAGCTCGTTGTCCTGCGGCGCGTCGGCCATCCACAGCGCGAAGCGATCAATACGATGCTGCGGCCACAGTCGCCGTTCTTCAGCGAACCGGTGCAGGTTTTCGCGCGCGATACGCGTGACCATATCGCGCAAATCGTTGAGCTGATCGATTCTTCGCGCGAGATGGCGTCCGATCTGGCCGATGCCTATCTGTCAAACGTCAGTCATCGTTCCAATGAAATTATGAAGGTGCTTACGTTGATGGCGAGTATTTTCATTCCTTTGACATTTATTGCTGGCGTCTATGGAATGAATTTCGAGTACATTCCCGAACTGGCTGTGCGCAACGCCTATTTCTTCGTCTGGGGCCTCATGATTGTGGTCGCCGTCTTCATGGTATTCTTCTTCAAAAGGCGCGGCTGGATTGGCACTTCCAAACCGCCGCCGGGAAACTGGTAGTTCGCACCGGGCTGTTGCTGCATCGCCGGGGAGGCCCCGCAGAAGTAAAAGCAGAGGGGTAGACCGTTGGACCTGACGACACACTGGGTGGGCATTGTCGCCATTGTTCTGTTCGTCGCCGCCTACGGCCTCGTCATTACCGAGGAGTTCACGCACCTCAGAAAGTCCAAGCCTGTCATGTTGGCCGCAGGCATCATCTGGGCGCTCATCGCTTATCAGTATGCCGACTCTGCCGAACCGCACGCCGCTGCGGATGCCGTCGAAAAATACCTGACCGAATTCGCGCAGCTGTTCCTGTTCCTGCTGGCCGCGATGACCTATGTCAATGCAATGAGTGAGCGCAACATCTTCGTGGCGCTGCGCGGCTGGCTGATACGACGAAATTACACGTACCGGAAGATGTTCTGGATTACCGGTACGCTGAGCTTTTTCCTGTCACCGATGATCGATAACCTGACGACTGCGCTCGTTATGAGTGCGGTCGTTCTCGCTGTAGGGAAGGGCAACAGTCGATTTATCGGGATTGCCTGCGTCAATATCGTGGTTGCCGCCAATGCGGGCGGCGCGTTCAGCCCGTTCGGGGACATCACGACGTTGATGGTCTGGCAACGCGGTATCCTCAAGTTCGCTACGTTCCTGCTGCTGTTCCTTCCGAGCGTCGTCAATTTCCTGGTGCCGGCAGTGATAATGTCTTTCGCGGTGCCAAACGAAGTGCCGGCGAAGAGCGCGGAGGAACCGCGGATCATCATGAAGCGCGGCGCCTGGTTCGTGATTTTCTTCTTTGTCTGTACGATCGCCCTGGCAGTGTCGTTCCACAACGTCCTGCATCTGCCGCCATTCCTCGGCATGATGACCGGCCTCGCTATTCTCAAGTTTTTCGGCTTCTACCTGAGAAAAACCTACGACTCGGTACTGTTCGACAGGAAACAGTATGGTGAGATCGGTGACCAGACACCGTTCGACAGTTTTCGCGAGGTATCGCGGGTCGAGTGGGATACGCTGTTTTTCTTCTTTGGCGTGATCATGTGCGTGGGTGGCCTCGGCTTTATCGGCTACCTCCATGGGTTATCGGTCTACCTGTACAGTGAACTCGGTGCGACCACTGCGAACGTGCTTGTCGGCGTAATATCGGCGCTGGTCGACAACATCCCGGTGATGGTGGCTGTTCTCGAAATGAACCCGACGATGGACGTACAGCAATGGTTACTGGTTACGCTCACGGCGGGTGTCGGCGGGAGCCTGCTGTCAATCGGTTCCGCGGCGGGTATCGCGTTGATGGGGCAGGCGCGCGGTCACTACACCTTTTTTGCCCACCTGCGCTGGTCGCCGGCTATCGCTCTGGGCTATGCGCTGAGCATTTGGTTACACATGGTCATTAATCGCAGTGTCGAGAATGTTTTGCCCTACACGATGGGGTAATCTGCACTGGTGTTCTCTTTTCTCGGTTTATTCCTCGGCGTCGCCTTACTGATCGGCGGCGGCACCTTGCTGGTGCGCGGTGCCACGGAAGTGGCTACTCGCCTGGGCGTTTCCCCCATGGTCGTGGGACTGGTCATCGTGGGTTTCGGCACCAGCGCGCCGGAACTGATGATCAATGTTGTCGGCGCGCTTCGTGGTGAGACCGATATCGCGTTCGGCAATGTTGTTGGCTCAAATATCAGCAATCTTGCGCTCGTTCTCGGCGCGGCGGCGCTGATCGCACCGCTTTATATCCAGGGCCAGCTGGTCCGGCGCGAAGTGCCGCTGCTGTTGCTCGCGACCTGCATTATCACGGTGATGGTGCTCGATGTGCCGCTGGAGGGCCTGCCGGCAATGATCGGCCGCTCCGAGGGAATCATATTACTGTCGCTGTTTTGCATCTTTATTTACATCAACGTTCTCGACCACGTGGAGCTTCAGCAGGCGGATCCGCTCATCGAGAATATCGAGCACAATCCGCTGATCGCAATGGATCCGCACAGCCGCTTTCGCTGGCTGTTTGTGCTGGGCGGCATCGTGCTGCTGATGGTGGGTGGTGAGGTGACCGTCAAAAGCGGTGTCGCCATCGCCACGTCGCTCGGTGTTCCGACCACCATCGTTGGCCTCTTCATGGTGGCGGTCGGCACCAGCATGCCGGAGCTGGTGACATCAGTCGTGGCGGCGTTGCGCGGTCAGTCCGATCTCGCCCTTGGAAATGTCGTTGGCTCCAACATTTTCAACTCCCTCATCGTGCTGCCGGCGAGCAGCGTTATCGCCCAAATACCGTTGCCGCCCGGTGGCGTGACAGACCTGCTTGTCTCCGTTCTGCTGACCGCGCTTCTGATACCGATTTTTATCCTGGGCGAAGCTCGCCTTGGCCGGCGAACCGGTAGTTTTCTGCTGCTGTTTTACATCGTTTATGCGGTCGCACGTATCAGCGCGTGAAGTTGGTCTTCAGAAACAAAGGCGTGATCGCTCTCTGTCCGCGCCGTGAATATTGCTCATGGATTCCCTGACGCAGGCCGTACTCGGCGCCAGTATCGCCGCTGCGTGTGTGCCGCAGGGGCAACGGCGACAAGGCTCTGCTGGTAGGCGCGGCGCTCGGCACGCTGCCGGATCTCGACGTGGCCATTCGCTACGGCGATGCGGTCAAGAATTTCACCTATCACCGCGGCTTCAGCCATTCGCTCTTTGTGCTCGCGCCGTTTTCGCTGCTTCTATGGTTCGCACTGCGTCGCTGGTGGGCGCCAGTTCGAGATGCGCCGACCGCCTGGCTCGTGGCGATAGCGCTCGCACTCCTGACACACCCCCTGCTCGATGCGCACACGGCCTACGGGACACAGCTGTTCTGGCCGATGTCGTCGCCTCCGGTCATGTGGTCGACGCTATTCATAATCGATCCTGTGTTTACGCTACCGCTGTTGCTTGGCGTCGTCGTCGCCGCGATTGCACCGCTTGGCAGAGGGGCGAGCTTCGCACTGCAAATCGGCCTGCTCGCGAGCTTTGCCTATCTTGGCTGGTCGTGGGTTGGCAAAATGCAGGTGGAGAAGCACGCTGTAGCGAGCCTCTCGGAACGGGGATTGCAGGATGCGCCGCTGTTTTCCACGCCGACCCCTTTTAACACGCTGCTTTGGCGCGTCGTTGTTCTGACGGAGGGTGGCTACCTGGAGGGTTACGACTCGCTGGTCGCCGATGGTCGACCGACAGAGTTCACGTTCCATGCCAGCGACAACGTGTCGCTGCAGGCCGCAAGCGATGTCTGGGCAGTTGCCAGGTTGCGCTGGTTTGCCCGTGACTTCCTGAAGGCCGAGGTTGTGGGTGAGCGGCTGGTGATTTCGGATTTACGCATGGGCGCGGAGCCGAAGTACGTGTTCCAGCATGTCGTTGCCGAACGCGGCAACCCACACTGGAAGGCTATTCCAAGCGAACTTCTGCCGACCAGTTTCAGCGGCAGCGACCTCCGAATGTTCTGGGAACGAGTCTGGCGGGACTAGGGCGCGTTCTTCTCAGGCACACACCGTGTTGGCATCGACGCTAGTGGCTGTTCGCTTTGCCGGCGCGAATCAACGACAGGATAGTGCCGACAACATAGGACAACGCCGCCGCACCGATGCCCGTCACGATGGCCTCGGTGACGATGGAGCCGAACATTCCGGGATGCACGTAATAGTCCACGACAGCGGTAATCAAGCCGAGCGACAGCGAAATAAGCCAGCGTTTTCGGGTTTTTGCGATCAGTATGGCGGCCGCGGTGATACTGCCGGCAACGATGCCGGTTTGGGATGCGATCAGCCAGTGGCCCAGACCGAGCGCGAGCACGTTACCCTGGACCATGGTGATAAGGCAGGCGGTGGTCGCCTCGGCGATGTTCTCGACAAAGGGCGCGACTTTCTTGTTCACTGCCCTACCGTCATGACATTCACGGCCTTCAAGTCCGGGTTAATGCCGCAGGCGAGAACAGCACGTCGAATAGCTCGCACCAGATGACGACACTATGGAACTCGCTGAGGTCCGTCCCGGGCGGCACAACGTAATTCTGGTTACCGACATTGCCCTTGAGTTTCCCGAGGCTAACAAAGCCACCAGTCGGTCACATGACTGGCCTGGCTCGGCGCCGGATGTTTTGCGAGGTACACGACGAGCGCCGGGCCGTTGGTTGAGCGAAAATCCTCGAAGCGAACGACCTGTTGGTCATCGGGTAGTCGGTAGACCGTCGCGCTGCCGCGGCCCTTGTGAACGACGTCAGCGTCCACAAACTGCCCTCGAGCGATGATCTCAGGTGTGTTTGCCGGCATGTCGTCCGTGGCCGGGCGATCCGGTGCGGCGGCGGCCGCCGCCATGATCTCCGGCATCATCGCATGGCGTTTGTCGGCCGGTATCGTCATGACCGCTCGCATGTCAACCTGGCCATCGTCAGCGACGAAGTCGAAGCGCTCATCGACAGCCCGGTCGATAAACAGCGGCGATACAAAGAACCAGCCACCGGCCAACAGGACGATGCCGAGGAGCAGGTAAACAGCACGATTCATACGGGTTTCCATTCTGCCGATTAGCGCGGCGTCATGAACAGAATCTCGCGCGCAGGCACGATAGTCAACGCAGGATTCGATTCCCGAGTTCCCCCGATACGCGTCATTTCGCAGCGTATCCAGCGAAAACGGGGGCGATGGCCGACCTGCTGGATACGTCTTGTTACACAAAGACGCTGGCACCGTCAGGCGTCAGGGCTCACCATACGCATATCGAAAACTGCTCCGTAGTGGAGCAACGCAAAATACCGGAGTCTGAACAATGCGTTACCTCGCAGGAGCACTTCTGATCATGAGCGCAAGCCTGACCATCGCGTCCGACGACGCGCTGCTGGACCACGATTTCCGCCGCCTCGCGTCGGACGACGTAGTCAACCTGGGCGAGACCTACAGCGGCAAGGTTCTGCTGATTGTCAATACCGCTTCCAAGTGCGGCAACACGCCGCAGTACGATGGCCTGGAAAAGCTGTACCAGGAATACGGTGATGAAGGACTCGTTGTGCTGGGTTTTCCATCCAACGACTTTTTTGGCCAGGAGCCGGGCACCGAGGAACAGATTCAGGAGTTTTGCCGACTGACCTACAAGGTGAAGTTCCCGATGTTCGAGAAAGTGACCGTTAAAGACGGCAAGGCACATCCGTTTTTTGACCAGCTGGCCGCTTCATCCGGTACCTATCCGACCTGGAATTTTCACAAGTACCTGATCGGGCGGGATGGCAAGCTGATCGCGGAATTCAGCCCGCGTACGCAGCCGGACGACAAGAAACTCGTGAGCGAAATCAAGAGTGCGTTGGGCGGCTGAACGCCAACCCATTCCAGTCAGAGTTCGCGCAGCGCCTGCGCCACCGGCAGGCGTGCGGCGCGAATCGCCGGGAAAAGACCGCCAACGACACCGATAATCAGGGCGACGTAAAGACCGTCAAGCAGCAGGTCCGGGCGTAACGGCGAAGTCGAACACCACCTGGCTGAAGCTCGCACCGTTCAAGGTCGACACCTGGAAGCCGTTGAACACCAGGAACGCGATAGCGCCGCCGAGCAAGCCGCCCGCAAGCGCCAGCAGCGTTGATTCGACGATGGTCGAAACCAGGATCGAGAACGGCCCGAATCCCAATGCACGCAAGGTTGCGATCTCCTTGCCGCGCACCGAAACGGACGAGTACATCGAATTCAACGCCCCGAATACCGCGCCGATCGACATAAGAATTGTGAGCGGATAGCCGACCAGCCTGATGAACTGGCTCAGTGGCGCCGCCTGCCCGGAATAGTATTCTTTCTCGCTCATGACGTCGGCGCTGATCCTCGGGTCCGCTTCCAGCGCGGCCTCGAGCGCCTTCAGGCTATCCGCCGTTTCCAGCCTGACCCGGACGGACTGAAAGCTGTTACCACGCCGATACGCATCCTGCAGCACGCGTACGTCAGTCCAGAGTTCGGATTCGGAAACCCCGCCGTCCGCCTCGAACACGCCAACGATATTCCAGGCGGTCTGGCCGAACCGAATCGTCGATCCCGTTTCCAGGCCAAGGAATTCCTGCTGTGCCGCACGTCCGACGATAATCTCGTTTTTGCCGAGGTCGAACATCCGTCCCTCGAGGAGGCTGACGTTGTTGCGAACGTCGAGTGCGCCGGATTGAATGCCGCGAAACGGCACGTTCGCATCCGAATTGTTGGACCGCTTTTTGACGTCAACGACGACATAGAGCTCGGCCGACATCAGCGTTGTATCGCCGTCTTTAAGTACCCCTGGCGCGTCCGCGACGATCAGCAGCCTGCTCGTTTGACAGCCCGCTGTTCAGTTCTGACGTTGAGCCACTTCGCATAATGATCGCGGTGTCGTCGGCGCCGGCGGACATCATGGTTCTCTCGAAACCTTTCGCCATCGACAGGACCGCTGCGAATACCAGGACAACGGCGGCAACGCCGACAACCGCAACCGCCGACGAGCCGATGCGCTGCGGCAGGTTACGCAGGTTCAGCATCGTTATCGCGAGGATTTGCTGGAGGCTATTCATAGTGTTCTTCTAGGCCCTGGCGAGCGCGTCTACGATCGACAAACGCATAGCCTTCAACGCGGGGAATATTCCGGCCAGCACGCCCGCGCCGACTATCATCGCGACGCCGCTCGCAATGGCCGCGGGAGACAGGAAAATGCCGGGGAGGAAAGCGGCCATTTGCCTGGCAAGACCCTGCACGACAAGCCACCCAAGGCCGAGACCGAGCAAACCGCCCATGGACATGATCAGGATGGACTCGGACAAGCACGATGCCAAGCACTGCACGATCGTGAAGCCCAGCGTCTTGAGTACAGCAAGCTCCGAAATCCGCTCGCGAACGGACTGCGACATCGTATTGCCGGACACCAGCAGCAAGGTAAAGAACACGGCCCCGAGGATCAACGTGACGATCAGGGCAATATTGCCGAACTGCTTCATAAACGACTGGGCGAAGGCCGCTTCGGTACTGGTTTTTGTCTCGTTGGCCGAATTCGCGAACTGAAGATCGATGGCGTTCGCCACTTCGGTCGGGTTGGCTCCGTTTTCAACACGCAATACGTACCAGCCTGCGGTTCCTTTGCCGAAGGCTCGGGCTTCGTCAAAGTAGTCGTAATGAAACAGCATGAGTGCGGTGCTGCCGCGGGGATCGTCCGTCGAAAAAATGCCGTCCAAATCAAACTCCCAGACACGACCGCCGTCGGACCTCGACCAGATGGTGGCCTGGATCGGTATCCGGTCACCGACTTTCCAGCCGTAGGTCGTCGCCAGTTCCTGGCCGACGACGGCGCCGGTGCGGTTCTTCTTGAAAGCGGCCAGCTGCTCGCCAGGAATATCGAACTCGGGATACATGTCGAAGTAGGCCTGGGGATCGACGGGAAACTGCCCGAATTGATTGCGCGGTTCCTGGTAGTAACCGCCAAACCAGCTCGCATGGGTTACCGACTCCACGCCCGGCGTCGCGGCGATGCGGTTGAGGTAGCTCATCGGCAAGGGGTTGATCAGGGAAATCTTGTGGATCACGACCAGGCGCTCGGCGTCGGCGACGTCAACGCCGCCCCTGAACGCATAGCCAATACCCGGAAAGCAGCGCAAACAACAAGGAATGCGACGAACACCGACAGGATCGTCAGCGCCGTGCGAATCTTCTTGCGCCAGGCGTTTTTCCAGATGAGGCGGAAGTACCTCATGCGGCCGCCTTCTCTTCGAGCGTTCCCTTGTCACAATGCAAGGTCCTTTTGGCGTACTCGGCGGCCTGGGCGTCGTGGGTCACCATGACGATGGTCTTGCCGTGTTCGCGATTCAGGGTCTGCAACAGGCGCAGGATTTCATCGGCGGTGTCGCGATCGAGGTCACCGGTCGGTTCATCGCAAAGCAACAACGACGGGTCCGACACAATCGCCCGCGCGATGGCGACACGCTGTTCCTGGCCTCCCGAGAGTTCGCGAGGGATAGTGTTTGGCGCGATCGGCAAGACCAACGATGTCGAGGGCGATCGATGCGCGTTTGATGCGTTCGCTGGATTTGAAGTCCGTCAACAGTAACGGGAGTTCGACGTTGCGAAGCGCGGTCAGTACCGGCAGCAGGTTGTAGAACTGAAAAATGAAGCCAACGTGCGTTGAGCGCCACGCCGAGAGCTGGCTGTTCGACATCGTCGACAATTCCGCGCCGCCGACGGTTACCGTGCCGGACGTGGGTTTGTCCAGTCCGCCGAGCAGGTTCAGCAACGTGGTCTTGCCGGAACCCGACGGCCCCATGATGGCCAGGAAATCGCCGTCCGGGATATCCAGGTTCAATTGATGCAGCACCTCTACCTTTTCCTTACCCTTTTGGTAGATTCGGCTTACGTTGCCCAGTCGCGCCAAAATGCCTGACATCGCCCGCTCCTTTCTAATTGGTTTTTCTAATTCGTTTTTACAGGCTGGCCATCGACCAGCGGCTTTTCTGACGAGCGCACGATTGTATCGCCGACGCGAAGCCCGTTCACTATCAATACCCGGTCACGATCCCTCTCGCCGCCGACCTGAACCGCTCGTTTCACCGCGGTATCGTCCTCTACCAGCCAGACAAAGTCACCGCTGGAATCGGCTCGTAACGCGTCGCCTGCAATCATGACGCCTTCGATTTGCTGCTGACGCATCCTGCGGCGTGTCGGCGCCCAGGAAAGCGACCTTGACGCCCATATCACGCAACACGCGCTCGTCGCGCTCCAGGAAGCCTATGCGTACCTTGACGGTCGCTTTCTGGCGGTCGGCGGTCGGCACAATCGCGATGACTTCGGCGGGAATGCGCCAGTCGGCGTAGGCATCGAGCGTCGCCGACACGGACTGGCCTGCGCGTACTCGTTGAATGTACGCCTCATTAACGTCGACCTCGATTTCAAGGGAGTCCGTGTCGATAATCGTGCAGATACCCGTTCGGGTGAAGCCACCGCCCGCCGAAACGGGAGAAATCATCTCTCCGGGTTGTGCGTCCTTGGACACGACCATGCCGGCGAACGGCGCACGGATCGTCATGTTGGATAATGAATCCTCCGCAAGTTCGATGTTGCGCTCCGCGACTTTCACGTTTTCGCGGCCGGTGTCGAGTCTCGCGGCCAGTCGATCGTAGGTCGCAACGGCTGCATCGACGCTTGACTGACTGGTCAGTTTCCGCGCCGCAAGGTCACGCTGCCTGTCTCGTTCGAGCCGGGCGTTGCGCAGCTCGGCGGCAATTTCCAGGAGCGCGGCGCGCGACGACTCCGCTTGCGCCCTGGCGAGCGACAGCTGTGCCTGCTGCGTCGTATCGTCGAGCTTCGCGACAACCTGGTCTTTTTCTACGCGCATGCCTTCTTCGACGAAAATCTCAACGACTTTGCCGGTCACTTTGGAGGACAGCGTCGCCTGCCGGCGGGCAACGACGTAGCCGGAGGCGTCCAGCACGCTGTTCGCCGCCGCAGCGCTGGGCGGCTTGCGTACGACGTCGGTTTCGACGAGCACGCTCGATGAAAAAGCGCTGAAAAACAGCCACCAGACCACGATGCCGCCCGCAATGGCCAGCAATGCGCCCGGTATCAGCCAGCTCCGTCCGCTCGCAGCCGGCGCACCGCGCTCGATCTTCAGCTGGCTAATTTTGTCCGCGGTGTCCGCCATGCGTTGTTCCCGTTGTTTTTCTGAGCGGTGAGTCAATCCTAGCAAAGTTTTGGCACGGTCGGTTCGTGCCGGCCGGCTTACGGCTTGCGCCCATATCGGTTTACAATACGGCTGATGACCGGGGGGTATTGCAGATGAGCCTATCGACAGCGGGGGATCACAACAAAACCTGGTCTTCAGGATTCACCTTCATCCTGGCGGCGGTCGGTGCCGCCGTCGGTCTCGGCAACATCTGGAAATTCCCGTTCGTCGTCGGCGTCAACGGCGGCGGAGCGTTCGTTATTGTCTACCTGGTCTCCGTGGTGTTTGTCGCTGTGCCGATCCTGATCGCCGAGTTGTGGATCGGGCGTCGGGGTGGCCACAGTCCCCCGGTCGCCATGCGGGTCGTGGCAGAAAAGGCAGGACGCTCCAGGGCCTGGTTCCTGGTTGGCTGGATGGGCATGCTGGTCGGCTATCTCATCGTGACCTACTACAGCGTGATCGCCGGCTGGACGCTGGCCTACATCTTCAAGGCCGGCAGCGGCTTCGGCGGCGCTGATCCGCTGACGGTAGCCGGGCAATTCGACGAATTGTTGGCGGATCCCATCGCTTTGATTATGTGGCATACCGTGTTCATAACAGGCGCGTTGTTCATTGTGGGTCGCGGCCTGAAAGACGGCATAGAGCGCGCCGTGACGATATTGATGCCGGCACTGTTCGTGATGCTGATCGTCATGATCGGCTACGCCGCGGTCGAAGGAGATTTCGGCGCAGCCGTTGATTTCCTCTTCAGTGCAGACTTCAGCAAGATCGACGGCAAGATTGTCCTGACCGCTATCGGCCAGGCGTTCTTTTCCATCAGCGTGGCGATGGGGCTGATCATGACCTACGGCTCCTATGTGCCGGACGATGTATCGTTGACGAAGTCCGCGCTGATCATTGCGGGTGCGGATACGCTGGTTGCGATACTCGCCGGCCTGATGATCTTCCCGCTGGTCTTCGGCAACAACCTGGACCCGGGTTCGGGACCGGGCCTCATTTTTCGCACGTTGCCGACGGCGTTTGCAGGCATGACCGGCGGCGCCGTGTTTCGGCGCGCTGTTTTTCCTGCTGCTGGCATTCGCCGCGGTGACGTCGATCATCGCGATCATCGAGCCTATCGTTTCCTACGCCGAGGGAAAATGGGGTATGCGAAGGCAGAACGGCTGCATCGTCTTCGGCTTTCTCGCCTGGGCGATCGGACTGGCAACGGTCTTCTCGTTCAATATCTGGTCGGACGTTACGCCACTGGCCGCCCTCGGCCCGTTCGCGGACATGAATCTCTTCGCGCTGATCGACTACTTTACGGCCAATCTCATGATGCCTGTTGGCGCGATTCTCATGGCCGTATTTGTCGGCTGGCTGGTGAAAACAGAGGTACTGCGAGCCGACCTCGATTTTGGCAGTGACGTGCTCTTCAAGATCTGGCTGTGGATGATTCGCGTCGTGGTACCGGTGGCGATTCTCGGCGTGCTGTTCAGCAGCCTGTGAGGTTCGATCGCCGGGAACCTTATGCGTCGTTACCCTGTGGCTGGATTTCCTCTTCAAAGACCTGTGACGCAGTTTGTGCGGCAGACAATGCGTCGCCGAAGGCGATGGGCTGCTCTGGCGTGGCTTCTGCGGCGCACGAAGCGTAGCGTTACGTAGAGCACCAGCAAGATGTGCATGATGGCGGTAAACAAGAACAGCCCGCTCGAATCCTGCAAGGTCATCAGCGCTGAGGCGATAAAGGGCCCGATAATCGCGCCAACGCCGTACATCAGCAGCAGCCCGCTGGAAACGTTGACGTATTCGCCCGGGTCGGCAAAATCGTTCGAGTACGCAACGGCGATCGTGTAAAGCGGAAACGCCAGCGCTCCCCAGAATGCACCCAGCAAGTTGGCGGTCAGGAAATCAAGCACCGGCGAAAGAACGAACAAGGCGATTCCAACCGCGGCACCGAGCAGCGCCACGCCCACCAGGACTTTGCGACGGCCGATCCTGTCAGAAAGCAGCCCGAGCGGCCATTGACCGATTGCTCCACCGAGCACCGCTGCCGTCATAAACCAGGCGGCCAGCGAGATATCGTTGCCGAGGCTGGTGGCGAAAATCGGCGCAAGCCCCCAGAAAGCACCGTTGGCGAGGCCCGCGACGAGGCAGCCCAGTGCCCCGGATGGCGAGATCTGGAAAAGACGGGGCAGATCGACCGCGACTGATTGCGGTTGTTCCGGTATCTGTGAAGTCGACAAGGCAACCGGTACGGCGCTGATCGAAACCAGGATAGACGCAATGATAAAGAGCTGCAGGCCTGACGGATCATATAAGAGCGTCATCATCTGGCCGGCGGCGAGCACCGTTAAGGTGATCATTGCGTAGGTCGAAAAGACGATGCCGCGGTTCTCGTTTTCGGCTCGCTCGTTTAACCAGCTTTCGATGACGATGTACAAAACGGCAAAGCAAAAACCCGTGAGCATTCGGAGTGCATCCCAAACCAGGGCCTGGATGACAAGGCCGTGCAGCAGCGGCGCTGCTGACGCCAGCGCGCTCATCGCCAGGAAAACGCGAACGTGTCCGACGCGGCGAACCAGTTCGCCGCCATAGAGGCAGCCGACGGTGAAACCGAAAAAATAGGCGGCCGCCATGGCGCCGATGGAGATCGTCGAAAAATCTTCAATCGATGCCCGAACCGGCAGCAGGGTGCCTTGAAGTCCTTGTCCTGTCAGCAGTATCGATACGCTGATCAGCAGGGCCGCGACAGGCGCAAGAGCTTTAAACATTCGGGTGAGGCCTGTCCGACGGGGGGCGCGCGAATGATAGCCTCGAAACCAGCGGGGCGCCATGCAGGCGCCCCGTTTTGGCTAGTCGTTTAGTCTCAAATCCGAGTATTAATCGAAGTGAAGCTCGTCATAGTCTTCGGCATCGTACACTGCATCCCAGGAGTCGTTTTCCCAGCGTGCCTTGCGGCCACGCTTCTGAAACTTTCGGCCTGTCGGTCTGGTGTGGTGCTGCTTGTCCCTTTGCAGTCGGCGTGACGCCGCAAAACTTTCGAATTCGAATTCGTCCTGGTCTTCAAAGTCCTCTACGAACGAACGCATCGTGGTGCTCCTCTATTGAAGGGTGGTGCGTGAAAAACTCGGCAGGCTGCGCGTCGAGGGATGGCTATTCCCGGGCTTTTGTACCGAGCGGTGGAAAATTGCATCGTGGGCCTGACGAAGTATGCTCCAGCATATGTCCGCTTCACTTTCGTCGCGTGGCAGATACACCAGCACACGATCACGCAGAAGTTTGCCCCAACCTCGCATGACCACCTGGTGCTTCGCCCAGTCGTCCAGGCCGAAGATAGCGATGCCGTTGGCACTGAGCCGGCAGAGCAGCCGTCGCTGCGGCTCGTGGACGGTACTTGCATCGCGAAAGTAAATATCGATTCTGCGCGGCAGGATATCGCCATCGTATTCGACGGCCTCGACGCCGGGCAATTCAGAAATCCGCTCCGCGAGCAGCAGCCTGGACGGCAGTGCCCCCGCTGCCGTGGCGTTGGCGCGGATTCTCGAGGGCAGCTGGAAGCGCCGGGAGGTGTCAGGGGCGGTTACCATGGTCCATTACCAGTTCGAGATCAGACCTTTTGCCTGAGTATGTGATAAATTGGTTCGATGTCAAGTAATTTGATATCAAAATAACTAATTCGGAGATCCCGTGGAAAAAGACGCAGTCGACGACATTCTGGACCAGTGGTCTGAGGAGCGCCCCGAGCTGGATACCGCCAGCCTGGGCGTCGTCATTCGCGTTATGTCGCTGTACCGCGCGTTCGTCCGGCAGGCGACGGAGGCGTTGCGGCCGCTCGACCTGGAGCTGTTCGAGTACGATGTACTGGCGGCGCTGCGACGTCAGGGCCAACCTTATTCGTTGGCGGCTACCGGGCTGGCGAGGGCGACCGGGCTGAGCAGCGGGGCGACGACCAACCGTGTCGACAGGCTGACCGAACGCGGGCTGGTGCGACGGCGCCAGGCCAGCAGTGACCGGCGCGGCGTCATCGTGACGTTGACGGCGCGTGGGCGGCGCGCGATAGATGAGGCTATTCAGCTGCGCCTGGATGCGGCAGACGACAGCCTTCGCGGCATTGGTAGCAAAGAAAGAAAACAGCTGGCGGCGTTGTTACGAAAAGTAAAACTGGCGGGCAGCGGCGGACAAATAGCCGCCGTGGGTTACGGTTTCTTGACGCTGTAAACCACATCCACGATACGGACGGCGCCCGAGCGCGACTCGACCATCAGCCGGCGGCTTAACTGGTAGCGCAGCAGCAGGGTCCCGAGGCTGTCGACGACACCGTAGGCGTACTCGATAAACAGGCGATTGTTGAGCTGTTTGCCAGCGACCAGCCGGCGATCGTCGCCGCCTCCCTGGAAGCCCAGTGTATCGAGCCCCAGTTCATTGCGAACGCGGGATGCAACCTGGCCGGCGGTCGTCAGCCCCAGCGCGAAAGCGGCCTGGTTCAGCATATCGCCTTCCGCCGAGTTTGCGTTGGTTAGCGGTCTGCCCGTCAGCAGGTAGGAAAGGGACTCAGCGTCGCCGAGGGCCGGCTCACTGTAAACCTCGGAACGAAGCGCAGTCGGCGTGCCCGTCAGGTGGATGCCGGCGACGGTTTTGTCGCTGGCCGTGCGCGTCGCGCGAACATTGAGTGCGGGACTACTCAACGGTCCGTTAAACACGAGCTCGCCGGTCTCGATTTCGAGATTCTGTCCATAGGCCTGGTAGCGTCCTTCGCGCAACACGACCCGGCCTTGACTCTTGTACGGCGACCGGCTCTCGCCGCTGATGCGTACCGACCCTTCAAGTCGCGTTGACAAGCCGAACCCGGAAAACGCGACCGCGTCACCGAGAATCGTTGTCACGTCGACTCGCAGCATGCGCTGTAGCGGCGGTACCGACGTATCGCCACGATGGACGACAACGTCGGGAGAAGGCTTTTCGGTCGATTCCGGTACGGTCTGGACAGTGATGTTCGCCTTGGAAATTTCGAGGTTGCCAGTCACTCGCGTTTCGCGATCGTCGAAGAGTACGACAACGGCCGGAGAGGCCGAGAGCTGCCAGTCAGGCAGGCGCAGCAGCTCGAAGTCTTCGCCGTTGAGTCGAATCTCGCTGCGAATCCCGCTTGGCGTGTCGAACAGGGTCTCGCCGCTGATCTGCAGATACCCGCCACCCGATTTTGCACTGCCTTCCAATACCAGTTCGCCGGCCTTGCTCTGGCGCACCAGGAGTCCGATGTCGGTGACCGAGATGCCGGCTGGCCGGATGTCGACCGAGCCGTCTCGCAAACCGACTTCACCGCTGATCTCAGGCACCGGCAGGTTACCGCCAATATCGAGCTGACCGACGATCTTGCCGACGGGATTGGCCACATCCGGAAAAAAGAAGGAAAACAGCGCCAGGTCTTCGAGCGCCAGGCTGGCTTGACCCAGCAGCGCCGATCGTTGCTCGAACAGGTTGTCGATCTCGATCGTGCCCATCGCAAAGTCGGTGCCGTTGGCGAGCCGGAACTCGAACCCGCCGCGGAGCCTGTTGTCGACAATCGTCGTGTTGGCTGATGCCTTGTCGAACTTCGCCGATACCTCATCGCCTTCGAAGGTCGCGATTAAGCCGAGTCCGTCAATCCGCACGCCGGCGTTCGAGTTGAGCCGGCCATCTGCGAAGTTACCGCTCGCCTCCGCGACGATCTCTCCCTGCACGGTTGCCCCGGCAGGCAGGGTCCGTGGCAACGCAGCGAGCGGTAGTCCTTCGACCGTGGCGTCGAAATTCAAGGCTCCGGCAACGTCGTAGTCGAGTGCGACACATACCTCGCCGGCTGTCGCCATCGTGCCGAGACAGGCCTTCTCAAGAGTAAAGCGGGCGCGTGACACGGAAAAGTCAGCAACCTCCTGCAATGTCCATTCCCCGACCGGCTCGCGTTGCACCGTGAGGCGTTGCAGCGTGCCTGACCATTGTTCTCCAACAAAACGCCCGTCAATGCCGAGCACAAGACTCCCCTGCTCTCGGGAGTCCAGTTGCAGGGCCACCGATCCCTTGCCGGTCGCCGGCATATCGAAGTCGACCGCCAGCGTGTCGACCCGGTAATCGCCCCATTCCAGGTTGGTGCCCGCTATATCGGCGGATCCGGAGAACGTCCCGGATTCCCCTGCAAATCGAAGGTCGCCATTCAGGGCGCCGGCAAGATCAAGGCCGAGCTGGCCGAGATCCGGGAAGCGCAGCGTGGCGTCGATCGTGAGCTCCGGGCCGTAAGCGCCAGCGAGGTCGAGTCGATTGTCGCCGATGCTGACGACCGCCTCGTCAAATGTCAGTCGCGCGCCTCTGTAGGAGAACTGGCCGCTGCCGTTGACCGGGTAGTCATTGATACGGCCCGACAGGCGCTTCATCGACAACGCAATGACGGGCGCACTATCGACGAGCCGGCCGCTTGTGCTGGCGCTGATGTCCAGCGCGCCCTTCAGTCGCGGGTCAGCGAGCGCGGTATCCAGTTCGGAAACGTCGACATCAAAAGACCAGCGGAGCTCGTCGGACAGAAATAGCGTGCCGTCTGCCAGCACGTTGCCCCACGCGTTCGAGGCAGACAGTGACTCAAAGACAATGCGTTGGTCACCGAAAACACCCTTCGTCTGCAGTTGCACGACCGGAACGTCGGCCGACGACAGCTTTGTC
>CAWEDS010000031.1:0-66943 GCA_963807845.1 uncultured Gammaproteobacteria bacterium
ATGCGGCAACTACGACCAGCTCTGGTGCACGACCTCGCTGCGCGGCAACCTGACCGGCACGTTGCGCGTCGACGTACTCACCGAAGGCGTGCATTCGGGCACGGCCAGCGGCGTCGTACCGTCGAGCTTCAGGATCGCCCGCCAGCTCATCAGCCGAATCGAAGACGAATCGAACGGGCAGATCCTGCTCGACGGGCTGCACGTCGATATCCCGGAGCAGCGCCTGGAACAGGCGCGGCTGGCGGCCGATACGCTCAAGGATTCGGTCTTTCGAAAGTTTCCCTGGGCGGTTTCGGCGACCGTCCCCCGGCGAGCCGCATGCGGAGCTGCTGCTGAACAACACCTGGCGGCCGACGCTCGCTGTGACCGGCGCCGAGGGCATGCCGGCGCTGATCGACGCCGGCAACGTGCTGCTGCCGTTTACGACGCTGAAGCTGTCGTTTCGCCTGCCGCCGACCTGCGATGCGAACCGAGCGGCGGCGGCCGTAAAGACCGCACTGGAAGCGGACACGCCGCCGCTGGCGAAAGTGGCGTTCGACGTCGAGTCGACGATGGCCGGCTGGAACGCACCGGCCGTTGCCGATTGGCTCGAAGCGTCCATGCACAAAGCGTCGAACGCGTTCTTCGGCAAGCCGTCGATGTACATGGGCACCGGCGGCACGATCCCGTTCATGGGCATGCTCGGCGAACGATTTCCCGGACGCACAGTTCCTGATAACGGGATTGCTCGGTCCGAAGTCCAACGCGCACGGACCCAACGAGTTCCTGCACATTGAAACCGGCAAACGCCTGACCGCCTGCGTGGCCCAGGTACTCGAGGATCACTACACTCGTTAGGGCGTGGCCTGCGCCACCCGTCCAGCGCAACAGCGCGCTGACGGCGAGCGTCGTTTGTCGCTGTTCGTCACCGGTGTCAACGACAATACAGCCCGGATAGCGTTGCTCCCGCGCGGGCCGCTTCATCGTCCGGGCACAGCGCATAGCGCGCTTGCTTCCAATACGTCGGCAGCAGCAGCGATCGCCATGAGCTGAGTTCGCCGGGACTGCAGCTGTTGGCCGCGTTGAAATGCACGACCTGTCCTCCGCCCCAGCGACCCATCACGCCCGCCAGCCACGTCGATACGCCCCAGCCCTGCACAACGACGAGCGGACTCTTGCCTGTCCACAGGCGCACGCCGCCGACGTAACGAAAGCAGTGGTAATAGTTCGCGAGCGCGCGCAGTCGCGGGTAAGCGCCAAGCCATCGGCTGCCCGCCGCATCCTGCGGTGCGAATCTCGATGACAGACTGAGTTTGCCCCGCAATGCGTCGAACAGCGCGTCTTGTGGTGCCGTGTACCAGATCGAATGCCGCAGGCGCGCGTCCGCAGCTAAGCGAAGCAACGGTGCAAAGTCAGCCAGCTCGGCAGGACTCCCGATGACGAACACACACTGCCGCATGTCAGGACTTGCTGTAGGTCAGCGCCGTTATTTGCTCGGATATCAGGCCGATCAGGAAGATGATGACGGCCGCGCTGAAAATGAGCATGCTCATGTTGGTGAAGCGGCCAGCCGTGACATACGTGTAGCCGTAGTACGCCAGCCCGGTGAAAAAGAACAGCCCGCTGATGGGCAGGAAGATTTTTAGCGGCGAATACAAGGTCGCAATCTTGAAAATGATCGCCATGAAGCGCAGGCCGTCTCGTATCGGGCGTATGTGGCTCTTGCCGACACGCATGGCGGTCTTTATCGGCACGAATCCGACCGGGTAGCCGGATCTCAAGAACGCCATGGTAATCGTCGTCGGATAGGAAAAGCCGTTCGGCAACAGGTAGAGGAACGCGATTGAACTGGCTCGCGCGCGCCACCCGAAAGCCTGAGGTCAGGTCCGGAATCTTGCGCCCGGTCAGAATCGAGGCAATACCGTTATACAGGCCGTTGGCAAACAGCCGCCCGGTACTGGCATGCGAGCCCGAGTCGCGCGCCCCGACCGCCATGTCGTAGCCCTCGTCGAGTTTTTCGAGCAGCGGCCCGAGTTCCTCTGCATCGTGCTGGCCGTCACCGTCCATGAAAGCGATGATTTCGCCGCTTGCGATTCTCGCGCCGGCTTTGACAGCCGCGCCGTTGCCGAGGCTTTCCGGATGACTGAGTACCGTCGCCCCGGCTGTGCGTGCATCGTCCGCCGTCGTATCGGTCGAGCCGTCGTCGACGACGATGATTTCGGCGTCAGGCCAGCGCTTCGCGTGCTGCTGCGACGACGACACCAATGGACGCAGCTTCGTTTTTTGCAGGGATGACAATTGATAGCGACATCGTCTTCACGTCCCGAAGGGTAACCCTCGGCGTATTCGTGTCGCGTCTATTCACGACGCAAACATTATCATGATGCCGGCGGCGACGGCGGAGCCGATAACGCCGGCAACGTTCGGCCCCATCGCGTGCATCAGCAGAATATTGTGTGGATTGGCTTCCAGCCCGACCTTGTTGGCCACCCGCGCCGCCATGGGCACGGCCGATACGCCGGCCGCGCCGATCAGCGGGTTGATCGGCTGTTTCGACACCTTGTTCAGCAGCTTGCCCATCAGGACGCCGCTGGCCGTGCCGATCGCAAACGCGACCATGCCGAGCACCAGGATGCCGAGCGTACTCGGTACCAGAAACTGTTCGGCACTGAGCTTCGAGCCGACCGCGAGTCCGAGGAAAATCGTCACGATATTGATCAGCGCATTCTGCGTCGTGTCCGACAGACGATCGACGACACCGCATTCGCGCATCAGGTTGCCGAAAGCCAGCATGCCCAGCAGCGGCGCGGCCGTCGGCAACAGCAGCGCGACCAGCAGCAGCAGCATCAGCGGAAAGATGATGCGTTCCACTTTCGACACTTCGCGCAGCTGCACCATCTCGATCTCGCGCTCCGCCTGCGTTGTCAGCAGCTTCATGATCGGCGGCTGAATCAGCGGCACCAGGGCCATGTAGGAATACGCGGCGACAGCGATCGCGCCGAGCAGGTCCGGCGCAAGCTTGCCGGCCACGTAAATCGCGGTCGGCCCGTCGGCGCCGCCGATGATGCCGATCGCGGCCGCCTCGCGCAGCGAGAAATCCATCAGGCCCAGCTCCGTCAGGCCCGAGCGCGCCAAGCAGCGTCGCGAATATGCCGAATTGCGCGGCCGCGCCGAGAAACAGCGTGCGCGGATTGGCGAGCAACGGCCCGAAATCGGTCAGCGCGCCGACGCCCATGAAAATGATCAGCGGAAACGCGCCGGTCTCGATACCGACTACGTAGGCGAGATGCAGCAGACCGTCACCGGTCGCGATCTCGACGCCGGGAATATTGCTCAGCAGTCCGCCGAAGCCGATCGTGACCAGCAGCAGCGGTTCAAACTTGCGGACGATGCCGAGATACAGCAGCAGCAGGCAGACGCCGAGCATGACGAGCTGGCCGACCTCGATCTGGTAGATCCCCGACCCGGTCCAGATTTGCTCGATCAGCTCCATTGATCAGGCGGTCACTGGGCGATCGCGACGAGCGCGTCGCCGACGCCGACGGCATCGCCCTCACTGACGAACACCTCGGTCACCGTGCCGTCGCGCGGCGCGGCCACGGCCGTTTCCATTTTCATCGCTTCGACGACCAACAGCGGATCGCCCTCGCTTGACCGCACTGCCTGGCCCGACGAGCACCTTGAAGACGTTGCCGGCGAGCACGGCCTTGACCGGCCTCGCCCGCAGCGCCCGGACGTTGCCGCCGCCGGTTGCCGGCGCCGCGGCTCACGCTCGCCAGCTGGCCGCTCTCGGCGACCTCGACGGTAAACTGCCTTGCCGTTGACGCGCACCGCGTAAACGCCGGCAGCCGATCCGGCAGGCGCAGCTGGCGCCGGCGGCGCGTCGGCCTCGGCGCCCGGCGCCGGCTCGAACGCGTCGGGATTGTCGCGATTCTCGAGAAACTTGCAGGCCGATCTGCGGAAACAGCGCGTAGGTCAGCACATCATCGACGACGGCCTCGGCCAGCCGGATGCCCTTCTCCTCGGCCAGGCGCTGCAGTTCGGCGGTCTGCTGCTCGAGTTCCGGCTCGAGCAGATCGGCCGGCCGGCAGGTGATCGGCCTCGGCGCCATCGAGCACGCGCGCCTGCAGTTCGGCATTGACCGGCGCCGGCGTCGCGCCGTACTCGCCCTTCAGTACGCCGGCCGTCTCTTTGGTGATGTTGGCGTAGCGCGCACCGGACAGCACGTTGATGACCGCCTGCGTGCCGACGATTTGCGAGGTCGGCGTCACCAGCGGCAGCATGCCGAGATCCTCGCGCACGCGCGGAATTTCCTCCAGCACCTCGTCGAGCTTGTCGCCGGCATTCTGCTCGCGCAGCTGGTTTTCGAGATTCGTCAGCATGCCGCCCGGCACCTGCGCCACCAGGATGCGCGAATCGACACCTTTGAGCGCGCCTTCGAACTTCGCGTACTTCTTGCGCACCTCGCGAAAATAGGCGGCGATCTCCTCGATCAGCATGATGTCGAGGCCCGTGTCCCGGTCGGTGCCCTCGAGGATGGCGACCAGCGATTCGGTCGGCGAGTGACCGTAGGTCATGCTCATCGAGGATATGGCCGTGTCGATGTTGTCGATGCCGGCCTCGGCGGCCTTGAGACAGGTTGCCGTCGACATGCCCGGTCGTCGCATGGCACTGCATGTGAATCGGAATATCGACGGCCTCCTTGAGGCGACTGACCAGTTCGAACGCGACGTAGGGCCGCAGCAGGCCGGCCATGTCCTTGATGCAGATCGAGTGCGCGCCCATGTCCTCGATGCGCCGGCCCATGTCGACCCACAGATCGATCGTGTGAACGTCGACTGACGGTGTAGGACATCGTGCCCTGCGCGTGCTTGCCGACGGCCAGCGTCGCCTTGATCGCCGTCTCGAGGTTGCGCAGGTCGTTCAGCGCGTCGAAGATGCGAAACACGTCGACGCCGTTGACGGCGCAGCGTTCGACAAATTTCTTCAACCAGGTCGTCCGCGTAGTGCCGATAGCCCAGGATGTTCTGGCCGCGAAACAGCATCTGCTGCGGCGTATTCGGCATGGCCGCTTTCAGGCGCCGAATGCGCTCCCACGGATCCTCGCCGAGGTAGCGAATGCAGGCGTCGAAGGTCGCGCCGCCCCAGGACTCGATCGACCAGAAGCCGACCTGGTCGAGCTTGCCGGCAATCGGCAGCATGTCGTCGATGCGCATGCGTGTCGCCAGCAGGCTCTGGTGCGCGTCGCGCAGCACCAGTTCGGTTATGCCGAGCGGTTTCTTGTTGCTCATGGGATACCGGTCAATAGATGATCATGAATGGAGGCTGCGATGCTGCGCAATCGCCGCCGTAATCGCGGCAACTTCTTCTTCCGATACCTCTGCATCAACGGGCGCCGGCAGGAAGCGATCGACAATGACCGCCATCAGCGACATTGCGGCCACCAGAATCGTCAGGAAAACGAACACGGTACCCATGCCGACCAGCATGAGCGTGAGTCCCTGATCCAGCAGAGTGGGCTGCATTTTGGCTCCGGAGGATCGACGCGAGCGGCTGATTATACTGAAACGGGCCAGCTAACATAGCCCGCGCTGCGGGCGCCCTGGCACAACTGGATGCAGCTGAAACCAATTTCGGGATCGGCCTCACTCGCGAAGCCCGTGAGATTGACTGCATCGATCGCCCTATTTTCGCAAGGAACGGCAAGTTGGCGCGTCGCGCTTAAGTTTTCTCAGACGCCGACGAAAGTCACGGCACCGCCGCACAGAGCGATCGCCAAACCTGCCATCGCGTGAACGTAGCGGCCGCTGATGGCGGGAATTTTCAACGCACGAAGGCCAACGCTCGTGATGGCAACCAGCCCAAGCATCGTCACCAGGGTAACGCTACCGAAGACAATCGCGACCCACAGCACGAGGCCGGCATCGTGTTGCGCCGCCGGATACATGAACAACGGAATGAGCGCCTCGCACGGTCCGAAAACAAAAATGATGAATAGTGCCCAGGGCGTAATCGAACGACCCGCACGTTGGTCGTGGACGTGTTGTGTTCACTATGGTGGTCATGCTCATGTTCATGCACGACGTCCTCGTGCACGTGCACATGCGAGTGACTGCGGTCCTGCCCGGCCTTTCGCAAGCCCCACGCAAAGTACATCAGGCCGAAGGCAAGCAACGCCCAGCCGGCCAGGTTGCCGCGCATGCCCTCGAATTCGACGAGCGGTGATCAGTTGTGCGCCGAGCAGCAGACCAACGGCACCGATGACGACCGAACTGAGCACGTGGCCGACGCCGCAGAACAACGTGATCCGCAGCGTCCGCACCAGGGTCCAGCCGCGCGCTTTGCCCATTGCCGTGAAGACGACGTAATGATCCGGGCCCAGTACCGTATGCAGAAACGCAATCGATGCGGCTGTCAGCAGGAGAATCTGAGCGTCGCTCATCGTCTGCAGATTACCGTCCGCGCCCGGCACGAAGCGATACGTATTTACCGACCAGATCTCCCGCTCACCCGGCCAGGGTGCAGAAGCGGCGCCAACTGGGGCAGAATCCGGCCATGACGAGCACCGACAAAATCGCCTCTGTGCGCTGCTACTGGCCGCCAGCCTGGCGGCATCCTGCGCCAGCGCGCCGCGCACCCAGCTGGTGAGCCGTTGCCGGCATCCACGGACTGCGTGGTGCTGCTGCACGGCCTGAACCGCAGCTGGCGCGCGATGCGGCCGATGGCCGACGCCCTGCAGGCGGCCGGCTTCACGACGGCCAATGTCGACTACCCGTCGCAGGCCGGCCCGATCGAGGAGATCGCGCCGCTGGCGGTCGGCACCGGCCTTGCCGAATGTCGGCGCGCCGGGGCGAATCGTATTCACTTCGTGACGCACTCGATCGGCGGCATCCTGCTGCGCTACGAGCACGAGCGCGCACCGATCCCGGAACTCGGACGCGTGGTCATGCTGGGCCCGCCAAACCAGGGCAGCGAGGTGGTCGATATCACGCAGGGCTGGCCGGGGATGTCCGCGTTCGGCGGCGCGGCCGGCTTGCAACTCGGTACGGACGAAAACAGCATTCCGGCGCAGCTCGGTCCCGTGGATTTCGAGCTGGGCGTCATCGCCGGCACCGGCACGATCAACCCGTGGATGTCGGCCATGCTGCCGGACGCCGACGACGGTAAAGTCACGGTTGCCGCAACGCAAGTCGACGGCATGGACGATTTCCTCGTCGTCGGCAATTCGCATCGCTATATCACGCGCGGCGATGTCGTGTTTCGCAATACCGAGTCGTTTCTCAAGACCGGGCAGCTTCCTCGAGGCGGACAGGATTCCAACGGTCGCCTGTGCCGGGCCATCGGGAATCAGGCAACCGTCACCCGTGTGTTATTGAGCGGCAGGGCCCGATCCTGAAAGACTGTCGCAGGTCGAGTTGCGCCGCACGCGTGTTCGCCCTCCTCCCATCTCTTAACCGGCCGCCGCGCAAACAGTCACGCTCGCGTGCAATAGCGCGCAGCGATCGATTCGCGTGTACCGCGAACGCTAATCGGTTTTCACCTCCAGCACTCGGGCCACGCCGTTCTTCACGTACGGATGGTACGCAGCGCGCGCACGCGCAAACATCTCGCGCGCCAGCTCAAGATCGGAACCGTTTGCGGCCAGCGCTTCGTAAATCGGTCGAACCAGCCTGCCGCGGCCGTAGCGATTCAGGTAACGCTCCATGGCGTCATAGGCACGCGTCGGTGTCGACGCTTCGCCACCTGGATGAACCACGTGCGGCCAATCTCGGCGTTCCGCGTTGTGCTGAGACCCAGACCTTCGGTCGAGGCGTTGCAGCCGCTCATCGGGCAGGTCCGCCGGCAGGCTGTTGATAAAATGCACGATCGCCTGCGGACTCCAGCTTGTCGATCGGTATTCCGCTCAACTCGACCTCGCCCGCAGGCCCAGTCGCCGCGAACGCTTCTGCCGCGTCAGCGTCGAGGAGGTCGGCAACGGCGCGCCGTCCGGAAGGCCGGGCTGATAAAGCCATTGCTTCGACGTCCGCGCGACTCACGCTGCCGATGCTCGGCTCTGCAGCAGGTTCTCATCCAGGTAGTCGAGGAATCGTTCCGTCGTAATGGTCTGGAACGCAAAGTCGTCGAAATACGAGAACAGGAAGCGATCGAAGGCGTCGCGGCCGAACGCGTTCTCCAGGTACTGCAAGGAACAGCTGCCCTTGCTGTAGTGAATCGTGCCCTGGAAATCGTCCGGATTGCCGCTGTCCAGCCGCGGCGCGAGCGCCTGCATCGCTGCGCGGCACCGTTTCGAGATCCAGCAGCAATTCCTCGTAGGCCAGCACGCGCTCTTCGTCGACGCGATCCTTGCCGTAAATCACTTCCATCAGCCGCGATTCCAGGTAGCTGGTCATGCCCTCGTTCAGCCACTGGTCTCGCCAGGTCGCATTGGTAACCAGGTTGCCGGACCAGGAATGCGCGAGCTCGTGCGCAACGGTGGAGACGAGGCTGCGGTCGCCGGCCAGCAGGCTCGGCGTAATAAACGACAGGCGCGGATTCTCCATGCCGCCGTACGGAAAACTCGGCGGCAGGACGAGCAGATCGTAACGACCCCACTCGTAGGGACCGAACAGCTGCTCGGCCTGCTCGAGCATCTCCTGCGTATCCGCAAACTCGAACACCGAGGCATCGAGCAGTTCCGGCTCTGCATACACGCCGGTTTGCTCACCCAGCGGCGCGAAGAAAATATTGCCGACGGCAATCGCCAGCAGGTACGGCGGGAATCGGCTGCGGCATCTCGAAACTGGTATTCGCCGCGCCGTGGCGTGAGCGGATCGTTGTTGGCGCTCATGACAGCGAGCAGTTCCGGCGGCGTCCTAATGCGTGCCTCATAGGTGATGCGCACGGCGGGCGTGTCCTGCAGGGGAATCCAGCTGCGCGCATGAATCGCCTGCGACTGCGAGAACATCAACGGATGCTCGCCGCCGGCCGTCAAGTTCCGGCGGCAGCCATTGCAGCGCCGACGAGTCCGGGCTGGTCGCGTATTGCAGCCGCAGCTCGAAACTCGATCGAGCGTTGTCGCGCGCATCCGGCAAGCTCACGATCAGCGGCGTCCCTTTGATCGGATCGCTTTCTCCGAAGCGATACGCGGCGCAATCGACCGTATCGTCGATCCAGCAAGATTTGCCACGCCGCGACATCGAGGTCACGCGTGTCGAGGACGATTTCGGTCGCCGTTTCGTCGAGTTTGCGCATTGACAGAACGGCGCTACCGCGAAGCTGCTGCGCGTCGAAATCGACCAACGAGATCCAGCGCAAGATGTTCTGTCATGACAAA
Organism: uncultured Gammaproteobacteria bacterium; assembly: GCA_963807845.1. GTDB lineage: Bacteria > Pseudomonadota > Gammaproteobacteria > Steroidobacterales > Woeseiaceae > UBA1847. The sequence goes on from CAWEDS010000031.1 coordinate 9,293, forward strand.
TTCGTTCTGTATTGGCAAACGAGAAATAGTCGTGTGCCGGATCGTAGGTGTCTGGCGGCGGCAGTTCTTCCGCGCACGCGCAGAGGAGCAATGCCAGTAGCAGCGACTATCAGGCAGACTCTTTTTATCGCATGTATTTGGCCTCGGGCCGGGTAATCAGTGAGCCGGCCGGTGATTCTAATACAATAGCGCATGACAATATCGCTCTGCGACGCGCCCTTCGCCACGCGGACGTGTAAACTAGGCGCACATCTTTACCAGAGAAAAGCAATGGATCTAGGTGTCAGTGACCGTGTTCGGCCTCTGCTGGATGCGGTTCGTGCGTTCATTACGGACCGGGTATTGCCGGTCGACGAGGAGTTCCTGGACGAAGTCGCCAAGGGCGATCGCTGGTCGCTGACTGCACGACAGGCCGAAATCCTCGACGATCTCAAATCGACGGCGCGCCAACAGGGACTGTGGAATTTCTGGCTGACCGACAGCGAAAAAGGCTATGGCCTCAGCACCGTCGAATACGCCTGGCTGGCCGAGGAAACCGGGCGCGCTCACCTTGCCGCCGAAGCGTTCAATTGCAGTGCACCGGATACCGGCAACATGGAGGTGCTGGAGCGATACGGTACGGACGAGCAAAAAGCGCAATGGCTGGAGCCGCTGCTCAATGGCGAGATTCGCTCGGCCTACGCGATGACCGAGCCGGACGTCGCCTCCTCCGACGCCACCAATATTTCGACGTCGGCCGTACTCGAGGACGGGCAGTGGGTCATCAATGGCGAAAAGACCTACATCTCCGGCGCGGGCGACAAGCGCTGCAAGATTCTGATCTGCATGGTCAAGACCAACCCGGAAAACAACCGGCACACGCAGCATTCGCAGATACTGGTGCCCATCGACACGCCCGGCGTCGAGATCGTTCGCGCGCATGAACGTGTTCGCGCTGGACGACGCGCCGCACGGCCACATGCACATCCGCTTTAACAACGTCGGCTGTGCCGGAAGCCAACATCATTCTTGGCCCGGGACGCGGCTTCGAGATCGCCCAGGGACGACTCGGGCCCGGCCGCATCCACCACTGCATGCGCGCGATCGGTATGGCCGAACGCGCGCTGCGAGCTGATGTGCGAGCGCGCCGTGTCGCGCACCGCGTTCGGCAAACCGCTTGCCAAGCTCGGCGGCAACTACGACAAGATCGCCAACGCGCGCATCAATATCGACATGGCGCGCCTGCTGACGCTGCGCGCCGCGCACGTCATCGATACGGCCGGCGTGCAGGAAGCGCAGGTCTGGATTTCGAAGATCAAGGCCCTGGTACCGAACGTCGCCATCGATGTCATCGACGACGCGATCCAGATGCACGGCGCGGCCGGCATCTCGCAGGATTTTCCGCTCGCCGCCATGTATATGAATGCCCGGACCCTGCGACTCGCCGACGGGCCCGACGAGGTTCATCGCATGGTCGTGGCACGCCACGAACTTCGACCGTATATCAAGCGCGTCGTAACGGCACGCGATGCGCTGACCCGGGCCGCGGGCCGTTTGCTCGCCGGCCCACGACCAGGCGTGTCGGGACGGCGGCGCAAGCTGGCTGCTGCTCTCGGTAAGCCCGTATGTCAGTCCGGCCACTTTCCGGTATAAAAGGCCCATAATATCGGTCCATTGAAAACGTCGCGCGGCTGGGGTGCAGCCGTCGGTAAACTTTAGGAAACGTACATGCCACAGGAATCTGTCCGTCCGATCAATCCGGTAGCCGAGGACTTTGCCGGTGACTCGTTCGGCAAGATGGCGAAACGGGCTTTTCATGCCACTCGCCCGAAGTTCTACCCGGCATCGGTGCTGCCGATCGCTGGTCGGCACGGCCTGGGGTGTCAGTGTCAGCGCGCATCTCGATATTTACCTGTTTGTGCTCGCGCTCCTCGCCACGGTCTGTGTGCACGCCGCCAGCAACGTCCTCAACGATGTAGGCGACGAGACGATAGGCACCGACCGACGCAATGAGCAACGCATTTATCCGTATACCGGCGGCTCGCGTTTCATCCAGCTAGGTATTCTCTCGCAGTCCCGCATGGCGCGGCTGGGCGTGTCCCTGCTCGCCGTGGCGGCGCTGTTGGGTCTGGCGCTCATCGTGGAGAAAGGGCCGGTCGTCTTGCTGTTCGGCCTCGCGGGCGTAGCGCTCGCCGTGCTGTACTCACTCGGGCCGATCAAGCTGAGTGCGATCGGCCTCGGCGAGCTATCGGTGGCCGCAGCCATCGGCGTCTTGCCGGTCACCGGGGCGGCCTGGCTGCAGGGCGCGCCCATCGACTCTGCGTTGCTGCTGTTTTCGCTGCCCGTCAGCGCGTGGGTGGCCGCTATTCTGTTTATCAACGAGGTCCCGGACATCGAAGCCGACGGCGCCTCTGGCAAGAACACCCTGCCGGTTCGCCTGGGCTTGTCGGCGTCGTCACGCCTGTACCTCGCGATCCAGGCGACGGCGGCCATCGTCGTCGTCGTATTGACGTGGCAGGGTCAGCTGCCGTTGCTGGCTCCGCTCGTGCCGCTGGGCTCTGCTGGTGCTGGCCTGGCGCGCGTCGATCGCTATAAAGACCGGCATTGCAGACCGCGACGCGATGACGCAGGCAATCGAATCGACGTTGGCCATACACACGATCGGTTGCTTGTGGCTCACCGGTTGCGCGTTGTATTCCATTTGGTGGTAACGCGGCAGACAGATCACGATGCAATTCAAGATCAAGAAGGGACTCGACATCCCGCTGGCCGGGGCGCCCGAGCAGGTCATTTCAGCGGGCGCCGACGGTGAGTTCGGTTGCACTGATCGGCCTCGACGTCCATGACCTGAAACCCGGCATGCACGTACGCGAGGGCGATCGCGTCAAACTCGGTCAGCCGCTGTTCTTCGACAAACAAAATCCCGGCGTGCACTTCACGTCACCGGGCAGCGGTGTCGTTACAGCGGTCAATCGCGGGGAGCGGCGCGTGCTGCAATCCGTCGTCGTGCGCCTCGAAGGCGACGATGCCGAGGAATTCGACAGCTTCGCAAGCGAACGACTGCAGAGCCTCGACGCGGCGACGGTTCAGAAGAACCTGCAGGCCAGCGGACTGTGGACGGCGTTTCGGACACGGCCCTTCAGCAAGATACCGGCGATCGACGCATCGCCCCACGCACTGTTCGTTACGGCCATCGACACCAATCCGCTCGCCGCCAACCCTGCCGTCATCATTGCGGCAAAGAAAGCTGCGTTTGCCCAGGGTCTCGAGATCGTCTCCAGGCTCACCGACGGCCCGGTGCACGTGTGCACGGCCGTGAACTCCGGCATCGAGTGCCCGAGCGGCGAGCAATTCAAGCATGCCGAGTTCTCCGGCCCGCATCCGGCCGGACTCGTCGGCACGCATATTCACCTGCTCGATCCGGTCAGCGAACACAAGGTGGTCTGGCATATCCGCTCCCAGGACGTCATCGCGATAGGCGAGTTGTTTGCGACCGGACGGCTGCCGGTGGAGCGAGTGATCGCGCTGACCGGACCGATGGTCAAAAACCCGCGCCTGATATCGACACGCCTCGGCGCGAACACCAGCGAGCTGGTGCGCGGCGAACTGCTGGCGGGCAACGTGCGCGTCGTGGCCGGTTCGGTACTCAACGGCCACCGCGCGGTCGACTGGGCCGCGTATCTTGGTCGGTATGATCGCCAGATCACGGTGCTGCAGGAGGGCAATCCGCGCGAACTTTTCGCCTTCATGCGTCCCGGCTTCGGCAAGTTTTCAGCCGCACGCGCGTTCGCCGGCAAGCTGTTCGGCAAGAATTATCATTTCACGACCTCTCAGAACGGCAGCCCGCGCGCCATGGTATCGACCGGCAGCTTTGAACAGGTTATGCCGCTCGACATACTGCCGACGCCGCTACTCAAAGCACTGCTGGTCCGTGACACCGACGGCGCGCGCGAACTCGGCTGCCTCGAACTCGACGAAGAGGACCTGGCACTGTGCTCGTTCGTCTGCACCGGCAAGTACAACTACGGCTCGCACCTCAGAAAAAACCTGCATGAAATCGAGGTGAACGGCTGATGAATCCAATTCGCTCCTTCCTCGACAGACTGGAACCCGTGTTCACGAAAGGTGGCCGTTTCGAGCAGCTGCATGCACTGTACGAGGCGGTCGACACGTTCTTCTATTCACCGGGCGACCTCTGCGCGCGGCTCCCCGCACGTCCGTGACGCGCTCGACCTGAAGCGCGTCATGATCCTCGTCATGTTTGCTTCGGCACCGGCAGCTATTGTCGGCATGTGGAACGTCGGGTTCCAGGCCAATACGGCACTGCAAAGCCTGGGACTCCTTGGCATCGACGGCTGGCGCGGTGTGATGTTGCCTCTACTGGGCGCGGGCTATGACCCGGCAAGCATCTACGATTGCTTTGTGCATGGGCTTTTGTACTTCGCGCCGATCTACATCGTGACGATGGTCGTAGGACTGTCCTGGGAGGTTTTGTTCGCCGGCGTTCGCAATCATGAAGTCAACGAGGGTTTCTTCGTAACGGGGTGGCTGTACGCGCTGATCCTGCCAGCAACCATTCCGCTGTGGCAGGTTGCCGTGGGTATCACTTTCGGTGTCATTCTCGGCAAAGAAGTATTCGGTGGCACCGGCAAGAACTTCCTCAACCCCGCACTGGTCGCCCGTGCATTCCTTTACTTCGCCTATCCGGCGCAGATTTCGGGCGACGCGGTGTGGACCGCCGTTGACGGCTTCAGCGGCGCGACCGCCCTCGGCGTGTCGGCCATCGAGGGAATGGCAGGCATTGCGGGCATGGGTCTGACCTGGACGCAGGCCTTCGTCGGGCAGCTACAGGGATCACTCGGCGAGACGTCGGCGCTGGCGTGCCTTGTCGGTGGCCTGTTCCTGATCTACACGCGCATCGCGTCGTGGCGCATCATCGTCGCCACCTTCGCCGGACTGATCATTCCGTCGCTGCTGTTTGCCGACGCCGGTAGCAGCAACCCGATGATGACGATGCCGTGGCACTGGCACCTTGTCGTGGGCGGTTTCGCTTTCGGCGCGGTGTTCATGGCGACCGACCCGGTGAGCGCCGCACAGACAAATGCCGGCAAGTGGGTCTTCGGCCTGCTGATCGGTTTCATGACCTGGGTCATCCGGGTCATCAACCCGGCTTTCCCGGAAGGCATCATGCTCGCGATCCTGTTCGCGAACGTGTTCGCCCCGGTTATCGATCACTTCGTCATACGCGCCAACGTCCGACGGAGGTTGAAACGCAATGCCTGACAACAAAGCTTTCGATCGCGACAGTATTTCCAACACGCTGATGATCGCCGTCGGCCTGAGCCTCGTCTGCTCGATCATCGTCTCCAGCGCGGCGATCGTACTGAAGCCGATGCAGGAGAAGAACGAGGAGGCGTTCCGTCAGCAGATCATCCTCGACGTGGCCGGCCTGATGGTGCCGGGCGGCAATACCGAGGAGCTGTTCGCCGCGATCGAGCCGCGCATGGTCAATCTCGAGTCCGGCGACTATACCGACGCCGTCGATGCCGCGACCTTCGACGCGCTGATGGCCGCCGGCGATCCGGAACTCGGCATCTCGATACCCGATGAGCTGGACATTGCCGGTATCGGACGGCGCGCGAAGTATGCACCGGTGTACCTGGTGCGTGACGGCGACACGATCGACCAGATCATCCTGCCGGTCTATGGCAAAGGCCTGTGGTCGACGATGCTCGGCTACCTGTCGCTGGCACCGGACGGCACAACGGTCAAAGGCCTGCGCTTTTACGCCCACGCCGAGACGCCGGGGCTCGGCGACCAGATTGACAAGGAGCCGTGGCGGGCACAGTGGGCCGGCAAACAGCTATTCGGCGACGGCGACGAGCCGCGGATTCGCGTCATCAAGGGTGCGGTGCCTGCCGGTGCGGCGGATGCGCGCTACATGATCGACGGCCTGTCCGGCGCGACGCTGACGGGCAACGGGGTCACGGGTCTCGTGCAGTACTGGACCGGGCCGCACGGTTTCGGGCCTTACCTTAAGAATTACCGCGGTGACAGCTAGTGGCGCGAACAGCGACAACGGACGCATTGAGTACAACCTTAATGTCCCGGAACGGGGCGGAAAGCGAAGGAATGGGCAATGAGTGAAGCACGTAAAGTCATTATCGATCCGCTCGTCGACAACAACCCGGTCACCCTGCAGATGCTCGGCATCTGTTCGGCGCTCGCGGTTACGACTTCGCTGCTACCGGCGCTGCTCATGTGCGTCGCGCTGACCAGCGTGGCCGCGCTCTCCGGTGCCGCGATCAGCGCGTTGCGGCATCGCATCCCGAACAACATCCGCATCATCGTGCACATGACGATCATCGCGTCGCTCGTGATTCTCGTCGACCAGCTTCTGAAGGCGTATGCCTTCGAGACCAGCAAGCAGCTGTCGGTGTTCGTTGGCCTGATCATTACCAACTGCATCGTGCTGGGCCGCGCCGAGGCGTTCGCGATGAAGAACGGTGTCGCCTTGAGTTTTCTCGACGGCCTCGGCAACGGCCTCGGCTACAGCGTGATCCTGATCGCGGTGGCGACACTGCGCGAACTGTTCGGCGCCGGCACGCTGCTCGGCTACCCGGTGCTCGAGCTGGTTTCGAACGGCGGCTGGTACGAAGCCAACGGCCTGATGCTGTTGCCGCCGAGCGCATTTTTCATCATCGGCCTGCTGATCTGGGGCATTCGCAGCTGGCGCACGCAGCAGGTTGAGAAACCGGACTACCAGATTCATGAAGTGCACCGGACGGAGGTCTACTGATGGAAGCCTACTTCAACCTGTTTATCAAGGCGGCCTTCGTCGAGAACCTCGCGCTCGCGTTCTTCCTCGGCATGTGCACGTTCCTCGCCATGTCCAAGCGCGTCGAGACGGCCATCGGCTTCGGCCTCGCCGTGATCGCGATGCAGATCATTACGGTTCCCGTCAACCACCTGATCTACAAGTTCCTGCTCGCCGACGGCGCGCTCGCCTGGGCCGGTCTGCCGGACGTCGACCTGAGTTTCCTCGGGCTCGTCAGCTACATCGGCGTTATCGCGGCGCTCGTGCAGATTCTGGAGATGACGCTCGACCGGTATTTGCCGAAACTCTACAACGCGCTGGGCATTTTCCTGCCGCTGATCACCGTGAACTGCGCCATCCTCGGCGGCACGCTGTTCATGGTCGAACGTCAGTACGACTTTGGCGAATCGGTCGTCTACGGCATCGGCAGCGGCACCGGCTGGGCGATCGCGCTGATCGCGCTCGCCGGTATTCGCGAAAAACTCAAGTACAGCGACGTGCCTGACGGACTGCAGGGACTCGGCATCACCTTCATCATCGTTGGCCTCATGTCGCTGGGCTTCATGGGCTTTTCGGGGATTTGAAGTGAACATCGATTCCGCAGTTATGCTGCAAGTTGTGCTGGGCGTCGGCCTGTTCACGGCCATCGTCCTGCTGCTGGTTTTCGTCATCCTCGCCGCGCGCAGCAAACTGGTTGCGATCGGCAACGTCACGGTAACGGTCAACGACGAAATGAAGCTCGCGATTCCGGTCGGCGCCAAGCTGATGCAGGGCCTGGCCGATGCCGGGCTGTTCGTGCCGTCGGCCTGCGGCGGCGGCGGCACCTGCGGTCAGTGCCGGGTGCGCGTTGTGTCCGGCGGCGGCGCCATCCTGCCGACCGAGACCTCGGTCATCAACAAGCGCGATGCCGCCGATCATTACCGGCTGTCCTGCCAGGTCGCTGTCAAGCAGGACATGGAAGTCCAGGTCGCCGGACGAGGTGTTCGGCGTGAAGCGATACGACTGCACGGTCGTGTCGAACCGCAACGTCGCGAGCTTCATCAAGGAACTCGTGCTGGCGCTTCCCGAGGGCGAGGAGCTCGAATTTCGCGCCGGCGGCTATATCCAGATCGAATGCCCGCCGCACGATCTCAAGTTCACGGATTTCGATATCGACGAAGAGTTTCGTGACGAGTGGGATCGTTTCAAGCTGTGGCGCTACGAGTCACACGTCAAGAATCCCGAATCGCGCGCCTACTCGATGGCGAGCTTCCCGCTGGAAAAGACCGTCATCAAGCTGAACGTGCGTATCGCGACGCCACCGCCGGGTGCCGACGACTCGATACCGCCCGGCATCATGTCGTCGTATATTTTCAACCTGAAGCCGGGCGACAAGACGGTCATCTCGGGACCCTACGGCGAGTTCTTCGCCAAGGAAACCGACAACGAAATGGTGTTCATCGGCGGCGGCGCCGGCATGGCACCGATGCGGGCGCATATTTTCGACCAGCTCAAGCGCCGGCACAGCAAGCGCAAGATGACGTTCTGGTACGGCGCGCGCAGCCTGAAGGAAATGTTCTACGATGAAGAGTTCGACGAACTCGCCGAGCTCAATGACAACTTCAAGTGGCACCTCGCGTTGTCCGAACCGCAGCCCGAGGACAACTGGAGCGGATTGACCGGTTTTATTCACCAGGTGCTTTACGACGAGTACCTGAGCAATCACCCGGCGCCCGAAGACTGCGAATACTATCTCTGCGGCCCGCCGATGATGAACACGGCGGTGATTAAGATGCTCGACAGCCTTGGCGTACCACCAGAGAACATCCTGCTCGACGATTTCGGCGGATAGCGGTTTTGCGGAAGCTTCCCCACATCGGCCTGCTGCTCGCAACGTTATTCGTTGCGAGCTGCAATCAGTCGCATCATTTGCCCGCGCTCGAACTCACCGGCAGTGCGATGGGTACGAGCTTCAGTGTGACGCTGATTGCGCCGAGCGACGACATTTCGATGGAACGACTGCAGTCGCGCATCATCGATACGCTCGACGCGATCGAGAATCTGGCCTCGACGTGGCGCGGCGATTCGGAACTCTCGAGGTTCAACGCCAACACGGACAGCGGTTGGATCGACACCTCGTTCGAGCTGTGCAACGCGATAGAACGCGCACTGGAAGTCAGTCGGCTGACCGATGGCGCGTTTGACATCACTGTGGGACCGCTGGTGAACGCCTGGGGATTCGGCCCGGACGGCGCCCTCGGCGAGCCGCCGGCGGAAGAAACGCTGCGTGCGATCCTGCAAGCGGTCGGTTATGAAAACCTGCAGACGCGCTGCGAGGCGCCGGCCGTCGCCAAACAGACCGGTAACCTCTATGTCGACCTGTCGGGCTGGGCCAAGGGCTACGCCGTCGACGAGCTCGCCCTGCTGCTCGATGCGCACGAGCTTCGCGACTATCTCGTGGAGATTGGCGGGGAAATCCGGGTTCGCGGGCACAATGCCGAGGGCCTGAAATGGGCGGTGGCTATCGAGGCGCCGTCAACCACCGAGCGCGTACCGCACTCGGTATTGCGCGTGACGGACGTAAGCGTCGCGACATCCGGCGACTACCGAAACTATTTCGAATACGACGGCCAGCGTTATTCGCACACGATTGACGCGCGCACAGGACAGCCGGTGAGTCACGCACTCGCGGCGGTCACCGTCGTGAACGCATCGGCAGCCTTCGCCGATGCCATGGCGACGGCACTGCTGGTGCTCGGCCCGAGCGCAGGCCCGGCACGCGCCGAAGCGCTCGGCATCGCTGCCTATTTCCTGATCCGCAACAAAACCGGTATCGAAGAAGTCACCACACCGGAGTATGATTTGCTGAGAACCTCATGAACGCCATTCTTTCGACAATGCTGCTCAGCTTCGTCGTGATCCTGCTGGTTATTGCGGGCATGAGTATTGGCGTCATGAACGGCCGCCGGGCAATCAGCGGCAGCTGTGGCGGCTTGAATGCCGGCGGCTGCGAACTGTGCAGCGGCAACTGCAAGAAGAAGCGCGACAAAGCGCGCGACATCCCGGATGGAGAATCCGCATGACAATCAAATCGTGCAAGGTCAAGGACTACATGGCGCGCACGCTCGTCACGTTCAAACCCGAGACGGATGTGCTGGACGCCGTTCACACGCTCGTCAAGCACCGCATCGCGGGAGCCCCGGTCGTGGACGATGAGGGCAACCTGCTGGGCATGCTCTCGGAATTCGATTGCATGAAAGTCGCCCTGAACGCCGGCTATCACGGCATCTGGGGCGGACCCGTCCGCGATTTCATGAGCGATGGCGTCGAAACAGTCGACGCCGATATGAGCATCGTTGACCTGGCCCAGGTATTCATCAACAAGAAAGTTTCGCCGCTTTCCGGTCATGCAGGATACGCGGCTCATCGGCCAGATCAGCCGCCGGGATGTGCTGCGCGCTCTCGAGCATATCGCCAAGGGCTGAGTCACCCGGTCACTACCCGCCCCGTCATCATGTCGCACGTCGGCAAGCCAGGTATCCGACGGATCCCTCGCCTGCGCGACGAGGTGGCCGATGTCCTGTAGTGTGAACAAATGAAGAACTGCAATTCATGCGGCAAGTGTTGCGAGACAGCGGGCAACGGCGGCCTGTCGGCTACGGCAGAAGAAATAGACCGGTGGGAGACCTACCGGCCCGATATCGCCCGCTACGTCCAGGACAAGAGAATCTGGGTGGACCCGGCCAGCGGGGAGTACTTCGCCCGCTGCCCGTGGCTGCGACGAGCAGAGGCAGGCAGGAAATTTACCTGCGATATCTATGACGAGCGCCCGGAAGACTGCCGGCACTATCCTGTCGACATTGAACAGATGGTCCGCGACGACTGCGAAATGCTGGAGCGGCGTGACCTCACGCATCTGAAACGCGCCCAGAAAGCACTGGATGCGATCATGATCGACAGTCGGCCACCCGCGGGCCGCTGACCAAAGCGCTAGACCGTATCAAGTCCTTTGGCCTTCCTGAACGATTGGCTGTAAGCCAAACTAGCCATCCAGGTGAACATGCCGTTCGAACCTGGTTCCTGACTAGCCGTTACCCGCCTCTATAGCAAAGCTGGCGATGGCTCGCCGCAAGCGTGCATGGGCATCAAACAGGTTCGCGTAGTCCGCCTCATGCGCAGCGCCCTTGGCGCGAATCACCGCAACGAGGTCGTCACGGTCGGCTTTCGGCCAGGTCGCGACGCCGCCCATTGCGGCGAACAGCGGACTGAAACGATGCCACATCAGCAGTTCCGCTTCTGACCAGCCGGCGATTGAGTCAACGCAAAGCGCCTCTCCCAGTTCGCGTGTGCATTCCTGTACGCCAGCCTCGCGCGCGGAACCGAAGCGACGTGACAGGTAATCCAGCACGCCGAGACTGACGGTGTCGGTGCAGATCGGCCCGAGCACGTCCTGGCGTTTTTTCGTGAGCGACAGGTACAGGGGATAGCCGGCGAGACCCCGAAGCACACGTTTACTGCTGCGGTAGCCCCGTTTCTTTTGCGCGTTATCGAGTTCCCGTTTAGCGAGCTTCAAACCGCTCGCATCGCGCGGGAGAAAGCCCATGCGCGCATAAAACCACCACGCGCCGGAATTGATAGCCTCTTCGTTGTCGGCGCCTATCTGGTAGCTGTCGACCGAGAACGTGTCGGCGTTGAAAAGACGGCGAAATGTCGCCAATACACACGCATATAGTTCCGTGGTCGCGACACCGCGGTAGGTAGGAAACAGGTTGAAGGCGATCTGGCAGGAACCGAACAAACCCGTGCCGGTGCCGTATCCAACCACCGCGCCGTTTCTAAGCATCAGGTAGCCGTACTCACTCTCCAGCAGGTAGCGTTTCTCAGGCCGCATACTCATGAGCACAATCTGGATGCCGCTTCGGCAATGTACCCGCAATACGTCGTCAACGTTGGCATAGGCGATTGCATCCAGGTCGCGCAGGCGGGAGACCATGGCGCTTTTCGCAAGGTTCAGCAGTCGTGCGGCCTGTTTTCCGCGCACCACCTCGATTCGAGTGCGCATGTTGGCGGACTTTCGCAGATCGATGTCATTGCGGCGGATCTTGCGCGTTTCATAGCGGATCTTCTTCGGCCGATCGTACTCGCGCGTTCGCGACGGCGTGCTCGGCGACGACGACAGGTGAAAAGCGGGGTCGAGCGCGTCGAACAGGCTCTCACGCAAGGTTTCGCTGGCGGCTAACGCCGCATAACGATTGACCACGAACACAGCGTCGGTCTCTTCGTCGACGCGCATCTGTTCGATCCATTCCTGCACGTCGTAGTCAAACTGTTCCAGGGCCGCCCTTTCGCTGAACACGGTCAGGAACTTAAGCTGGCTCGCCAGCTGCTCCCTGCCGTCAAATTCCGGCCAATCGATGCGCAATGCAGCACCGCAGTGGCCGGCGAGCCAGCGGGCGGTTGCAAAATAAAAACGAAAGCGGATGTCGGTGCCGTCGATGCCGGTATCGTCGAGCTTGCCGGCGAACCTCTGTAAGTCCTTGCGAGCACTGAAGTTTTTTAAAATTCGATTGACGGTCGTCAGCAATTTCGGACTGTCCGGCCAGGCCCGCATGAAACACAGCATCTCGTGCAGGCGCGCGACGTCAGTGGCACGCGACAGCGGCCGGTGTTCGAGGTTCGCCAGCAATTCAAGTTTCAGCGCGGCGACTGTCGGGCCGAACGCCTCGCGTAATGATTCGAGCTGCTCGAGCTGCTTGCGAATCGAAGCGGCCGGTTCCGCTGGTGCAGTCGGACCGGTCACCGGCGCTGCTGCCGGTTGATTGCCGCGAATAACTGCCCGGCACGCCGCCGGCTATCATGATGCAGCTGCGCAGTTATTCTGACGTTGATCCGCTCATCGGTGTCTGATCGCATTCGGCATTCTCGTAAATCCCATTGTGAATATACCATTGCGTGGCAAACGATTACCTTGCGGTCTCCGCAACGATCGCGAACACGCGATGGGGTACGCCAAGCACGCTCGAAGGGAAATCCGTCGACAGCAGGCTCGCGTGGTCTTCATCGAAGCGACGGGCAGTTTCTGCATCCAAGAGCCGCGACGCCGGCACTCGCGCGAATGCGTCCGCGCCACGCCTCCGGGGTATACGGCACATCCATGTCGTAAGAGAATGTCTGTATATCCCGCACGCCTGCCTCGCTCAAACCCGGCAGCCACTGCGGGTACATGCCGAGGCCACCGTCAAAATGCCAGTCCGCGTTGTACTGCATGATCAGTTTTTCCGTCGCCTCGACCACACTCCCGGGCAGCGGCAACCAATCGAAGTGAGCGATAACGATTTTGCCACCGGGCTTCAGCAAGCGACTCACCTCGGCAATCGCCCGCGGCCGATCAAACCAGTGCCAGCATTGACCTGCCGTGACAACATCGGCCGCGTCGTTTTCAAGGCCCGTGGATTCAGCCCGCGCCTCTACGTAACGAATACTGACGTCGTTACTGCGATCCAACGCCTTCGCCTGTTCGATCATGCGCGGATCAGGATCCACTCCGATCACCTGGCAGCCCCTCTGCGCGAAACCACGCGCCAGTGTCCCGGTTCCGGTGCCCAGATCAATCAAGACCTGGCCCGGCAGCCCAACGTTGAACTCGGCGAGCCGATCAAAAATTGAATCGGGAAATCCGGCACGGAAAGTGCCGTAGTCTCCCGCCGCCTTGCCGAAATTCGTACCCGATATGCTCATGACTCTTTGCTCCTGTTTGCTGACAGATAGTCGCAGCATTACCATCGTGGCGCGACGTTTCGGCAAGATTTTCGCAGACTTATCGCGTCCGTCGCCCGTCAATCCTTTGGCGGACATTGTACGTTGCGTAGTGGGACCCGGCTCCGTTCGTCCGCCGTCGAGTTATTGCACTCAGCGTATCCCTGATATACTTCTGCCAAACTCCTGCTGGTCGAGAGAGTAACGATGAAACTGGCACGACTCGCCGTGATGACCGACGTCATGCGCGAAGGCATGACGCTACGTCAATTCTTCGAAGAGGCCGTTCGTTGCAACGTACCGGGGTTACCGTACGGTGACGAACAGAACCGTATTGTCGGTCGCCTGTCCGTACGCGACGTCTTCAAGCACATCGCTGTTCCTGACAACATTCTCGGCCTTGCCGGCGCTGTGGGCGACAGAACCGACAGGCTTGACCTGTCCGTGAATAATATGCTCTCGGCGCTGGCGCTGCCGGTCGAGCAGTTCGTCCTGGACAACATTCCCAGTGTTTCGCCCTACTCGTCGATCGTAAAGGCACTTGCAATAATGGAGGCTTACAACACCCACTATATCTTCCTCATCGAGGACGAAAAATACGAGGGTGTTGTGACGCGAATGGTCATAGCAAACCGGATGCTCGAGGGCCTGGAGGCGATGGATAAGGGCCAGAATCCCGGAGCGGAAGCGAAAGTCTGAAAATGACGAGTCACGCAACGTTTTTAACCGCATTGCCCTGTATCTATCGGTTTGTATAGTCCCGCATCCGTTCAAAAATTGACCTATTCCTGCTAACGCTTTCCGCAATCAATAACCCATACCGATGATAGAACCGGTTTCCAGCGCAATAACCTCGTCCATGTGGATTGCCGGTGCAATTCTCGTTGTGGCTTACGTGCTGATCTTCAGCGAAGTAATCCACCGCACACTGGCCGGCATCATAGGCGCCGTGGCAATGGTCGCGGCCGGCATGATCGGCGGTTTCTATTCGCAGGCCGACGCGGTCGCCGCTATCGATGCCAACACCATGTTCCTGCTCACGGGAATGATGACACTGGTGGTCATGCTGAGGCCGACCGGGGGGTTCGAATACCTGGCGATTCGCATCGCCAAGCTCTCCCGGGGCAGCCCGGTGCGCCTGCTCATCTACCTTTCCACCGCGGTGACGATCATAAGCCTGTTCCTGGATAACGTCACGACGGTACTGGTGTTTGCCCCGCTCACGGTCGTGATTGCGAGGTTGCTGGGGATAAACCCCGTCCCCTACCTCATGGCCGAAGCACTACTCTCGGATACCGGTGGCGTAGCCACGCTGGTCGGTGATCCGCCGAACGTCATGATCGGCAGCGCCGCCAACATCGACTTCAACCAGTTCCTGTTCCACATGGGACCCATCATCTTCTTTGCCTGGCTGGCTACCCTGGCCCTGTTGCTGATCATGTTTCGAAAAGAACTGGCGGCGCCAATCGACGGCGTTCTCGACCTCGATGAATCGAAGGTGCTGAAAGACCAGCGGGCGCTGCTCGCCATATGCGTCTCGATTGGCCTCGTTATCCTGCTGTTTTTCATTCACCATCACTTCCATCTCTTTCCAGGCTACGTCGCCTGGATAGGCGTGGCCGTCGCGCTGGCGCTGGTGCGCCCGGATCCTGACGAACTACTCAAGGGACTCGACTGGGCGGTGCTGTTGTTTTTCATGGGCCTGTTCGTCATCGTGGGCGGGGTAGAGGGATCCGGCCTGCTCAACCTGCTGGGTCAACTACTGGTGAACGTCGCCCAGGATCCGGAAAAACTGCTGGTTACCGCGCTCGTCGTTATGTGGGTCTCGGCGATACTGAGCGCGGCCGTGGACAATATCCCGTTTACCGTGACCATGATCCCCATCATCGCCCACCTCGAGACCCAGGGCGTGGACGTCATGCCATTGTGGTGGGCATTGGCCCTGGGCGTTGGCCTCGGCGGCAACGGCTCTCACATCGGCTCAACCGCGAATATCATTTGCGTGGCCGAAGCCGAACGCACGGGCGTACCCGAGTACCGCATAACGCCACTGTTCTGGCTGAAAAAGGGGACGCCCGTCATGTTCACAACGCTGGTGATTTCGAGCGTGTTGTTCGCGGTGTTTTTCGACAACTACCGCGGCGGATAAACGGGCGTTGCCGGCTCGGTGAAGCGACAGGGCAAACCCCTGCAATAGCGCACTGCTGCGACCAAAAAGGGCGTTTCAGGACCGCGTTTTTTACGGTGCTTTTTTCTCCGCCCGTGCCACGAAACGCGCGCCCAGGGTCTTGCGCCGCAGGTAGGCGTAAACCTCCAGCAGCGGCAGATCTTTCGGGCACACATCGGCGCAGGCCATCAGCCCAACGCAGCCGAACACCCCCTGGTCCCCGGCCACGACATCGAACCAGTCGCTATCGCTGCGCTGGTCGCGCGGGTCCATCATGAATCGGGCGACCCGATTGAGGCCGGCACCGGCCAGGAACTCGGAATCGAGGTTCGCCACACCGCAGGAGGCGACGCAGCAGCCACATTCGATGCAGCGGTCCCCTTCATAGATGGCCTCGGCGATATCGTCGCTCATGCGCTCTTCTTCCGCCTCAGGATCGAATGGCCTGCCGTTCGTGAATCCAGGCCTCGGTACGCTCAGACATGCCGCGAAACCAGGTGCCGGTATCAACCGACAGGTCTCCGATGAGCTTGAACGCCGGCAGGGGATGAAGCCGGATTGTTGCGGGCAGGTCCGATGTCAGCGTGCGGCAGGCGAGTGCCGGGCGGCCGTTCACCATCATGCCGCAGGAGCCGCAAATAGCCGAACGGCAGGCAAAGTCGAACTGCAGGCCGGGCGCCTGGGTCTCGCGAATCGTGTTGAGCGCGATGTACAGCGACATGAACGGCGTTTCGTCGATCTCGAATACGTCGGTATGCGGTTCAGAGTTTTCATCTTCGGGGTTGAAGCGAAATATCTCGAAGCGCAGCCGGCGCGATTCCTTGTTGCTTGCTTGACTCATTGCGCCATTTCCCGTCACTGCACCAGTGCCTGCCACGCCCCACGACGCAAGCGGCTACCCATCGTCTCGTTGCTGGCGAGCCGACCCTCTCGCGTCTGCTCGTCCAGCACCGATTGGTTATGTGTCTCGACAGACTGCTGCATTTCGATGCGTTCGTCGCTGCCGTAACCGCGATGCCCCGGGGGCAAGTCAATGATCCCGGTGGGCTCGTAGCTGAAGGACGGCTCACTCTGGTCTGCCGGCCAGCGCACGAGCGTCCGGTTCAGCCATTCGTGATCATTGCGCAGCGGAAAATCGGTGCGGAAATGAGCACCGCGGCTCTCGGTTCGCGCGCGCGCGCCCAGCGCCACGGTCATCGCGAGCCGCAACATGCCCTTCAGGCGAAGTGCGAAGCCGAGCTCCGGATTGACACCCGGATCCTTGCAGCGCAACACGGCGTTCTCACAGTCGTCCTGCAGCTGACGCAACTCGTTAACCGCCTCGTCAAGTTCGCTCCCGTTTCGGAAGATGCCGACCTTGTACATCATCGTTTCGCCCATGGCATCGCGAATATCGTAGATGCTGCGGCCGGCGCCGCTCCGCGACAGCCAGTCGGCGGCGCGCTGCTCGGCCACGTGCGATAGCGTCGAACGCGGTATTGAGGTCGGCACGCAGCGACACACCGGACGCGTGCTCGGCAACCCGCCTGCCGACCAGGCGCCCCGCTACCAGCGTTTCGGCCAGGCTGTTGCCGCCCAGCCGGTTGAAGCCGTGCATGTCCCAGCAGGCCGCTTCGCCGACGGCAAACAGCCCGTTCATGCCGTACGCCTCGCCGTCCTTGTTCACGCGCACGCCGCCCATCGAGTAGTGCTGCGTCGGCCGCACCGGCACGAGCTCTTCGGCGGGGTTGATGCCGGCGAAGTCGCGGCAGATGTCCCAGACTTCGAGCAGTTTGGTGCGCAGGTGCTCTTCGCCCAGGTGGCGGATGTCGAGCCACAGATGCGGCCCGTAGGGCGAGTCGACGCCGTAGCCATCGCGCATGCGTTGCACCATGTGTCGCGACACCACGTCGCGGCTCGCGAGCTCCTGCTTCTCGGGCTCGGCATCCACCATGAAGCGATAGCAGGTCCTTGTCGAGCAGGTAACCGCCATCACCGCGGCAGCCCTCGGTTACCAGGATGCCGCTCGGTGACAGCGTCGTCGGATGAAACTGTACGGCCTCCATGTTGCCGAGCGGCACGATGCCCGTGTCCAGCGCGATGACCGCACCGGTGCCCTCGTTGATGGTCGCGTTGCTGGTGTACTGGCCGTAGATGCGGCCGTACCCACCGGTCGCGATGACCGTCGCTTTTGCCATGACCGCAAAGTGCCTGCCCGTTCGCAGGCAGCGCACCACCGCGCCGAGACAACGACTGCCGTCGTGAATCAGTGACACGGCCTCGGTGCGGTCGCGTACCGTGATGCCCAGTCGAACCACCTCGCTGTCCACGGCGTACAGCGCCGCGTGCCCGGTGCCGGCCGCCGCATAACACGCGCGCCACTTGGCGGTGCCACCGAAGTCCCGCTGCCCGATCAGGCCGTCGTTCTCGAGCGACTCGTCGATGTCGACGGCTTCGCCCTTGATGAAATAGTGGTTGCGCCCGCCTTTGACACGGCTCCAGGGCACGCCGAAGTGCGCCAGCTCGCGCACCGCGATCGGGCGCCTCTTCGGCAAAGATGTTGGCGACTTCCTGGTCGGCACCCCAGTCCGAACCGCGCACCGTGTCCAGGAAATGCACCGTCGGGTTGTCACCCTCGGCTTTGACGCAGTTGGCGAGCGCGGCCTGCATGCCGCCCTGCGCGGCACAGCTGTGGCTGCGCCGCGGCGGCACCAGCGACAGAATCAGCACCTCGTGCCCGGCCGCCGCGGCCTCGATGGCACAGCGCTCACCGGCGAGACCGCCACCGATGACCAGCACGTCGGTGGTCTCAAGACGCGTGCTCATGCGGCGCCGCCATCCAGCAGGAAGCGAAGCGGCGGTTCCATCCAGCCGGCCAGCACCACGAGCGTCAGCCCGCCGAGGCCAAGGACGACCCAGAAAATGAACTGCTCGAGACGATGCATCGTCTGTCGCGACATCCAGAGATCGGCACCCCATTTCACGGCGAGTCGATACAGGCCGACGCTGGCGTGAAACTCGACGCAGAGCAGCAAGACCGCGTAAGGCAGCCAGAGTCCGGCGCCGACCCTCGCGAGCGATGTCGCGGCCTCGATGCCCGCGATTTCGCCGAACAGCGGCGTCAGGACGTCGAGCCCCAGCAGCACGAGGTGAAAGCTGCCGAGCACCAGGATGATCATGCCGGTGCGCACCTGCCAGATCCACAGCATCGACTCGACGTGCGGCCGAAACGGCGAATGCTCGGTGCGCGTGGCGACTTTTTCACGCCCCGATCGATTCAGGCCTTTGGCCAGCTGCAGCAGTTTTTTCCGCTCCCGCAGCTGCGCGGGAATCTTGCGCGACGCAAACACCGCGTGCACCAGGAACAGCGTGAAGATAACAAACACGGTCGGCTGCGCGATGTAGTAGTCCTCGAGCATCGTCGCCATCCAGTCGAAGCCACGTTCGCCGGTCAGGATAGAGCCGACCAGTACGACGTGCCCCCACATGAACACTGCCAGCAACAGGCCGGTTCCGCCGCTGACAATTTCGTAGACCAGTTGCCGGCGCGCTGCGGACACTGCGCTGATGCCCGAATCGCTTGCTGCCGTCGCCTTGCTGTTCATTGCGAATAGTCTGAATTCTAGGGATTAAGCTGCGTGAGTATCGCCGGGTTTTCTTCCCGCTCGGCCAGCACCGTGTGACAGACATCGCAATCGCGCGATATGTGTTCACGCTCCTTCGTGCGCAGCCGCTTGCCGTGGCAACGGAAGCAACCGTCCGATGTTTCGTGGCCGATATGCTCGGGATAGGTGTTCCACCAGACTTTCATCTGCGGGAATACGTTGACCGAGTAAATATCGCCGAGCGCCGTTGCCGCGCCGGCAACATCATCGGCACGTTCGGCAAGGATGTCAGGGTAGTTTTCAGAGTAATACGACGTAAGCTGCGTCGTAATCTCTTCGCGTGCGGCCTCGTGCGACGCGTATTCCGCATCGATTATTCGCAGTCCCTCTTTCTTCACGAACGGCAGGCTGCGATCAATCAGGCCATCACGAATGGCCGTGTCGATTTCCGTATCCGGCGGCTGGTAGTTATGGCTCGGCCGATTATGACAATCCACGCAGTCCATCTCTCGCCAGGTGCCGCCCTCGTCTGGCGCTTTGCGGTCCGCGAACAGTTTTACCTCGCCAGCCGCGTTCGTGTACTCGACTTCGTACACTTCTTCGCGCGTCTCGTCCGACCGATAGCGGATGTTCACGCCGGGATCGACGTGCCAGTGTATGCCGGAAGGCCCGCTACCCGCGGTGCCACCTACTTTCAGCAACAGTGCGGTGGTCAGCTCGGTATTGGCCTCGTCTTCCTCGTAATGCGTCTTGATCGAGAGCTTGTCGCCGACAAAACGCGTCGGCCAGTGGCACTGTTCGCAGGTTTCTCGCGCCGGGCGCAGATCGTGCAACGGCGTCGGGATCGGTCGCGGATAAAGATCGAAAGCAACGGCGACGAGCTGCCAGGCGCCGTCGAGTTTCGACTTTACAAACCAGTCGGCGCCGGGACCGATATGGCATTCGGCGCAGCTTACCCGCGAATGCGAGGAGCGCTGGTACGCCGTATGTTCCGGCTCCATGACCGAATGGCAGGCGAGCCCGCAGAACTCGACGGACTCCATGACCTCGACGCCCTTGTACGTTGCACCCGCCACGATAACGATGTTCACCATCGTGACCCCTGTCAGAATCAGCAGCCAGTTGCGTGTTTTGGGCTTGTTCAGATCGAAAACCGGCAACAGTGGCGTCGACTCACCGCCCGGCACCTTTCGCAGGCTGCGTCGGTAAAGATAGCTGCCCAGCGGAATCAGCAGCAGGCCAACGACGAAGATCATCGGCAGAATCAGGAACGTCAGGATGCCGAGATACGGTCCGCCGTCGTAGCCAATGCGTTCGATAACAAACAGGCTGATGATCAGCACGAGGCTCGCGATGGCGAGCCCCGTACCCGAAAAGGCTGATGCCGTTGCGCGTGATCGACGTAAAGAAATTCCTGAACACAGCCTTCTCCTGATTTTGTTCTGTCTCAGGCTGGTTTCTACGCTAATGCGCAAGCAAAGCCCAGATAATTCCAATCGCGAGCAGCACACCGATGCGTCAGGAATATCGTGCCGAAGATGTAGGCCTCTCTCTGCCGGTCCGGTGTCGGCGGCGGAACGAGGTAGTCCTCCAGCGTATTCGTTTCAACCATGCGCTGATACTCAAGCGGTCGCTCGGACTTGAATCGCTCGAGCGGCATCTTGCCGAGGAACACGACGGTATCCATCGGGAAGCTCTCGGGCCGCAGATGCGTATGGAAGAAGTGGAAGATGAAAATGAAGCCGGTTGCCAGCAGCGCCTCGTCACTGTGGATCACGTGGGCGGCGTTCAGCGTCCAGCCTGGCAGGAACTGCGTGAAGAAGCCCGGGAACCAGAGGAACAATCCGGACAGCCCGATGATGGCAACACCCCAGAAAACGGCGAGGTAGTCGAATTTCTCGAAATACGTCCATCGATCGCCCTGCGGCGGCTCACCGAGATACAGGAAGTAGCGGATGTTTGCCGCAAAGTCCTTTACGTCCTTCGGCTGCGGCACCATCGAGTTGGGCCCCCAGAACATGCCTCGTTCGCCCTTGAAGACGATGCGCACGAAGACATCCGCGAGATGGAACGCAAAGTAGCCGAACGTGCCAATCGCGGCGACCCGGTGGATGAAGCGCGTCGAATCGACGCCGCCCAGCATGTTCACGAGGAACTGCGCCCACGCAGTATCATCGAATTTGAGCGGCAGACCCGTGAGCGCCAGCAACAGGAACGTCAGGATAATGGTGGCATGCGTCCAGCGGTCGGCCATGCGGAAACGCTGTATCCACTGTCCGCTCGCCGGCTCTTCATCGAATTCGCCACGCATCACACCGACCAGCGAGCGCTGCAGCCACAGGAAATCGTGCACGCCGAAGAACACGAACACGCCGATCAGCAAACCGGTCATGAAGAACCAGACAATGTAGACGGCAAACATGTCGTCGGGATCCGTCGGATCGTTGTGCGGATCGAAGGTCGCAAACGAAGGCGTTATATCCGTCGTGGCAGCTGCCGCAGGTTGCCATGACGTTGTCCGGATGCACGCTCGACTCCGGATGATCGGCCGGCAGATTCCTGTGCGGTGTGTGGCAATCCGCGCAGACCGCGCCGCCGGACATGCCGAGATACAAGGCCTTGCCGTGGAAACTGTGCCGGAACGACGCCAGATACTCTTCGTGACAGCCACCGCAGTTATCGGAAGCCGCTCGCCTGCTTGCATCGGTCGTCGGATCCGCGATCTTGTGCGATGAATGACAGTCGACGCAGACCGGCCCCTCTTCACCTGCCTGCCAGGCGAGGCCGTGTGCGCTGTGATCTTGCCACTCGTTCAGCACCAGCAGATGACACTCGCCGCACATCTCGGGGGAGTTCGCATGCGAGGTGGCGGCCCTGTCCGTGTCGGCCTCGAGAATCTGGTGATCGCCATGGCAATCACTGCAGCTCGGCGCATCGATCAGTCCGGAGCGCAGCAGCGCCCTGCCGTGTTCGCTGGTCAGGTAGCCATCCACCAGCTCCGGCGGATCATCGTGGCAGGCACCGCAGTTCTTGATCTGGTTGACCGGCGACACGGCGGACGCCAGTTCTTCGACGAGATGAATCTCGTGCGGGGCACCGTGGCAGTCGCCGCAAGCGGCTTCGCCGCCGTGCACGCTGCGCTTGATCGCACGTTGCACCTTGCCGTGACACTCGTTGCAGCTCATCTCGTCCGTCAGCGGCTCGAGATCGTTGTCCTTATGCTCCGCGGTGACATTGGTATGGCAGTCTGCACACGCAACGTCCGGGTGCGCGGACGAGGAGAACAGGACGTCGTCGTGCGCGTGGCAGTCGCCGCTGCAGGTGTTTTCCGCGGCGATTCGCCGGAGAAATACAGAAGGTCAGAAAAGCCAGCGCCAGCATCGTCTGAGGCAGACGGGCGCGAATCGCATCGTGAGTCATCATTCTAAATCCCTGAATCCTTGGGCTTTAGTATGCTAATCAGCGAATTGTTGGTATCAGGGATTTCCGAGAGTGCGGTTTCGTGGGCAGTCGAAACGGCCTAGTCGGCGTACAGCGGGCCGATGTCCATGTAGATCTTGTATTGCGCGATGAGATCACCGTCGTATTCGAAAACATCGGCAAATGGCAGGGTAATGGCCGTGCCGTTGTGACGCCGGTAGGTCACCTCGCCTTCACAGACCAGGGTCGAGCCGCCGCTGACCGAGTTGTTCACGGCATGCGAACAACCGGCGATCGTGTCGAAGAAACCGCTCAACGGCGGCCTGCTATCGCCGCGCGCCCCTGCACCGGGGGCGCCGAGCCAAAACGAAAAACGGCGTCGTCGGTCAGGAAACCGACGAACGCCGTCGCATCGTTCGCATCGATAGCGTCAAACAGGTCGCCAGTATCGCTGACCGGCGGCCGTGTCTGTCCGTCATTGAACGCTGCCGTAGTAGTTGACGAGTGCCGTTACATCGTCAGCGGACAGCAGCTCCATCTTCTCTTTCATCTTGCCCGGCTGCTCGCGATCACCGGACGCGTAGTCAGCAAACGACTGCGTCAGATAACCCATCATCTGGCCGCCCAGCATGCCGGCTTCGTCGTCCGCGTTGGTGCCGGCGTCCGAATGACACTTGTCGCAATGCTCGTCGTGCAACGCTTTGCCGGCCGCTGCCAGGCCGGCATCGAAGTCCTGCTTGGCTTTCACATAGGGCAGTTCCGCATAGGCCGCCGCAAGTGCATCGATGTCGTCTTCACTCAGCTCAGCCGCGATGGCGCACATGGTCGTTGCCGGGCGGCTGGTGTCGCCCTGGCGATACTCGGATTCCGAACAGGGTCGCGCCTCATCCTGGTACACGTACAGCGCGTCAACGTGCACGAATTCAGCGAGGCCGGCGATGGTCGGCACATCGGTCCACTGGCTCACGCCGTTGTCGCCGTGGCAGTCGTTGCAGCCCTGCATCATCGCGTCAAGGTCGCCGGCATTGGCCGCGGCAAAACAAAAGCTGAGCGAAGCGGCTGCGAGAAAGGGGGTTAAACGTTTCATGTCATCTCCTGGCAAAGGCACAATTGCCCTTGGAATCATACAGCTATTGTCGTGAAACCAGACTGAACAGACGCTGAATTTCATGCAGGCGTCGGCCCAATAACTGGCTATTATCTTCGTGCAGACGCCCGGCGGCCAGTAAGTACATGCCGTGACAAATAGCCAGTAGGTAGATGCCGCGATACTATATTCAGCGTGATTTGTTACAAATCAGCAGCGGAACCGTCCGTCTGTAAAAAAGCGGAAAACCCTAAGCAACACAAAGCTTAACAAGTTTAAGGGGAATGACATGTATCGCGCTACCTCCGGGACCCTGAATCTGGCCGCATTGCTGCTGTCCTCGACGCTCCTGTTTGCCTGCAGTGGCGATACAGGACCTGCCGGACCGGCGGGTGGGCAGGGTACCGCCGGCCCAGAGGGACCGTCCGGGCCGACAGGGCCATCGGGATCCGCCACGGTACCCGTTGAATCGGTCGAAAAAATCAACGTTTCGTTTGACAGCGTCACGGTACCCGCGGGCGGTGGGGCACCAACCGTGGTCATGCGCCTGACTGACGACCTCGGCTTTGGGCTGATCGGACTGCCCGCCAGTGCCGTCAGCTTCACGCTGGCACAGCTGAGCGCTGGCCAGAACGGCAGTTCCAGCGAATGGCAGTCCTACATCACACGCTCGAGCGCTGGCATTGCCAACGCACAGGCAACGACTGAATCGGGCAGCGCCGGCAGCTACACCGACAACGGCGATGGCACTTACACTTACATCTTTGCCCAGGCACTCACCGACTACCCGGCCGGGCCGGTTTTCAGCGACACCAAGACGCATCGCCTGGGTGTCGAAATCCGCACCAATCGCTACCTGCCGGAGAATATCCCGGCCAACAACGCGCCGTACGATTTCGTGCCCACGGGCGGCGCGCCGATGGAAACACGCCTGATCGTCAACAACGACACCTGCAACGCCTGTCATGACAACCTCGAGTTTCATGGCGAAGCGCGTTTCGACATCGAGTACTGCGTAACCTGCCACAACCCCTACTCTATCGACGGCGACACCGTAGCCGAGCCCTGGGGCGGCACCGTGGACATGAAAGAGATGATCCACAAGATTCACTACGGCGTGAATCTCGCCAACGGCTATGCCATCGTCGGTTACGGTGGTAATCGAATCGACTACTCCGAAATCGAATTCACGCAGGACGTCAGGAATTGCACGACCTGCCACCAGGAATCCGACACGACGGTGCCACAGGCCAGCAACTGGCGAACGGTGCAGACCCGCAGCGCCTGCGGATCGTGCCACGACGCGATCGACTGGGCGGGCGGCAACCATCCGGGCGGCCTGGCGTTCACAGACGACTCGCAGTGCGGCGGCTGCCACAACGAGACCTCGGGTGCGACCGGGTTGCACGTGCCTGTCGTGCACCAGATACCGGAGCAGATCGCGGCCGAAGCCTTCGCGTACGAGGTCGTGAGCGTGACGCAACGCGGCGCCCGGACAGGTGCCAACGGCCACGATCCGGGTTTCCAACCCGCAGGACGGCACAACCTACGACATCAACGATGCGGCAGGCCCGTTCCAGATCGGCAGTTCGCGACTGAATCTCGATATCGCCTGGACCAGTGCTGCGCTCGGCAACCTCGATCCCAACGACGACCTCGCAAGGCCAGCTGACAGTGGCGCACCGTTTGCGCCGATCCAGATCAACTTCCAGAGCGGGGCAGTCGCTGACGGTAGTGGCAACTTTACGAAAGCGGCGTCGGACGCGATCCCGACCAGCATCACCGGTTCGGGACTTGCGGTACTTGAAGGCCGGGCAGCTGTCGACATCGACGGTAGTCTCGACAATCTGCCGGTGTCCTCGGATGTGCTGGCGTTCGCGATCACCGACGCAGCGGCACAAGACCGGCGCAAGATCGTCAACATTGACAAGTGCAATGATTGCCACAAGAACCTCGCGCTGCACGGCGACAACCGTAGCGGCAACACCGAGGTCTGCTCAACGTGCCACAACGCCAACGCGACGGACGTGCAGCAGCGCGGTGTCGCGGACACGGCCTGTTTCGATGAGCTGGGTCCAACCGAGGCGTCGATCGACATGAAGCGCATGGTGCACCAGATCCATGCCGGCAATGCCGCCGATTTGCGGTTATCGCAACAGCGCACACGACTACACGGGCGTCGTTTATCCGGGTCGCCTGAACAACTGCGAGGGCTGTCATCTCGAGGGCACCTACTATCCGGTCGACCCGGCCACGGTACTGGCAACGACGATCGACAGCGGTGCCGATCGTTCCATCCTGATCGATGACGTCGCTATCTCGCCGAATACCGTCGGTCTGTTCGTCCTGCCACACCAGCGACCTTGCGCAGAACCACATGACGCAGAACGGCGGCGACTTCATGGCCGGCAAGGATGAGACCGGCGCGTTGACCTCTTCCGGTGCCGAAACCTGCGCGCTTTGTCATGGTGAAGGACGTTCAGCCGACGTTGGCGTAGCTCACGGTATCGACACGTTTGAGTCCAACTAATGACGGCGACAATGCAAAGTCGCCGTCAGCGAGGACTGCTGCTGACGATGGCCCTCTTGGCCCTCTCGGCGCCGGCGGTGGTCTCGGCGCAGGGCACCGACGAGACGGCTGAACCGCCGAGCTACAGCAAGAACGGCGCGGACACCTGCTTCAAGTGCCATGACGACCAGGTCACGCTGGCGGTGTTTCGCACCGCACACGCGGTACCCAGCGACGCCAACTCGCCGTTCGGTCACGGCCAGCTGCAGTGCGAAGCCTGTCACGGGCCGGGCGGCGATCACGCCGGGCGCGTGCGCCGCGGCCAGGAGCGCCCTGCGGTCGTGTTGTTCGGCTCCGACTCCGGCACGCCGGTGCCGGAACAGAACGCCTACTGCCTGGACTGCCACCTCCCGGACGTCGGCTTCGCCTGGCACGGCAGCAGCCATGACATCGACACGGTCGCCTGCGCGGACTGCCACTCGAGTCACGTCGAGCGCGACCCGGTTCTGAGTACAGCGACGCAGGCGGAGGTCTGCTTCGACTGCCACCAGCAACAGCGCACGCAGTCGATGAAGCCGTACGCTCATCCGGTCCGCTACGGCAAGATGGACTGCAGCGGCTGCCACAACACGCATGGCAACACGACTGACGGACTGCTGACGCGCGCGACGACCAACGACACCTGCTACGACTGCCACGCCGAAACGCGGGGTCCGTACCTGTGGGAACACGCGCCGGTCGCCGAGGATTGCGGCAATTGCCACGACCCGCACGGCTCGAATTATCCCGGCATGCTGAGCATGCGGGCACCGACACTGTGCCAGAGCTGTCACTCGCAAAGCGGCCACCCGAGCCTGCCGCAGGACGAACGCGGTCTGTCCTCTGCCGCTGCTTCGCAGTTTCTGCTCGGCCAGTCGTGCCTCAATTGCCACGACCAGGTACACGGTTCGAATCACCCGTCCGGCTCGAAGCTGATGCGTTAGGAATTTGTTGCGATGCGAAATCGACTGAAGAGAAACGCCCGCAATCTTGTTGCCCCGCTGGTGCTGCTGGCACCGGCGCTGGTATTTGCCGAGGTCGACACCAGCGACTGGAAATGCGAATCCTGCCCGTTTGAAAGCGGTTATCGCGCGGCGATTGACGCAGGCGCCACCTACGTCGGCGAGGACGGCGCATTCCGCTTCGGCAACGCGACCGGCTACGACGACAAGGGCGGCTACGCCAACGTTGACGGCCACGGGCGGTATGCAAACGAGGGCTATCGACTGGACTGGATGATCGAGGACGGGGGTCTCGACTCTCGTGCTTTCGAACTGGATGGCGGCAGGCAGGGTACCTTCGGTTTCCGTGTCGGGTATCGGGAGCTGCCCTACCGTCGTTTCGACACCACGAGGACCGTGTTCAATCCGTCGCAATCCGGCACGCTGACGCTGCCCGGTTCGTGGCTTCCCGCGGGCCTGACGACGAACATGACCCAGCTGTCATCAACGCTTCGACGACAGGATATCGGTACCGACCGGCAGATCATCGACGTCGGCGCCGAGTGGCAACCGGCCGCAGCAATACGCCTGTTCGCCGACTTCAGCCGGCAGAATCGCGATGGCATCGACATCACCGGCGGCTCGAGCTTCACGCAGGCTGCATTGCTGCCGCGCTGGCTCGACTACGAGACGGATCAGATCGACGCCGGCATCCAATATGGCACGAATCGCGGCAGCGTGACGCTGGCTTTCTACGGCTCGTATTTTACCAACCAGAACCCGTCACTGACCTGGGACACACCGTTTACGTCGACGCCCGGCGCCGGTCAGTACCGCATGGCGATGGCGCCGGACAACGACTTTCAACAGGTCTCGCTGTCAGGTGCCTATCGGTTTTCAATGTGGGATACAGTCGTCGCCTTCACGCTGGCTTCCGGCAGCGGCGAACAGAACGAGCCGCTGCTGCCCTACACGATCAACCCGTTCGCTGGCGCTGCCGCACTGCCGCGAAGCACGCTCGATGGCCAGGTCGATACCGCCAACTACGCCCTTACCGTAACCGCCCGGCCGTTGCCGAAAGGGCGCATCAGGTTCGGCTACCGGTTTGACGAGCGCGACAACTCGACGCTGCGATCGGACTGGAATCGGGTCATAACCGACCTGTTCGTCTCCGGCGAAACGGAGCAAAACACGCCGTACAGCTTCGAGCGGTCGACAATCAGCCTCGGCGGCGAGCTGGCCCTCTGGAAAAGCATTCGCCTATCCGGTGGCGGCGAACGCAAGATAGTGAAGCGCGACTTCCAGGAAGTCGCCGAGCAAACCATCGATGCCGGGTGGGGCCAGGTGCGCTGGCGTCCACTGCAGTGGCTGGACCTGCGCGTCAAAGGCGGTGCCGAAGAGCGGGATATCGATCGCTACAACGAGACCATTGCCGTCAGTCTCGGCCAGAACCCGCTGATGAGGAAATACAACCTCGCCTATCGCTACCGCAGCTACGGCGAGCTGGTGGCGTCGTTGACGCCGGTTGACGTTCCGGTCTCGTTTACGACGACGGTGCTGTTCGCCGATGATCGCTACAACAAGTCGCTGCTCGGCATGACCGACAGCGAGGAAAAGCGCATCACAGCGGATCTAAGCTGGGCGCTATCCGATAACGCCTCGTTTTACCTGGCGGCCGGCTACGAAACCATTGATGCACTGCAGCTCGGCAGCGAGCAGTTTGGCGTGTACGACTGGAGCGCGTCGCACGACGACACCTTCAACCACCTCGGTGGCGGTTTCCGCTGGCGGCACGCGGATGGAAAATACGACCTGCGCCTTGATGTCAATCGCAGTGACGGCGACACCCGCATCGACATGTTCAGCGTCAGCGGCGGGCAGAGCCCGTTGCCTGACTTAAGTTCGGTACTCGAATCGGTTCGGTTCGAAGCACGCTATGAGTTGGACGGACCGAATCGACGGCACGCTCGACCTTCGCTACGAGCAGTTCGTGGTCGAGGATTATGCGCTGGTCAGCGCCGACGCTGTCCCCACCGTCCTGACGCTGGGTGCGGAGCCGTATAATTACAGTGTCTGGGCCGTTGGCATCGGCATGCGTTACCGCTTCGGCGACGGCGAGATTACGCTCGCCGAGTAAGGCTTACTGCGTTTCAGGCAACGCAAGTCGGTTGCTCCCTGGCCGACTCACCACCTCCAGTTTTTCCAGCAAGAACTTCCGGAAAGGCACCTTGTTGGCCGGATCGAGAATATTGATACCCAGAAGGCCCGTAAGCTTTCTTACCAGGTCGACGGCGGCCGAGGTGGTGGTCGCCGGACCGGTGACAAGATCGGGCGTCAAGCCGAACGCCTGCTGCACGCCGACCACCGCGTAAGGATCGGAGGCACACAGAATCGAACAGACGATATTGTCGCCGAGTTCTTCGACCAGCGCCTCGCCGTTATAAGGCTCCAGTGGCGACGCGCCCGCCTCGACCACGAGCAGGTCCGGATTGCGGCTGTTGATATGGTTCAGAAGCGGCCGTATCGCCTCCCGAAAGTCATTCTCAGGAACCACTGTCGAGGGCAAGCCGACGTCAACGAAGTCATAGATTTCCTGCGCACCGTTCTTCAGGTAGCTCAGGATATCCCGATAGCGGCCCGCACCCGTGAGCTTCGCCGCGATAACGGAGACGCCCGCGCGGTCGAGCTCCTTACAGACCCGCCGGCCGGTCGTGGTCTTGCCGGCGGACATCGAAGAACCGAACAACAACAGCGTCGGCACGGAAAACGCGTGCGCCTTCGATCGCATGGCAAAGCCGCGCATGCACACCTTCTCCCCGTCGCGGCAAAGATGTCCGCGATAGCTGAGTTGCATCGGATCCGGAAACAGCGTGGAGTAGGACGTGTACCGACCCAGCAGGCCCGCAGCCGTGAGCGCATGCATTTCGCCGTCCCCGCCGATATCTTTCCAGCTACCCACCCCTTCGAGCGTTGCCGCCCGGTCACCCAGGGCACCCACAACCCAGTCACCCGGCTCCAGTCGGACCATGTGGCCGGTGCGATCCTCGATGCGATAAAACGCAGTTGGCGTTCCCACAACCTCGGCCTCGACGTAGTCACCTGTCGCCCAGAGGGAACGCTCAAGCGGCCTGATTTCGAAGTTGCTGTCCTTGAAATCGGCGATGCGCGCGAGTGACCCGTACATCCTGGTGCTCATGGTGTGCTCCTTGATCAATCCTCCATCGGTGGTGCAATCAATAACAGGGTCAGCAATGCGGCCCGTTCCAGCGTCTTGTCGATCAGCAGATGCTCGTGCGCGGCATGCGCTCCGTCGCCAACCGCACCCAGCCCGTCGAGCGTCGCCGTGTACTGGCTGGCGGTATTGCCGTCCGAGCCGCCGCCTGATCGCGCTGCGTGCAGCTCGAGCCCCAACTCCTCGCCCGCACGTTTGGCGAGGTCCCACAGGCGACGGTTACGCGGCGTCTGTTGCATTGCCGGCCTGCCGATGCGGCCCTCGATCTGCAGGCGAACGTTGGGCGTCGTTGCCGTAATGCCGTGGATGGTGCGCTCGATTTCATTGCCCGCATCGACAGAGGGTACCCGCACGTCCACAACCGCCTTGCTGTGCGGTGCGATAACGTTGGGCTGAATGCCGCCATCGACCGTGCCGACGTTGACGGTGATACCTCGCTCAACGTCGTTCAGAGAAAACAGTGTCTGGATGACGTGCGACAACTCGAGAATTGCACTCGCGCCGGCCTCAGGATCGAGCCCGGCATGCGCGGCCTTGCCGTACACGGTAATGGTGAATCGCCCGATACCTTTGCGTTCGGTCTTGATATCACCGCGCGGGCCAAGCGCGGGCTCCATTACAAAGGCACGCTCGGCGTGCTCGGCAAGCCAGCGGATGTAGCGCGTTGAGCTACGGCTGCCGATCTCCTCGTCGGCGTTGACGAAGACAACGGGCACGAGAGCGGGTTGCAAACCGAGATTGCGAACCGCGCCGAGCGCCACGACGATCTGCGCAAGACCGGCTTTCATGTCGAACGAACCCGGACCCCGCAGGATATTGCCGTCAACGCCAAACGGGCGTTCGCCAAGCGTGCCGATGGGCCAAACGGTATCGTAGTGGCCGAGCAGCAGCTGTGACGGGCGTCCTCTCTGCCGATTGGCCGGCACGGCAAAAATGTGCCGGGGCTTGTCCGGTGCGCCCGATTCCCGGGAGTCATAGCCAACCTCGGCCAGCGCCAGTCGCAGCACGCGGCGCACCTCGTCGTGACTTTGCGGCTCCGCCGACGGCGATTCCGCCTCGACCAGCGCCCGGGTGATGCGGATCAGCTCAGACTCTTGCTCCTTTACATACTCAAGAATCTTCGCCGCATTGCTTGCACACATGACACGCTCACTTCTGCATTGACTCCGGAAACGGGAACGCGTTGGAACGATCGACGGTGGCAAACCGGCCTGGCGAGAGATAGGCGAGCAGCGGTGACTCGTGAATCGTCTCCTGGTCATCCGTTTCCGCATGGCGCAAGAAGCGCTCGTCCACATAGGCCGCGATAATCTCGCCCGTGATCAGGCAGTTCTTGCCGAAACCATCGATCGTCTTGAAATGCCGGCATTCGAAGAACAGGTAGCCTTCCTCGATGAAATTGCCTGCGATCTTGTCAGCCGCAAACGTGCTGAAATAGTCGATGACGGGCTTTGTGCCCTTCTCGTTACGCGGCGACGCGGCGAGACTGGTCATTAACACCTGCGATGGCCGCGGGTAGCTCACCGTGAAGACGCCGGTGCGATCGACGTTGCGGCAGGTGCTGTGATAGGGCGTGCAGACAAATCCAAAATAGTTCTGCCAGCCCATCGGCGTCACCATGTGTTTCGGCGCCAGGTCCACAGCGCCGTCATGGTCCATCGTGCCAATCAGCACCAGCGGCGCCACAGTAAAAAACTGCTCCCAGATCGGCACGGAGGTGTCGATCGCGACAATGTTATTGCTCAATGAAGACTCGTTCATTGCAACACCTGCTGCACGCAACCCTTCTGTTTCAAGCTTATAGCAGGCACCGAAGTAGCGAATACGTAGTTGCCCCAACGCAGCGACTGGTTCGCGAAACCCGTTCTGGTATCATCGCGTGTCACATCAAGGAGGAGTAACTATGGGCAAGGCAAAATCCGGTGACACCGTTCGAATTCACTACACCGGCACACTCGACGACGGCAGCGAATTCGACAGCTCGGCGGGGCGCGATCCGCTGGAATTTGCCTTGGGCGGCGGCGAGGTCATACCGGGATTTGACGCCGCCGTCAGCGGCATGGCGGTCGGCGATCAAAAGACGGTGAAGATCGAACCAACCGATGCCTACGGCGAACGGCACGAACAACTGGTTCAGCAGGTGCCGCGCACCACGCTGCCCGAGAACATCGAGCCCGCCATCGGCATGCAGTTGCAGAGCCAGAGTCCCGACGGTCAGGTCATGAATCTTGTCGTCGTCGCGGTCGAAGACGAGTCCATTACGCTGGATGCCAATCATCCACTCTCGGGCCAGGCGCTGACGTTCGCGATCGAACTCGTCGAGATCGTTTAGCCCGCTCAGCAGATTCGCGGCAGCGGATCGTCTTCAAGTTCTTCGAGGAAGCGCTCGCCGCCCAGCGGGGTCTCCAGAATCACCCGCTTTTCGCTCGCGACGATGCGGCCGATGCGGGCTGCGTCCTTGCCGGCCGGAATGGCGCGCCATATCGCGAGCGCGGCGTCGGCCTCGTCGGGTGCAATAACGGCGACCACACGGCCCTCGCAGGCGAGATAGTACGGATCGTAGCCCAGCATCTCGCAGACTGACTGCACGGCTTCGCGGACCGGAATGGTGGCCTCGAAGCGCACGCCGAGGCCCGTGGCTTTGACGATCTCGTGCCCGATCGACGCGACGCCACCGCGCGTGGGATCGCGCATGAAACGCAGCCCGTCGAGCGCCAGCAAGGGCTCGGTCAGCGCCATGACCGGACCGGCATCGGACAATAGGTCGCCGCGCAGCCCGAATTCTTCGCGGGCCAGCATGACGGCCGTCCCGTGGTCGCCGACAGGCCCGCTGACGATCAGTACGTCACCGTCCTGGATCAGGCGCATCGACGGCCGCACGCCCGGCAGCCTGACGCCGACGCCGGTGGTTGCAAGGTAGATGCCGCCGCCCTCTCCGCGCCGCACGACCTTGGTATCGCCGGCGCTTATCTTGACGCCAGCCTCCATTGCGGCCTCGTTCAGGCTGGCAACGATGCGTTCGAGTCGGGCGATCTCGAGGCCTTCTTCGATGAACGCGTTGAGGGTGAGGTAGCGCGGCGCGGCACCGGCAACGGCGAGGTCGTTGGTTGTGCCGTGTACCGCGAGCGAGCCGATATTGCCGCCGGGGAACTCGAGCGGCTGAACCGTAAACCCGTCGGTCGTGATCATCACCTCGCCGTCGCCCAGATCGATCGGTACCGCATCGGCCTGCACATCGACGGCACTACCGGTGAGCTGCCGCGCGAAGACATCCTCGATCAGCTCGCGCATGAAACGGCCGCCGTTGCCGTGTGCGAGCGAAATAAATTCGTCGTCCATCAGGTATCTCCCATCAGCAATCGCCCCGTTCTTTCGCCATGGCGTCGCGCGCGGCGACCTCGGCGGCCTGCCCGAAACACAATGCCGCATCGTTGCAGGGCAGTTTTTGCGGCAGACAGACATCGAATCCGGCCGCGTCAAGAAGGTTGATCGTCTGTTCGGCCAGCACCCGGTTCTGGAATACGCCACCGCACAGCCCGACCTGGTCGATCGCAGACTTTTCACGGACGGCCTCTGCCTGTTGCAGGATCGCATTGTGCAAGACTCGAGTGAAATATCTCGGCCCGCGCGGCGGCCCCCAGGCTGCGATCTGTCAACATACGCAAGCAGCGGCTGCCAGTCGCTGCGCAGCACGCCGCCTGGATCCTCAGTCAGGGGCATCTCGACCGGCCGCGCCGCCCTGCGACACAGCGTTTCCAGCATCATCGGGCCCTGTGCCTCGAAACTGGTCACGGGCAGCTTGCAGATCAGTGCGGCGGCCGCATCGAACAGGCGTCCGGCGGCGCTGCTTTCCGGGGCGTTCAGGCGCGCTCGCCATGCGGCTTCCGCGAGGCCCTCCGTATCAGGGCAGTCGGGCATATCCAGGCCGCACTCCCAATGCAGTGCCGCGGCGCTGCGCCATGGCTCGCGCCCGGCGCGCTCGCCGCCCGGCAGACGAAACGTTCGCAGACTGGCCACTCGACGCCAGTCGCCGGCTGTGCCGAGCAACGCCTCACCGCCCCAGAGTGTCTGGTCCTCACCCAGGCCGACGCCGTCCCAGGCGAACATCAGCCATTGGCCATCGCGATTCAGTTCGGCCGCAACGGCACTCGCGTGCGCCGCGTGGTGCCAGACGCGCTCCACAGGCAGTGCCCCCTGCTGCTCTGCCCAGCGATGGGTCGTATAGCCCGGGTGCGCGTCGCAGACGACACGTTCGGCGCGCACGCCATACAGCGCCTGCAGGTCGGCCGCAACCTGCTCAAATACCGCGAGGCTTCGCGGACTGTCCATCTCGCCGATGTGCGGCGAAACAACGACGCGTCGACCCCAGCAGAGCGCCACCGCACCTTTCATGTGTCCGCCGGCGGCCAGGGTCGGCTGACGCTGTCGCCACGGCAACTCAATCTCCAGTGGCGCACAGCCACGGCCAATGCGCAGCGGCCGCATCCTGCCATCGATGCGACGGAATACGGCGTCATCCGCCGGTCGCACGATAGGCCGGTCGTGCTGCAGGAAACCGTCGGCAACCTGGCCGAGACGCACGAGCCGCCTCAGCGTTGTCGGTAAGGACCGGTTCACCGCTGATGTTGCCGGAGGTCGTGACAACGGGCCCCGCGAACTCATCGAGCACCAACTGGTGCAGCGGGCTGTACGGCAGGAATACCCCGATCTCACCGAGTCCCGGCGCGACGTTGGCCGCCAGCGTGCGCTGTCGGCTGTCTTTGTCGCCAGCACGATCGGACGGATCGGGCTGGTAAGGAGTTCGGCCTCGGCTTCATCGAGGGTGACCGACCGGCGCACGTGGTCCAGCCCGTCGCGTCCGCCAAGCGGAAACATGACGGCAAGCGGTTTGTCCGGACGTGCCTTGCGCCGCCTGAGCGTAGCGACCGCCGCCGGGTTCTCCGCGTCACACGCAAGGTGATAACCGCCGATCCCCTTGATGGCAACGACCTTGCCTGCTCGCAGGGCGTCAACGGCCGCACTGAGTGCGGCCGCCGTGTCCTTCTATCGGCGCGGCACCGGCCACCTCGAAGGTGAGCGACGGTCCACAGGCGGCACAGGCAACGGGCTCCGCATGAAAACGCCGGTCCACCGGATCACGATATTCCCGTTCACAATCGGGACACAGCGCGAAACCCGCCATGCTGGTGTTCGGCCGGTCATACGGCAGCGCTTCGATCAAGGTATAGCGAGGGCCGCACTGCGTGCAGTTGATAAACGGATAGTGATAACGACGATCGTTCCTGTCCTGCAACTCGCTGCGACAGTCGTCGCACATGAAATAATCGGGCGGCACGAAAACCCGTGCGTCAGCGCGAGACGAACTCTCGATGATCTCGAAGCCATCGGCAGGCGGAACAGTGATCGCCTCGACCTCGGCGATCGACGGCCGCGCCAGCGGCGGTGCCCTGGAAAGTAACTCACCTCGAAACTGCAGAAGATCCGCTGGATGGCCGATGGCAACGATTTCCACCTGGCCAAACTGGTTTTGCACCGAACCCTGCAAGCCGTGCTCGGTTGCCAGTCGGTACACGAACGGGCGAAAGCCAACGCCCTGAACGTGGCCCGTCAGCGTTATGCGGGCCGCCGCACTGTCGTGGGCAATCCGCTCGGCTGCTTCAGCCAACGGCGCTGCCTTTTTTCCGGCCTTCCCACTCATTGTCACGATAACCCGACGACCACCAGATTCGGCACGCGCCCTCGTCGGACACCATGCAGGGACCGATGGGCTTTCTCGGCGTACAGGCGGCACCATAGAGTCTGCACTGGTTGGGATAGATCTTGCCCAGCACCACCTGTGCACAATCGCAGCCGGGCGGCATCTCGCCGACGCGTTTGCGCGACGCATCCGCATACGATCGAAAACGCTGGCGCGCATCGTGGGCGGCGTAGGCCTCGCGCAGCGCAAATCCGGATTTCGGGATCACGCCGATGCCGCGCCAGTTGGCGTCAACGACTTCCATGACCTGCTGCAGCTGTCGGCGGGCTTCGGGATTGCCGCCCGGGCGCACGACCTCCGGATAACAGTTGTCGAGGAAATGCCGATGTCTCATCGAGCTGCCGCAGCACGGAGTACATCGCCGCCAGCAGGGACGTCGGGCGTGAAGCCCGCGACAGCGGCGGGGATGTCGTGTTTGTCGACGACGAACTCCCATTCTTCGGGCCCCATCACCGTCGACACGTGCCCCGGCGCGATCAGCGCATCGAAGCCCGGCGTTACCGGAGTCCAGCAGCATCGCCACCGCAGGCCAGGTCAGCCGGCCGGACAACAATACCAACAGGTTATCCGGCACGCCTTCGGCCAGCATCGCGGCGACCGGTGCCGTTGTGGTCTCGAAGCCGGCCGCGAAAAACACCACCAGCCGTGAGGGATCCTGGTCGGCGATGTGCACGGCGTCCAGCGGCGATGCGATGGGCCGGATGTCGGCCCCCGCGGCTTTCGCCTGTTCCAGCGAGCGCGCTTCGCGCTTTGGCACGTTGACCGGCACGCGCAGCATGTCACCGAACGCCACCAGGGTAATGTCTTCGTGCAGCGCAAGCTGGATGGCCTCGTACACGTCTTCTTCGGGACAAATGCAAACAGGACAACCCGGCCCCGGAACCAGTTCGACATTGTGTGGCAGAACGCCGCGCAGTCCCGCGACAGAAATCGACCGTTCATGGCCCCCGCAGACGTTCATGATGCGCACCGGCCGGCTGACGTCGAGCGCCTGCAGCGCCGCCAGTCGTTCGCTGGCCGCGTCAATCACGCTGTCTCTCCCGCGACAGGCCGCGCCGACGATCGCTGCGCGGCCCGGACGCGCGCAAGCTCGCTACGAATCCAGTCGAGCCACTCGGGAATGCCCTCGCCCGACTTTGCCGACACCTCCAGCACGGGCGCCTGGCTCGCAAGCTGCCTGAGGCAGGACGTCGCATACTGCGGATCGAAATCCTCGAGTACCGGCAGCAGATCTTCTTTTGTGATGACGACAAGATCCGCCGCACGAAACATCACCGGGTATTTTGCGGGCTTGTCATGACCTTCCGGTGTCGACAGCAAGGTGACATTGCAGTGCTGGCCGAGATCGAAGCTTGCCGGGCAGACCAGGTTGCCCACGTTTTCGATGAAGACGATGTCGACGTCGTCGAGGCTCAGCTCGTGCAGCGCGCTATGCACCATGTGGGCGTCAAGGTGACAGGCACTGCCGGTGCTGATCTGCACCGCCGGAACACCTTTGCTCCGAATCCGCTCCGCGTCGTTTTCCGTCTCGAGATCGCCCTCGACGACCGCCATTCGCAGATCGCTGCCGAGAGCGTCGATGGTGGCCTCGAGCAACGCCGTCTTGCCGGCGCCCGGTGACGACATCAGATTGACGGCCAGTACACCGTGACGCTCGAAGTGCTCCCGATTGTGTGCCGCCTGGTGATCGTTGGCATCGAGCAGCCCCTTCAGGACTTCGACGGATTCGCGGCCGCTCGCCGTTGTCGCGAGGTGTCCGCCGGCGGCGACCAGATGCTCGTTGCCGGGCGTTACATTGCAGCCGCAGGTATCACACATCGTGTTGTCCTCCTTATTCTTAGCGGAGAGAGTTGGATGAGGCTTCGGCGGCGAGCATTTCGTCGAACAAGGCCCAGGAGTCGGCGGCATCCTCAGCGGAGACCTTCTGGATGGCGTAGCCAACATGCACCAGGATGTGGTCGCCGATCTCGAGCGGCTCGTTTTGCATCATGAAGAGGCTGACTTCGCGCTCGATTCCCCGTGCCTCGCAAGTGCATTGAAAACCGTCGATTTTTGTAATTTTCATCGGTACAGCCAGGCACATAGGTGTACTCCGAGATTGCATATAATCTGTCACTAATATACTAAGGAAGTGTTCCCTGTGGGAGCGTGGTATGCGCCGACTGTATAGGTAGTTACGCCTACTTTTAGCCAGGAGAGGACAACATGCGACACCAGAGTATTTTGACACCCGGCACTTGGGCCGAGGCGCGACCATGGCCTGCCTGCACGGCTGTAATCTGTGCCCTGCTGGTGGCCTGCTCGACTCCGGCGGTTTCCGATGAGTCGCCGAACGCCGCCACCATGTCCGCCAACACCCTGACCAGCGGCTGTGCGGATTGCCACGGCATTGACGGTCTCGCACGAGAAAACCTCGACGCGCCGGTAATCGCAGGCATGCCCGCCACGCATATCGAGGAAGCGATCTATGCCTACCGGGACGGCGCTCGGCAGTGTCGTTACGAACCGCTGATGTGCGAAACGGTACTGCACACGAGTGATGAGCGTATTGCGGACCTCGCCGAACACTACGCCAGCCAGCGGCGCGGGCCCTCAAACGAACCTTATGATCAGGATCTTGCGGCCAAAGGCGAGCGTATCCATGCAGTGCACTGCGCGCAGTGTCACGTGCGCCCCGACGACCCGAAAGGCGAAGACGCGCTCGGTATTCCGCTGCACGGGCAACGCGGTGCGTATCTGCGATACGCGCTGCGATCCTACAAGGACGGCCGTCGCAAGAACCTGCTCGACACTATGGAAGAAAAGCTCGAACAGGTAGACTCGGACGGTATCGAAGCACTGGTTAACTACTACGCCAGCTACTAGGAATCGTCTCATGTCCCACCGATTGCACGACCTCGAGGCCGTGTCGCTGACTCGTATGCCCTGGTCCGCGACTTGAGCGGCGGCAAATCCTGCAGAAAATGAAGCCGAGCCAGCTGCGCATCGGTCGGCGCTATCGCCCTGCCCGGCTTGCGCCACACTACCAGGCGATCGTTATCGGTTCAGGCATGGGCGGGCTCACCACGGCGGCGCTACTCAGCGATCTGGGCTGGAAAGTCTGCGTCCTCGAACAACACTATACGGCCGGCGGTTATACCCATTCCTTTGAGCGCAACGGCTATGACTGGGACGTCGGCGTCCACTACATTGGTGACGTCGGTGCCATGACGCAGACGCGACGCCTGTTCGACTTTCTCTCCGACGGCACACTCCAGTGGGCGCCGATGGACCCGGAATACGATCGCTTTTTCGTCGGCGACAAGGTTTTTAATGCCGTCGCCGGCAAGCAGGCCTTTCGGGACAACCTGCTGCGACAGTTCCCGCGGGAACAGGCGGCGATCGACGAGTACATGCGCCTGCTTGCACAGACCGGCGGAGCGTTGTCCGCGTTCGGCATGGGACGGGCATTGAAGCCATGGCAACAGACGCTCGCCAGGCCGTATCTGAACTGGAAAACACCGTCGGTTTTCTTTCGCACCACCTACGACGTCCTTCGCGAACTGACGGACGACGACGAGCTGATCGCCGTGCTGTGCGGCCAGTGGGGCGATATGGGCTTACCCCCGAAGCAGTCGACGTTCATGGTGCATGCGATGATCGCGCGACACTATCTTCATGGCGGCTACTACCCGATCGGCGGCGCCTCCCGAATTGCCGACAGCATCATTCCGAAAATCCGCGCCGCCGGTGGCGAAGTCTTTACCTACGCCCGGGTAAGCCAGATCCTCGTCAGTGATGGCAAGGTACTGGGCGTCGAAATGAAAGATGGCCAGCGCATCGATTGCCGCACGGTTATTTCATCGGCAGGCGTCCACAACACCTTCCAGCACCTGTTGCCAAAGGACATCGTGCAGGCAGCCGGGTATACCGACAAGCTCGAGCGCGTGCAGCCGAGCTTCGGGCATATTGGCGTCTACATTGGTTTGTCGGAAACTGCAGAGCAGCTGGGCTTGCCGAAGACCAACTTCTGGATCTATCCGAGCAGCGACTACGATGGCGACGTCGAGGCCTTTCTTAATGATCGTAACGCGCCGTTCCCGGTGGTCTACCTGTCGTTTCCGTCAGCCAAGGACCCGGACTACCTGAACCGGCATCCGGGCACTGCGACCATCGAGATCGTGGCGCCCGCGCCCTTTGAGTGGTTCGAAAAATGGCAGGACGAGACCTGGGGCAAGCGTGGCGATGACTACGACGCCCTTAAAGCGGCGTTTGGCGCGCGACTGATGGAGGCGTTGTACGAGAAACTCCCGCAAACACGCGGCAAGGTTGATTACTTCGAGGTGTCCACACCGCTGTCGACCAACTGGTTCGGCGGCTATCGTCGCGGCGAACTGTATGGCCTTGCGCATACGGCAGAGCGCATGCAGCAGGACTGGCTGCGCCCGCAAACCAAAATCGACGGCCTCTGGCTTACCGGCCAGGACATTCTCACCTGTGGCGTCACCGGCGCGATGATGGCCGGCGTACTGACGACGACCAGCATGATCGGCCCGCGCAAGATGGCGCCGCTGATGAAGCGTATCTACAAGCAGCGAATCACGACGGCCCTCAGCCGTGAATGACCAGCACATCACACGGGAGTT
This sequence comes from uncultured Gammaproteobacteria bacterium, assembly GCA_963807845.1. Lineage (GTDB taxonomy): Bacteria > Pseudomonadota > Gammaproteobacteria > Steroidobacterales > Woeseiaceae > UBA1847. The sequence goes on from CAWEDS010000031.1 coordinate 50,186, forward strand.
GATCCAGTACGCGAGCTGCCGTGTTACCGAGGATACGTTTCTTTAAGCTGGAGCGCGCCAGCGCCCCCATGACGACCACGCTCGCCCCGTTGGCACGCGCGAAGGTTGGCAACAAGTCCTCGGTTCGCCCGGGGAGTTGGTGCACAGCGCCTTCGGCGACGTCGCAGGCGGTCGCCAGCGCCTGCAGCGCCTTCTTGTGCTCCTCGCGGATATTTTCATCCAGTTGGTCGACCGGCAGCCGCTCGGGCTTGATGCTCCACTTGACGCGAGCACCGATTTCCTCAAGCCGCTGGTAGGCGTGAAACAGCGTCAGATCGCCGTCATACTTGTTGGCGATGCCGCGTGCGTACTCGATGATCTTGCGATCGAAATTCGCCTGTTTGTCATTCTTGTGCAACGGATCCACAGCCGCGACGACGTGAATGGGCGTCTTCCATTTGCCCGGCTTGACGAACCAGAGCGGGCACTCAAGTTTGCGGATCAACTGCCAATCCGTGTGGGCCAGTGACGCCCGCTCGGTCGGGCTGTGATGATGGGTGCCCTTAACGACGAACCGCGCGTCGCAATACTGCGCACGGGCAGCAATCATGTTGGCCTCTGGCCGCTCATGCGAGGTGCTCGTGCGCACCGTGATGCCGAGGTCCTCGGCGGGTATCGCGAGGTTTTGCAGCATCGCTTCCTGTTCGTTGCGGATCGTGTCCGCGAACACCTGCATCTCGGCGAACATGACAAAGCTCTCGCCAAGATAGTTACTCGCCGGGTCACTGAGCACGAGTTCCAGGTCGCAGTCGTGCAATTTGGCCAGTTCGGTCGCCCGCGCGACAACGTCCTCGGGGTAATTTTCCAGCTCAACGACACACAATACGGTGCGTTTCATGAGTCACCTCCTCGCAGCTCTGCACTACTAGCGTAGCCAGTACCTGAACAGGAAGCACTGCGTATAATTACGCATACCCGGGCCGTACCGGCCCTGAAAATTCCTTGTCCACCGGCAGCGATGATAAACGTCGGCAACTCACGGACATTTGGAGGCGGAAACAGTGCAAGAACGACAACAGGACATTTTTGCTGCCGTGCTCGCCGCGGGGCGCGCGTCGCGATTCGGCGCGACCAAGCAACTGGTCGAGCTGGACGGCGTTCCGCTCGTGCAAAAGGCCGTGACCGTGGCGACCAGGGCGTGCAACGACCGCGTGATTACGGTGATTGGCCATGATTGGCAGGCGGTAGTGCAAGCAATGCGGTCCAGCGCCGGCTTTTTCGTGATGAACGACGACTACAGGACGGGACTCGGCAGCAGTATCGCGAGCCGCTGCAAGAGCCTGCAAAGAGTGCGCGGATGCAATGCTGCTGGTATTCGCGGATCAGCCCCTCGTTACGTCGACACATCTGCAGGCACTGATGGACAGCTGGTCCGGGTCGGAGCTCGAGATTGTGGCAACGGCCTACAAGGGCACGCAGGGACCGCCCGTGCTTTTTCCGCGAGCGACGTTCGATGCGCTGTGTGACCTGCGCGGGTGACGCGGGCGCTCGGGCACTGTTTCGCGACAGCCGCTTTACGCTGAAAAGTATCGAATTCGAAGATGCAGCAATCGATATCGATACGCCGGCGGACCTAACCGCGCTGCTGTAGGTATTGCTGCATCTCGGCCACGATGGACAGCGCGATCGGTCCCGGTCCGCGCCCCCCGAGCGCGATGCCGGCCGGCCCGTGCAATCGATCCTGCAAGGCTGGCGCCACATCGTTCAATTCGTGCATCAGGCGATCCCGGCGGCCGCCGGGGCCCAGCAGCCCGATGTAACCGATGTCCGTCGCCGCGAGCTGCCGCAAGTACGCCCGATCGCTGGCCAGGTGATGGCTCATCACGACCGCCATATCGTAAGCGCCGAGCGCGAGCTGGCCCGCCACCTGATCGGCCGGGCAGCACAGACTTCTCGTACCGGCCGGCAGCGAGCGACTCTCGATATACGCCGGCCGGTGGTCGGCAACCGTGCAGCGCCAACCGAGCTCGGAGGCAATCCTGACAACGGGTTCCGCATCCGGGCCCGCGCCGAGCACGAGCAGCGAGGGCGACGGCTCGATGCTCAGAAAGAGAACGGAACAGGGACCCGCCGGCGTCGATACCTCGCGCATTTCATCCGCGGCGACGTTTTCGACATCACGCGCGATACACTCTGCAACCGCGGCGTCCATCCCGTAGACGGTGCGTGTGTCCGCACGCAGAAGCAGCGACGCACCGGCCTCGACGTTTGGAGGATCTGCGTCGACGACCAGGGCGAGGTCGCCGCGGGCACCGCCGTTAATGATGTCGACGATGGCAGCGAAGGGTTGGTAATCCTGATCGGGGAACAAGGGCTGCAACAGCACACGCATCGTGCCATCGCAGCCAACGCCAAGCCCCCAAAGCTCATCGTCCGCTCCAAGATCGTAACTCGCCGTCTGCGCCCTCTTAAGCTTTATCACATCACGCGCGCGCTCCACGAGGTCGCCCTCCAGGCAGCCACCGGACAACATGCCGCAAAACTGCCCGTCACCGTCGATGACCATTTGTCTGCCCGCTTTGCTGTAGGTTGAGCCAGCAGTTTCGTACACCGTTACCAGCACGAGCGGCGCACCATGGTTGACGCGCTCCTGGAAGAAATTGCCGATGCGCATAGTCAACCTGTCAGGCCGACGTACAACAGGCGCAATGCGGTGATCGTGACCAGCGCCCGGAAGACAAAGCGAAACAGCGCTTCCGAAATACGATCAATGACCAGCTTGCCGACCCAGGTACCGAGAAAGGCGGCGGCAACAGAAAACGCGATAATTCTGAAATACGGGGCATAATCAAATCCGTTCAGTGCGTACCCGGCGATTTTAAAAGCACTCATACCGGTGAGGCTCGCTGCCATAGTAGCAACGACCTGCCGCCGGTTGAGCCCGGTATGCAGGATTATCGCGTGCAGCAGTGCGCCGTAGGCGAACAATGTCGAGAGCAGGGAGTGAATGAAGCCGACGATGACCCACGGATGCTTCAGTTTCGGTCGCCAGCTCACCTCGGGCAGCCAGATTGCGACCAGCATCACCGCACTGATTGCAGCGGCAATCACATTCTCGGGAAGTGCGAAATAAAGGCGTGAGCCGAGCGTCACGGCCATAACACTGCCGATCAGGAACGGCATCGCGATTTTCCATTGGATCTCACGCCAAAAGAACAAGGCGCGGGTCGTTGTCGAGCCAATCAGCAGCGTCGAATGGATGGGCACAATCGTGGCAACGGGCAGGACGGTGCTGGTTACGGCGAGGACGATCATCGCACCACCCGCCGAGAAAGCCGCATTGCAGACAGCCGCCAGGAAACTGCCGGCGACGATGATATAAAACGTCGCATCAAACTCGGTCACACGGCTTTCCGGTACACGTTTTTACCTGTTGATACATCGCGACCCCCGTCTGGCGTGTGATTTGGGCAACTCGTCCACAGGCCCCGCGTGGGCGAGTATACCGCTATTGTCGCAGATTCCTGCAGCAGGTCGGCGTCGCCATGAACTGCCAGTCCTGCTACATTAGTGACTCTGCCAAGGGTGTTTTTATGATCGCGTCGCCAAGCCTCAAACTAAAATTATCTCGCCTGTCGGCAGTGGCTTGCGTTGCGGGCCTGATGCTGGTCGGCGCCTGCGTGTCGAACCCGGAACTGGTGCGCAGCAAGCTGGATCCAAAAACCAGTGTCACGATCAATTACAGCAAGTCGCCCTTCATTTTTTTCCGGCCGCTCTCGGCAGTCCAGGCTGATGCCAAAGAGTATGTGTATGCCGGGCCACTGGAGGTGAATCGCAGCGGCGACTATCGTTACTACCTGTGGCTATCGAGCTGGGGAACGATGGACAGCGGCGAAATCGACACGCGTCAACAACGGTTCGAAGCCGTTGACATCATCGCAGACGGCAATGCCATAACGCTCGAGCTATCCGGCGAGAGCGTGACGACGATCGGTGCCAGCGAACCCGTGTATGCCAAACCCGCCGGCTGGGCCACTGACCTGTATTACGAGGTCACCCTCGAACAGCTGCGGAGCATCGATGACGCAAGCGCCCTGCAACTGCGGTTTCAATCGACCAGCGAGACGTTTTTACCGTGGGACGATCAGGTGCCGGCAAAAGCCGGTCTGAACGGCTTCCTGCTTCAGACAGAGTTCTAGCGCATGCCGAAATCCAGGCGCCTGCGACGCCGCAAGGCTCGATGATGGCCAACTCTGACGCCGCCGAAACCACCACCACGGCCCGCGACGTAAAGCAGCTCGGCATCTGGGCCGCGCTCGCCAGCCTGTCCTACGTATTCTGGGTGTGCGGCGCCATGGAGATGGTGGAACGCCTCGCGTTCTATGGCGTGCGGCAGGTCTCGAGCCTGTACGCCACCGATGCGGTATCAAACGGCGGGCTCGGATTGACCGGCCCCGATGTCGGCATCATCTTTTTGTCTTGGGCGCTGATGCAGTCTTTCGTGCCGGTACTCACCGGCGGCATATCCGATCGCGTCGGTTATAAGGAAACCATTTTCGCGTCGACGGTTTTCAAGATCCTCGGTTACCTGCTCATGGCGTGGTTCCCGACGTTCTGGGGATTTATGGCGGGCGCGCTCGTGCTGGCGTTTGGTACCGGCATTTTCAAGCCCGGCATCCAGGCGACGATCGTTAAATCAACCAGCCGCGAAAACAGCTCGATGGCCTGGGGCGTGTTTTACCAGACCGTCAATATCGGTGGCTTCATCGGGCCGCTGCTCGCAGCGCAGTTGCGCCAGCTCCATTGGTCGCATGTTTTCTACGCCTGCGCGGCCATTATTTCTATCAATTTCCTGCTACTGCTGACCTATAAGGAGCAGGACAAGGACGAAAGGCTGGCGCACCGCGCGAAAGTGAAATCAGGAGAAATACAGGAAACCAGCCTGTGGCGAGACAGTCTGCACGAGCTGCTGCGCCCGATCATGATCTGGTACATGGTGTTGTTTTCCGGGTTCTGGTTCATGCTGATGGCGTTCTGGGATGTCGCCCCGCTGTATTTTCGTGACTGGGTCGACACGTCCGTGATGGTGCAGCACCTGTTCGGCCCCGACGGAACGACCAGCAAGGTGTGGATCTTCCTGCTGGGCATGACACAGGACGGACAGCGCCTACAGCCGGAGGGCCTGGTCAACCTGAATGCCATGTTGATCATGTTCTTCTGTTTCATCGTTGCGGGCTGGAGCGCGTTGATGCGCGCGACCAACTCGATGGCACTCGGCACGTTTCTGGCGGCTGGTGCGCTAATGATCATCGGCGGCTTCAATTACGTCTGGCTGATGGTGCTGGCTATCGTCTGTTTTTCGATGGGCGAGATGCTATCGAGTCCCAAGAGCTCGGAATACCTCGGCAATATCGCGCCACGGCAAAAAAAGGCGATGTACCTCGGGTTCAGCCAGCTTCCCATTGGCATCGGCTGGTCGCTTGAAGGATTTTTCGGCCAGTACCTGTACGGCGAATTTGCAGCCAAAGACACGATTTCGCGTCGTTCCCTGGTCGATCTCGGCATGTCACGATCCGATGTGGACGCGGTGCCGGTCGGTGAGGCGTTTCAGAAACTGGTGGAGGTGTCGGGTCAGACGGCCGAGACGTTGACGAACCAGCTGTATGCGGCGAACAACGTCGGTATCGCCTGGTACATCATGGGGTCCGTGGGCCTGGTGGCAGCAGCAGGCATGTATGCGTACGGCCGCTGGACGTACCAACTGAAGGACTAGTAGAGGCGCGCTAAGTGCTCGCGCTAGTTGTCGCTGCCAGGTTTGCCCTTACCACCCTTGCCGCGCGATATGGCAAGGCCGAGCGAGGCTATCAGTGAGACCAGGCCAAGACCAAGGTAGATCGGTCCCATCGGCGTATTCTCCAACCCAACGTACATAACGCCGAGTATGAAGAGAATGCCCATCAGGCCGTAAAGCGTGGGCAATGCTTTGTAAATTGGATCAGGTAACCACATCGGTCGACTCTCGGTAACTCAAATTACAGATCCACAATGGTGGTCGTCTGCGGTAAATTGTACCGTGACGGAAGTCACGCTAACAAGCCGGCAATTCGATTCGCGGCGCGAATCGCGAAACAATTCGCACAAGGCTGTGCAACATCTGTCGCATTTAGGCGACTTATTAAGCAGGTAGCCCTGTAGGCAGGACGTGCCACACGACACCGAGGAAATGGCAGATGCCGCCGCCAAGCACCAGTACATGCCACACCGTGTGGTTGTACGGAATTTTTTCTGCAGCATAAAAACCGGCGCCTATCGAGTAACACAGCCCACCGGCCAGTAACCAGGCCATCCCATTGGTGCCTATCGCCTCCGCCATTTGCGGGGCCGCAATCACAATCAGCCAGCCCATTATCAGGTAGCTGGCGAGCGCTACTTTCGGAAAGCGGTTGCGGAACCAGAGTTTCTTTATGATGCCCGCCGTTGCCAAAGCCCATACGGTGCCGAACAGCCACCAGCCGGTGTTGTTGCGCATTGCTACCAGCAGGAATGGCGTGTAAGTCCCCGCGATGAGCAGGTAAATCGCGCAGTGGTCGAGCAGCCTGAAGATTTCGCGATGACGCGACGCATACAGGCCGTGATAGACGCTCGACGCCAGAAAAAGAGCAATAAGGCTCGCGCCGTAGATCGAGCTTGCCACGATCCGCCAGGGATCCGCCGTACCGATCGACAAATACAGCATCCAGGACAGGCCGGCGACGCTGAGCAATGCGCCGATCGCATGGGTACCCGAATGCAGTACTTCTTCGAGGACGCTGTACTCGGAATTTGGTGTACTTTCAGCCATTACAACAGCATACGGCATCTGGCCGCCGCAGGATTTTCATTTCGCGCCATTCGGCGGCGGGTTAGAATTCCGTGCTGAGAAAAAAACGGAGTACGAATTGAAACGCCGTAGTAGTCCCGGCTGCCTCCCCTGGCGGGCGGCTGCAACCCTTGCCATTGCGATATTGCTGGCGTCATGCGCCGTGCAGGAGCATGCGACAGAAGACCGTTTGCTGCTAACCGTTTTCGGCACAAACGACGTTCACGGTCAGTTGTTGCCCGCCGCGAACCGGGCCGGGCTGGTAGCGATATCCGCTTATGTCGACGCGCTGCGCGCCGCGCGCCGCGAGGACAACGGCGGCTTGCTGGTGATCGATGCGGGCGATATGTGGCAGGGGACGCTCGAATCAAACCTCGTGGAAGGCGCCGCCGTCGTCGAGGCCTACAACGCGATCGGCTATGACGCCGCCGCGATCGGCAATCATGAATTCGATTTTGGCCCGGCCGGCAAGAAGACAATCCCGAGAAACAGCGGAGACGATCCGCGCGGCGCATTGAAGTTACGGATTTCGGAAGCCACTTTTCCTGTTCTCGCCGCAAACATTATCGATGAATCCACTCAGCGGCCCGTCGAGTGGGACAACGTTCAGCCATCGATTCTTGCTCGTCGTTGCCGGCGTCAAAATCGGCATTGTCGGCGTTGTTACGGAGCGCGCACTGCAAACCACGATATCGGCGAATACGCGCGGACTGCGTATCGCGCCACTCGTCGAAACGATCCGGGACGAAGCGCTCGAACTGCGTGACCGCGGCGCAACCATTATTATCGTTACCGCACACGCCGGCAGCAGCTGCACAGAATTCAGCGACCCATCCGACCTGTCGTCCTGCGACATGAGCGGTGAGATCATGCGCGTCGCGGCGCAACTTCCCGCGGAAGCTCGTCGATCACATTATCGCGGGCCATGTGCACGAAGGCATCTCGCATATCGTCAACGGCATCTCCATCACCTCCAGCTTTTCCAATACCCGTGCCTTTAGTCGTGTCGACCTCGAAATCGATCGCGCCTCGGGAAACCTCCTGATCACGAACGCTGTTCCCACCGCAGACGGCATGCCTTGCCGTACTCCAATCCACCGGTGCATGTGCCACTGCGGATGACGACCCGGGCCTGATCCGTAGCGCGACCTATGAGGGTCGTGATGTCGCACCAAACCCGGCGGTGGTTGAAATCGCCGAACGTGCGGCGGCTTATGCCCGGCGAACCAAAGAAGAAAAACTCGGTGTTTACCTGGAGTCTGCTTTTCTGCACCCGCCGAGCACCGAGTCCGCGCTCGCCAACCTGGTGACGGATGCATTGCGTGAATCGACGGGTGCCGATATCGCCCTGCACAACGTTGTCGGCGGTATCCGGAACATACTGCCGGCCGGAGAATTGACGTACGGAGCCGTGTACGAAATGTCACCGTTTGACAATCGCATTGTCGAACTCGATCTCAGCGGTCACCAACTTCGGCAGGTCATCGCGAAGCAGGCAACAAATCCCGGTCGTCGTCTCGGGTTTTCCGGGATGCGCGTATTCGTGAGTTGCGCGAAGCAACGAAATGCACATCGCGATGCGACGGAAAACGGCGCGTTGATCAGCGACGGCGATCGCGTGCGCGTTATTGCCAATGATTACCTCGCCTCCGGCGGCGACGGTATCCTGACACCGATTATTCCCGATGCCGGCTTCGCGGCTGACGACACACAAGCGCTTACCCGAGACGCAATCGTCCAGTGGTTCAAAAGGCACACCGGAACGCTCAGGCCCGTCGACTTCTTAAGCACAGAGAATCCGCGCTGGAATTTTCCGGACAACTTTTCCGGGCGATGCGATACATCGAATACCAACACCTCGGCTGCCGTAATTCGCGACTAGTGCAGAACCTTTCTTGCCGCGGATTCGCGGCAGTCGCCCGGCTCGCGTTTCGGAAAGCGCTGCGGGCAACGGTGTGAACGTGCTTTGGTCCGTGCTAGTGTTCCGGCCGCGAGAATGAACAGGCAGCGCAATGGATTTCACTCTCTACTGGTTCATGTTCCCGGTGTCGATTGGCGTCGCCACCTGCGCGATGCTGAGCGGCATTGGTGGCGCGGCGTTGTTCACGCCGATTTTCGTCCTGCTATTTCCGTTGCTCGGCCCCGAGTACGTACTCGCCTCGACGTTCGCAGCCATCAGCACCGCCCTTTTGACCCAGACCTTCGGCTTCATTTCCGGCTTCATCGGCTACTACCGTCGCCGCATGATCGACTTTGACCTGGCGCTGCGGTTTATCAAGATCTCGGCGCCTGTTGCCGTGCTCGGCGCACTCGTCGCTCACAGGGTTCACGACGCACTATTGATCGCGGCTTACGCAATGCTCGTGTTCGTCCTTGCGATCGGCATGCTGTTCCTGCGAAAGCGCAGTACCGTCCGTCCGAACTACGATGGTCCGCATCGTCGCCCGGATATCCCTGTGCGCGACTTCGCACTGACCGGCGTCGGCGCTTTCCTGACCGGCATGGTGTCGGTAGGTATTGGCGAGGTGATCGTTTCCCGGCTAACGCGCCGCGGCGTGCCGGTCGGTACGGCCGCGGCAACGTCGGTCGCCATCGTCATGTTCACGATCCTGCTCGCTACCGCCACACTGGTCACTCAGCTGGTGCGAGACGGCGGCATCCAGGCCATACCCTGGAACCTCATTTGCTACGAGGTGCCGGGCGTGGCGATTGGCGGCCAGATCGGGCCGCGCCTTCAAGGCCTGGTGCCGCAGCGCATCATGGAACGTGCGATCGGCGTATTGTTCATTTTCCTGGCGCTCGCGATGATGGCCGTTGCACTGAAGAAGTCTGGCGTACTTTGACTCGCATTACGGTTGTCGATTGCCGATAATTACTGCCGGGACCCGGGAGAGTTTTTCATGCCAGACAGCAAGCACCGTGCCGGACAATCGAGCGGCCGCGTGGCCGAGCCGCTTTCCCGGCGCCACATGCCAACCGACTGGAAGATTTCTCTCGCCGAGTACACTCAGCGCGGCACGCCCGTTGAAAAACGTATCCCGGACGACTTCGGACCAGAGCAGTCGATGCGCGGTTTCGAGGACACCTACCGGAATATTATCGACTACATCGTTCGCATAACTTACAGAATCTGGGAAGATCGCGACGTCGAGTACATCGCCGACACCTATGCTGACGATTCAATGGTCTACGACGATTACGGCCTGCAGCTCGGTAGTGAAAAAATTATCGCCGACACGCACCACACCACCGGCGCCTTCTCTGACATCCAGCTGATCGCGGACGAAATTGTCTGGGCCGGAGACGATGAAATCGGCTACCACACCTCGCACCGCACGCTGATTCGCGGCACCAACGACGGCGAAAGCAAGTACGGCCCGGCAACCAACCGCTCTATTGACGTGCTCGTCATTGCCAATTGCGTCGCACTTGACAACGAGATCTTCCTCGAGCACGTGCTGTACAACAATTCGAGCATGCTGCAGCAACTGGGCCTCACACTGGGCGACAGTGTGCCGACGCTGGCCGCCGCACCGCCGCCCGGCTGGCCGCGAAACGACGCCACGTGGGACGGTTTGCGAAGGGCTGCCAGCCCGGCGCAGCCGCTATCGATCGCCGAGCCTGTGGAGGGCTTTGACGTGGACCGGTTTGCGCGCAAGACCATCGACCGGCTCTGGAATTCCAGGGATTTCGACGCACTGGCCAGCGCCTATGCGAAGCGCTTCCGTTTCGAAGGGCCAACAGACCGAACGTTTTCCGGCAGACAAGCGTACCAGGCGCTGCTAGGGTCCTTGTTTGAGGCGTTTCCCGATCTCGAGGTACAGGTCGATGAGGTCTACTGGATGGGCAATGACGATGACGGCTACCTGACGTCCGAGCGCTGGAGTGCTGAAGGAACGCACACGGGTCCAGGGTGCTATGGAGACGCGACGGGCAAGGCGGTACAACTCTGGGGTATTACCCAGCATCACATCATTGATGGAAAAATCGTCTCCGAGTGGATGCTTTTCAATGAGCTGGATTTGATGATGCAGTTGGCGAGAGCGTAGTTTGATGCCGCCCGACATTCAGCACTGCAAATCGCTTGTCCTCGAGTATTTCGACGCGCTCGAGGCGGCGTCGCAGGATGAAATGGTTGCCGTAATCGAGCGGTTCGCGGCACCGGGCTACTCGTTTCGTGGTGTACATCCGTTTAATGAACTCAGGGGTGCAGCCGACGTTGCGGCAACTGTATGGCGGCCGCTGTTCAAATCCTTCCCTGCAATGCAGCGACGTCAGGATATTTTCATGGCCGCTCCAAACCTGCTTGACGGCAATCCCTGGGTGACCAGCATGGGAACCCTGCTCGGCCTTTTTGACCATGACTGGCTAGGCATCCCGGCCACCGGCAAGATCGCCATGATCCCGTACTGCGAGTTCCATCGCATCGAGGACGGCAAGATCGCCGAGTCAGCGCTCTGGCTCGACATCATCAGCGTAATGAAACAGGCGGGCGTGCAACCGCTGCCGATGCAAACGGGCGCCGATATCGTCAATCCGGGACCACGAACGAGCGACGGCCTGCTGTTCGATCCACAGGATGCACGCGAGTCCAGAAAGACGCTGGAGCTGATCATGGCAATGTGCAATGACCTGGTCGGCGACGGCATGGAGTCAGCCTCCGACGTGCTGCAGCGGACCTGGCATGACGACATGCTGTGGTTTGGACCGGCCGGCATTGGTGCAACGTACACGATCGATCGCTACCAGCAGCAACACCAGGGCCCTTTCAACGCCGGCCTGCGCGGCATCGAATTCAACGGCCACGTGCTCGAGCACGCGGAAGGGTCCTATGGCGGCTGGTTCGGCTGGCCCAATCTGAAGATGAACCAGGGCGACGGCTTCCTCGGGCTGCCGGCGTCGGACAGGCCAACCGAAATGCGCGTCGTGGACATTTACCGCCGTGATGGCGACAAGCTCGCGGAGAACTGGATCTTTATCGACTTCCTGCACTACCTCAAGCTTCTGGGGGTCGATGTGCTGGAGCGTTGCCGCAGCATCGGCCGATCCTGAGGCGACAGCGGCCTCAGATCATGGCATTGAGAATCGCGAGAAACAGGACGCTCGCGACAAAAAACGCGAGCAGCCCGTAGCTGGCTTTATCGATGCGCCCGGACACGACATACCAGCCATCCTGCATGGTCGGCAGACCCTCTTCCTCGTATTTTCGCAGCTGGCCCTTGACGCTGTAGACCGACCAGTCTTTCTGGAAACCGTCCAGCGCCACGCTCGCCAGCCAGCCGACCGAGGTACTGATCAAGCCGCCGATGGCGCAGTACCAAGGCCATGCGATGTCGAGGTTGTATTCGATATACGCCAGTGACAGAAAACCGGCGGCCACACCGATCAGCAGGCCTCTCTCGGTGGTGTGTTTGGAAAAGAAACCGAGCCCGAACATCGCGAGCTTCGCACCGACGAAAAACGATCCGATTTTGCTGAGAATTTCGATGACCGACCCGCCGCTCTTGGTAAACAGGATCGCCGGGATAACCATCAGCACCGCCCACATGAACGTGAACCAGCGGGATGCCGCGAGGTAGTGTTGCGTCGATCCGTCCTTTTTGACGAATTTTTCGTAAAAATCGATGGTGGTCACGGTCGCCATGGAGTTCAGGCTGGAGTCGAGCGAGGACATCGAGGCCGCGACGATCGCGGCCGTTACAATTCCCATCAGCCCCGGAAAGCCCATCGCGGCAACGAAGTCCAGCACGATCAGGTTTTCGTTCTCGAAGGGTTTGCCGCCATAGTAGCCATAGAACAGGATGCCAAGGCCAAAGAACAGGAAGAAGATCAGGAACGCCACATAGCCCATCAGGATGTAGGCTTTTTTCGCGTCCCCGATACTTTTCGCCGCCAGCGTGCGCTGCACCATCATCTGGTTTACGCCATAGACCACGACATGATAGATCGACATCGCGATGATGCCGGTCCAGATAGTCCCGACCTTGGCAGGATCGAGCGAGGTGTCGAACGGATTGGTCTTGCCGGTTTCCTTGAGCGCGTGCAGGGTGGCGCCAAGGCCGTCAGGCAGTTCGCTGATCAGCAGAAACGCCGTAATGAACGCACCGAGAAACAGGATGCCGGTCTGTATGACGTCGGTCCAGATGACGGCCGAAATACCGCCAAGCATCGTATAGGTCACGGCCACCACCGCGACGATCATGATGGCAGTGACAACATCGATGCCTGTAATGAACTCCAGTACCAGGGCCGTCGTGTACAGCATGATGCCGGAGTAAGCGATGTTGCCAAAAAGAAAGACGCCGGACAGGACGGTCCGAGATGCCAGCCCGAAGCGGCGCTCGAGGTAGTCGAAGATCGACGCGCAGCCGCTGTTGTAAAAAAAGGGCAGGAACAGCGTGATGACGATGAATATCGCTATCGGGTAGTTGATGTGAATAAAAATGACCGAGAAGCCGTCGGCGTACGACCACGCCGGACCGCCGAGAAACGTTAACGCCCCGATGTAGGTCGCGATAACAGAGACACCGATTGCCCACCACGGCGTCGTTCTTCGCCCGACGTAGTAATCCTCCGCCGTGCTGACGCGCTTGCTGAGAAAAAAACCGAGCACCAGGTTGCCGGCAATGTAGGCAACCAGGATCGCCCAGTTCAGCGTGCCGAATTCACTCACTGTCTGGAATCCGGATATTTTCTATCAAAGGTCCAAGGTGCTTTTCATACTTCCGCCAGGCGGCAAGCCTGTCTTTGTAAATAGGCTGCCTGACCTGGCTCGCACTGGGCGTTTTCACAAGTCGCCGGGTCTTATGGTATTCGAGCACACCCGTTTCAAAAGGCAGGCCGAGAAAATCGAGCATCCGCCGGCTCTGCGTTTCGATATCGGCGACCGTGTCTTCGTATCGCATATCCAGAATTCGACCCGGAAAAAGGGTGTGCCAGCGCTGCATGAAACGCCAGTAGCGCGTGTAGTATTTACCCAGCGACTCAAGGCTGTGCGCATAGGTCTGTTTTTCATCGAACGGCATGCGATGGATAGAAAAGCAGTTGGCAACCGGGTCGCGATGGCAGTGAATAAACCGGGCCTGCGGCAAAGCGAGGGCCAACAGCCCAATGTACTGGAAGTTCAACGGCGTCTTGTCAACAACGTAGCGTGACGCAAGATGCGCCTGGGAATGGCGCGCCATGTAGTACTCGCCGAGCTCCGCATACTGCTGCGCTGAGAGCAACTTCATGTTGTCGGGAAATTTTTCGCCGGTGATGTCTCGAATTTGATGTGCCGTATCGTAGGCAAAACTCAGCTCACCGGCGCCGGCAACCGCACTGTGGCTTGCCAGGATCTGCTCCGTCAGGCTGGTGCCGGACCGCGGCATTCCGAGAACAAAAACCGGTCGCGGATCTGCGCTGCCCGGGCTATCGCCGAGGCGTTCGAGCGAGAAAGCGGCGCATTCGACAATGGATTCAATATAGCCTGTCGTTTCCTCATCATCGTAAGGTGTGCTCATGCGCCTTGATACGATTCGCCCCGGCAAGCTGCTTGAATGCCTCATCGTACTGACCACGCTGCTCAAAGGCTCGGTATAACCCAAAGCCGAGGTACATCCTGGCATTGTCGTTCAGGTCCCGTCGCTTGCCGAGCGCACGCATCGCCTTGAACTCATCGTCCGTGCCTTCCCGACCGCGGATCTGCGACAGGTAATAGTGCGCCACGGTCATTTCAGGTGAGATCGCGATCGCGGCCTTGAAACTCGTCGCCGCCTGTTCGCGATCACCCATCTGTTCGTGCAGCACGCCGCTCACCAGCTTCGCCTCGGGATTGTTCGGTTCAATGTCGAGCGCCAGTTGCAGCGTTTGCATGGCCTTTTCCGGTCGATCCATATCGCGCTGTACTTTCGCCATATTGATCAGGGCGGCGACATACTTCGGGCTCAGTTGCGTCGCGCGCTTGTATTCCAGAAGGGCATCGGCGTAGCGCGCCTCGGCGAGATAGATATCGCCGCGGTTGTTGTACGCCTGCGCCAGCTCCGGGTTCAACTGCAGCGCCCGGCCAACAGCCTTCAATGCGGGTTTCTGCTGTCCCGATTCGTTGAGCGCGGCCGCCAGGTTGCTCCAGCATTCGGCGAAATCAGGGTTTAGCTGGAGCGCAGCGCTCGTAACTACGAATCGCTTCTTTCGGCTTATCGATGACACGCAGCACATTGCCAAGATTGTTGTGAACATCCGGATTGTTGGAGTCGAGCGCGATCGATTTCCGAAAATGGAAAATCGCTTTGTCGGCGTTTCCCTGGTCCTTGTAGGCCAGGCCGATATTGGTATGCGACTGCGGGTTATCGGAACCCGTCGCAACGCTTTCGAAATGTAGCGCACGGCCTCGTCCGGCCGAAACGAATTGACGCACAGCATGCCGAGAAGATTCAGTGCGTGAATATTGTTCTTGTCGGAGTCCAGCACCTCCCGATACAGGCTCTCCGCTTGCTGCGAGGTTGCCCGACCTTTGCGCCTCATAGCCGCTCTCAAGCTTCTGCATCAGTTGTTCGGACATGTCACTGACTTCAGCTCCTCTGCCATCTCAAACGAAGAAAGCCTCGCACAGGGCGAGGCTTTCAACAAGCGGACGGGCATCAACCGCATCCGCATTAGCCGCGGGAGACGATCAGAAGTTGTACGCCAGTCGCACGCCCCAGGTCATCGGATTGTTGAAGTCTGCAACCGCGCGACCCTGGCTGAACTGGTCGCCACCCACCTGGACGATCTCATCGGTCGCGTTCAGCACATAGCCCTGCACCGATAACGGCAGTGTCCCGGGCGTACCAGGTCGCCCTCAGGTCGACGGTCGTATACGCATCCTGCTTCGTGAAGAAGTACTCGATGTTGGTCGTCTTGTAGTCGTCGGAGGCGTACAGGTAGATGCCGGGTATAAGTCGACCGCGATCTCCCATGTCGAATTCATAGGAGGCGTCGACAGACAAGGTATAGCTCGGTGAGAAGCGCGCCTTTTTGCCGCTCAGGATAGTAGACCTGCGAGCAGGTCTGGTCACAGGGATTGGCTGTAGCCGATTTCCTGGTCACCGCCGGACTGGAACACTCGATTGAGCACGCTGCGGCTGAAGTTCTTGAGTTCCGAGTCATTCAGCGCGAGACCCGCATTGATCTGCAGCCTGTCGGTTGCCGCCCAGCTCATTTCAACTTCGAGCCCCGTGGACTCCATGCTGCCGCCGACGTTTTGCACGGCAACGATCGTTGCGCCCTGCGCGACAAAGGACGACGTGGTCAGACCGTCGTAGTCGTTGAAGAATGCCGCGGCATTCAGCGCATCGCACCATCGAGCAGCGTCGTCTTCAGTCCCAGTTCATACGACATGACTTCGTTCGGATCGGTCAGCGCGGTACTACCGCCACCTTCGATTGCTCCGGCGATATAGCCCGTTGCCACCGAGCCATAGATCATGGTGTTGTCATTCAGGTCGTGCTGCAGAGGCGAGCTTGTAGTCGGTATGACCTTTCTCGCCTGTTTGCCGGCCGCTTTCGCTGGCCGCCGTGTCGACGAATACCGGCCACGGCGCAAAACGGCTACCCGGATCGGCGACGTGCGCGGCGTAGTAGCCGGCAGCATAACCGTGTACCGAGGGGCCCCAGTCAACGTACTTGTTATAGAACTGACGCCTGTCTTTCGAGAATCGCATGCCCATCGTGGCGCGTGTTGCCTCTGTGAACGAATACTCGGCCTGCCCGTAGATAGCGGTCGACTGGGTGCCGCCATTACCCTGGTAGAGCCAGTGCGCCCAGGTAACGGTCTGAGGTGCCGTCGTATCCGGTGTAACCCCAGACGAATTCGCTGCTGGTATCGCCGTCGCCGGAATCGTCGTACAGGAAGTAGCCGAGGGTCCATTGCAATTCGCTGTCGGTGTTGGAATACAGGTTGAT
>CAWEDS010000032.1:0-53068 GCA_963807845.1 uncultured Gammaproteobacteria bacterium
TTCGTCAGTCGTGCTCTCAAAGTCGACATCGATGTCTTCCTTGTAGAACGACACACCGGCGTACCAACTCAACGGGCTGTCCGAATTGGACGTCAGGCGCACCTCTGTCTGCAGGTAGTCGCCCGACTGATCCTGCTTGTAAGTCTCAGCATTGATCGGCGTGCCGTCATAGTCCTCGGTGTAGAGGTAATCGTGGTCTTTAAAGCCGGTTGACCAGCTGAGAGACATCGTGTCGAACTCGTAATCGACATGCAGACCCAGATTGGCGCTCTTCGCGTCGTCGTTGTTGCCGCGCACGAGGTCCAGGCTCGCGTCACGCCGATCGTCCGGATAGCTTACCGAACCGAGCAGAGACTGCCAGACCGCCCATTGCGGCGATCCTTCCGATGCACGATAGACGGTGCCGTCGCGTTTCTGGTCTTCGAAATCGGCCGTGAACAACACCTCCAGTTGATCTTTGGCGTACAGGCCGGAGAGACGGACCGCGGTCTTCTCGTGACCGATCAGGTCGTTTCCGGGATCGGCCGCATTTTTGACGTAGCCGTCTTCACTGGAGTGATAGCCCGCCATCCGAATGGCGTAGGTGTCGCTGCCCGTGGTAAAGCCACCCTCGAACGCGAGATGCCCTCTCTCGCCGGCATCCAGTTCCAGGTAGCCGTCGCTGTTGCCTTCCAGGTTTGGACGCTTCGTATGCACGGTGAACGCGCCGCCCACCGCATTGCGACCGAACAGGAAGCCCTGCGGTCCACGCAGCACCTCGGCACGCTCGATGTCGTACAGGCTCGAAATGACCGCGCCATTGCGGCCCTCGTACAGGTCGTTCTTGAAAAACGCTGCCGACGGGTCGCCGCCGACACCAAAGTCCTGGGTACGAATGCCGCGGATACTGATGGCGTCGATAAATGAGTCTTTGCTGTTGCCGGTCACGCCCGGTGCAAACGTGACGAGATCCTTGACGTCGTCAAGATTGACGTCCCTCAGGAAATCACCGGTGAAGGCCGTAATTGCCAGCGGCACGTCCTGGATGGACTCGGAGCGCTTGGTCGCCGAAACGATAATTTCCTCGATTTCCTGCGCAGCGCCGGTGCCGGCGACCGATGCCAGCACGACGGCAGAGATCGATTGCGCCAGCGCCGTCTTCCTGAAAGTGTGTTGCGCCGGTTTCACATCGGCTGCCTGCTGCTGATTCGTCACAATTACGGTCACAATGCTGTCCCCCGACAGGAAAAGATCAAGTCGTGTCTCTTTCGGGCAAACCCGGAAGAGAGTGTTCTGGGGACGTTAGTCTTCCGCAGGCGAAAATTCAATAGGCGTCGGCCATCGCTGAGCCGGCATCGCCGCTACGGCGTCCAGGCATAGCCGACCTTCAAGAACCATGCCCGGTCAGAGACCGTCAGGCCATCAAGGCTGTCGTCATCCAGGTACTGGTCAGAATAACCAAGAAAAAACACTGTTTGAGGGTTCAACTTGTAGGAATACAGGAGTTGCCGACCACTATCGCGTGAGCGCGCGTCGACCGACTCGATGTAAACGGCGGGGTTTCGTTCGACATCCTGGTGCTGGACGGTCAGCCGCAGGAAACTTCGCAGATTGAATTGCCAGGTAAGCCGGACGTCGGCAACACGTTGCATCGAAGATCTTTTCGCCATCGGCCGTGTCGAAATCGACCAAAACCCCGCGAATTCTGAGCAGCAGGTTGCGATTGATATTCCAGTCAAGGTTTGGCTCGTAGAAGCGGCGCTTGCCGAGTCGGCCATTGTCATAATCAATCTGGTCGCCGATCCTCGTGAACAGCCGCATCGACAATCCGCCGCGCGGCCGCAATTCCGCGTACAGCGAGTAGCTCGTCAAATTGTACAGAGCCCCTTCATAGAACTCGGCGCCGTCGCGCACGCCCACCTGGTACCAGGACTGCATTGGCCCACCGATTCCGAGGCGCAACTCGGTTTTGCGCTCGAGCAGACGACCGTCCTCGTCGTGCGAAATCTCGTAGTCGATAAACGCGCGTATCCGATACCACCAGTCTTGTTCACCACCGTGCCAGACCCGGCCAAGCTCCACCTCCTTCTCGCGACTGCCCACTTGCGGGATAAACCCGGCATCCGCCCTGAAGCCTGAACTGACCTCTTCGAAACCGGCGTAGCCAAACCAGTTTCTCGAATCGTAGTGATAAGCGATGCGTGTCGCGTCGCCATCGAATGCCGCACCGGGCTGATCGAATTCCTCCGCCACGGCCTGTGGATACTTTGTATCGGAACGCAGGTATTGGTATCGGATGGCATGCTGGTCGCTGATCTTCCAGCGCCCATCGATGCCGCCAACGTAGTTATGGTAGCCCTCGCCGTCGCGGATCGTCGCCAGCCCGCCTATGGAGGACGCGTCGCCGTAGCCGCGACTATAGCGCCCGACCATGGCGGTATTGCCGGCGCTTAGCGTGGTGGAATCCGAGCCGAACAGACCCGGCAACAGCAGATCCGTCACATTGTCCTGTGCCGCGAAGACGCCGAAGGTATTGTCGCCGCGCTTACCCGTCAGTTTCGCGCCGAAATCCGGGTCCGAGACGGTTCGCGTGAAGACGGCTCCGATGGGCGTACTGAAGTAGTCGGCCCCTTCCAGGAAAAACGGCCGTTTCTCAGGATAAAACAAGGCAAAACGTTCATTCACCGAGAGCTGTGCCACGTCGGCTTCGATCTGCGAGAAGTCCGGGTTGAGCGCGAGGTTTGCGGTCATGTCGGGCGTAATACCCCAGCGAACGCTGACACCCGCCTGCACCTCGGCATCGCCCGACTGCAGGGGCGTGACCGCGGGGTCGTCCGTGGTGTCAACTTTCGATGCGGTGAGCGTCGGCACGACCTCGATATCACGCCCCGGTCGGGAGCCTTCCAGGCCGGAGAACTTGCTGACCTGGCAGAGGTAGCAGCTCAGGTTGCGGTCCAGCGCGTTATTTGACAGGCGGTAACGATGTTCGCGCGGATAAAACCGCACCAGGTCGTAGCCCCAGGTCTGTTTGCCTGCGAGACTCGGAAAACGCAGCTGACTGAGCGGAATCTGCATTTCAACGACATAGCCATCCGCGTTGATCGTGCCGGCGGAAGACCAAATGGCATCCCAGGACTCGTCTTCGTTCCTGTTGACGTCGTCGTTGGTCATGTCCATTTGCACGCCCAGCGGGTTGGCAAAAAACTGGAAAGCCCGTCGTTCGTCGTTGTAGGTATCGAGGACGACACCGATAAAGTCATCGTCCCAGGCGGTGTCACGATCACGCAGATAGGCGCGAATAGACTCCGGGTCCGGGTCCTTTGCATCAAACGCGACGTACAGGTTTTCGCCGTCTTCGATCAGGTATGCCGCGGTGCTTACCGGCGCACGGATGTTTTCGCCGGGACGGGTCTCTATGTCGATATTGACGCGCACGGCGCGTTGCCAGGCCGCCTCATCCATGACGCCGTCGATGGTTATTTCCGCGCTGGTACGCGGCAGGTCGGCGACGCTCGCTATTGCCGGCATGACGGCATCGAGCGCGAAGAGCGCTAGCGGCAACAGCAAACGCGACACGAAAGGGACCCCGAAAATATTGTTATTAAGTATTTGATGCATCAGCAAACGAAAACGTTAAGGAGGATACCGGAAAGGCAAGGACAATAAGCCACTCGCAGGCCAATATGGGCGAAAACGGACCTGCTCTCATGACCCTGCTGCAGCCATACGCTCGCCTGGTACTTCACGGCCGCCTGTGCCGCGGTTCGCGCAACGACGCGCCGCGCTGGATGTTAAACTTCTGCACCACGCTATCTCTGCGATTCAGGCGACAGCCGCATCAACACGCTTAGGAAACCAGCCGGCTTTTTACATCGATGGGGCCCGGTGCCACTGCTGATCTACATTGGTGGCCTTTTTCTGCCCGCCACCGTCGCATTGGTCCGCGGCGACCTGATGCCTGCCGTCGGTATTACCGCGTACGCAACGTTTTTCTGGGCCGGTCCGTTTGCAAGCGCGGCCGCTGTGTTCTGGTCCGACTGGTCGGCTGGCTGGCGGACTGTGTGGGTGCTGCTCGCGCCGACGCTCGCGGGTCTCATCCTCGGCGCGATCGTTTTCATGGTTCGATTCGACTAGCCCGGTTGTTCCGGCCCTTTTAAAAATACACCATCGATAAAGAGACATGCGGTACGCAGCCTACGGTTCCAACTTGCATCCGCTACGACTGACGGAACGCATTTCCTCCGCGAAATTCGTGACCACCCGCTTTGTCAGCAACTGGTCACTGCAGTTTCACAAACGCAGCAAAGACGGATCGGGCAAGTGCAACATTCTGCCGGGTGGCGATGGCATTCACGTTGCCGTTTTCGACATCAGTGTGAACGACAAACAGATTCTCGACCGCATCGAGGGCCTCGGCGTCGGCTACAACACTCAAATACTGAGTCTTACCGGCATCGGCGACTGCGTCACCTACGTTGCCGACGCATCGCACATTGACGATTCTTTACGACCCTACGACTGGTACCTGGCACTCGTTCTGGCCGGCGCGCGCCTGCACGGCTTTCCAGAGGACTATGTAAAGAAAATGACTTTACAGCCAACCCGCGAGGATCCGGACCCGGCCCGGCGAGCCAACGCATGGAAAACGGTCGAGTTGCTGCGTAACGGCGTCGGATTGCATCCAATAGCGTAAATTGCAGTCACAGCAGAACCCTGTGCCGCCCACCAGCCGCGCGATGAACCACTACCCAGGCCGAACCAAGCGCCGGGACGTTAACCTGGCGCGCCGCAAATAAAGAAAGGGCCGCCCTTTGGGTGGCCCTTTCTTTATTTGGAGCGGGAAACCCAGCGCGCTAGTGGCGGTCGACCAATGTGCCGCCGACCGGCTGCGCGATGAACCACCCCCAGGCTAAACCGAGTACCGGGATGTTAACCTGGCGTGGTCCAAACATAAAAGGGCCGCCCAAAGGGCAGCCCTTTTATGTTTGGAGCGGGAAACCAGGTTCGAACTGGCGACCTCAACCTTGGCAAGGTTGCGCTCTACCAACTGAGCTATTCCCGCAGAGGGACGAGATTCTAGCCACTTGCGTCACCCTGTCAAGGTGAAAGTGGGGCCGGGTGCGGCCCGAATCAACCCTGATCGGCGGCTATGAAGGGCCAGGCGGCCTTCAGATAAACGAGCATTGACCATATTGTCATGATCGCCGCCAGCACCAGCAGGCCGAAGCCAAGCGCATACATATCGATGCCAAGTATCGGGATTTTGTAGACCATGAAGGCAATGCCGAACATCTGCAGCGTCGTCTTGAGCTTGCCGACAAAGGACACCTTGACGTTGGCGCGCTCGCCGATCGTCGCCATCCATTCGCGCAATGCCGATATCGTGATTTCACGCCCGATGATGATCATCGCGATAATGTCTTCGAACCAACCCGAGTCCGCCTGCACCAGCATGACCAGCACGATCGCGACCATGAGCTTGTCGGCGACAGGGTCCAGGAACTCCCCGAAGCGAGAGGTTTGCGAGAATTTTCGCGCAACCCAGCCGTCGATGAAGTCGGTCACCGCGGCAATACCGAACAAAATGGCCGCGATCGGCCGCGCGTTCGGAATCTGGCTATAGAAGCAGATCACAACCGCCGGGATCGCCGCGATGCGAAACAGCGTCAGCAGGATGGCGAGATTGAGTTTCAACGTGTGGCTCTTCGGTTGTGCGTTACTGGTTCGTCGAGGTGCAGTTCATTGTATATCGTTTCCGCAAGGCTGCGGCTAATACCGCGCACCTTCGACCAGGTCATCGACACCGGCGCCCAGGACCCCCTGCAGACCACCAAATTGACGCAGCAGCTCTCGGCGCTTCTTCGGGCCCAGTCCGGGAATCTGCTCGAGCCGCGACGTCGTTCGCGCTTTGGCGCGTTTTTGCCGGTGTCCGGTAATCGCAAAACGGTGTGCTTCGTCGCGAAGCTGCTGGATCAGCAGCAACGCCGGCGAATCCGGCGGCAGTTCCAACGGCCGGTCGCTGCCAGGCCGAAACAATCGCTCCGCACCGGGCCGGCGCGCCCGGCCCTTGGCGACGGCGACCACCTTCAGCCAGTCGAGCTCGAGTTCATCGAGCACCGTCATTGCCTCGGCCAGCTGCCCTTTGCCGCCGTCGACGAACAGCACGTCCGGCATCGGCACCTCGCCCTTCTTGACGCGCTCGTAGCGACGCCGCAGCGCCTCCGCCATGGCGCCGTAATCATCGCCGGCGCCTGCCGGGCTCAGGTTGAAGCGCCGGTAGTCGCTCTTCAGCGGCCCTGCCGTGTTGAACACGACGCAGGAGGCGACCGTCGCCTCGCCCGAGGTGTGGCTGACGTCGAAGCACTCGAGCCGCTGCGGCGGCTCCTCCAGTTCAAGCGCTTCGGCCAGCGCCGCGAACTGGCGGCGCAATCGTCGCGTTGCTGGCGACCTTGAGACTCAGGCCCTGCTCGGCATTGGTGCGCGCCATCTGCAGCCAGCGCGCACGGTCGCCGCGAACCCGGCTGCGAATCATCACTTTGTGCCCGAGCACGCTCCGTCAGCTCGTGCTGCAGCAGCATCGGCGTCGTCTATGTCCGTTTCGATTACGATTTCCGGTGGCGCGTCACGTCCGAGGTAGTACTGTGCGACGAACGCATTGAGTATTTTCTGTCGGTCGGTTTCTCCGGGCAGCCGTGGGAAATGATCCCGACTGCCTATCAGTGAACCGTTGCGGATGAAGAGTATCGTGACGCAGTGCACGGCACCGTTCGATGCGAACCCGAGTATGTCGAGGTCCCGACTGTCACCTCGCTTGACGAGCTGCCGCGCTTCGATCTCCTTGAGCCGCGCTATCTGGTCGCGAAACCGCGCCGCGTGTTCGTAGTCGCGCTGCTCGGCCGCCCTCTCCATGCGCTGCACGAAGGTATCGACGACGGACTGGTTCTTGCCATCGAGAAACTGGATCGCGGCATCGACGTCCTCGCTGTACTGCTCCGTCAGAGATCAGGCCGACGCACGGCGCCGTGCAGCGCTTGATCTGGTATTGCAGACAGGGTCGCGTGCGATTGGCGAAGAAGCTGTCCGTGCAGTTCCGGAGCAGGAACAGCTTCTCCAGTTCTTTCAGGGTCTGGCGAACGGCGCGCGTACTCGGATACGGGCCGAAATAGCGCCCCTTGCCGCGTCGCGGACCGCGATGAAACCGAAGCCGCGGAAACTCGGCGTCGGTCGACGCATAGATGTAGGGGTAACTCTTGTCGTCGCGCAGCAGGACGTTGTAGCGCGGTTTGTGCGCTTGATCAGGTTGTATTCGAGGATCAGCGCCTCGGCTTCGGTATTCGTGACCGTGACCTCGACGCGCGCTACCTGCTCCATCATCGCGACGCGTCTTCACGGCCTCCTGGGTGCGATGGAAGTAACTCGACACGCGTTTTTTCAGGTCGCGCGCCTTGCCGACGTAGATCACCTTGTGCTTGGCATCGAGCATCAGGTAGACACCGGGCCGATGCGTCAGGCTGCGCAGGAACGACTGTCGACCTCGAATTCGGTTTCCTCGCTCACGTGCAGCAGCACCCTTGTCACAGCAGCGCGCGCGCCGTCGCAAAGATATCGTCGAACATCGGCTCCGTCAGGCGCCCGGTATTGGTGTTGTAGCGGCAGCAGTGATAGGAATCCAGCAGCTGGAATGCGCCGACGTCGTGCAGCGCGGCATGGCCGAACTTGTACTCTGCCTGGCGCAGTCCCAGGGCCTTGATGATCGCCCGGTGCGCGATACCGCCGAGCGCCATCACCACCGCATTGGCCGGCAGCAGGCCGAGCTCGTTCGCGAGGTAGGTATTGCAGGTATTGATCTCGGCGCCGACCGGCTTGTTGTCCGGCGGCAGGCATTTAACGGCATTGGTGATACGGCAGTCGAGCAGCTTGAGCCCGTCGTCCGCCGCCTTGGAGTGACCGCGCGTGCCGAAGCCATACTTGTGCAGCATCTCGTACAGCAGGATGCCCGCATGGTCGCCGGTAAACGGGCGGCCCGTGCGATTCGCACCGTGCATGCCGGGCGCCAGCCCGACGATCAGAAAGCGCGCGTCTGTTGGCGCCAAACGGTGGCACCGGCCGGCAGTAGTAGTCCGGGTATCGGCCTTTGACGTCGTCCAGAAAGTCGGCCAGGCGCGGGCAGGCACGGCACGATCGATCGAAAACAGTCATCAATTGTCAGCCACACGTCTCGACAGGGCCGTCACGCCCCACGTCGCGGCAGGACGCCGCTCTCGCCTCAGTCAGTCATGTGGCGGATGACCGCCCTGCCGAAGCCTCGCGTGCCGACAAGCCGCGCGCCCGGCACGAGCTTTTCGAGTTCCTGCTCAACCTCTTTCTTGTCGTGCGTTTTGACTTTGCGTTTCGGTGCGCGAATCGCCGCACGCAGCCGCGCGAGGTCGAACGTCAGCTCACCGTTTGCGATCGCGCCCGCAACGCCCTTGATGATCAGGTCGGCCGCCTCGGTCCAGCCCATGTAGCGCAGCATCATCTCGGCGGACAGGATCAGCGAGCCCGGATTGACCCGGTCCTTGCCGGCGAATCCCGGCGCCGTGCCGTGCGTCGCTTCGAACACGCCGACACCATCGCCGATGTTGCCACCGGGCGCGATACCGATGCCGCCAACCTGCGCCGCCAGCGCGTCGGAAATGTAGTCGCCGTTGAGGTTCAGCGTCGCGATCACGTCGTAGTCCTCGGGCCGCAGCAGAATCTGCTGCAGGAAGTTGTCGGCAATCACGTCCTTGATGACGATCTCGCGACCGGTGATCGGGTTCTTGAAAGACAGCCACGGACCGCCGTCGATCGGTTGGCGCCGAATTCGGCCTGCGCAACTTCGTAGCCCCAGTCGCAGGAAGGCGCCCTCGGTGTACTTCATGATGTTGCCCTTGTGAACCAGCGTCACCGAGTTGCAGTCGCGATCGATAGCAGTACTGGATCGCCTTGCGGACCAGGCGCTCGGAACCTTCGCGCGACACCGGCTTGATGCCGATACCGGAACTCGCCGGAAAGCGAATCTTGGTAACGCCCAGCTCCGTTTGCAGGAAGTGGATCAGCTTCTGCACTTCCTGCGAGCCGGTCGGGTACTCGATGCCGGCGTAGATGTCCTCGGTGTTCTCGCGAAACACGGTCATGTCGACCAGGTCGGAATCGGTCATCGGCGTTTGCACGCCCGGGAAATAGCGGATCGGCCGCACGCAGGCGTACAGGTCCAGCGTCTGGCGAATCGCGACGTTCAGCGAGCGAATGCCACCGCCGGTCGGCGTCGCCAGCGGACCCTTGATCGAGACGACGAAGCGCTTCAACGCATGCAGCGTTTCGTCGGGCAGGTAATTGTCGTCGCCGTACACCTCGGTTGCCCGCTGCCCGGCGTAGACCTGCATCCAGCGCAGATGCCGCTTGTCGCCATAGGCTTGCTCGACGGCTGCATTGACGACGTCGAGCATGACCGGCGTAACATCGATGCCGATGCCGTCACCTTCGATGAACGGAATGATCGGAATGTCCGGAACGATCAGCGAATGATCGGGATTGGCTATGATAGCCTCGCCGTCGGCAGGCACTTCGATGTGATCGTATTGCATGAGGTTCTCGGCCGCTAGTGGCCGTGCATTGTACAGATCGCGGATGACCAATAGTGCTGATTCTTCTCAATAAACCCTATCGCGTGCTAAGCCAGTTCAAAGACAGGGACGGCCGGGCAACGCTCGCCGACTTCGTCGATGTCCCCGATGTCTATCCCGCTGGCAGGCTCGACTTCGACAGTGAGGGCCTGCTGCTGCTCACCGACGACGGCCGGCTGCAGGCTCGAATCGCCCAGCCCGTCTCCGACATCGCGAAAACCTACTGGGCGCAGGTCGAGGGTTGCCGACCCGGAACGCCTGCAGCAACTGGTTCGCGGGGTGCCGCTAAAAGACGGTGTTGCGAGCGCGCGGTCCGCGACCAGACTCGATGAGCCGGCGGGACTTTGGCCGCGCGATCCGCCGATTCGCCATCGTCCCAACGTGCCGGACAGCTGGATCGAGATCACGTTGACCGAGGGCCGCAATCGCCAGGTTCGCCGCATGACCGCCGCCGTCGGATTGCCGACATTGCGCCTGATCCGATACTCGGTGGTCCGTGGTCGCTCGACGACCTGCAGCCCGGCGAGACCCGACGGCTATCGAACAAGCGAAGCCTGGAGTGCCGTAAGGGCGACAGCATGCCGCGGCCGACGTACCGCCGCGCCTTAAGAACCGTTCTTGAGACCGGCGATCCGCATCGCGACTTCCATCGCCTGCTCGTAGTTCAGGCGTGGATCGACGGTCGACTTGTAGGCGCGCGCAAGGTCGCCGTCGGTCAGACCGCGCGCGCCGCCCGTGCACTCGGTGACGTTGTCACCGGTCAATTCGAGGTGCACGCCGCCCAGGTAGCTGCCCAATCGACTGATGCATGCGAAATGCCGACTCGAGTTCAGTCACGATGTTGTCGAAGCGTCGCGTCTTGGTGCCGTCGGCGGTGCTTTCGGTGTTGCCATGCATCGGGTCGCAAACCCAGAGCACCGGCGAACCGGTCTCCGTACGGCCGAGATCAATGGCGGCAGATGCTCCTCGATCGCCTTCGCGCCAAAGCGGTGAATCAGCGTCAGGCGGCCGGGTTCATTGTTCGGGTTCAGCGTCCGCATCAGTTCCTGCAGCCATTCGCGCGTCATGCCCGGGCCGATCTTGATACCGATCGGATTGGCGATGCCGCGGAAGTATTCGACGTGCGCACCATCGATCTCAGCCGTGCGCATGCCGATCCAGGGAAAGTGCGTGGTCAGGTTGTACCAGCGTTCACGCCGCTCGAGGTACCGCGTCTGCGCCTGCTCGTAGAGCAGGTGCAGGCCCTCGTGGGCGGCGTAAATATCGGCGCGCTGGGTGTCGTGAAACTGCGTGCCCGAAACGGTCTCCAGAAAATCGAGCGAATTGGAGATCGACTTCGACGATCTCGTGATATTCGTCCGCCATGGCCGAGGTGGCCTGACCCAGCCAAGATCCCAGTACTCAGGGTGGTGCAGGTCCGCGAACCCGCCATCGATCAGCGAGCGCACGAAGTTCAGCGTCAGTGCCGCACGTTCGTAGCCGCGCAGGATCATCTGCGGATCGGGAATGCGATCCTCGGCGGTAAAGCCGCTGCGATTGACGAGGTCGCCGCGAAAGCTCGGCAAGCGATCTCGCCGTCTCGTGTTTCGGTGTCGGCCGAGCGCGGCTTGGCGTACTGACCGGCCATGCGCCCGACCCGCACGACCGGCTTCTTCAGGCCGTAGATCATGCACGAGGCTCATCTGCAGCAGGATCTTCAGCTTGTCGACGATATTCTCGGACGTGCACTCGTCGAAGGTCTCGGCACAATCGCCGCCCTGCAGCACAAATGCTTCGCCGCGCTGCGCCTTGGCGATCAGGCTCCTTGAGCGCGTCGACTTCCCACGACGTGACAATGGGCGGCAATCGACTGAGCTCGGCGACCACCCGATCCAGCTCCGCCTTGTTCGGATACGCGGCTTGTTGCGACGCCTCGAAGCTCTGCCAACTTGCGGGATGCCACTCGGTTTTCGCTAAGGTTCTGCTCACAGTCAATTCCCGTTCTTCGCCCGTTGCCGGGCCGCCAACGGCCCGGATGCAGCGCGGACTATGACACGACCCACGGCGGGTCTCAAAAGTTTCTCATGCAATCAATAGCTTAGGAAAGCTTTCTTCACCAGATTCGAAATCGCCTGCGAATGACGCGCAAGGGCCTTGTTTTTTTGGCATTTTTCTCAATATTAATCATCGCCACGGGTGTGGTAAGGGCACGATGACATTGGCACAATGCGCGCCATCTCACCGCCTTTTGCCCGGCGGTTTCTTGTTGCGCGTTCCTTCGCGCGGGAGCATTTCATGCACGACGTACTGGTACTTGGCGCTGGCAAGATTGGCGCACTGATCTCCGGCCTGCTGGCAGAAAGCGATGACTACCGGGTACAGCTGGCGGATTCGAGGCCCGGCGCCGCCGCCGAGGTGGTCAAGGCGCACGGACTCAAGAACATGCACGCATTCGACCTGGATGCCAGCGATCAGCGACGCGCTCACGCGCCACGTTCGCGAGCACAAACCCACGGCGGTGATTTCCGGATTGCCCTACTTCTGCAACGTCACCGTGGCCGAGGTCGCGCGGGCAGAGGGAGTGCACTACTTTGATTTGACTGAAGACGTCGCCGTTACCGAAAAGGTGCGCGAGCTGGCGAAAGGCGCAAAACAGGTATTTGCGCCTCAATGCGGCCTTGCGCCGGGATTTATCAGCATTGCGGCAAACGAACTGATCAAGCATTTCGACAAACTGAACTCTGTCAAGCTCCGCGTCGGCGCGCTGCCGCAGCACCCGAACAACGTGCTCAAATACTCGCTGACCTGGTCAACGGACGGCGTTATTAACGAATACGGCAACCTCTGTAAAAGTATCGTCAACGGCACCGAAGTCGACGTCATGCCGCTCGAGGGCCTCGAAGGGATCGAGATCGACGGTGAGCGTTACGAGGCGTTTAACACGTCCGGCGGGCTCGGCTCTCTCGGCGAAACCTATGGCGATCGTGTCGTTAACATGAACTACAAGACCATTCGCTATCGCGGGCATTGTGAGCAGATGCGCCTGCTGATGAACGGCCTCAAGCTGAATCATGACCGCGGCACGCTGAAGCGAATCCTGGAAAACGCCGTGCCGCAAACACTGCAGGATGTCGTCATCATTTACGCCGCCGTCACCGGCGACCAGGACGGCGAATTCCGCGAAGAAAACTACGTCAACAAAGTCTACCCGCAGGTCGTCGCCGGTCGGCTCTGGTCCGCTATACAGATAACGACCGCTGCCGGCATCTGCAGCGTCATGGATATCGTGCTGGCGAATCCGGACAAGTATCAGGGCTTTGTCGCCCAGGAACAGTTCCAGCTATCGGACATTCTGGACAACCGGTTCGGTCGCTTCTATGCGCATGGCGGCACCTACCAGACCTCCGCTGAGCTCGTGGCGCGCGGCAAAGCCGGTCACCAGCGAGCGCACAAGGGAGAACGTTGATATGCAATCCATACTGCAGCAACTTGGCCTCGACGCCATAAACGACGGCACCTGGTTCGGCGATCAGTCAAGCGCGGATCCATCGGCGTCGGTTATCGACTCCGTCAACCCGGCCACGGGCGAACTCATCGCGAGCGTGCGCTCGACGTCGCCGGCCGAGTACGAAAAAGTCGTCACCATGGCGCAGGAATCTTTTCTCGCCTGGCGCAACATTCCGGCACCGGTTCGCGGCGAAGCCGTGCGCAACATTGCCCACGCACTCCGCAAACACAAAGACGCGCTCGGCAGTCTCGTGACGCTGGAGATGGGCAAAATCAAGGCCGAAGGTGATGGCGAAGTACAGGAAATGATCGATATCGCGGATTTTGCTGTCGGCCAATCGCGCATGATGTACGGCCGCACGATGCATTCGGAGCGGCCACAGCATCGCATGTACGAGCAATGGCATCCGCTTGGTATCGTCGGCACGATCTCGGCGTTCAACTTCCCGGTCGCCGTTTATTCCTGGAACGCCTGCATCGCAGCTATCTGCGGTAACGTGAATATCTGGAAACCGTCGCCGAAAACGCCGCTTTGCGGTGTTGCGGTACACAAGATCATCAACGAAGCGCTGGCCGACCTCGACCTGCCGCCGGTATTTTTCCTGATCAACGATGGCTCCAACGAACTGGCGCAAACCTTCGTCGATGACCCGCGCATCAACCTGGTTTCATTCACGGGATCTTGCGCCGTCGGCCGCCAGGTTGGCGAACGGGTGTCGAAGCGCATGGGCAAGAGCCTGCTCGAGCTCGGCGGCAACAATGCGATCATCATTGCCAAGGATGCGAATCTCGACATCGCGGTTCCGTCGATCGTGTTCGGCTCTGTCGGCACCGCCGGACAACGCTGCACCTCGACTCGACGCGTCATCGCGCATCGCAGTCGTTTCGATGAGCTAAAAGACGCGCTGGTAAAGGCGTATGGCCAGATCCGCATCGGCGACCCGCTGGCTCCTGATACGTTGATGGGCCCGCTGATCGACGCCTCATCGGTGGAGCGAGTCGAAGCGGCCTGCGCAACGGTTCGCAAGTCGGGCGGTGAAGTGCTTTGCGGCGGCGAGCGCATCGACGGGCCTGGCAACTTCATGACGCCGGCCATCGCCGTGGCCAGTAACGACTCGGAGATCGTGCAGACCGAGACGTTTGGCCCGATTCTTTACCTTATCCCGTTCGACACGCTCGACGAGGCCATCGCCATGCAAAACGGCGTGGTACAGGGCCTGTCGTCGGCCATCTTCACCGACAGCCTGCAGAGTGCCGAGTACTTCCTGTCACACGGCGGCTCTGACTGCGGCATCGCCAATGTCAATATCGGCACCTCCGGCGCCGAAATCGGTGGTGCTTTCGGCGGCGAAAAGGAAACCGGCGGCGGTCGTGAAGCCGGCAGCGATTCGTGGAAGGCCTATATGCGGCGGCAGACCAACACGATCAACTGGGGCAAGGACCTGCCCCTGGCGCAAGGCATCAATTTCGATTTGTAATGGGAGCGGCCGAAAGCTCAGGTTTTTTCGAAGCGGTTTTCGTCGCGGTTCTTGCGCACGGCGCCAGCCGTAAAGACCTGCCCGCTCATGGCAATGTAGACGCCCGGGCTCGCGAGCTGGACGGCAGCGACGGCCATGCCGACATTGAAGATCGCATCGGTCGTGCGGAAACGCGCTGGCGTCAGCGCGCCGGTCAGTACGATCGTCTTGCCATCCAGGCCACGCAGCGCTTCGGCGGTTTCCGGCATGGTGTCCGTGCCATGCGTAATGACGAAACGGGTAGCGTCATCCGCCGCAATGAAGTCATGCAATTTTTGCCGGTCCTCGGCGTTGATTTCCAGGCTGTCCTTGTGCATCAGCGGAACGATGTCGAAGTCGAACGCCACAAGTCCCTCGGCAAGAATGTGTTTTACCTGGGACTCACCCACTTCGAACTGGCTCAGATCGTCAAAATAGATCTTGTCGATAGTGCCGCCAGTCGTAATAAATTTTATGAACATTGCCACGGTGTCCGGGTCGAATCAGCCGAATGCCCAACGCGCCAACCCTGTAAACCAAGCGCCTGATTGAGACCCATGAAGGCTACCAGAATGGTAGACTGGAATTATGAATTGTTTCGCCCGATCGCCCTTTGCAACGCGCCGCTTTCTGACCCTGCTCCCGCTGGGCCTGGTCCTGCTCGCAAGCGCATTATTCGCCGGCTGCGGCCAAGCAGGTCGTGGAACTCGAAGTCACTGACGGCATCGGCGTGGCAACCGCCGAATACCTGATCAGCGGCATCGAGCACGCCGAGGAAATCGGCGCTGAGCTGGTGATCGTCAACATGGACACCCCCGGCGGCCTGATGAAGCCGATGCGCGATATGGTGCAGAAAATCCTGGCGTCGTCTGTACCCGTTGTCACCTACGTCACGCCGGCAGGCTCACGAGCGGACAGTGCCGGCACCTATATTCTGCTTGCCAGCCACATTGCGGCAATGACGCCGACGACGCATCTTGGTGCCGCCACTCCCGTGGCACTCGGCGGAGAGGATACGAAGCCCTCACCCGACGACGGTCTGGACAAGTTGCCGAGCGATGAAACAACGGATGAGACGGCCGATGACACCGTCGAAAACCCGGCGACCCCGTCAGGCTCGGCGATGGAACGCAAGGTGATGAACGACGCGATTGCCTACATACGCGGTCTTGCCGAGCGCCATGGGCGCAATGCCGACTGGGCCGAAAAAGCGGTCACGCGAAGCGGCGACACTGACCGCCACGCAGGCGCTGGAGCAGAACGTCATCGAATTCATCGCCACCGATCGCGACGAACTCCTGCAGTTACTGGACGGCTACGAGGTGGAGATCGACGGCGAAACCCGCGTGCTCTCAACCGCCGGCGCGACCGTCGAGGTCTACGAGGCCAACTGGCGGATTAAGCTGCTGGGAATCGTCTCCAACCCGGAGATCGTCCTGCTGCTTGGACTGATCGGCGTGTATGGATTGATGTATGAAGGTTGGAACCCGGGCGCCATCGTACCCGGTGTCGTCGGCGTCATCTGCCTGCTGCTTGCGGCCTACGCGCTGCAGGTGATTCCGGTCAATTACGCCGGCCTCGCGCTGATATTTATCGGCATCGCCCTGATGGTGGCCGAAGCATTTGCGCCGAGCTTCGGCGCGTTGGGCATTGGCGGTGTTGCGGCGTTCGTCTTCGGCTCCGTCATGATGTTCGACAGCGGTATTCCAGGATTCGGTATATCCCTGACCTTCGTTATTAGCCTTGCGCTGGTTTTCGCGTTGCTGATTGTCTGGATGCTGGGTTACCTGATGAAGCTCCGCCGCCGCGGCGCGGTGTCGGGAAGAGAGTCGATCATCGGCGGCATCGGCGACGGCGCTGGAAGACTTTTCCGGCGACGGAAAAGTCTGGCTCGAGGGCGAATCGTGGCAGGCCCGCTCCAAAGTACCCATTTCGAAAGACCAGGAAGTTATCGTGCGCGCTATGGACGGACTTATCGTCGAGATAGAGCCCGTCGCTTCGACCGCGAATACCGACGCCCAGCTACAAACTTGAAGAGGAATCTCTGATGCCACAACTACCGCTGCTCGCAATTTTAGGCGCCGCTGCTATCGTCATACTTTACAACACGATCAAGATTCTCCAGGAATATGAACGGGGCGTAATTTTCCTGCTTGGCCGCTTCCAGACGGTAAAAGGACCGGGCCTGATCATCCTCATTCCCGGCATCCAGAAGATGGTCAAGGTCGATCTGCGCGTCATCGTTCTGGACGTTCCGACCCAGGATGTCATCTCACGCGACAACGTCTCGGTCAAGGTCAACGCGGTCATCTACTTCCGCATCGTCGATCCGGAAAAAGCGATTATCCGGGTCGCCAATGTGTTCGAGGCAACCAGTCAGATTATCGCAAACGACGCTGCGTTCGGTGCTGGGCCAGCACGAACTCGATGACATGCTCGCCGAGCGCGACAAACTCAACGAGGATATCCAGAACCTGCTGGATGCAGCGTACGGACAACTGGGGCATCAAGGTCGCGAACGTCGAGATCAAGCATGTCGACCTTGATGAAAGCATGATCCGCGCGATCGCGCAGCAGGCCGAAGCCGAGCGCGCGCGGCGCGCCAAGATCATCAACGCCGAGGCTGAGAAGCAGGCGGCAGACAATGCTCGCGCGAAGCGGCCAAAATACTGGGCGGGGAAGAGCAGGCACTGCAGCTGCGCTACCTGCAGACCTTGAAAGAAATTGCCAACGAACGCACCAACACCATCGTGTTCCCGCTGCCTTTGGAGCTGATTGAGCCGTTGGTCAACATTACCAAGGCAGCCAGCAAGCGGTCGTCAACCTAGGTCGAGGCGATACGCGACACGGGCGGTATGGACACGGTAATCTCCGCACCGCCCAGCTCGGA
This sequence comes from uncultured Gammaproteobacteria bacterium, assembly GCA_963807845.1. Classification (GTDB taxonomy): domain Bacteria; phylum Pseudomonadota; class Gammaproteobacteria; order Steroidobacterales; family Woeseiaceae; genus UBA1847. The sequence continues at coordinate 17,499 of CAWEDS010000032.1, forward strand.
TCGGTGTATCGACAGTTGGCCGCCGTAGGACTCGGCGATCTCCTTGACGACCGCCAGCCCGATGCCGTGACCGGGAGTCGACTCGTCCAGCCGCATGCCGCGTTGCAGCAGCGCTTCTGCCGCATCCTGCGGAATCCCGGACCATCGTCTGAGACGGCCAGCACCATGCCGCTGGCGACGCCGTTGCCACCGACAGAGGGCACGACGCTGATGCGAACCGTTCGCTCGCACCATTTGCAGGCGTTGTCCAGCAGGTTCCCGGCCAGTTCCAGAAAATCGCCGGTGTCGCCGCGAAACAGCATGCCGCTCTCGACGCGAACTTCGAACTGCGGATTCTTGTCGTGGTAAACCTTGCGAAGCCCATCGACCAGCCGCGTCACCTGCTTTTCCACGGATACCGGCGTGAGCACATTTTTTTGCGCGACATTCGCCGCGGGCTTGCGAAGCTGGTAGCGAACAATTTCATCCATGCGGTCGATCTGCGCGTTGGCGCGACCGCTGAACCCTTGCGACTGTCGATCGTTTAGCAGCGCCCGCATGGCCGCGAGCGGCGTTTTCAGGCTGTGCGCGAGATTGTCCAGCGTAAAGCGATAGCGATCCGAGCGCGCTCGCTCGCTGTCGATGAGGAGGTTCATGTTGCGCGCGACGCCCGTCAGCTCGGTTGGAAACTCACCCGAAAGGGATGCGCGATTGCCCTCCTCGATCTCCGTGATTTCCGCCTCGATCTGGCGAAGCGGCCTGAGCAGACCGCGCAGCAACATTGAAAACGCCAGCAACATCGTCGCGGCCACCGCGGCAAACCAGCCGAACAACTGGCGCCGGAACCCCGCCACCTGGGCGTTGAACGAGTCGAGACTTTCAGCCACCTTGAAGACATAGGGTTTCAGGCTGCCGTCCTCATACTCCCATTCGACTGCCAGGCTGAGCGTGAGCAGCGGCGTGCCGTCTTCGAGACTCTCCCGGGCAAACAGGTGGTTGCCAAGCTCCGGGGTTACGCCGGCAGGAAGCTCGAGTCCCAGTGCCGAACGCGAACGCCACTGAACCTCGCCGTTGGCCGCACGAAGCTCCGCATAAAGACCGGAGCCAATGTTCTCGAACCTTGGCTCACGCAGTCGTTCCGGCAGCAGCAGCTTGCCGCTCGCGTCAGGCTCGGCGGCCCCCAGCAAGGCGACGAGTTGGCCATCGAGGATGTCGCGACGCGCCTGCTCGCCAGCCTCCCGGAACGCCGTATCAAGCACGGCGATGGTTGCGCCGAAAAACAGCAGCAGCAGCACACTGACGGATACCAGTAGTCGGCTGCTAAGAGATCGCATCAGCCCGACTGATTTCGCTCCAGCGCGAAGCGATAGCCGCGACCCCGTAGCGTTTCGATGGGTTTGAGCGTGTTGTCCGGGTCCATCTTCTTGCGAAGACGACCGATAAAGACCTCGATTACGTTGCTGTCACGTTCAAAATCCTGGTCGTAGAGGCGGTCTGTCAGTTCTGACTTGGAGATTACCCGGCCCGCTCGCAGCATCAGGTACTCGATAATCTTGTACTCAAAGCTGGTGAGCTCGACGGGATCGTCATTGACCGTGAGCTCCTGCCGCGACATGTCGAGCGACACCGGACCTGCCGCCAGCACCGACGAGGCCCAGCCGCCGCTGCGGCGCAACAGCGCCTGCACGCGCGCACTGACTTCCTCGAAATGAAAGGGTTTGACGACGTAGTCGTCGGCGCCGGCGCTGAGGCCGTCAACCTTGTCTTCCCAGCGGTCGCGCGCTGTAAGGATAAGAATGGGGTAGTTCTTACCCTGCTCTCGCACCTCGCGGATAATGTCGAGCCCGGAGACCTCCGGCAAACCCAAATCGATAATCGCGAGGTCCACCGGATATTCGAGCGCAAAATAGCGCCCCTCTTTACCGCTGGCCGCCTGCTCCACCGCAAAACCGGACTCGCCGAGTTTCTTTACCAGTGACTCGCGCAGCGTGTCATCGTCTTCAATCACTAACAGTCGCATATTCCCGGTTCCTGGTATGCACACGGAGTGCGTCGCAACGCACTAACGCCGTCGGCCGCCGACCGTGTGTGTTTTGACTTTGCCGTCCTTGGTAAGAACCTTGATGTAGTGCACTTCACGACCACCCTGGATGCGGGTTTCCGCGCTGACAACGCGACCGTTGGTACGTCGCCGAACTTGCTCGATGGCCTGCGCGAGCGTAATGCCGCCCTGCTGGGAAACGCTGGCGGTCTGCTCGCCCTGGTACTGCACGTGCAGCGACTTCAGCGTGTCCTCGATATCGAACGCATGCGACCGGGCTGGCGACATCGCCAGCCCGGCCAGTAGCAAAATTGTCAGTCCGATACGCATTTCGCAAGTGTCTTACGATGTCCGCTTGATTGCAATGAAGCGCGTCACAGCGAAGCGCCGGTTTACCGGGCCGGCCGTACGTCAACGCGCACGCGAATGGTTTTGCCCGGTTCGTAGGGCATCTCGGTGACGTACTTCTGGCCATGGTACCGGTAGGTCACGCGGTAGCCATCGATACGTTCTTCCCGTCGCGACTGGTAACGCGTCTCGCAACGTTGAACCGGTCGCGCAATTCGCTCTTCGCGGTAGCCCGTGTGGTTCCGCCGCGACGCATCGCTGCCGATCGCGGCACCGATCAACGTGCCGGCAACGGTGGCGGCATCATTACCGCGGCCGCTGCCAACCTGGTGACCGAGAACACCGCCGATAATTGCCCCGACGAGCGCGCCGCCACCGCCGTCGGCACGACGATCCACCGTGTAGTACTGCATCTCTTCCCAGCACTCCCGTACCGGCGTCCTGACCGTAACGTAGTTGACCATCGGCTGTGACGAGATGACCTTGGCGCGATCGTAGATCGCACGATCGTTGTTCGCCGTGCGGTAATCATGATCCGCCAGGGCATTGCCCGCGGTACCGAGCAACAGTGTGCTAATCGCTATCGCCTTGATTCGTGTGTTCATAGTCCTGCTCCTTGTCCCTTTGAGCCGGCTTTCGCCAGCTTGGGCACAAGACTACGTCCGCCGCCATGAACCCTTCCTGAACGTCAAACGGGAAAAAAGACGAGGTTTCTGAACGGTTTATAGAATACCCGTCCGTTTAGCCGACGCGCTCCTTGGCCGCCCGCCATGCTTGATCCAGCAGCGCCAGCGACAGGTCCTCTGAGCCGCTTGCCGTCGTTAATGATCGCGGCCTCCATGTCCCGGAAGCGACGCTCGAATTTGCGATTGGCGCCACCGAGCGATTGCTCCGGGTCGATCTCCAGGTGGCGCGCCAGGTTGACCACGGCAAACAGCAGGTCGCCCATTTCTTCTTCGATGCCGGCGGCATCGCGAACGCCTACGGCCTGCTCGAGTTCATCGAGCTCCTCCTCGATCTTCGCGCGCACGCCCTGTCGATCCGGCCAGTCGAAACCGACCCGCCCGGCGCGTTTCCCGAGTTTTTGTGCCCTTTTCAGCGCCGGCAATGCCCTGGCGACGCCGGCCAATGCGCTGCCATCGTCCTGTTCGGCGCGTTCCCGTTCCTTGATCGCCTCCCAGCTCCCCTCGATCTCGGGCGCTGTGCTCGCCTCGGCATCGCCAAAGACGTGGGGATGTCGCCGCACCATCTTCTCGGCGATCCCGGCCGCTACCTCGTCAAAATCAAACTGACCTTGCTCGTTGGCCATTTGCGAGTAAAAAACGACCTGGAATAACAGATCCCCCAGCTCGTCCTTGAGATCCTCAATGTCGTCGCGGGCGATCGCGTCAGCCACCTCATACGCTTCCTCGATCGTGTACGGCGCGATGCTCCGGAAACTCTGCGCCAGGTCCCACGGGCAGCCGGTTTGCGGGTCGCGGAGGCGACTCATTACTTCAAGTAATTTCTCGATACTATCCATAACTTATTATTTTATAAGTCTTTCTCTTAAGGTCAGGAGCATCTGTGCAGTTGCACCCCAGATTCGCTGTCCCTCGTAGTGAAATTCGATCATCGCCAGGGAATGCCCGAACACGCGGCGCTCCACCGAGCGCTGGTTGGCGCGGTCAAGGAGGAACTCGAGCGGCACCTCAAAGGCCAGCTCCACCTCCGTCGGGTCGACCCTGATTTCCGCCTCGTCACTCACCAGGCCCACCACCGGCGTCACGGCAAAGCCCGTCGTCGTGCTCATGGCGCCGAGGTAACCGATCACGACGACATGCTGCGGCTCGATACCGACCTCTTCGTGGGTCTCGCGCAATGCCGTTGCCCGCACATCGGAATCGATTTCCTCCATGCCGCCGCCCGGAAAACTGACCTGCCCTGCATGGTGCTTGAGCGCTGCCGAGCGCTGCGTGAGCAATACCGACAAGCCGGCGCCCCGCTCCATGATCGGGATCAAGACCCCGGCCGGCCGCCTGGGCTGAGGAAGCTGCTCGCGGAGCGCACTGGGCCAGCCGGCACTGCCCTCACGCATCGCCACGTCCAGCGGGTCGCTCGGCAAGCGCGTCGCTGCAAGACGTTCCCGCAGCCAATCCGACGAGACCGGCCCGCGTGTCCGAAACGCCTTAATGTTTGATTCCGCCCTCGGTCAACGCTGCGGGATCCAGCAGGCGATCGAGCTCTGCATCGCTTAGGTCCGTCATGTCACGGGCAACGTCTTTGACCGCGCGGCCCTCCTTGTAGGCGGTTTTCGCCACGGCGGCGCCCTTCTCGTAGCCGATGACCGGGTTCAGCGCCGTCACCAGTATCGGGTTTCTGTCGAGCGCGCGATTGATGTTGTCGGTGTTGACCGTGAAGCCGGCTATGGCCTTGTCCGCGAGGCAGGTGCTCGCCGTCGCGAGAATTTCAATGCTCTGGATGAGGTTGTAGGCCAGCACCGGGAGCATGACGTTGAGCTGGAAATTTCCGGACTGCCCCGCCATGGCGATGGTCAGGTCGTTTCCCATGACCTGTGCACAGACCATGGCAACGGCTTCGGGTATGACCGGGTTGACCTTGCCGGGCATGATGCTCGAGCCGGGCTGCAACGCCGGCAACGCGATCTCGCCGATGCCGGCCAGCGGGCCGGAATTCATCCAACGCAGGTCGTTGGCAATCTTGGTCAGGCTGACCGCCAGCACTCGCAGCTGTCCGGACGCCTCCACGGCCGCATCCTGTGAACTCAGCCCCTCGAACAGGTTGTCGGCAACGCGGAACGGCAGGCCGGTCTTTTCACGCAGCAGGATAGCGACCTTGTTACCGAATTTCGGGTGGGCGTTGATACCGGTGCCGACCGCCGTGCCGCCCTGCGCCAGGCCCGTCAGGCGCTTCATTGTGTCGTTCAAGCGTTCACTGGCATGGTCTACCTGCGAACGCCAGCACCCAAGCTCCTGACCCAGCGTGACCGGCATCGCATCCATCAGGTGCGTACGCCCGGTTTTGACCACGCCGCCAATCTCATCGGCCTTGTTCTCGAGCACCGTGGAGAGGTGCTCGAGCGCCGGCAACAGTTTGTCCTGGATGGCGATGGCGGCGCCCACGTGCACACACGTCGGGATCACGTCATTGCTGCTCTGGCTCATATTCACGTGGTCGTTCGGATGCACCGCTTTGCCGAGGCTCGCGGTCGCAAGATGCGAAATCACCTCGTTGGCGTTCATGTTGGAACTGGTACCCGATCCGGTCTGGAAGACGTCAATCGGAAAATGCGCGTCATGCTCACCCTCGGCGACCGCCAGCGACGCTTTCTGGATGGCAACCGCAAGGTCGCTCTCGATCAGGCCCAGCTCGGAATTGGCGCCCGCTGCCGCCCATTTGACGAGGCCCAGCGCGGCGATGAACTGCCGCGGCAAGGTCAGCCCGCTGATCGGGAAGTTATTGACTGCGCGCTGCGTCTGCGCGCCCCACAGCGCATCGGCAGGGACTTCCAGTTCGCCCATGCTGTCCTTTTCGACACGAAATGCCTTGTCGTTCATTGTCCGCTCCGCGATTTATGGCGCCAATGACGGCGCTTCGATATGCACTAAAACGTGTATGATTCTCGCTTTGCGCGCTATTGTCCACACTGGTTTGCCAATCATGAAAAGTATCGCTGCATGAACGTCTCCACCTTGAGAGCCTTGTCGCCCGTGGACGGACGCTACTCGGGAAAAGTGGACGGCCTCCGCGATATCCTGAGCGAATACGGGCTCATACGATTTCGTGTGCTGATCGAAGTCCGTTGGTTGCAGTTTCTCGCCGACCAGCCCGATATTGCCGAGCTCGGTCCTGTGTCCTCGGCGATGAAAAACGTGCTGAATGCGATTGTCGATGACTTCTCGACCGATGACGCCGAGCGCGTCAAGACAATCGAGGCCACCACCAATCACGACGTCAAGGCGGTCGAGTACTTTATCCGGGAAAAACTCGGCGATGGTCCCGAGACGCAAGCGCTGAAGGACTTCCTGCACTTTGCCTGCACGTCTGAAGATATCAACAACCTCTCCTATGCACTGATGCTGCGGGCGGCGCGGACGGATGTCGTGCTGCCGATGCTGGGCGATGTGCGAGACAAGCTGCGAGCAAAGGCCCGCGAGTTCGCCGACCTGGCGATGCTGGCACGCACCCACGGCCAGACGGCGAGTCCGACGACGCTCGGCAAGGAACTCGCCAACGTCGTCGCGCGCCTCGATAGCGCACAACGGCAATTTGCCGACGTAGAGATTCTTGGCAAGTTCAACGGTGCGGTCGGCAACTACAATGCGCACCAGGTTGCCTATCCAGAGGCAGACTGGCGAGCCATCAGCCATCGCTTCATCGAATCACTTGGCATTGCTCCCAATCCTTACACCACGCAGATCGAACCGCACGACTGGACCGCGGCCTATTGCCACGCGCTGATTCGCTGCAACACGATACTGCTCGATTTCGCGCGCGATATCTGGGGCTACATTTCACTCGGCTACTTCAAGCAAAACATCAGCAAGGACGAGGTCGGTTCGTCAACGATGCCGCACAAGGTCAACCCGATCGATTTCGAGAACGCGGAGGGTAACTTCGGCATCGCATCCGCCCTGCTCGGGCATTTCGCTCTGAAACTGCCGGTCTCGCGCTGGCAGCGCGACCTCACGGATTCGACCGTGCAACGCAACTTCGGCGTCGCGATCGGACACGTCGTTATCGCGTTGCAGTCGCTGCAAAAAGGCATTGGCAAGCTCGAAGTCAATCGCGCCGCCATCGATGCCGATATCGCGGATGCGTGGGAGGTGCTGGCCGAGGCCGTGCAGACCGTCATGCGCCGTTACGGCATTCCGGAGCCTTACGAGAAACTCAAGCAGCTGACACGCGGGCAGCCCGTCTCCCGGGACGTGCTGCGCAATTTCATCGCGACACTGGATATTCCGCGCGATGAGCGAGAACGCCTGCTCGCATTGACGCCGGAGACGTATATCGGCCTCGCGGTCGAACAGGCCCGGGACATCTAGGGCAAAGCGCGGTGCTGACGCTTCCCGGCGATCTGGATCCGGCAGCCTTTTTACGCAAACACTGGCAAAAGAAACCGCTGTTCATACCGCAGGGTACGGCCGCTCGTACGGCCCTCGATTTCCCGCAACGAACTCGCCTGGCTGGCGACACTCGAGGACGTTGAGTCACGCCTTGTCTTTACCGTTCGCGACGAACACTCGTGTCGCTACCGGGTCGAAAACGGTCCGTTCGAGGCGGCTTATTTGCAGGCACTTGCCAGTCGTGACTGGACACTGCTGGTGCATGACGTCGAAAAACACCTGCCCGCATTGCAGAAGCTCTTTGGACTGGTGCCGTTTATTCCGGACTGGCGCATCGATGACCTGATGATCAGCTTCGCAGCACCCGGCGGCAGTGTCGGACCGCATCGTGATCAGTACGACGTATTTCTATGCCAGGGTATTGGCGTTCGCGAGTGGCGTCTTGCGGGCGACGGCATCGAGAGTGACCCGAGGGCAAGCAGCGATCTCGCGCTACTGCAGGAGTTTTCCGGCGAGGAGCGCTTCCGGATGCGGCAGGGAGACATTCTGTACCTGCCACCCGGCGTCGCGCACTGGGGCGTGGCGACGCGTGCCTGCCTCACCTATTCCATCGGCATGCGCGCGCCGAGCGGATACTCTGACGCCGACCTTCTGCTCTCCGAAGTCCGGCCGGGGTACATCTCGCCGGCGGCGATTCAGCGCGCGGCAGGACAACGCACGGCGCTGGGCTGCCAGGTTACGGAGCTGAAGGAGTGGTTGCGGCCGGAGGCGCCGGCCGCCAAGGCTATCGACACGCTGCTGGAACAGGGTCCGATCCTCGCCCGATTGCGCCTGCACGGCATGGCGCGGCTTGCGTTCGATGACGAGCGACTCTACCTCAATGGCGCCTCCCGCCGGCTCGGCGAGCGGGACAAGGCGGCCATCGCGGCGTTGTGCGATCGACGGCGCCTGAACAGCGCGCTGCTGGCCGCCCTGGGCAGGCCCTGCCTGCGCTGGCTGTTAAATGCGGGGCGCATTCACCTTGCCGGATTCTTCAATTTGCCAATAAACCGCCGCAACGGCCTCTCCCGCCGCGCTGAAACCAAGACTGCACGCGGGATATAGAGAACTGGCCCGCAACGGACCCTTGTCAAAACGTGACGCAGTCGACAATTTGGCGGGCTGCTCGTCGGTAGTATGGATCGTCTATGGAAGAAGCACGGCAGGGCGGGAAACGCTGGGTCATCTCGACGCAGGAAGAGATGCGCCAGGCGGCTATAGAGGTCGCCAATGCCGCAAAACGCAAGATCTCGATCTTCACCCAGGATCTCGAACCCGGCATTTACGACGATCCGGACTTCCTCGAGATCGTCAAGCGCCTCGTACTCTCACAAACCTATGCACGGATTCGGGTACTCATCGCCGACCCGCTGCGTGCCGTGAAAAACGGCAACAACTTTGTGCACCTCGGCCGACGGCTCAATACCTACATCGAATTTCGCCACGTACGCGAAGACCTGCGCACGCATGCCGAGGCGTTCTGCATTGCCGACGAGACGGCGCTGGTTTACAGGCTTCAGGCAAGCCGCTGGGAAGGTATCGCCGATACCCATGAGCCAGCCGTTGCCCATCTGTACGGCACGGTTTTCGATGAAATCTGGCTGGCGAGCGAAGTCGTAACAGAGTTTCGCCAACTCGGCATCTAGACCGCGATGGACACATCGCCGCGCAGGTTACTCCGGATCGGTAATCCGCAGTAACTCTTTTTGATTGTCGAGCTCGCTCAGCAACTGGTCGGACTCGTGCTGGAACTGTACGAACGCCTTTCGCAGGTCCCTGAGCTCCGTTTTGCGCGCATTGACCTCGTCCTCGTAGCGCGTCGCCAGCTGCAGGTTCTCGGCTTCGAGCGCCAGCACCCGCTCGCGCAATCGCTGCAGCTCGTCTTGCCGCTGCGCCGACACAACGGCCGGCTGGCCGGCCTCCTGGTCAACAATGTCATCGTTCTCTGCCGGCTGCCTGGGCGTCCCCGGTCGCGTGTCCTGACCCCGATGCGCTCTCTGCACCGGTCACCAGTTGCAGCCAGTGGCGCTCGATCAGGTCCAGCAGCGATGCCTTGAGCATGCGTGGATCCATGCCTGATGGTGTTTCGGGACTCGAGTTGTCGGCGGCGACGGATTCGACACCCAGTACGTTTTTCTTCCACTGGGGGCTCTTGACGAGAATGTCGCTGAGCCGCGAGCGATCCGGCACGCTCGCTGACTGCCGTTGCTTGTGGACCGCGTTGCTGATCACGTATCCGGACGGTGGTTTTTGTTCTGACATGACCTTCCCGTTTGTGTTGTTTGTGCCCGGCGCACGACGCATCGTCGGGCCGGGAGTCGCGCCGAACCAGCCTTGGTCATAGCGCGCAACATCTTATCGATTTTACGTCAAATAACCGACGTAATTAGCCGAATAATAACATAATTCCGAGAAGAAAAAATGACCCGCCCAAGGCGAGGCCAAACGCCCGCCTGCACCGCTCGACGCGGCCGTGCGCCCCTGGCAGGCCGCACACGTGCGCGACATCTGACCCGGCCCGTGACTCGAATCCGCTGGCACGGATGCAGTAGACTTCGCCGCCTATGACTTCTGCATGGCAACAACAGGTGGCCGGGAAAAACGTGATCCTCGGCCTGTCCGGAGGCGTCGATTCGGCCGTGGCCGCTATCCTGTTGCAGCAGGCTGGCGCGGACGTGCAGGCCGTGCACATGACCAACTGGGACGACGATGACGGTTACTGCCGTGCCGCCGAGGATTTGCAGGACGCGCGGCGGGTCTCTGAAGAACTCGGTATTCCGCTGCACCCGGCAAACTTTGCGAAGCAATATCGCCAGCAGGTGTTTGACTACTTTCTGGACGAGTACCGGGCCGGACGAACACCGAACCCGGATGTCCTGTGCAATCGCGAAATCAAGTTCGGGGTCTTTCGGGACTACGCGACACGCCTTGGCGGCGAGCTGCTGGCCACCGGGCATTACGCGCGCACCGGTTGCGTGGACGGACAGGGAGCGCTGTATAAAGGCGCTGATGCCAGCAAGGACCAGAGCTATTTCCTGCACGCGGTCAGCGCGGAGGCGTTCGCCACAGCGGTGTTCCCCCTGGGCGACCTGCAGAAATCCGACGTACGCCAGATTGCGCGCGACTACGGCCTGGCGGTGCACGACAAGAAGGACAGTACGGGTATCTGCTTTATTGGCGAGCGTCCGTTTCGGGAATTTCTTGGCAACTACCTGCCGGCCCAGCCCGGAGCGATGAAAACACCGGGCGGGGAAGAAGTTGGCCGCCATGAAGGGCTCATGTTTTACACGCTGGGCCAGCGACAGGGGCTGCGTATCGGCGGTCGCAACGATCGCTCCGAGGCGCCGTGGTACGTGGTCGCGAAGGACCTGGAGCACAACGCCCTGATCGTCGAGCAGGGTGAGCACGAGCTGTTGTTTAGCGAGCGGATCGTCGCCATCGACACGAGCTGGATCGGCACACCGCCTGATGGTCTGAATGACGGCCTGCGATGTACCGCAAAGATTCGCTACCGTCAGGAGGACCAGGCCTGTGTCGTGATGCCGCTTGATGCCTCGAAAATCGAGGTGCGCTTCGACGCCCCGCAAAAAGCCGCGGCCCCCGGCCAGTTCGTCGTATTTTACGATGCCGCTCGATGCCTCGGTGGCGCCGTCATCGACCAAACTGGATAAGCGCACGACCCTACGATTCGCTATAATGCGCAGCGCTCCTGTCCGCTGGCCGCGAGCGTTAACCCTACAATTCCCGGAGAGAAAACGATGACGGATAGCTTTGGCGCGCGTTCGACCCTGGCGGTCGATGACAAGGAGTATGAAATCTTTCGCCTCGGTGCCGTCAAAGAGGGGCACGTCGAGCGCCTGCCCTACTCGCTGAAAATACTGCTCGAGAATCTGCTTCGCCACGAAGACGGCCGTGACGTCACGCGCGAGGACATCCTGGCGCTGGCCAACTGGGACCCAGCCGCCGCTCCGGAGACCGAAATTTCCTTTACGCCGGGGCGCGTCATCCTGCAGGACTTCACGGGCGTACCCGCGGTGGTGGATCTCGCGGCGATGCGCGACGCCGTCGTCAAGCTTGGCGGCACGGCAAAAAGCATCAACCCGCTGTCACCGGCGGAACTGGTGATTGACCATTCCGTTCAGGTGGACAACTACGGGGCAGCCAATGCGCTCGACCTGAACAACAAGATCGAGTTCCAGCGCAACAAGGAACGCTACTCGTTCCTGCGCTGGGGCCAGTCGGCGTTCGACAACTTTCGCGTGGTACCGCCGAATACCGGCATCGTCCACCAGGTCAACCTGGAATACCTGAGCCGCGTTGTTTTTGATACGAAAAAGAACGGCGCTCACTCGGCCTACCCGGACACCGTTGTCGGCACCGATTCCCACACAACGATGATCAACGGCCTTGGCGTACTGGGCTGGGGCGTCGGCGGTATCGAGGCGGAAGCCGCGATGCTCGGTCAGCCTATTACCATGCTGATACCCAATGTCGTTGGCTTCAAACTGACCGGCAGGCTGAAGGAAGGCACGACGGCAACCGATCTCGTATTGACTGTTACCGAAATGCTGCGCGAACGCGGCGTCGTTGGTAAGTTCGTTGAATTTTTTGGTGACGGCCTTGTCGCAACTGCCGCTGGCCGATCGCGCAACGCTTGGCAACATGTCACCCGAATTCGGCTCGACCTGCGCCATCTTCCCTATCGACGGTGAAACCATCCGTTACCTGCAGCTCTCCGGTCGTGATCCCGCGCACATCAAGCTCATCGAGTCGTACGCGAAGGAACAAGGTCTGTGGCGACACGATGGCCAGGCGGATGCGCTTTACAGCGATACGCTCGCGCTCGACCTCGCCAACGTCGAGCCCAGTATCGCCGGGCCGAAACGGCCGCAGGATCGCATCGCGCTGAGCGCTGCTGCAAAGACGTTCAACAAGCATCTTGAAACAGCAGTCGCCAAACGCAGCAAGGGTGGCAGCGCCATTGCGAAAATTAACGGCAATGATGTGGAAATTCGGGACGGCGCAGTGCTCATCGCGGCTATTACAAGCTGTACCAACACGTCGAACCCCGCCGTGATGCTGGCAGCCGGGCTGCTCGCAAGAAACGCCGCAGCCAAAGGCCTGACGGCGAAGCCGTGGGTCAAGACCAGCCTTGCACCGGGTTCCCGGGTCGTCACCGATTACCTCGAGAAAGCCGGGTTGCTTGACGATCTCGCTGCTATCGGTTTCTACAACGTTGGCTACGGATGCACGACCTGCATTGGCAACTCGGGGCCTTTAAAGCCGGAGATCGCCGCAGCCGTTCTGCAGGGCGACATCGTTGGCACCAGCGTACTGTCGGGTAACCGCAACTTCGAAGGCCGCATTCACGCACTGGTGCGCATGAACTTCCTCGCGTCGCCGCCGCTGGTGGTTGCCTACGCACTGGCCGGCAACATGGATGTCGATCTGTTCAACGATCCTCTGGGAGAGGATCAGGACGGCAAGCCGGTGTACCTGAAAGATATCTGGCCCGGCCAGCAGGAAGTTCAGGAGACGATCGCCAAGAACATTAACTCCGAGCATGTTCAAGTCAAGCTACGACAGCGTCTTCGAGGGCGATGCAAACTGGAAAGGTATCGATTCGCCCACGGGCGAGATTTATACCTGGGACGACACCTCGACCTACGTCAAGAACCCGCCGTACTTCGAAGGCATGCAAAAGCAGCCGCTCTGCGGTCCAGAACATCAGCGGTGCACGCGTGCTGGCACTGCTCGGCGACTCGGTGACGACCGACCACATTTCGCCGGCCGGCGGCATCGCCGCGGACAGCCCCGCGGCCCGCTACCTGGAGAAGCAGGGCGTCAAGCCGTCGGACTTCAATTCCTACGGCTCCCGCCGCGGCAATCACGAGGTGATGATGCGCGGCACGTTCGCCAATATTCGCCTGCGCAACCAGCTGGCGCCGGGCACCGAGGGCGGCTGGACACGACATCCAGCCTGGCGGCGAACAAATGTCGATCTATCGACGCGGCGAACCGCTACAAGGCTGACGGCACACCGCTGATCGTTATCTGCCGGCAGTGAGTACGGCACCGGATCGTCCCGCGACTGGGCAGCCAAGGGCACCCTGCTGCTGGGCGTCAAGGCCGTCATTGCAAAGAGCTTCGAGCGCATTCACCGCTCCAACCTGATCGGCATGGGCGTACTGCCGCTGCAGTTTTTTGACGGCCAGGATGCCACCTCGCTCGGGTTGACGGGCCAGGAGGTCTTCAGTATCGAGGGCCAGACGGATGCCAACGCCAAGACCGTCACGGTGACAGCAACGCCGGAAAACGGCGATGCGATAACGTTCCGTGCGCAGATTCGTATCGACACGCCGAAAGAACGTGATTACTACGAAAACGGCGGAATCCTGCACTACGTGTTACGCCAACTCGCTGCGTAGAAATACTGGGGTCGAACCGCGATTTTAATTCCGTTCTTCAAGGACAATTTGTCATGGAAGAAAAATCGCGGTTCGACCCCAATTTTCTTTCGCGTGAAGATCCGTTAGATACATTGCGGTTCGACCCCGATTTACTGGCGCGGCTGCGAGAGGCTCGTCATATCTGCGTGTTGACCGGTGCCGGCGTCTCGGCCGAGAGCGGTGTGCCGACCTTTCGAGACGCGCAGCGCGGCTTGTGGGCCGACTACGACCCACAGCGGCTGGCGACCCCCGAGGCATTTGCCGACGACCCGGCGCTGGTCTGGCGATGGTATCGGTGGCGACGGGAACTCGTCGCCGCAGCCAGGCCCAATCCCGCGCATGAAGCGCTGGCCCGTCTTGCCGAATTGGTGCCGACGTTCACACTGGTCACACAGAATGTCGACGGCCTGCACCAGCGCGCCGGAAGCGAACAGGTCATCGAGTTTCACGGCAACCTGTTCGCGGACCGCTGCGACGCAGAAGGCTGCGTCATCGAACACGACCAGCCGGCGGAGGTCCCCGTCTGCCCGCGCTGCGGCGCCAAACTTCGCCCCGGTGTCGTCTGGTTTGGCGAGACCATTGCCGAGGACGCCTTGAACCGGTCTTTTGCCGCCGCAGCGGATTGCGACGTGTTTCTGTCAATCGGCACCTCCTCGCTGGTTTATCCTGCCGCCGGCCTGATGGAAGTTGCACGGCTTGGCGGCGCCACGACCGCGGAAGTCAACCCTAACCCGACGGCGCAGGCGGTTGACTGTGATTTCTCGATCGCAGGCAATGCCGCAGCGACTTTGCCGAAACTGGTAGAATCGCTGGGGCGTTGACCGCCCTGGCAATTAACGGAGAAGCGTCGGATGCAACGATCAGCCAAAAACATACTGGCTACCCAAAAATGGACAAGAATTGCAGGCGCGACACTGACCGTGTTGCTGCTCCTCATGTTCATACTCGGCTTCTGGTTCTCCCGTGAACCCGACGTCTTCTGGGTGAATCGCTCGGCCGATACGTCAACCGCCGTGGTGGGTTTTTCAACAACGGATACGCTCATTCGCGTAGCCGAGACCTTGCTCGAAAAACCGGGCGGCTACCTCACTAATGACAAACTCCCGCCGAATATTTTTCTCGACAACATTCCCAACTGGGAGTTCGGCGTGTTGCAGCAGGTGCGCGACCTTGCCCGGGTGATTCGTAATGACTACAGCCGCAGCCAGTCCCAGTCGAAAGAAGACGAGGCTGTTGCCGCCGCCGAACCGCGGTTCTTTTTCGACAACGATTCCTGGATCCTGCCTACCACGGAGTCCGAGTATCGCGATGCAATTGAAGGTTTCACAACGTATCGCGATCGCCTGGCGGCTGGCGATCCTGACACGCAGTTCTATGCGCGCGCGGACAACTTGAGGGAATGGCTTTCACAGGTCGAAAAACGCCTCGGCAGCCTGACGCGTCGACTTGGCGATAGTGTTGCAACCAACCGTATCAATGAAAACCTCGCTGGCGAGCCCGCAGCGAAAGCGGCCGGGGCACAACCGGACACCATCAAGGTGCGGACATCGTGGTGGGAGGTTGACGACATCTTCTTCGAAGCGCGCGGCACGGCGTGGGCGCTTGTGCACTTCTTCCGCGCTGCCGAGTTCGATTTTGCCAACGTGCTGGCGGACAAGAACGCCGAGGTCAGTGTGCGGCAGGTGATTCGCGAGCTCGAGGCGAGTCTCGAACCGTTGAGTTCCCCACTGGTTCTAAACGGCGGCGGGTATGGCTTGTTCGCCAACCACTCGCTCGTCATGGCCAATTACCTGGCGCGAGCCAATGCTGCCGTAATCAACCTTCGCGACGTACTGGATCAGGGCTAGACGCCGAGCCGCTTGTCGGAAACCAGCATCCCGAACAGTAGCGCAACGCCGGCCATACTCCAGACGATCACGGCTCCGGTCGGCAGGTCGGCGACAACGGATACCGCGATACCGATAAAATAGGAAACGGCGCCGATCAGGTAGCCGAAAAAGATCCGGTTGCCTTTCTTCAAGCCGGTCGTTGCGAGCGCGGGGATGATGAGACTGGCAAAAACGAGGTAGATGCCGACGATTTGCACCGAGGCGGTGACCACGACTGCAAATGCCAGGTAAAACGTGAGCGCGCCGGAGCGGGAATGCAACGCAAACCAGATCGCGAGCACTACCGCGGACAAGATGGCAATCGGCAACAGCGATGACCAGGTCTGCCAGAGTATCTGCCCTACCAGTAATTCCTTGAGATGCTCGCTGCCATGCGGATTGCCCGCTAGCAGCAGAATGCCGCCGGTGGCCGCCAGGATAAAGACGATACCAATCAGCGGCTCCTGGATGCGCGGCCAGCGCTTCTCGGTCCAGTGCAGCACGGTCGCCACCAGCAAAGCGGCACTCACCGCCGCAAGTTGAACCTCGAAACCCTGCGGATCCCAGTCCATGCGTATGCGCCGCGATGACGCCGAGCCCCGCCACCTGCGCGATCGCCAGGTCGATAAAGATGATGCCGCGCCGCAACACCTCCTGCCCCAGCGGCACGTGCGTGCTGAGCACAATTAAACCGGCAAACAGCGCCGGACCAACGATTGTCCAGTCTACAAAATCAGTCATGCGCGCGAGCCGTCAATAGCCGCTCGATGATGTCATCGAACAGCGAAAACAGGTCCCGGGCCTGCTCGGTTCCCCCGACAGTCAAGGGCAGTACCACCGCCGGGATCGCAGCGCGTTTCGCTAGCCACTCGGACGGCCGCGCATCCTGGTACGGCGAGCGGATAATAAAGTCCGCGCCGCCGTCCTTAAATTGGGACGTCAGTCGCGCCAGGTGCGTTGCCGTCGGCGGCAATCCGGGGACTGCTTCGAGATTGGCGGCTTCCTCGATACCCAGCCAGCGCTCGAGATACACCCACGACTTGTGATGGGTTATCGCCCGCGCACCACGCAGTGGCTCGGCACGCGCCTCCCACCGGACGATCGCGGCCTCCCAGCGCTGCAGGAAGTCCGCGAGGCGCGCATCGAAAACCGCCGCATTGTTTTTGTCGAGCGCGCCGAACTGCCTGCCGAGGGCTTTGGCGACCGCGGCGATATTGTGCGGATTGGTTTGTATGTGCGGGTTTCCCAGCGGGTGAATATCCCCCCCGGCACGATCGACACGGTCCGTAGCGTCGAGCCGCAACACGTAGCCGCTGGCCTCCATATAGCCTGCACCACCCGGAAGTACCTTGCGATTATTCGCCTTTTGCAACAATGCCGGCAGCCAGCCGATTTCGAGCTCGGCGCCACTGCATATCACCAGGTCCGCCTGGCGAACTTTGGCGATCAGGCTGGGCCTGGCCTGGATGTAATGCGGGTCCTGCAGGGCCGTGGTGGCGCTGAACGTGGTCACGAGATCGCCGCCTACTTCGGTCGCAAGCGCGGCCCATTCGGGCTCGCAGGCGAAAACATTGAGCTTGGCCGAGGCCTGCAGCGGCATCAGCGCGATCAGTAAGACAAGCTAGCGTTCTGTTCATCGGCTATTCCCTCAGAATGTGTGCGCGCCGTGGGCGCCGATACTGTGGATGTATTGAACGCCCCATTGCGTATCGTCCACCGGTCCCGACTCGTCTTTCGTCAACTGCAGCCGCAGCCGGCTGAACTCGCTGTTGGACCAGTCCGCCATGATGCTGTAACGACGCGGATCGTTCGCTGGTGCCGCAAGCTCTGTGCCATCGAACAGCGCTCCGGGACTGTCGGCGGACAGGCCGTCAATTCTCGCGCCGACGCGCCAGCGCGGTATCGGCTGGTACACGGCTTGCGCATACCAGCCCGTCTGGCTCGCGTCGTAGCGCAGCGGCGTGCCATCGGCGAGCCGGTAATCGCCATCTTCATCGCGCCGAAGGTATTCAGCCTGCAGTATCAGGTTGCGCTGCTTCCAGTTGCCGTTCGGGGCCCATTTCCAGACGAATTCGGCCACCGTGAGGGTCGAGTCGCCACTAAACATCAGCGGGTCGTCCTCGCTGCCCGAGGGCCTGTCGATGGCGGTGCTGTCGAGATACGACACACCGGCGAGCCAACTGCTGTCGGTGCCCACGTCGCCGCCGAACCGGG
This sequence comes from uncultured Gammaproteobacteria bacterium, assembly GCA_963807845.1. GTDB lineage: Bacteria > Pseudomonadota > Gammaproteobacteria > Steroidobacterales > Woeseiaceae > UBA1847. The sequence continues at coordinate 35,503 of CAWEDS010000032.1, forward strand.
CAAACAGGCTGTGACTCCCGAACCCGGACTTCGCGGCGCCCGCTGCGGGATAACGATCGCCCCGCAGCCACTCGCCGCCGAATTCCATGTACAGATCGGTGGGTGCCAGCCAGCGCAGCTGCACGCCGTCATCGAGGTACTGGTTGCCGAGAAATGCCTGGTAGGGCAGCGGCTGATCGGTGAAGTCCCAGGTATGCGCATGTTTTGCGTTGAGGTAGCCCAGTGCCGAGAAGAACCGTCCGAATCGGGCGCCAAAGCCGGCCGGGAGCGCGGTGGTCTCAACCCAGGCTTCTTCAATCTCGACGACGCCTTCTCCGTCTTCGAGCGCCAGGGCGGCCGTCAGGTATGCCGTGAACTTGTCGTCCACACTGGCATTCATGATGAGTTCGGTTTCACCGAGACCGAAGCCCTGGTCGGCCGGACCCGCCTCCCCGCCCAGCGGAAAGCCCTGAATGAAGTAGCCACCCGGGTCCTCGCTGAAGTTCCAGGCCTGACCCTCGAAAATAACGCCGATCGCCGGGTTGAATGTGGATCCACGAGACGAGCCGCCCGCCCCGGTCGCCTGCACGCCAGCGGCCTGGGTTGCCGTGTAACCGGCCTGCAGGGCATTTTGCTCTGCGACCGCCAGCCGCTGCTCCAGCTCGGCGATACGAGCCTCGTAATCGGCGCGCAGTTCGGCGACGGCTGCGCGCAATAAATCCAGTTCTGTTTCCGGCGCCGCCTCGGCGCCGGCGCTAATGATGACAAGTGCGACAGTGGCAACGCCTAAAGGAATTCGCATTGCTTGGCCCTCCAAATGAATCTCTGCAACATTGATCGCGGCCTATCGCCACGACAAGACTAACGCTACGCAGATTCGGCCAGAGGGGGTCCTCGCTGGTATTTGCAGAGCACGGCAGAGGCGGCGTCAGTCCGCCGGGGGGCGTCAAGGTGCGCGTCAGAACCTGCAGGTGGAATCGAGCACACCCCGGTATCCGCTGGCGGAGCGGAGGCGTTGCCGTAGGTCGCACACAGCGCACAGTCGCCAACGTCCGCATTGCCATGGGTTGCCACATGCACGCTGCCCAGCGCGTGGCTAACGAACACGAGCAGCAGCATGGTGCAAAGAATGCGGGGTGTCGATGACATTTTTTCGGTATTACTCACCGTCAGACAGGGCGAACATCATTTCTAGTAGATGCCAACCCACGTCGGGATCTGTTTCCAACTGCCGTTCAGGTCCTTGTCGAGCCGGCGGTAGTTGGGCTCGAACTTCTCGACAAGGCCCCAGAAGCGGCGCGAGTGGTTCATGTGGCGCGCGTGACATAGCTCATGAATCATGACATAGCGCAGGTGCGCCGGGTCCAGAAACATGAGGCAGTAATTGAGGGAAATGGTTCCGTTACTGGAGTGACTGCCCCAGCAGGTGCGCTGCCCGCGCACGTGCATTTTCCTGTAGGAATGTCCGGTCAGTGCCGACAGGCTGCGCAATCGCGGCGCATATTCGCGTTTTGCCAGGGCGAGCAGCCAGCGCCGCAGGGCTTTGACACAGAGCACTTCATCGTCGGTATCACCGGTCAACACGACCGTATGGCCCTGATTGCGATAGTTCACCGTCTGCGCACCCTGCTCCGGGACATAGCGCACCGTAAACGCTCGCTCGACGCCGTTGAGACGGACCTCGCCGGGAAGCGCAAAGGGCTCCGGCGGGTGCTCCGCGGCGAACGACGCCTGCGCTTTCCTGATCCAGTCCGAATGGGATTCTACAAACTCACGGACGGTGGCCGCCCGCGTACGCCGCGGGACGACGACCTCGACTCGCCCACGGGGAAAGACCTTGATCGACAAACGCCGCGCCCGGCCGCTCTCGCGCACGGAAAACCCGGGTACCGTTTCAAACTCATCGGCGTCCGAAAAAAGGGCCAGTTGTGTTGCCGCACTTTGCACGGCCATTATTCTACTTTAATTCTGCGGCTACGCCTCAGCCGTTTTTAACGGGCAACGCTAGGGCCGCTCACCCTCGAAGCGCACTGCGTCATCCATACTCATTTTGCCCTCGACACCGCCGACTTCGGCCGTATCGCTAATGAACAGGTCGACCTCACGCTTGAGTATGATCGTTCCCGCGACACGCGAGCCGGGGCCGATAACGATTCGCGGCTTGCGGCTCTTGGACTTGCCCCAGCCCCAGCCGCTGTTTTCCTCCACCACGAGGTCGCCCTTCAGCACAGCGCCGTCTTCGAGGCTGACATCGCCGTTGACGGTTTTTAGGTCCCCTGCGACTTCGGCGCCGGTGAGCTCTATCTCGCCATTGACGTTACTGACGTTGTTATTGACCCTGACACCGTTTGCCAGTGCAATGCGGCCATTGACCGCCGTTACCTCGCCATCCACGACCGTATCGGCCCCCACCCTGATCGAGCCGTTCACGGTGCTGAGACTTTCGCTACTGACTTTTTCGGCCAGCCGAACGGCACCGTTGACAGTCGACACTTTTTCCACGCTGGCGCCGGCGTCGACCCGGATGGTGCCGTTCACGGTTTTGACATTGCCGGAAACGACTGCATTGTCGCCTACAGAGATACTGCCGTTAACTGAGGACGCACCGTCGGACTCGCTGTCGGCTGCGATCTTGATGCTCTTGTTGACCGTCGCACCCAGCGCCGGCACCGCGAGCAACAGCACCAGAAATCCAATGGTAAAGGCACTCTTCGTTACCCATTTCGACATTTTTTCAAGTCCCCTGTGCTGGTTGTTATCTATTAGATACCGCCCGCGGGCGTTTGGTTGCAAGCTGGTCGCCCGGCCTGACGTCCGGTACCCTAACACCGATGGCCACTGTCCTCGAAGCACGCAACCTGATCAAGGAGTATCCCGGGACAACAGCCGTCAACGGCGTCAGTTTCGCGGTCGACGAGGGCATTTGCTTCGGACTCCTCGGCCCCAACGGCGCGGGCAAGACCACCACCGTAGAAATCATCGAGGGCGTCATCCCGGCCACGTCCGGCGAGGTCTATTACTGCGGCGAGCCCGCCGGGCCACGATTTCGCCAGGAAGCCGGCATCCAGTTTCAGAACACCGCATTGCAGGATTTCCTGACCGTCCGTGAAACCATCGAGATGTTCCGGGCGCTTTACGACAACCAGGCCGATTTCGACGAACTCGTCGAGCAATGCTCTCTCGGCGACCTCCTCGATCGCGACAATCGCAAACTGTCGGGCGGGCAGCGCCAGCGCCTGCTGCTCGCCGTTGCCCTGGTCAATCGACCGCGCCTGATCTTCCTCGACGAACCGACGACCGGGCTCGATCCGCAGGCGCGCCGAAATTTCTGGGATCTCATTCAGCGCCTTCGCGCAGAAGGTGCGTCCATCGTGCTGACCACGCACTACATGGACGAGGCACAGGTGCTGTGCGACGACGTCGCCATCATGGATACCGGCAAGATCATCACGCAGGGCGCACCACGTGATTTGCTCAGGCAGCAATACAAAGGACTGATTATCGAACTGCCGCTGCGCGACCTTGTTGAGCCACTCGACGGCATCGAGCACACCGTTCACGACAACCGGGGAGTCGTCGAGATCGTTACGGCCGATGTCAGCACCACGTTGCGGAAGCTCGAACCGCATTTCGTCAACCTCGATCACATCAATATTCGGCAGCCGAACCTGGAAGACCTGTTTCTCGACCTGACCGGCCACTCGCTGCGAGCGTAACGAAATGCTGAGACGGATATTCGCCATCTTCCAGGGTCGCAACCGCGAGTTCCTGCGTGATCGCGCGTCGTTCTCATGGAACCTGTTGCTGCCGATCGTACTGATGTTCGGCCTGTCATTCGCTTTTAGCGGTGACCGCAACACCTACACCGTCGGCGTGTTGCAAAGCGCTGCGGAAATCGACTCACAGCAGCACCCGTTTCTCGGCATGCGCTACATCCGTTTCGTCCCCGTGAGCGACAAGGATGCGGCACTGCAGAAGGTCTCGCGACATCAGCTGGACCTGCTCGTCGAGTTTGGCGACGCGCCGCGGTACTGGGTAAATCCCGACGCAACCAAAGGCTATTTTGCAGAGCTGGCACTGTTGCAGTCGGCGTCGAACGATCGACCGATGATCGCCAAGGAACAGATTCAGGGCAAGCCAATACGTTACGCCGATTGGGTACTGCCCGGCATCCTCGGCATGAACATGATGTTCAGCTGCCTGTTTGGTGTCGGCTACGTCGTCGTACGCTATCGAAAGAACGGCTTTTTGAAACGGCTGCGTGCCACACCGCTGTCCGCCTTTGAGTTCATCTCGGCACAGGTCGCTTCACGCCTCGTCCTGATCATGTGCATCACGACTTTTGTCTACACGGGTACGCACCTGATTCTTGACACGCGCATGGAGGGCAGCTATTTCACGCTGTTCCTGGTCGCGCTGGTCGGCGCCATATCGATGGTCTCGCTCGGCCTGGTCGTCTCGGCGCGCGTCACCAGCGAAGAACTCGCCGGCGGCCTGTTGAACCTGATCAACTGGCCTATGATGATGTTGTCCGGCGTCTGGTTTTCGCTGGAAGGTACCGGCGAGGCGTTGCAGAACCTGTCCAAGGTGTTCCCGCTGACGCACGTACTGGATTCCGCGCGTGCGGTAATGCTGGATGGCGCGACGCTCGCTGACGTCGCGCCGAGCCTGCTCGCCCTGACGGCCTTGAGCGCGGTTTTCATCGCCATCGGTGCAAAGGTGTTTCGCTGGGGTCAATATTAGGTCCGGAGGATGTGATGAGTTATTCCCTGATCGACATAGGCGCCAACCTCGCCCACGACAGTTTCGATGACGATCGGGACCTGGTCGTCGAGCGGGCCGTCGCCGCGGGCGTGCAGAGAATCGTGGTCACCGGCAGCAGCGACGAAAGCAATGTCCGGGCCGCCGAACTGGCCGGATCGATGCCGGGCGTCCTTTATTCAACCGCCGGCGTGCACCCGCATCATGCATCGGAGTATTCCGAAGCGAGCGACGCACTGATACGACGGCTGGTCAGCTCTGAGGCCGTCGTTGCCGTCGGCGAATGCGGCCTCGACTACTTTCGCAACTTCTCACCCCGCGAGGCACAGCTCGAGGCATTCCGCCGGCAACTCGAGATTGCCAAAGACTGTGGCCTGCCGGTCTTCCTGCACCAGAGAGATGCGCACGACGATTTCGTCGAGCTTGTCGAACCGGCACTGCCCGGGTTGTCACGCGCCGTCGCCCACTGTTTTACAGGCGAAGGGGAATCACTTCGGGAATACGTGGCGATGGACCTGTACATCGGCATCACGGGCTGGATTTGCGACGAGCGGCGCGGCGCGCATCTCAAGGAGATCGTCCCGATCATTCCTGATGACCGCTTGCTCATTGAAAGCGATGCACCGTACCTTATGCCGCGGTCGCTCCGCCCAAAACCCAAGAGCCGTCGCAATGAGCCCGCCTACCTGCCAGAAGTGCTGCGGACCATCGCGGCAGCGCGCTCGCAGAGCGAGGAGCACGTTGCGCGAATCAGCACGGAGAACGCCGAGACGGTTTTTCGACCTGCTCGACACACGGGTAACGCCGCCACCCTGCCCGCCTTACGATCGCTCCGCCGGCAGCGAGGCCTTCTGAATGAGCTCCCAATGCGGCTTGAACGACTCGATTTTGAACTTGGCCGCTTTCTTGTCGGGCTCAATAAACTCATCGACCAGGTCGTCGAGCGTACAGACAAGACCGGGCACGCCCTTGGTAAACTCGGCGCCATCCAGGAACACAATGCGCCCGGTCACCGGAACGCCGCGAACGATCTGCCGGAGTGCCGCGATGCGGTCGTACAGCATGGGCTGCGGATTCGAAAACGTATAGCGTCGCTCATCGCTGATGACGGCCCAGTCCTGCATCTTGTCGCTGCCGAACACCGCGCCCTGCACGTCCTTCAGGTCGACGATCAGAATCCCCTTTGAGGTCAGCAGCAGCTGGTCGATCTGAATCTCGCCTTCATCGGCATTGGGCACGATGACCCCTTCGAGTCGTTCGTACGCAATGGCGTTAAACGCGCGCTGAAGCCGCTGACGCCTGCCGTGCAGGTACCGGTAGATGAGCCAGATAACCAGCAACGCCAGCACGCCAAGCAACATCAACAGCCACGGCGTCAAGAACGGTTGGAGGAAATCGGGCATCGCGTCATTGTTCCCTGAACAGAAAAGATCCTAGGTGCCGGCGATGGCTGTGGCAAGCGCGTCGAGATCGGGCTTGATCGTGATCGCGTGCGCCGGCCGGGCCAGTATCTCCTCGAGCTCGGGCGGCAAGGCGACCGTTGTACCGATAATCGGTTCGACAATCGTCTCGAATTTCGCCGGATGCGCCGTGCCGACGAGGATCCAGTCATGGGCGCTTTTCAGGTCATCCTCGAGCTGGCGCCACGTGTGCGTCGCGGTTGCCGTATGTGGGCAGGTGGGAAACCCGAACTCCTGCGAAGTCGAGTCGCATCGCGGACTTGATTTCGTCATCGCTCACCGACAGCACGCCCAGCCGGTCGCGCAGCACTTCGGCATCGCCGAGCAGGCTGCGCAGACGCTCCATGTTACTCGGGTCGCCAACGTCCATGGCGGACGCCAGCGTTTGCAAACTGGAGCGCGGCAGCCAGGCAAGCGTCTCGAAATACTCGGCGATCGTGCGATTGGCATTGGTCGCGAGGATAACCGGGCCGATCGGCAGCCCCATCTCGCGGGCCATGACACAGGCGAACGCATTGCCGAGGTTTCCCGTTGGAATAATAAAACCGGGCTTGTTACCGGTCTGCCGATAATGTTGCAGGCTCGCATACGCATAGTAAGTACTCTGCGGCAACAGGCGACCGATATTGATGCTGTTGGCCGAACTGAAGCGGTGGCGGGCGGACAAGGCCGGGTCCGCCATCGCCGCCTTGACCAGCGCCTGGCAATCGTCGAACGAGCCCTGCACTTTCAGGGACACCACGTTGTCGCTCCAGCAGCACAGCTGGTGCGCCTGGCGTTCGGATACGCGGCCATCCGGAAACAACACCACGACGCGCATCCCGGGGCGCCCATCGAAGGCGGCCGCAACCGCACCGCCGGTGTCGCCGGACGTCGCGACCAGTATGGTCAGGGGTGCCTGCCTGTCGCCCTCCAGCCGCGACAGGCAGGCCGCAAGGAAACGCGCGCCCACATCCTTGAAGGCGGCGGTCGGTCCGTGATAAAGCTCCAGCAACGCGACGCGCGGCCCGGTGGACGACAAGGGCGTGACCGGCATCGGAAAACTGAAGGTCTCCGCGAGGATCGTCTTCAGGTCCTGTTCGAGCTCCGAGCCCCCGAAAAACGGTTCCAGCAGTACCCGGGCAACCTCCGGAATGGATTCTGCCCTCGCAAAATCCCTGGTTGCATAGACCGGCATCTTCTCGGCAAGGAACAGGCCGCCGTCCGCGGCGATACCGTTCTGAAGCGCGTAGTCCAGGTTGACGGGTCCATCCCCACGGGTGCTGAAATAACGCATAGCTAACGCTCGACGTGGGCCCCGGGGGCAGTCATGGGACTCACCCAGGACTGGCAGTCGATGCCCTCGCCGCGACAGGCTTGCTCCATGGCGCTCGCAATAGCCTGGGCGCCGCTATCCGGCGCCAGTGCGAACAGGCTCGGGCCGCTGCCCGACAGGCTGCAGCCGAGAGCACCGGCACGCAGCGCCGCATCGCGGACCGCCGTAAAACACGGCACGGCACCGGCGCGCTGCGGTTCGATAACGACGTCACGCAAGGTTTTGCCGATGAGCGCAATATCGTCCGCCGCACAGGCCGCGATGAAGCCGGCGAGCAGGCCCTGTTGCTGCAGCCAGAGCGCCATCGGGTACGTTTTCTGCAGCTGCCGGCGCGCATGGGCCGTATTCACCTGTAATTCCGGGTGCAACAAGACCGCGCTCACACCCGAAGGAACCGGCAAGCGGACCACCTCGGGCAGCAAGACCTCCGGACAAAGGACCAGGCCGCCCAACAGACTCGGCGCCACGTTGTCGGCATGCAGGCCGCCGCTGGCAAATTTTTCGCCCTCGAGTGCATAAGGCAGCAGATTCTCAAGCGGCAGGGGCGCATCCAGCAACGCGTTAACCGCGACCACGGCGGCAACGGCGGAGGCCGCCGAACTGCCCATGCCGGATTGCAGTGGCACACCCTTGTGAACTTTGAGATCGACGCCAAAGCCCGGTTGCTGATCGACAAGCAAGGCCGCTGCAGCAATCGATGCCGTATTCTGTTTTGCGTCGGTCGACAGGTAGGGATGCAGCTCGCCGTCGATGCCGCGAACCTCAACGACAGTCACATCAGCGCTTGACGCGCGCCTCGCCAGCACTCGATCGCCGACGTCGGCGAGCGCCAGGCCCAGCATGTCAAAGCCCACGGCCACGTTGCCGATCGATGCGGGTGCAAACGCCGACAGGTACTCACTCATCTCACGCCCCCACGTTCAAATATTGAGCCAGGCGCAGCAGGTCACCAAACACGCCGCCGGCCGTTACCTCGGGCCCGGCGCCCGGACCCTGAATGACCAGCGGATTTTCTGCATACCGGTCGGTTTCGAACTGCACGATGTTGTCGGTCAGGTTGATCTTGCTAAACGCGTGGTCTGCGTCAACGGCATGCAGGCCGACAGACGCCTGGCCATCGGCGCGCAGCTGGGCTGAGTAGCGCAGGCGCTTGTTGTCGCGACTGGCCGCCTCGTACAGGGCGAGCATCTCGTCGTCAAACTCCGGCAAGCGCAGGAGAAACTCATCGACGCTGCAGTCCCGCAGCGCCTCGGGCACCAGGTTTTGCACCGGAAAGTCGCCGATCTCGATCGTTTGCCCCAGCTCTCTCGCGAGAATCGTCAGCTTCCTCGCGACGTCCATGCCCGACAGGTCGTCGCGCGGATCCGGTTCCGTGAAACCGCTTTCCCTCGCATCACGCACGATCGCCGAAAACGGTGTCGTACCGTCGTAGACGTTGAACAGGTAGGCGAGTGTTCCGGAAAAGATACCCTGCAACGAGCGAACCTGATCGCCGGTATCGATCAGGTCCCGTAGCGTCGAGATGATCGGCAGCGCCGCGCCGACCGTCGTTTCGTAAAAATAATGCGAGCTACCACGCGCCGAGCTGGCACGAATCGCGTTGTACTCCTCGATCGGCCCGCTGAACGCCTTCTTGTTGGGCGTCATCACGTGTATGCCGCGCTCCAGCCAACCGGCGTACTTGCCCGCAATGTGCGCGCTTGCCGTACAGTCAATAATGACCGCGTGCGGCAAATGGTCGGGATTGATGTGTTTTTCGAGTTGCTCGAGATCCGTATCGATGCCGTGCGCCGACAGTTCGTCCTGCCAACCCGCAAGCTCGATACTTCGTTCGCCCAACAGCATCGTCTGCGAACGCGCGATAGCGCGTACGCGCAGATCGAGGTTGAAGTTCTTGCGCAGGCGGCCGGCCTGCTTTTCCAGTTGACGCAGCAGCGAGGTACCGACCGTCCCGGGGCCGATCAGCCCGATCGATATCGTCTTCGCCGACAGGTAGAAACCGGAGTGCACAGCGCGCAGCGCGCGCGTTGCCTGTTCCGAGTCGACGACAGCGGAGATGTTCCGCTCCGACGAGCCCTGTGCGATCGCGCGAATATTGATGCCGGCGCGTCCCAGCGTGCTGAAAAACCGTCCGGCAATGCCCGGCGTGCCCGCCATGCCGTCGCCGACCACCGCGACGATGCTCTGCTCGGGCGTAATGTCGACACTCTGGATTTGCCCGCTGTCGAGCTCGTCGGCAAATGCCTCAGTCACAACGGCCCGTGCGCGCTCGGCAAGGTCCGCTGGAACCGCGATACAGATCGAATGCTCCGAACTGGCCTGCGAAATCAGCGTCACGGACACGCCGGCCTCCTTGAGCGCTGCGAACAGCCGGTCCGCCGTGCCCGGCACACCGATCATGCCGGAGCCTTCGAGATTGACCAGCGCCATGTCGCCGATCGCCGTGATGCCCTTGATGTTGTCGGCGGGCCCGACGACGTCACCGATTCGGCTACCCGGATGCGCGGGGTTATGGCTGTTGCGAATGATCACGGGAATACCGCTGTCCACCACCGGCCCCAGCGTCTGCGGGTGCATCACGTTGGCGCCGAAGTAAGCCAGCTCCATCGCCTCGTTGTAGGTCAGCTCATCGATGACCTGCGCCTCGGGAACGCGCCGCGGGTCGGCGCTCATCACGCCGTCGACGTCGGTCCAGATCGTCAGTTCGGCGGCGTCACTGAGCGCCGCGAAAATCGCGGCCGAGTAATCGCTGCCATTGCGCCCCAGCGTGGTTTGCAGGCCACTTTCGTCCGTGGCGATGAACCCTGTTATTACAGCAATGCCCGAGAAGTCCTCCGGCACGACTTTGGAAAACTTCTCTCGTGAGACATCCCAGAGTACCGAAGGGCCAAGTTCTGTCGGGTGAACCGTTACGACTTCGCGCGCATCGATCCAGCGCCCGGCACGCTCCGGCTGCGCGTGGGCAAGCGCGGCCGCCAGCAGGCGCGCGGACCAGATTTCCCCGTAGCCGGCAATCACGTCGCGGCTGCGCTGCGGCGCCGAGCGGACCAGAGCGATCGCCTTGAGGACGTCCGCCATGTCCTCGGCATCCTCGCCCCAGGCATCGAGCACGGCCACCAGCGACTCGCCACTCAGCAGCTCTTGCGCCGTTTGGGAATAGCGCTCGCCAATGGCATGCAACTCCGCTACAAAACGGTCGTCGTCGCGTTCTGCCAGGATCGCCAGGTTGATCAGCGCATCGGTCATGCCGCCCATCGCCGATACAACGACGCCGACACGATTATCGTTCAGGTTCTGCAGCAGTCCGATGACACGACGAAAACAGGTCGCGTCGGCCAGGCTGCTACCGCCGAATTTGTGAATTTTCCAGCGAGATTTCGCCACCTTACACAAGGTCCTTTGCGCAAAATGGTGCATGATAGCGGCAGTCGCCTGCGCCGTCGCCTGTTTTAGATGAAACCGATGAGGTGGTGGGGCGTGTAGGGATCGAACCTACGACCAGTCGGTTAAAAGCCGAATGCTCTACCTCTGAGCTAACGCCCCATTTTGGGATACGAACTGGCGGATAAGCCATTGGAATTCCGGCGGCATGATACCCGATACGCCTCAAATGACAAGCGCCGTTCCAGCCCCCCGGGCGGTGTTCGCCTAGACCCCTTCTTCCTCCATGCGCGTAAGCCGCTGCCCGGCGAGTCTTGCGGCCGTCGTTTCCGGAAAGTCGGCCTGCACGCGTCGCAGCAATTCGCGCGCCGCTTCCCAGCGTTTGAGCTCGTAGCTGCAATAGCCCATTTTCAGCAGCGCATCGGCGACTTTGCGAGAGCGCGGATAGAGCTCGATCACTGTCTCGAACGCCGACAGCGCCTCGGTGTACTTTTGGGTAACGTAATAGGATTCGGCCAGCCAGTATTGGGCGTTGTCTGCCAGCTCGCTCTCGGGATAACTGACAAGGAACTGCTGGAATGCCATCGCGGCGGGTTCATAGCGTTGCTCTTTCAGTAACTCGAACGCCGCCTGGTAGTTGTCGCGATCCGATCCGCCGGGCACCGGTAGCTGTCCTGGCGACAGCGTGCCGCCTTCCATCACGCTGACAGAATTTCGCGCGCGTACGGCACTCTCCAGGCTCTGGATGCGCTGGTCGAGATCGGCGTAGAGCTGGCGCTGACGGTCTGACGTGGTCTCGTTGCCGTGCTCCTGCGTCTCCAGGCGGCCCTGGATCTCGTCGCTGCGACGCTCGAGGGCTGCAACCTGCTGGGTCAGCGTCACCAGGCTCTGGTTTTGCAGCACCCGCTCAATCGCTTCAAGGCGGCGTTCCAGGTCGTCGAGTTTCGATACCATCGGATCGTCGGCCGGCTCGAGCAAGGGACAGCCGGCAAGCGCCAGCAACAGTGGCAACAGGCCGAGAGTACGGGTGCGCATCGTTAACACGGATCAGTTGGTGTACTTGATTTCTACGCGACGATTCTGCGCGTAATCGGGCTCTGAACTGCCAAACGATGCCGGTCGCTCCTCGCCGAAACTGACGGTCGAGATTTGCGATGCCGACACGCCCTGGATCATCAGCATCTGCCGCACGGCCTGGGAGCGACGCTCGCCGAGACCGATGTTGTATTCCCGCGAGCCGCGCTCATCGGCGTGACCCTCGAGGCGCACGCGCAAGCGCGTGTTGTCGCCAAGCTGCATCGCGTGACGGGAAATCACGTCCTGATCCTGCGGCCTCACCTCGGATGAGTCGAACTCGAAGTAAATGACAGTACCCAGTTCGCCCGCCGACGGGTCGTCCAGGTATTCGCCCTCGCCCAGCCCGCGGTCACCCATGCTATCGGTCGATGCATCCGCATTGCCGTAAAGGGTGTCGTCCGGTTCCGGGTCCGGGACCTCAGGAGTACCCCCGCAGCCAGCCAGTAATGCGGCCAGCAGGCCGACAGCGATCAATTTCAGATTAGACATTTTCAGCGTCCTTAGTGCTTACCTTCTAGATTGAAGATAAATTATTAAAAACAAGAAGTAATTGTAATAACTTAATGTAAATCCTTACTATCAGAATCGAGGGAATGGCGACCATACAGGCTCGCGCACATCCCCCTGACCGGAAGCCATTTTTTGCCGAATCAGACCGTCGGCAGACACCGTCTCCAGCACACCGTCACGTCCTTTCCGGGTTGCGTAGATCAGGATATCGCTGTTCGGCGCAAAGCTCGGGCTCTCGTCCTGGCTTCCCGCGGACACCACCAGGAGGTCTTTTTTCTCCAGCCCCATCACGGCGATACGGAAATTGCCCTGGTCGTTGTGCACCACCGCCAACCGCTTGCCGTCCGGCGACAACCTCGGCCGGGCATTATAACTCCCTTCGAAGGTAATGCGCTCCGGCGACCCGCCAACCGCCGGGACTCGATACACCTGCGGCCCGCCAGCCCTGTCCGACGTAAAATAGATGTAGCGTCCATCCGCCGACCAGGCGCCCTCGGTATCGATCGCCCTGTGGGTGGTCAGCCGTTTCGACTGCCGCGTATTGATGTCCAGGGTGTAGATGTCGAGATTGCCATCGACACCGCCGAGGGTCACAACCAGCGTACGCCCGTCCGGCGAAAATGCCGGCGCGCCGTTGATACCCGGCTTGCTCGAGACTTTGAAGCGATTGCCGGTCCGCAAGGTCTGCACGAAAATCGACGACTTGTTGTTTTCGAAGGAAACGTAGGCCAGCTGGCGGCTGTCGGGCGACCAGGCCGGCGACATGATCGGGTCCGTGCTCTCCATGATCGTGTACTCATTGGCGCCGTCCTGGTCGGAGACGATGAGCGAGTACAGGCGCCCCTGCCCCTGTTGCTTCGCCGTCACGTAGGCGACCTTGGTGCCGAAGACCCCTTTGATGCCCGTGAGCTTCTCGTAGATCATGTCGGCCAGACGATGAGCCGCGGCCCGCATGGTGCCACGGCTCGCGGGCATGCGATAGCCAACGAGCTGCCGGCGGCCGAACACGTCGAACAGCTGGAACTGCAGGTTGTAGGCATTGTCGCCGGTTTGCGTGACGCTGCCGACGACGACGGCCTCGACACCGACATAGCCCCAGTCGTCAAAGTCGACGTCGCCACCACTGGTGGGCTTTTGCAGCATGTCCTCTTCACGGATCGGCGCGAAGCGGCCGCTGCGGCGCAGGTCGCTGTTGATCACCCCCGCCACATCCAGCGGCATCTCGGGCGCGCTGCCCTCCCAGCCAAACGGCACGATAGCCACAGGCGTCCGCTGCGCCACGCCCTGCACGTCGATAACCAGCTCCGCCGCCGCGAACGGCGCCAGCAAGACCAGGCCCAGTACGGCAAACCTTGATTTTTTCAATACGATCATCCTATGACTTCCCTGGCCAGTTTTACTGGCGAATACTCAAGTTTAGCAAGATGTTTCTATCGAACAGACTCGGGTCCGATGGTTCCGGCAAAGGTGACGATTTAATAGATGGCCGCCTCGACGGAGCGGCGCACGGCTTCGTCGCCATTGCAGCTCAGTATGGACACTCCCACCACTTCGCCGCCCGGAATCTGCCGTACTCGCACCGAACACTCAAGTTCGGCGCCAGCGCTGGCCGGTGCGGACCAGTTGCGCTCGATCTTCTGCCGAATCTTCGCGGTATAGACGGCCAGGGCGCCGGCGTCGACCGCCGCCATGCGGTTTTCCTCGGCCGCTATTTCGTCGGCACGCGCCGAGTCTTCCAACTCCCGGCGCAGGCGTTCATTTTCCTCGCGCTGGCGCCGAACGTCCTCTTCGCGCTTTTTCTCCGCCTCGATGCGCTTTTTTTCTTTTTCCTCTTCCTCACGCTTCTGGCGCTCGATTTCCTCCGCGGCCTCGCGCTTCTTCTGCTCGAGCTCCTCCTTCGCCTCACGTTCCTGCCGCTCTTTTTCCTGCTGCTCCTTTAATTCCTGCTGCTCGCGCTCGGCTTCCTCCTGCAGGCGAATCGTTTCCAGCCGCTCTTTCTCGACCAGCGCGTCCTGCCGACGCTTTTCCTCCTCCGCCTGGCGCCGCAATTCCTCGCTGTTGTCAGGCTCCGCGGGCGGCTCGGGCTCCGGCTCCGGTTCCGGCGTCTCGATCAGCGGCTCGGGTTCCGGCTCTTCGATAACCGGCGGCGGCAGAGGTTCGGCAACTCGTGGCGCCAACTGATCGGCACCTTCGGTTACCAGCGTCGCCCGAATCGCCAGCGGCGTGATCGGTACCGCGCGCGAAAAGTCGTACGCCAACAGCATCACGCCCAGCAGGATCGCGTGCAGCACCACCGACATAGTGAGAGGAATAACGTTGTGTGCGTCGCGAATCACGCGGCGATTTACTCCGGAACGGGGTATGAACCCAGCGGGTCAGTTACAAAACCGATACTGTCGGCACCACCTTGCTGCAACAGCACCATGGCGCCGACCACGTTGCCGTAGGGCACGGCACGGTCCGCCTTGACGAGGATCGGCGTTTCCGGTCGATTCCTCAAGACGGCCCCGATACGGGCGATCACGTCCTTGCCGCTAACCGGCTGGTCTTCGTCGTCGCCGATGTTGATGTACAGCCTGCCGTCGGTGTCGACGCTCAGCACGACCGGCGGATGATTGGGTACATCTTCGATCGGCTCGGAATTCGCCTGCGGCAGGTCGACTTCAATACCCTGCGTCAACAGCGGCGCGGTCACCATGAAGATAACCAGCAATACCAGCATCACGTCGATGTAGGGTACGACGTTGATCTCGCCCATGAGCTTGCGCTTTTGCTTGGGGTTCACCATCTCAGCCCGCCTTCTTGTTGCGCGCGTGGCGCCTCAGAATGCTGGAAAACTCTTCCATGAAGCCGTCGTAACGGTACTCGAGGCGCACCACTTTGTCGGCGTAGCGGTTGTAGGCGATGACCGCCGGGATGGCGGCAAACAGGCCCATCGCCGTTGCAATCAGTGCTTCGGCAATGGGCGGCGCCACCACCGCAAGCGTCGCGGACTGCACGTTCGCAAGCCCCATGAAGGCCCCCATGATGCCCCACACGGTGCCGAAGAGACCGACGTAGGGACTGGTGGAGCCGATCGTCGCGAGCGTTGCCAGGCCCTGCTCAAGCCGGTCTACCTCGCGCATTTGCGCCACATGCATGGCGCGGCGACATTCCTCGACCAGCTTGTCAGGCCCGGTGTCGTCGGCCTGCAGCGCGCGGTTGAATTCCCGAAATCCCGCCTCGAAAATACTCGCCATGCCGACGCTGCCACCCTTGGCGCGGGCGGCACTCTGGTACAAGGTGTTGAGATCGCCTCCGGACCAGAACGCGGCTTCGAATTCGTCCGAGGCATCCTTGTTGCGGCGAATCAGGCGGCGCCGGGTGAAAATAATGTTCCAGGACATCAGTGAAGCGGCGATCAGCAGCAGCATCACTATCTGCACTGGCAGGCTGGCTTCAAGTAGTAATCCAATAACGGACATGTCGGCATTCATGATGGCTGTTCCCCGAATAAAGACGATGGCATGCGTTTCGGTCGCATCGAATCGGCGTCCAGATACGCCGCTTTGACGCAGCCCTTTGTGAGCAAGTCGCCGTTGTTGCTTCCGCGATAAATAGTTCTGTTCGAGATCGAACGACACT
The DNA here is from genome assembly GCA_963807845.1 of uncultured Gammaproteobacteria bacterium. Taxonomy (GTDB): domain Bacteria; phylum Pseudomonadota; class Gammaproteobacteria; order Steroidobacterales; family Woeseiaceae; genus UBA1847. The sequence goes on from CAWEDS010000032.1 coordinate 51,610, forward strand.
CGACTCTGGTTAACGAGCTTCGCTGTGACAACCAGCAGGTCGTTCAGGCGTGCGGGCGCAACAAAGCGTACGTTGACCTCGGCGACCACGAAAATGCGTCGCTCCTGTTCCATCAGCTCGTGCATATCCACACCGAGCGTACGCAACCATTCGGTGCGTGCACGTTCCATGAATCGAAAGTAATTGGCATAGTAAACGACGCCCTGCGCGTCGGTATCTTCGTAATAGACGCGGACCGGCCATTCGAAAGGACTGTTGTCAGCCGTGGTCAAGCGGCAGCTCCTGGTTCGCTGGCGCCGGCGGCGTGAGACCAAAATGCACGTAGGCGTTACTGGTTGCAACGCGTCCGCGCGCCGTGCGCATCATAAAACCCTGCTGGATCAGAAACGGCTCCAGCACGTCCTCGATCGTGCCGCGCTCTTCACCGATGGCCGCGGCGAGGCTCTCAATGCCAACCGGGCCACCGTCGAATTTCTCGATGATCGCCCTGAGCAGCCGCCGGTCCATTGCATCGAAGCCGTGCGGGTCGACCTGCAACACGTCCATTGCGCTGCGGCAACCGCACCGGTCACCACGCCATCGCCTTCGACTTCCGCGAAGTCGCGCACCCGTCGCAGCAGGCGATTGGCAATGCGCGGTGTGCCGCGCGAGCGTGTGGCGATTGCGGCAGCACCCTCATCGTCTATCGGCAGGTTCAGGATGCCGGCCGAGCGATGAACGATCGCCTCCAGCTCGACACTCGAGTAAAACTCGAGCCGCTGCACGATACCGAAGCGATCGCGCAGTGGCGACGTCAGCAAGCCGGCACGCGTGGTCGCGCCGACCAGCGTGAACGGCGGCAGATCGAGCTTTATGGAGCGCGCCGCCGGCCCTTCGCCGATCATGATGTCGAGCTGAAAATCTTCCATCGCCGGGTACAGCACTTCTTCGACGACCGCACTCAGGCGATGAATCTCGTCGACGAACAGCACGTCGTTGGGTTCCAGGTTGGTCAGCAGCGCGGCGAGATCGCCGGGCCGCTCAAGGACCGGTCCCGATGTCTGGCGCAGGTTGACGTTCATCTCATTGGCCACGATGTGCGCCAGCGTCGTCTTGCCAAGACCGGGCGGTCCGAAAATCAGCACGTGATCGAGGGGCTCGCGACGACGGCGAGCCGCCTCGATGAACACTTCCATCTGCTGCTTTACGCCGGGCTGCCCGCCGTAGTCCGCCAGTGTTTTCGGCCGTATCGCACGGTCGAACACCTGGTCATCCGGCGCCGGTTCCGCGTGGCTCAAGCGATCGTGTTCGATACCAACCATCTATTGAGCCACCTGTCGCAGCGCCTCACGAATAATATCCTCGGCCGATTTGTCGTCCATGTCGAGTTTGCCGAACAGCTTGTTGACCTCATTGCCCTTATAGCCCAGTGCCAGCAACGCATCATACGCCTCGCTGCGCGCGCTGCCCGGTGTCGCTG